>URPH01000003.1 GCA_900549665.1 uncultured Lachnospiraceae bacterium | reverse complement strand
AAGTCGAGTGTCGACCATAGGCGAACACCGGAGGGGCACCGTCCATTTATTGAAGCACACAAATAAATAAAAAGAGCCGAGGGCGGCATCGACAAATTAGCAATCCGATATGCGCTCCGAAAAGGCCATAGGCGTGGCAGGCAGCTTTCCGGACAGGCCGGCTCACAGCCTAAAATCAAAAGTTTATATTTTCTTTATAATTATCCGCAATTTTTATGTTGACAATAAAAGACTGTGGTGCTAACTTAATATACAGAAAAGATATTAGCACTCTAATTGGTTGAGTGCTAACAACAAAAAGAGCACATATGGAAGGAAGTGATGGTGTGGAACTCGATGAAAGAAAGATGACGATACTTCAGGCGATCATCAAGACATATTTAGAGACCGGGGAACCGGTGGGAAGTCGTACGATTTCCAAATATACAGATTTGAATCTCAGTTCTGCAACCATCCGCAATGAGATGTCTGATCTGGAAGAGATGGGTTACATTATCCAGCCGCATACATCTGCGGGACGTATTCCTTCCGATAAAGGATACCGCTTATACGTTGATACGATGATGAGCGATATGGAAAGCCGGATTTCGGCCAAGGATAAAGAGGTCGAGGAATTAAAAGAGCTGTTGATTGAAAAAGAAGAAAAGATGGACAACATGCTTAAGCAGGTAGCAAGGACACTTGCGGTTAATACCAATTATGCGACGATGATCTCCACGCCGACCTGCAATGGCAACAAGCTGAAGTTTATCCAGCTATCCAGAGTAGATGTCAACCAGCTGGTAGCAGTTGTGGTTTTGGATGGCAATATTATTAAAAATAATATTTTATCCATTTCCGAGGAGCTGGACGATGAGACACTTTTAAAGCTCAACATTCTGCTCAATACACATTTGAACGGCCTTCCGATTGAGGAAATCAATCTCGGGCTGATCGCAAAGCTCAAACAGCAGGCAGGCATCCACAGTGAGATTGTGGGAGATGTCATAGATGCTGTAGCCGATTCTATCAAGGCTGATGATGACCTTCAGATTTACACCTCCGGTACCAACAATATTTTTAAATATCCGGAGCTTGCAGATCAGACAAAGGCCAGCGGGATTATCAATACCTTTGAAGAAAAGAAGATGCTTGCCGCACTTGTACAGGATAACCTGTCAAAGGACGATGCCGATGGGATCCAGATTTACATCGGTGATGAAAATCAGGTTGAAGCCATGAAGGACTGCAGTGTTGTAACAGCCACCTATGAGCTTGGGGAAGGCATGAAAGGTACGATCGGTATTATCGGACCAAAGCGTATGGACTATGAGAAAGTAGTCGGCACCATGCATACGATGATGAGCCAGATGGAAGAATTATATGGAAAAAACAGAAAGGACAGTTAGTTTAAGATATGGCAGAAGATATCAAGAAGGATTTGGACAATGAAGCGGTAGCAGATACAGAAAGTACCGTGGACGAAACAACAAAAACAGAAGATGCCGCAGCCGATGCACAGGCAGATGAAAAAGATGCCACCGGAGTAAACACCGGAGACAAGGAGTCAGAAGCCGAAAGCACCGAAAAGGAAGGCAAAAAGATTTTCGGTAAAAAAGACAAGAAAAAAGATAAGGCACAGGAAAAGATCGAAGAGCTGGAGGACAAAGTAAAAAGACAGCTTGCCGAGTTTGAAAATTTCCGTAACCGCAGCGAAAAAGAAAAAACAGCCATGTTTGAAACCGGAGCAAAGAGTGTCATTGAAAAGATGCTCCCCGTTATTGACAACTTTGAACGCGGTCTTGCCATGATACCGGAAGAAGAAAAAGATACACCGTTTGCGGATGGTATGAATAAGATTTACAAGCAGATGGTAACTGAGCTTGACGGACTTGGAGTAAAGCCGATCGAAGCCGTTGGGAAGGAATTTGATCCCAACCTTCACAATGCGGTGATGCAGGTCGAATCGGATGAATATGAATCCGGTGTGATCGCGCAGGAGCTCCAGAAAGGATACACATACCGCGACACCGTTGTAAGACACAGTATGGTAGCAGTTGTACAGTAGCTGCCAGCAGACACCCGGTCATAAGGAGCAATCCTTTTGAAATAGAAAGTAACAATCATTATTATAAATTGGGATAACCCAGGAGGTAAAAATTATGAGTAAAATTATTGGTATTGACTTAGGAACAACCAACAGCTGTGTAGCTGTAATGGAAGGTGGTAAACCCACCGTTATCGCTAATCAGGAAGGCGCACGTACAACACCTTCGGTTGTAGCATTTACAAAAACAGGAGAAAGACTGGTTGGTGAACCTGCAAAACGTCAGGCTGTTACCAATGCAGATAAGACAATCGCATCTATCAAGAGAGATATGGGTACAGACAACGGACGTACCATTGACGGCAAAAAATATTCTCCTCAGCAGATCTCCGCTATGATCTTACAGAAATTGAAAGCAGATGCTGAAAACTATCTGGGAGAAAAGGTTACAGAAGCTGTTATCACAGTACCTGCATACTTCAACGATGCTCAGCGTCAGGCAACCAAGGATGCCGGTAAGATTGCCGGTCTGGAAGTAAAACGTATCATCAACGAGCCTACTGCAGCAGCTCTGGCTTATGGTCTTGACAATGAAAAAGAACAGAAGATCATGGTATATGACTTAGGCGGCGGTACATTTGATGTATCTATCATTGAGATCGGTGATGGTGTTATCGAGGTATTGTCAACCAACGGTGATACACGTCTTGGTGGTGATGACTTCGACCAGAAGATCATTGACTGGATGCTTACAGAGTTCAAAAACGCAGAAGGCGTTGACTTATCAACAGATAAGATGGCATTACAGAGATTAAAAGAAGCAGCAGAAAAAGCAAAGAAAGAGCTTTCATCTGCTACCACAACCAATATCAACCTGCCTTTCATCACTGCAACAGCAGAAGGACCGAAGCACTTTGATATGAACCTGACAAGAGCTAAATTTGATGAATTAACAGCAGACTTAGTTGAAAGAACAGCAATTCCTGTTCAGAATGCATTAAGAGATGCAGGCTTAACAACAGCAGATATTTCCAAAGTATTACTGGTTGGTGGATCTACACGTATCCCTGCCGTACAGGAAAAAGTAAAACAGCTGACCGGAAAAGAGCCCAACAAATCATTAAATCCTGACGAATGTGTAGCACTCGGTGCTTCTGTTCAGGGTGGTAAATTAGCAGGCGATGCCGGTGCCGGCGATATCCTTCTTCTGGATGTTACTCCGCTTTCACTTTCTATCGAAACCATGGGCGGCGTTGCAACCAAATTGATCGAAAGAAATACAACAATTCCTACAAAGAAGAGCCAGGTATTCTCAACAGCAGCAGACAATCAGACCGCTGTAGATATCAATGTATTACAGGGTGAGAGACAGTTTGCAAGAGATAACAAATCCTTAGGACAGTTCCGCTTAGACGGTATTGCTCCCGCTCCGAGAGGAATCCCTCAGATCGAGGTTACATTTGATATTGATGCCAACGGTATCGTAAATGTATCTGCCAAAGATCTGGGAACAGGCAAAGAGCAGCACATCACCATTACCGCAAGCTCCAACATGTCTGATGCTGATATCGACAAAGCTGTGAAAGAGGCTGCTGAATATGAAGCACAGGATAAGAAGAGAAAAGAAGCAATCGATACCAGAAATGAAGCTGATTCATTTGTATTCCAGACAGAAAAAGCATTAAATGATGTCGGAGACAAAGTATCAGACAGCGAGAAAGCAGCTGTAGAAGCTGACATCCAGGCTGTAAAAGACATTCTGGAAAAGACAAAAGATCAGGAAATGACAGACAGCCAGTTAGATGAATTAAAAGCAGCTAACGAAAAACTGATGAAATCCGCTCAGGGCGTATTCACAAAGATGTATGAGCAGGCTCAGGCCGCTAACGGTGGTGCGGCAGGCGCAGGTCCTGATATGGGTGCCGGATTTAACGGCTCTGCCAATGCTTCTGATGCATCTGCAGCAGACAGCGATGTTGTAGATGGAGATTATCGAGAGGTTTAATCTGAGATGGCTGAACAAAAAAGAGACTATTATGAAGTCCTCGGTGTTGACAAAAATGCAGACGAGGCGGCGATAAAAAAAGCATATCGTGTTTTGGCTAAAAAATATCACCCGGATATGAATCCGGGTGATGCCGAAGCCGAAAAAAAATTCAAAGAAGCTTCCGAAGCCTATGCGGTATTGAGTGATCCGGAAAAACGTAAGCAGTACGACCAGTTTGGCCATGCTGCGTTTGACGGAGCAGGCGGTACCGGCGGATTTGATTTCAACAACATGGACTTTGGTGATATTTTCGGTGATCTTTTCGGCGGAATGTTTGGTGGCGGCGGAAGCCGTAGAGCCAATAACGGACCGATGAAGGGTGCCAATGTCCGTACCAGCGTCAGAATTTCTTTTGAAGAAGCCTGTTTTGGTGTAGAAAAAGAAATTGAACTTAATTTAAAGGATGAATGTAAGACCTGTCACGGAACCGGAGCCAAACCGGGAACGTCCAAGGAAACGTGTCCGAAATGCGGCGGTAAAGGACAGATCGTATTTACCAGCCAGTCCTTCTTTGGAACCGTACGCAATGTCCAGACTTGTCCGGACTGCGGCGGAAGCGGTAAAATTATCAAAGAAAAATGTTCAGACTGTCATGGAACCGGATACATTTCCAGCAGAAAGAAGATTCAGGTTTCCATTCCGGCAGGTATCGATGACGGCCAGAGTATCCGTATCAGGGATAAGGGAGAGCCGGGTGTCAACGGCGGTCCGAGAGGCGATCTGTTGGTAGAAGTGCTTGTCTCCAGACATCCGATTTTCCAGAGACAAGATTACAATATTTATTCAACCGTTCCGATGTCCTTTGCAGTGGCTGCGCTCGGTGGAGAAATCTTGGTCGATACGATTGACGGTCGTGTTGCTTATGATGTCAAGCCCGGTACACAGACCGATACCAAGGTGCGCCTGAAAGGAAAGGGTGTTCCGACCCTGCGAGATAAAAACGTACGTGGCGACCACTATGTGACATTGGTTGTAGAGACACCGACCAAGCTTTCCGCAGAGGCAAAAGACCTGATGAAGAAGTTTGATGAGGCGACCGGAGGTTCTCTGGAAGCTGTTAAAAATCATACCGAGGGCAAGGATACCAAGGAAAGCAAAAAGAAAAAAGGCTTTTTTAAATAGATTTTATCAGTAAAATAAATCCTGAAATAAAAGCAGAAATGATATAAAATGCAAACTCTTTGATGATATAGTCATGCAATGAAGTGTGTGGCTATGGATTCAAAGAGTTTTTTTGTGTATTTTTTTAGAATGTGTTATAGTATTAGACGGTTGTGGAGCAATAAATTCGCGAAAATATATAGTTTCACGATTATCAATGTGATATATTAAGGTAGAAAGAAAGCCATATCAGAATCGTACGTTATAAAAATAAAAGACTACAGGAAGGAAAGTTTGAGATGAAATATTACAAGAGCGCAAAAGAAGCAAAAGAAGTACGTGATGCAGCAGCGACCAAGGCTGTAGCTGATATTATCTGTCAGGTCAGACAGGATAAGGATCAGGCATTAAAGGATCTGGCAGAGAAGTTTGATCATACAAAGCTTACACAGATCCGTGTTTCCAAAGAGGATATAGAAAAAGCATACAGCATGGTTGATGATCATGTGGTAGAAAGCTTCCGCAAAGCAGCTGCCCAGATTTCCTTTTATGCAAAAGAGCAGTTAAACTGCATAAAGCCGCTTCATGTGGAAAGCCCTGTTAAGGGAGTAGAGCTTGGGCACAGACTGATTCCTGTGGATGGAGCAGGACTGTATGTACCGGGCGGCAGATTTCCACTTCCGAGTACAGCGCTGATGCTTTCCATTCCTGCCAGGATCGCAGGAGTAAAAAGGACAGTTGCATGTTCACCTGCCAATAAGGACTATGGCATGATCCATCCGGCAACACTTGTTGCCATGGACATTGGCGGGGTAGATGAGATATATACAGTCGGCGGTGCACAGGCGATTGCAGCCATGGCATATGGTACAGAGAGCATCGGCAAGGTTGATCTGATCGCCGGCCCGGGCAACCGTTATGTGACAGAAGCCAAGAGGCAGGTTATGGGTACTGTCGGTATTGACTCTCTGGCCGGACCCTCCGAGGTCTTGATCGTAGCCGATGAGACAGCCAATCCGGAATATATCGCAATCGACCTGCTTGCACAGAGTGAGCATGATGCGTTTGCACAGTCTACACTGATCATTACAGATGAAAGCAAGGTTCCTGCTATTTTAAAGGCAATGGAAGAGCTTGCCGCAAAGCTTCCCACCGGTGAGGCTGCAATGCAGAGCTTTGCGGACAACGGTACGATCATTATTGCGGATGATATGGATGAGATGGCCGCACTTGCCAATGAGGCAGCTCCGGAGCATTTAGAGGTTCACACCAAGGATCCTGTGGAGTACAGCCAAAAGCTGTATCAGTTTGGTTCATTGTTTATCGGAGAGGATGCACCGGTTGCATTGGGCGATTACTGCTCCGGCACCAACCACACACTTCCGACCATGAAAAATGCCAAATTCTCCAACGGCGTATATGTCGGCACCTTCCTAAAGACTTCATTTGTGCAGCATATTACCAAAGAGGGACTGGTAAATCTTTCCGATACCTGCATGACGATGGCTCATACAGAAGGACTGGCTGCACATGAGATGTCTGTGCGACTCAGATTGCAGTAATTTTGATTACATTCTTTATACGGAGAATAGCTTCTTGTGTGATCATTCGGACGAAATGATCGCTGATCAGGAATAATGATTTGTTTGAAATGATTGCTGATCAGGAATAATGATTTATTCAGAACAATCGTAGATAATTGAGAAAGGACAAAACCATTGTCATGCGGTGGTTTTGATTATCAGCTATATGAAATGGAAAAAACTAACGGTTAAAACGGTTACCGATGCAGAAGATATCATTATCTCAGAGCTGTATGATCTGGGACTGGAGGGCGCCATGATCGAGGATCATGTGCCGCTTACCGCATGGGAAAAAGAGCAGATGTTTGTCGATATCCTGCCCGATGGACCGGAGGATGACGGAATTGCATACTTGAGCTTTTTTGTTGAGGTTCCTTCTGATGATGAAGAAAAAGGAATTGCGACGCAGAACGGCCTTTCAGACGATATGGACAATTCCTATTTTATCGTCAGCAATGGACAGGCACCCGATATGGATGCGCTTGTGGAAGCTGTCCGGAATAAACTTTCCGAAATCAGGGAATATATGGATATAGGAGAAGGAAGCATCACGATCTCCGAAACCGAGGATAAAGACTGGCTGAACAACTGGAAAGAGTTTTTCCATCAGTTTTATATTGATGATCTTCTGGTCACACCCTCGTGGGAAGAGATTAAGCCGGAGGATCAGGATAAAAAGATCCTGCATATCGATCCGGGAACTGCATTCGGAACCGGTATGCATGAAACAACCCAGCTTTGCATCCGCCAGCTCAAAAAATATATTACGCCGGAGACGGTTTTACTCGATGTAGGAACCGGAAGCGGAATATTGGCGATCGTATCCCTAATGTACGGTATCAAAGAGGCAGTGGGAACCGATCTGGATCCCTGCGCGGTTGAAGCGGTACGTGAAAATATGGAGGTCAACGGTGTCAATGCAGATCAGTTTGAAATGATGATAGGCAACATTATTTCCGACCCTGAAATTCAGGACAGGGTGGGTTATGAAAGGTATGATATTGTAGTAGCCAATATTCTTGCAGAGGTATTGCTGCCGCTTACTCCCGTTGTCAAAAAATGTTTAAAGCCCGGCGGAATTTATATTACATCCGGTATCATTGCTGAAAAAGAGCAGCTTGTTGTGGATGCTGTCAAGGCAGCAGGCATGGAAGTACTTGAAGTGACCAGACAAAATGAATGGGTCAGCGTAACAGCCCGGAGGTAGTATGTATCAGTTTTTTGTAGAGCCCGGACAGATCCGGGGAACCAAAGCGTATATTACGGGCAGTGATGTCAATCATATCAAAAACGTCCTGCGTATGAAGGTCGGCGAGGAATTAGCACTGTCTAATGGTTGTGATGGAAAGGAATATCGTGTCGGCATTGTTGCATTTACAGAGGATACGGTAGAGTGCGAGGTGCGTTTTATAAAAGAAGACGGCGTGGAGCTGCCGGCCAAAATCTATCTGTTTCAGGGGCTTCCCAAGTCAGACAAGATGGAGCTGATCGTCCAGAAGGCAGTTGAGCTGGGTGCTTATGAAGTGATCCCGGTTGCCATGAAACGCTGCGTTGTCCGTCTGGATGACAAAAAGGCGGCATCAAAATGCAAACGATGGCAGACCATTGCAGAATCCGCGGCCAAGCAGAGTAAAAGAGGCATCATCCCAAAGGTGCATGATGTTCTTTCTGTAGAGGAGGCGCTTGCCTATGCCGAAAACATGCAGGTAAAGATGCTCCCTTATGAACTTGCCACCGGAATGGAAGCTACCAAAGAGCTTGTTGCATCCATCCGTCCGGGTGACAGTGTTGCGGTATGGATCGGACCGGAGGGCGGTTTTGATGAAAAAGAGGTGAGACTGGCCTCAGAGCATGGATTTCAGGCAATTTCCCTTGGGAAACGGATCCTTCGTACCGAAACGGCAGGAATGACAGTATTG
Organism: uncultured Lachnospiraceae bacterium; assembly: GCA_900549665.1. Lineage (GTDB taxonomy): Bacteria > Bacillota > Clostridia > Lachnospirales > Lachnospiraceae > UBA2882. Next base: position 108,929 of record URPH01000003.1, on the reverse strand, counting down.
TCAATTCTGATGTATCAGATGGAGACTGCGATGCCGGATTCGGATGCGTAATTCAGTCACTTGGATGCTTGTTTTAACATAGGATAATAGTAAGAAACACAGGAAACCTATGAAGGGAGTTTAAGACAATGGAAATATATTTGGACAATTCTGCAACAACAAAAGCATACCCCGAGGTTGCCGAACTGGTTGTGGATATTATGCTCCATGATTATGGAAATGCTTCAAGCATGCACCAAAAGGGTGTAGATGCCGAGAAGTATCTGAAATATAGCAAATCTGTGATTGCAGGTATTATGAAGGTAAAGGAAAAAGAGATCTATTTTACCTCAGGCGGAACCGAATCCGATAACTGGGCTCTGATGGGAGCGGCATTTGCCAACCAGCGCAGCGGTAAGCATCTGATCACGACACAGATCGAGCATCCGGCTGTTTTACGGACGATGGATCATTTAAAGGAGCTTGGGTTTGAGGTGACCTATCTGTCTGTGGATGAATACGGGCATATCTCACTTGAAGAGTTGAAAAGGGCTGTCAGGCCGGATACGATCCTGGTATCCATTATGTTTGTCAACAATGAGGTCGGAGCCATCCAGCCGATCGACGAGGCGGGAGAGATCATTAAGAGCGTCAATCCAAGGACCTTATTTCATGTTGATGCGGTGCAGGGCTTCGGAAAGCTGCGCCTGCTTCCGAAGAAGTGGAAGATCGACATGGTATCGGTAAGCGGACACAAGATACACGGACCAAAAGGAACCGGTTTTTTGTATATTGACGAAAAGGTCAAGATCAAACCGATCATCTATGGCGGAGGTCAGCAAAACGGTTATCGTTCCGGTACGGAAAATATTCCGGGTGTAGCCGGACTTGGAAAGGCGAGTGAACTGATCTACAAGGATCTTGTGGAGGATACCAACCGCCTGTATGAATTGAAAAAAAGACTGGTGGAGGGGCTGTTAAAGATCGATCGTGTCAAGATCAACGGACCGCAGGATGAGACCGGAGCTCCGCATATTGTATCGGCATCTATTGCCGGTATTCGGTCAGAGGTTATGCTGCATTCACTGGAAGATAAGGGTATCTATGTATCGGCAGGAAGTGCCTGTGCCTCACACAAGCATACGGTCAGTGATACGTTAAATGCCATGAAGCTTTCCACGGATCTGATGGATTCCACCATACGTTTCAGCCTGAGTGTATTTACGACACAGGAAGAAATTGACTATACACTGAAATGCATCTATGAGCTTGTGCCGATGCTGCGCAGATACACAAGACACTGAACAAAACCGGTATATAAGACAGATATGCGATATATATGCAGAATATACATGTAAAATATATGCGATCGGGAGACACCGGTCATATCATGAGAGGAGAAAGAAATGTTTACCGCATTTTTAATTAAGTACGCTGAGATTGGAGTAAAGGGTAAAAACAGATATATTTTTGAAGAAGCACTTGTAAAACAGATTGAGTTTGCCCTTTCCAAAATAGAGGGTCAGTTCAAGACAAGAAGAACACAGGGAAGAATTTATGTGGATGCAGTCAGTGAGTTTGATTTTGACGAGACGGTAGCCGCACTCAAAAAAGTATTTGGTATTTCCGGCATCTGCCCGGTTGTATATGTAGAGGATGAAGGCTTTGAAAAGCTGGGGAAGGATGTCATCAATTTTATTGAAAATGTGTATCCGGATAAAAATAAGACCTTTAAGGTATGTACCAGAAGGGCCAGAAAAAATTATCCAAAGAGCTCCATGGAGGTCAACGCCGACATGGGCGGTATTATTTTAGATGCTTTCCCGGAGATGAAGGTGGATGTACACAATCCGGATATCGAGCTTAATATCGAGATCAGGGAAAAGATATATATTTATTCAGAGGTTATTCCGGGCCCCGGCGGAATGCCGGTGGGCACCGGTGGAAAAGCAATGCTTCTGCTGTCCGGTGGTATCGATTCTCCGGTAGCCGGATATATGATCAGTAAGCGAGGGGTAACTCTTGAGGCTGTATACTTCCATGCACCGCCGTACACCAGTGAAAGAGCCAAACAAAAGGTTGTGGATCTGGCACGCTTTGTATCCGAATATTCCGGTCCGATCAATCTGCATGTGATCAACTTTACGGATATCCAGCTTTACATTTATGAGAAATGCCCTCATGATGAGCTGACCATTATCATGCGCCGCTATATGATGCGTATTGCTGAAATGATCGCCAAAGAGACGGAATGTCTGGGACTGGTAACAGGAGAAAGCATCGGTCAGGTGGCAAGCCAGACGATGCAGGCGCTGATGGCGACCAATGAAGTATGTACCCTTCCGGTTTACCGTCCGCTCATCGCATTTGACAAACAGGATATTGTGGATATTTCTGAAAAGATCAATACCTATGAGACCTCCATCCTGCCGTTCGAGGACTGCTGCACCATATTTGTGGCAAAGCATCCGGTTACCAAGCCCAATTTAAAGGTGATCAGACAGCATGAGCAGAATGTGTTTGATAAGATTGATGAAATGGTGGAAACAGCACTTAAGACACGTGAGATCATCAAAGTGCAGTAAAGCTGCGGTAAAACTGCGGTAAAACCGCAGTCCGGCATATCTATCGGGTGCAGATGCAGTTATCGATGTCATCCATGGTTGGGGCATTGTTGGAGGTATCTCCATGCCCTCTTTTGTCGGTATTGCTGATCCATACCACAAAGGGCGTATCCAGCGTGCCGCGGCTCTGGATGTATATATGGCAGTCGGAAGCATGAGCTGATTTGATGAGAGCTTCGTAGGTCGGCTGGTTGAGATCCGGTAAACAAAGCGTATCCATAATCTCTGCAGCAAGGGTATTGCCAGAAGGCGTGCTTAAATCCTCGAGCTTGGTGGGATTGCTGAGACTGTTGAGCAGAGCCGTGCTGGCAGCATCCTCGGATGTCTTTGGATCGGTCGCTGCGTAGGTCAGTGCTTTGGAAATGGAATCGACAAGCTGCAAATCGCTGGAAACACGAGATTTTTGTACATAAATCATATAAGTCGGAACCAAAATACCGACCAGAACTGCCATGATCGCAAGAACGATAATCAGTTCAACCAATGAAAAACCTTTATTTTTCTTCATAACAGAACCCCTCCCCTTTTATGAAATATCGTTTATTATATTAAGGATAGCAGAGCAGGTGTTGAATTACAAGGTAAAAAATCAGCCGGTATATAATACCGGCTGAATGCACTCTTTACAATATGTGACATCTGCTATACAGATGTCAGGTTGTGCACGGTTGATACCGCGAACTCAATTAAATAATGTAAGGTTTCAATACTGCTAATACATCATCAATGTTGTCTTCTGCGTGGATGTTTAAATCGATCGGCTTAGAAAGATCTAAACTGAAGATACCCATGATAGATTTTGCATCGATTACATATCTTCCTGAAACAAGATCGAAATCATAATCGAATTTTGTGATGTCATTAACAAATGATTTTACTTTGTCAATTGAGTTTAATGAAATCTGAACTGTTTTCATTAAAAATTCCTCCTTTTCAATTAATACCTTCTCCCTTATACTAAAGGTTAGATATTGAAAAGTCAATAAGAAAAGAGTACAAAGATTGTGAAAAAAAAGATACAAAATGTGGCATTTCATAACCTGGGATGTAAAGTGAACTCTTATGAGTTGGATGTTGTGCAACAAAAATTTGAAGAAAAGGGATACTGTATTGTACCTTTTGATGAAAACGCAGATATTTATATTGTTAATACTTGTACAGTGACCAATATTGCAGACAGAAAAAGCAGGCAGATGCTGCATCAGGCCAAAAAGAGAAATCCGGATGCTCTGGTAGTGGCATTGGGCTGTTATGTGCAGACGGACAGCGAGCAGGTCAAGCTGGATCCGTGCATTGATCTGGCGATCGGTAACAACCGGAAAAAGGATACGGTTGAGATCGTGGAGGATTATCTTGCAAAAAATGAACAGGGCAGCTATGGTGCGGATGCCGGCAATAAAGTTCCCGCTTTGGAAGCGGCAGACTGTCAGGACAAGCCAACACAGAATCGGGCGGTCATAGATATCGGCCACACAAATGAATATGAAGAAATGCAGCTTAAAAAAACGGGGGAGCATACCCGGGCATATATCAAGATTCAGGACGGCTGCAATCAGTTTTGTACGTACTGCATTATTCCGTTTGCCAGGGGACGGGTCCGTTCGCGGCAGCCGGAGGATATCAGAAGTGAGATCGAAGGACTGGTCCGGGCAGGATACCGGGAATTTGTTCTGACAGGGATTCATATCAGCTCCTATGGGGTGGATTTTGAACCGGATCATTTCAAAGAAACAGAGCTGTCGGCGGAAACGGACAAGGAAACGGTAGCTTATGGAAAAGGAATATCCAGACTGGAGGAGCTGATTGATTTTGTCCATGGGATTGACGGAGTGGAAAGGATACGTCTGGGATCCCTGGAGCCGAGAGTGGTGACCGAGGGTTTTGCCAGACATTTATCCGGTCTGCCAAAGATATGTCCTCATTTTCATCTGTCGCTGCAAAGCGGCTGTGATGAGACACTTCGCCGCATGAACCGGCATTATACAACCGAAGAATACCGCCGGGGAGTGGAGTATCTGCGGAAATATTTTGATGCTCCGGCCATTACCACCGACGTTATTGCGGGATTTCCGGGTGAGACAGAGGAAGAATTTCAGCAGACCGTGGAATTTCTATCCGATATTCAGTTTTTTGAAATGCATATATTCCCTTATTCCCTAAGAAAGAATACGGTGGCGGCCACTATGTCCGGACAGATAGACGGCAGTGTCAAAAAGAAGAGAGCACACGAGCTTCTTTTGCTGGAACAGAAGCAGTCTCTTGCCTACCGGCAGTCCTTTATCGGAAAAGAAGAGGCTGTCCTTTTGGAAGAGCAAAAAGAAATCAACGGGAACAGATATATGATCGGTCATACCACAAGATATGTAAAGGCTGCCAAAAGAATGGATGATAAGATGGCAGAAAAAGAGTTGTCCGGACAGATTGTAACCGGCAGACTGAAAGGAATGCTGACGGATGAGATTCTGGAGCTGGAGGACTGTTAAATTCCGGAGAGAGACCGGCATGACGGTGGACTGCAGAGTCTGATTGCAGAGTTTTTGCGGCTGTGAAGTTGTAATTTTATGGGAAATGGGGTAAAATAACTATATCTATGGATAAAGGACGTGATAAAATGCCAGATTTAGAAAGTACACAGTATTTTAAAGTTACGGAGCCGGAAAACGGCGTTAAGATAGTTTTATCTACCGTATATGAAGCACTTACAGAAAAAGGATACGATCCCGTCAGCCAGATCGTCGGCTACATTATGTCAGGGGATCCGACCTATATTACAAGTCATATGAACGCCAGAAGCCTGATCATGAAGGTTGAACGTGATGAACTGGTTGAAGAAATGTTAAAGCAGTACATTCGGACAAATAATTGGAAATAAGAGGATATACTTATGAGGATCATGGGACTGGATTTCGGATCAAAAACGGTAGGAGTTGCTGTCAGTGATCCTTTGTTGGTTACGGCACAAAGTGTGGAGATCATCCGCAGAAAATCGGAAAACAAGCTGAGACAGACCTTGGCGAGAATTGAAGAACTGATTGAAGAGTATGAGATTGACCGGATTGTGATCGGTCTGCCTAAAAATATGAACAACACGGAGGGTGAGCGTGTTGAAAAGAGCAGGGAATTTGCCGATATGGTGTTCCGCCGCACGGGAATAGAGCCGGTCATGTGGGATGAGAGACTGACCACGGTATCTGCGGACCGTGTCATGATGGAGGCCGGAATCCGCCGTGAAAATCGTAAAGAATACGTTGATGCGATTGCAGCATCCTTTATCCTGCAGGGATACCTTGACAGCCTGAGGCTGCAGGAAAAACAGTGACAGATGGTTTTGCTATGGGCAAGGAGATAAACGTGGAAAAGATTAAATTTAGCCAGCAGGGATCGGAACCTGTTGAATTTTATGTATTGGAACAGACCAGACTGGGTGGGGTCAACTACCTTTTAGTGACAGATAAAGAAGACGGAGACGCAGAAGCCCTGATCCTGAGGGATTTGTCGTCAGAGGAAGATACGGAAGGTGTATATGAAATTGTCAGCGATGATCAGGAGCTTGATGCTGTAGCTGCCATTTTCGAGGATATCCTGGAGGATGTTGATTTTGTGTCAGATGATACACAGGACTAAGATACAGGACAAAAGGATACACAAATAAAAATAACAGATTAGACATGATAAAAATCCCGATATGATTACCGGGATGATAATAAATAAATACAAAAAGTAACTGCCTGTAAAAACGGCATGACAGGGATTTTGTTCATAAAAAATGCGGATAAGCTTTACGGATGTGGGATTAAGCTTTGACAACCGCTTTTGGAGAAGAAATTCACGGAATGCAGGATCTGCAGACAGATAAGAATGTGGAGGAATATTAATTGAATAAAAAGAAAATAACAGCTCCATCCAAACTCAAGATTATACCCTTGGGCGGTCTGGAGCAAATTGGTATGAATATTACTGCCTTTGAATATGAAGACAGTATTATTGTTGTGGATTGCGGATTGTCATTTCCGGAGGATGATATGCTTGGTATTGATCTCGTGATTCCGGATGTGACCTATTTAAAGGAAAATCAGGACAAGATCAAAGGCTTTATGATCACCCACGGTCATGAGGACCATATCGGAGCCCTTCCCTATGTATTAAAGGACGTTCCGGCACCGATCTATGCGACCAACCTTACCATGGGAATTATTGAAAATAAGCTCAAAGAGCATGGAATGGAACGTATCGTAAAGCGCAAGGTGGTCAAATTCGGACAGATCATCAATTTCGGAAATTTCAGGATTGAATTTATCAAGACCAATCACAGCATCGTAGATGCGGCAGCCCTTGCCATTTATTCACCTGCCGGTATCGTGGTTCATACCGGAGACTTTAAGGTAGATTACACCCCGGTATTCGGAGATGCCATTGATCTTCAGAGATTTGCCGAAATCGGCAAAAAAGGTGTTCTGGCACTTATGTGTGACAGTACCAATGCCGAGAGACCGGGATTTACCCAGTCTGAAAAAACAGTCGGCAAGACATTTGACAGTCTTTTTGCGGAGTATGCCGGAACGCGTATTATCATTGCAACCTTTGCATCCAATGTGGACAGGGTGCAGCAGATCATCAATTCAGCTTATAAATTTGGCCGGAAGGTTGTTGTGGAAGGCCGGAGTATGGTCAGTATCATCGATACCGCAGCCAGTCTTGGCTGCCTCAATGTACCGGACAATACCCTGATTAATATTGAAGAGCTCAAAAATTATCCGGACGATCGGACTGTCATTATCACGACCGGAAGTCAGGGTGAGAGTATGGCGGCTCTGAGCCGTATGGCAGGCGGTATACACCGCAAGGTCAGCATTGGTCCCAATGATACCGTTATTTTTTCATCACATCCGATCCCGGGCAATGAAAAAGCGGTATCCCGTATTATCAATGAGCTTTATGCCAAAGGTGCCAGAGTTATCTTTCAGGATACACATGTTTCCGGACATGCCTGTCAGGAAGAGATCAAGCTTCTCTATACACTGGTCCATCCCAAATATGCGATCCCGGTACATGGCGAATACCGTCATCTGATCGCACAGGCCAATCTCGTAAAGGGACTTGGATATGACAGTGAAAATATTTTCATCCTAAGCTCCGGTGATGTTCTGGAGATCGGCGAAGATGACGCGGCAGTTGTAGGCAAGGTACCGACCGGTGCCGTATATGTCGATGGCCTCGGGGTCGGGGATGTCGGCAACATCGTATTGCGAGACCGGCAGCATCTGGCAGAGGATGGTATCCTGATCGTTGTTATGGCGTTGGAATCCGCGAGCAATTATCTGGTGTCCGGACCTGACATTGTTTCGAGAGGATTTGTATATGTCAGGGAATCGGATGAACTGATCGACGGAGCACGAGGGATTGTCATAGATCTGATGGAACGCTTTCAGGAAAGAAATGTTTCGGACTGGGGCAGGATAAAAGCAGCCATCAAAGACAATCTTGGCGATTATCTGTGGAAAAAGACCAAACGCCGTCCGATGATCCTGCCGATCATTATGGAAGTGTAGACAACTGAGTAAAAATACCTTGAGGGGCTTGCATGAGTGAATATATACAGATTACCAATGATTATTTACAAAGACTTCGTGATGACAGTATCTGTCAGGAATATTTCAGACAGAAGGAGCTGGTCGCGACACAGTATCCGGAACTGAAGGTGCAGATTGACGAATTCAGGAAACGCAATTTTAAGTTGCAAAATGAGACGGATTCGGATAGACTTTTTGATGAAATTGATTACTTTGAAAGGGAATATGAGGAATTTCGGAAAAATCCGATCGTAAATGACTTCCTTGCGGCAGAGCTTGCATTCTGCCGTATGTATCAGGAGCTTGAAGAATATATCGGTGAAGCTTTTGCCAAGGATTTCGATTTGTCAAAATAGGAGGAGCTTGTGTATGGAGGCAAAAAAAGTCGTCGGAGCGTTCGTGGGCATGGTTATACGTGTGATCATTGCTCTGGTTGTTCTTTATTATTTATATCATACTGCGATTACTGCCTATAGTTTTGGCTACCGTATTTTTGCGGATCTGCCTTGTGCGATCGCGCCCGGCAGAGATATTCAGGTGACGGTCACAGATACCATGGACAATAAGGAAATTGCCAGGGAATTTGAAAAGGTCGGACTGGTTGAGGATTGGAAACTGTTCTGGGTGCAGATCCAGCTGTCAGAGTACAAGGATGATATTCAGCCCGGAACCTATACGCTCAATAATTCCATGAATTCCGAAGAACTGCTGACCGGTATTGCGGGCGTGACAGAAGAAACAGATGACGGAACGACCGATTCTGCACAGGATGCTTCAGGAAGCGGCGCGGAAGAGACTATCATGAACAATACGGATGATGTGATAGTTCCTGAAAATGAAGAAGAAAGCAACAGTGAAGTCACTTCACAAGAGGATGACAGTTCCGATGGGGAAAGCGAATAAAAGAGGTCACATATGATTACCGATGAGCGATTTGTTGCCTACATCAATTCCTTGGATGCAGGCAATCCGGCTTATCTGGATGAACTCGAAGCATATGCCATACAGACACAGGTGCCGATCATACGTAAAGAGATGCAGAGCTTTATGCGCACAATGCTTTTGATGAATAAACCGAAGCGGATCCTGGAAGTGGGAACTGCGATCGGTTTTTCTGCTTTATTGATGAGCGAGTTTATGCCACAGGACGGACAGATTACAACAATAGAAAATTACGAAAAAAGAATACCGATAGCGAGAGCTAATTTCCAAAAATACGGAAAGAAAGACCGGATCACGCTGTTGGAGGGAGATGCTGCCGAGGTATTAAAGACATTGGAGGGACCATATGATTTTATATTTATGGATGCCGCCAAGGGGCAGTACATCCATTATCTGCCGCAGATCATGCGGATCCTCACACCGGGAGGTGTGCTGATCTCCGACAATGTCATGCAGGATGGCGATATTATCGAGTCCAAATATGCCGTCACAAGAAGAGATCGCACGATCCACAGAAGGATGCGGGAGTATCTGTATACCCTGACACATCATGAGGAATTGCAGACAAGCATTCTGACACTGGGAGACGGAGTGGCTGTTTCCGTACGGAAATAAAAATCTGCATGAAAAAAGAGCATAGGTACAGGGTGGTCCGGCACGGAGATGGATATCTGACCGGCTGCCGGAGACTGTAGTTTTATATGGGAGATAAAAATGAGAAAACCTGAGTTGTTAATTCCGGCCAGCAGTCTGGAAGTATTAAAAACCGCTGTTATATTTGGTGCAGATGCCGTTTATATCGGCGGAGAGGCTTTTGGACTTCGTGCCAAGGCCAAAAATTTCACACCGGAAGAAATGAAAGAGGGAATTGAGTTTGCGCATGCCCACAATGTCAAGGTGCATGTGACGGCCAATATCCTTGCACACAATTATGATCTGGACGGAGCTGCGCGGTATTTCCGGGAGCTTGCAGAGCTTAAGCCGGATGCTGTTATCGTAGCTGATCCCGGCATGGTGATGTTAGCAAAGGCTAACTGTCCGGATATTGATATCCATATCAGTACACAGGCCAACAATACCAATTACATGACCTTCCGCTTCTGGTATGAGCAGGGAATCCGCCGTGTCGTATGCGCAAGGGAGCTTTCACTTGCCGAGATTAAGCAGATCCGGGAAAATATTCCGGAGGATATGGAAATCGAGAGCTTTATTCACGGAGCCATGTGTATTTCCTATTCCGGACGCTGTCTTTTGAGCAACTATTTTACCGGAAGGGATGCCAATCACGGAGCCTGTACACATCCGTGCCGTTGGAAATATGCGGTTGTGGAGGAGAGCAGACCGGGAGAATACCTTCCTGTTTATGAAAATGAACGTGGAACCTATATTTTCAATTCCAAGGATCTGTGTATGATCGAATATATTCCGCAGATGCTGGAGGCCGGTATCGACAGCTTCAAGATTGAAGGCAGGATGAAGACTGCCCTGTATGTCGCAACCGTTGCACGTACCTATCGCAGGGCGATCGATGCGGCACTGCAGGGAGAGGAAGCTTTTAAACAGATCTTACCATGGGCAAAGGAAGAAATATCCAAGTGCACCTACAGACAGTTTACGACCGGCTTTTATTTCGGAAAGCCGGATGAAACGACACAGATCTATGACAGCAATACCTATATCAACGAATATATCTATCTGGGAATTGTGGGCAGGGCAGAAGGACAGAACGTTTTTATTGAACAGAAAAATAAATTTGTCGTCGGCGAAACGATTGAGATCATGAAGCCGGACGGCACCAATGTACCGGCAAAGGTTCTTTCCATTACAGATGAAGAGACCGGCGAAGCGATGGAGAGCGCACCGCATCCGCAGCAGCAATTAAAGGTTGAGCTGGATCAGCCGGCAGCCGTCTATGACCTGCTTAGAAAAAAGGCCCCGGAGGCATAACCTTCTTGACCGCCGTTTACTCACTCTGCTATAATGACAGATGTGTGAACGACGGTCGGAAAAAAATTTTAAAAATGGGCTTGCATTTTTGAAAAAATAAGAGTATCTTATCTATATGAAATAGATAACGGTGTTGAAGCCACCGACATAAGATATTTTGAACAAAGATGTTCCAACCGCATGGTTTGGAACTTTTTTTATGCTTTAAAATATCAGCTCCCAATAAAAAGCAAAGGAGATAGGAACAAATGAGTGAGGTTATGAATGTCGAAGAAATCTTCGGAAAAAATGTATTTACCCTTGGCAAAATGAAAGAACGTCTGCCAAAGGACGTTTTTAAAGAGGTTAAGAAGGTTATGGATCAGGGCGGCGAGCTCTCCATGGCAGCTGCCAATGTAGTAGCAAAGGCTATGAAGGACTGGGCTGTAGAAAACGGAGCTACCCATTATACACACTGGTTCCAGCCATTGACCGGTATTACCGCTGAAAAGCATGATGCATTTGTGACTCATCCGGATGAGATGGGCAAGATGATCACAGAGTTTTCCGGTAAAGAGCTGATCAAAGGTGAGCCGGATGCCTCTTCATTCCCTTCAGGCGGTCTTCGCGCCACATTCGAAGCAAGAGGTTATACAGCATGGGATATTACTTCTCCCGCATTTTTAAAGGAAGCTGCAACAGGTGCGATCCTCTGCATCCCGACAGCATTTTGTTCATACACAGGTGAAGCACTGGATAAAAAGACACCTTTGCTTCGTTCTATGGAAGCTGTATCCAAACAGGCACTTCGTATTGTCAAATTATTCGGCAACACAGAGGCAACCAGAGTTACCGCATCCGTTGGACCCGAACAGGAATATTTCCTGGTTGATGAAAAATTATACAAACAGCGTCCCGACCTGATGTTTTCCGGACGTACCTTATTCGGAGCACTTCCTCCGAAAGGACAGGAAATGGAAGATCATTACTTCGGTGTCATCCGTGAACGTGTCGGCGCATTTATGAAGGACTTAAATGAAGAGCTGTGGAAGCTTGGCGTAACCGCTAAGACACAGCACAACGAGGTTGCTCCCGCCCAGCATGAGTTAGCACCGATTTACGAGACAGCCAATATTGCCGTTGACCACAACCAGCTGGTTATGGAGACAATGAAGCGTGTTGCCGTAAAGCATGGCATGAGATGCTTATTGCATGAAAAACCGTATGCAGGTGTAAACGGATCCGGTAAACATGACAACTGGTCTATTACAACCGACAATGGCGTCAACTTATTGGAGCCCGGCGATACACCCAATGAAAATATCCAGTTTTTACTGGTACTTGCCTGCATCATGAAAGCTGTTGACACACATGCAGACCTGCTCCGTCAGTCAGCTTCAGACGTTGGTAACGATCACAGACTTGGAGCCAACGAGGCGCCTCCGGCTATCATTTCCATGTTCCTTGGCGAGCAGCTTGAGGATGTTGTAAAACAGCTTGTTGAAACCGGAATCGCAGACAGTGTAAAGCATGGCGGCAAGCTGGAGACCGGTGTATCTACCCTGCCCGATCTGCAGAAGGATGCAACAGACCGTAACCGTACATCGCCTTTTGCATTTACCGGCAACAAATTTGAATTCCGTATGGTTGGTAGTGCAGACTCTATCGCCGGTCCCAACACGACCTTAAATGCCATCGTTGCAGAAGCATTCTGCGAAGCCGCCGATATTCTGGAAAAAGCAGATGATTTTGATGTCGCAGTACATGATCTGATCAAGGAATACATGACCAAACATCAGAGAATCGTCTTCAACGGAAACGGCTATTCCGATGAATGGGTCAAAGAAGCTGAAAAGAGAGGACTCCCCAATATTAAGTCCATGATCGAAGCTGCAAGCACTCTGACATCCGACAAGGCAGTTGCTTTATTTGAAAAATTCGGCATCTATACAGAGGCTGAGCTGAAATCCCGTGAAGAGATCATTTACGAGACCTATGCTAAATCTATCAACATTGAAGCTCTGACCATGATCGATATGGCAGGCAAGCAGATCATTCCTGCTGTTGTCAAATATACAAAGGTACTGGCAGATTCTGTAAATGCCGTAAAAGCAGCCGGTGCAGATGCAACTGTTCAGACAGATCTGTTGAAACAGGTCAGCAAAAAGCTGGAAGCTATGCAGAAAGCACTTGTCAAACTGGAAAAAGCAGAAGCAAAAGGCTCTGCCATGACAGATGCCAAAGAACAGGCATTCTATTATAAGGATACGGTTATGGTAGTTATGGCTGAATTGAGAAAACCTGCAGATGAGCTTGAGATGATCGTTGACAAGGATCTGTGGCCGCTTCCTACATATGGCGAGCTGATGTTTGAAGTCTAAGCTGTTGTAACAGGCTGAGACGCAAATAAAACGGATCAAGTGTGTGAGTAGTAATTGAGCGTGAAAATAAACGAAAAGGATGGGTGTGAAGGCACCTGTCCTTTTTTTAGCGCGTACAGAAGGGCGGGAAAAAGTAGGAATAACAACAGATCATAAAAAATGGCAGAACATGAAAAAAGTAAAAAAGAACAGGTAAAAAGAACAGGTAAAAAAAACAGGTAAAAAAATAAAATTTGTGCTTGCATTTTGTCTGCGGATTGTGTATACTAACAAATGTTGAAGCGCTATCGCCAAACGGTAAGGCAACGGACTCTGACTCCGTCATTTCCAGGTTCGAATCCTGGTAGCGCTGCTAAAGGGTCATTTGCTGATGGTTATCGGCAGATGGCTTTTTATTTTTTCTGCAGTATATAACCACGGATGTAGTCTCCGGTATAGTCGCCGTTGTAGCTGCCGGTAACCGGTCGCCAATGGACAGAGCGGCAGACAGGGATTGGGATAATGCAGATTCAGGGGAGAAAAGAATAAGATGATGGACAGGCTTTCGGATGAATAAAACCATCCGGAGGCCTTTTCTTGTGCAAATTGTACAAAAGAAATGGACCGAAATAACTCTTTTTGCTGAAAATGATATTTGGTATTGCTTTCGTGGCGGAAACATGATAGATTGAATTTACGGAAACGTTACCAATGAGCAGATAAGCCGAGGTAACGTTACCAATGGGAACGTTACCAAAGCAAAACAAGTAACTATTTTTTAGAAAGAGAGAGGAAAAAAGTATGAAAAAGAAATTAATCAGTGCTTTACTTTGTGTAAGCATGATTGCAGCCAGCCTTGTTGGTTGCGGCAGCACAGCTTCTGAGTCTAACGGATCAGCAGCAGAAACAACAGAAACAACAGAAGCAACAGAAACAACAGAAGTTGCAGAAGAAACAAAAGGATCTTCTGAAGGTGGTCAGGTTTACTGGTTAAACTTCAAACCTGAAGCTGATGAAGCATTACAGCAGATCGCAAAAGATTACACAGACGAAACGGGTGTTCCTGTTAAGGTTGTAACCGCTGCATCCGGAAATTACGAATCTACATTGACAGCAGAGATGGACAAATCAGATGCTCCTACATTATTTGTAGTAGGTAATCAGGCAGCTGTTAAGACATGGGGCAGCTACTGCATCGACTTAAAGGGAACAGATATCTACAACGAACTGACAACAGACGACTTTACATTATATGATGCAGACGGAAGAGCAGTTTCCATCGGCTACTGCTACGAAAGTTTTGGTATCATCACCAACAAAAAGCTCTTAGCTGAAGCTGGTTATTCACTGGATGACATCACAGACTTCGATTCATTAAAAGCAGTTGCAGACGATATTCACGCACGTGCTGATGAACTCGGATTTGATGCATTTACTTCTTCAGGTATGGATGATTCATCTTCATGGAGATTTACAGGTCACTTAGCAAACATGCCTTTATATTATGAAGAGCAGGCTGACAACTGGACAGAATGCCCTGCAGAAATCAAAGGTACATACCTTGACTTATACAAGAACATCTGGGATCTTTACATCACAGACTCTGCTGTAGAGCCTTCTACACTGGCAACAGGCGGATATGATGCAGAAGCAGAATTCAAAAACGGTGAAGCAGTATTCTACCAGAACGGTACATGGGAATATGATGCAGTCAGCGAGTCATGGGCTGATGAAGATCTGGCTATGATCCCGATCTACTGTGGCGCTGAAGGCGAAGAAAATGCAGGTCTTTGCTCCGGTACAGAAAACTGCTGGGCAGTTAACAAAAACGCATCTGAAGCAGATATCAACGCAACTATTGATTTCATGACATGGTTAGTAACATCTGAAAAAGGTACAAAGATGATGTCAGAGCAGTTTGGCGAGATCCCTTACAAGAACGCAGCACCCAACGGTAATGTATTCTTCCAGGATTCAGCTAAATACATCGACGAAGGCAAATATGTTGTTGACTGGGCATTCAACTACACTCCTAACGTAAATGACTGGAGAGCAGGCCTTGTAGCAGCTATGAACCAGTACGATGCAGGCGGATCATGGGACGACGTTGAAACAGCTTTCGTAGCAGGATGGGCAACACAGTACAAACTGGCAAACGAATAAAAAGTAACATATAAACAAAATGGGGCGGGATGATGTCTCGCCCCATTTTTAAAAAATAAGGGTTTTACGGGTATCAGAACATGAAAAAGAAAAAGAATCAAACGAGTAGTGTAAATTCAACGATGATTACACGTCCGATCGCAAAACTTTTTCCGGTATTTTTACTGCCGATCACAGTTGCGTTCTTAATCGGATTTGTATATCCCTTTTTAAAAGGTTTTTATCTGTCATTTTGCACATTCACTACAACAAGTGATGCAAAATTTATCGGTATCAGCAATTACATAAAAGCATTCCAGGATGCTACATTTGTTCATGCATTTGGCTATACATCACTTTATACGGTTGTATCTTTAGTGCTTGTCAATGTGCTGGCATTTTTCCTGGCGTTCCTTCTGACACAAAAGATCAAAGGAACCAACATTTTCCGTACTGTATTTTTCATGCCGAACCTGATCGGCGGTATCGTACTCGGTTATATCTGGAGTATGATCTTTGACGGTGTTTTAAGTCATTACGGAACAAATATTTTATTGGAAACAAGATATGGTTTTTGGGGATTGATCATTTTGATGTGCTGGCAGCAGATCGGTTATATGATGATTATCTATATTGCAGGTATTCAGTCTATTCCGGAGGATCTGATCGAGGCAGCACGTATTGACGGAGCAACCAAGATGCAGACGTTATTCAGGATCACACTTCCCAACTTAATGCCCTCTGTTACAATCTGCTTATTCCTGTCTTTGACAAACGGCTTTAAGCTGTTTGACCAGAACCTTGCATTGACAGGTGGTCAGCCGTTTAGCTGGCAGGCAGATGGTACTGTTGTCAAGACAACAGAAATGTTGGCATTGAATATTTTTAATACATTTTACGGACAGTCATCTACTGCAAGAGGTGTAGCTCAGGCAAAAGCAGTGCTGTTCTTTGTACTGGTTGCAGCTATTTCACTGATTCAGTTATCCGCAACCAAAAATAAGGAGGTGCAGCAGTAATGAAAAACAAGAAAAAAGGTGCCGGAATGATTCCCGGACTGATCGTTCTTATTATTGCATCAGTAGCATGGGTACTGCCCATTCTTCTGGTATTTATGAATTCATTTAAGAAAAACACCTTCGTAAAGACAGCTACCTTTGCGTGGCCCTCCGGCGAAAATGCTGCCGGCTTTGATAATTACATCAAAGGTGTGACCTTCGGTAATTATCCTTTTGGAAAATCTGTTATGTACAGTGTTACCATTACAATTCTGGCAACCCTGTTGATTTTACTGTTTTCGTCTATGGCGGCATGGTACATCACACGTGTTAATAACAAGTTTTGTAAGACCATGTATTATATTTTTGTTTTTTCGATGGTAGTTCCTTTCCAGATGGTTATGTTTACACTGGCTAAGACAGCGGATACCCTGAAGTTGAACACCCCCTTGACAATCCCCATTATCTATCTGGGATTTGGTGCCGGACTTGCCGTGTTTATGTTTACCGGATTTATCAAGGGATTACCATTGGAAATAGAAGAAGCGGCTGCAATTGACGGATGTAATCCTATTCAGACCTTCTTTTTGGTTGTACTTCCGATGTTAAAGCCCACAATGATTTCAGTAGGTATTCTGGAAATCATGTGGATCTGGAATGACTACCTGTTACCTTATCTGGTACTGGATCGTACAAAGTATATGACAATCCCGATCCATATCCAGTATCTGCAGGGAAGCTACGGTACCGTGGATTTGGGAGCGATCATGGCCCTTATCACACTGAGTATCATTCCTGTTATTATTTTCTACCTGACATGCCAGAAGCACATCATCAAGGGTGTGGCAGCAGGTGCTGTAAAAGGTTAATACAAGAGATTGAGAGAAATAAGTGTTATGCGAAAAAGTGGTGTGTTGCTTCCGATTTTCAGCCTTCCCGGCAAATACGGGATAGGATGCTTTTCAAAGGAAGCATATCGATTTATCGACTTTTTGGCGTCTTCGCGTCAGACCTATTGGCAGATCCTGCCACTAGGTCCGACGAGTTACGGAGACTCGCCCTACCAGTCGTTCTCTACCTTTGCAGGGAACCCTTATTTTATCAGCTTGGAAGGTCTCATAAGTGAGGGCCTTCTGAGCACAGAGGAATGCGAAAAAATTGATTTTGGTACTACTCCTAACTATATCAGCTATGATATAATGTACCGCAATCGTTTTTCACTGCTGAAGGTAGCTTATCATAGAGCCGATTTATCACAGGATAAGGCTTACAGACAATTCGAACGGGACAATGCGTTCTGGCTTGATGATTATGCTTTATATATGAGTGTAAAAAATAAGTTCCGGGATGTGAGTTTCGAACAATGGGACGAGGATATCAAAATGCGCCGTCCCGAGGCTGTCAGTGCATATACAGAGACACTGGCAGATGAAATAGGCTTTTATAAATTTTTACAATATAAATTTATGGAGCAGTGGACCAAGTTAAAAAAATATGCGAACAAAAAGGGTATTAAGATTGTCGGAGACATTCCTATTTATGTTTCTTATGACAGTTCGGATGCCTGGGCGCATCCGGAGCTCTTTGAACTGGATGAAAAAAAGGATCTGATCGCGGTTGCGGGATGTCCGCCGGATGGATTTTCGGCAGATGGTCAGCTGTGGGGGAATCCGATCTATCGATGGGATTATCATGAAAGCACGGGATACGCATGGTGGAAGCAGCGCATGAAAAAATGCACAGAGCTTTACGATGTGATCCGTATTGATCATTTCCGTGGATTTGATGAGTTTTATTCTATTCCTGCAGGTTCCTCCAATGCCGTAAACGGGACATGGAGAAAAGGACCCGGAATGAAGCTGTTTAATGCACTGAAGGAAACGCTTTCGGGAACACAGATTATTGCTGAAGATCTGGGATTTATCACAGATACCGTAAGAAAGCTGGTAAAGGACAGCGGATTTCCCAATATGAAGGTTTTGGAATTTGCTTTTGATGAAAGAGATTCCGGAAGCAGAAATGAATACTTACCTCACAATTACGTTCACAATTCAGTTGTATATACCGGAACGCATGACAATGAGACCATAGTGGGATGGCTTGGCGAGATTACAAAAGCAGAATATGAAAGAGTAAAGGATTATGTGGATTACCACGGCACCAGTGACGCGGAGATCGCAGACAAGCTGGTACGGTTAGCACATGCTTCCGTTGCGGATACCTGTATTATTCCGCTTCAGGATTATCTCCATCTTGACAATTCTGCCAGAATTAATAAACCTTCCACACTTGGTGGAAACTGGGTATGGAGGATGAATGCCGAAGATATCAATGAAGATCTCGCGGAAAAGATCGGCATGCTGACTGAATTATACGGACGAGGGTAAAAATATGGCAAACCTGACAATCAAAGATATTGCAAAAATTTGCGGAGTTGGAACCAGTACGGTATCGCGTGCTATGAATGATGATCCCGGGATCAATCCCGACACCAAAGAACGTATCTTAAAGGTGGTTGAGGAGTTTCATTACGTTCCCAACAACAGTGCCAGAAACCTGAAGGTAAGTGAGAATAATACCATAGGCGTATTGGTCAAAGGACGCAACAATCATTTCTTTCAGGGAATGTATACCTTTATTGAGCAGGAGCTTCAGAATGTCGGATATGATTTTATTCTCAGGGAAATATCCTGGGATGAGAACAATACCACAGAGGCTGTGGATATGGTCAAGTCACAGAGACTAAAGGGTCTTATTTTCCTTGGCGGTATGATAGAGGATCTGGATAAAATCCGCATGCATGTGGATATTCCCTATGTTTTTTGCACGGTTGCAACGGATTTTAATGTTTCTGACTGTAATCTTGTTGCAATTGATGATGAGAAGGAAAGCTGTAAAATTGTTGATTACCTCATAAAAAAGGGGCATAAAAAAATTGCTATCATAGCAGGACAGAAGCGGGATTTTGCTGTAGGAAGGATCCGGCTGAAGGGCTATAGAAAGGCATTGCGGGATCATGACATTGAATTTGATCCTGCATTGGTAGCATATCAGAGAGACGACCTGCCTGATTACAGCTGCGAAAACGGTTATGCGGTTATGAAGGATCTGTTGGATTCGGGCACAGAGTTTACGGCAGTTTACGCAATCTCTGATTTAACTGCCTTTGGAGCTTATAAAGCAATTTATGATGCTGGTAAAAAGATTCCTGGCGACTATTCGGTTGTCGGATTTGACGGAATAGAAATGACAAAATACATGTATCCTGCCTTGACGACCATAAGGCAGCCTGCGGAAGAGATGATCAAAAGTGCGATCGCGCTTCTGACCAAGGCAATTGCCGGAGAGGTTGAAAACCGCCGTATTATTTTCAAGGGCGAGCTGATTGAGCAGGATTCCGTCAAAGATATCACAACATGATGTTTTTTGAAGGAGTTATATATGGATTTTAATGCTGTTTATCATGAAGCAAATGATAATTATTGCTATCCATTTAATGATGATGAACTGATTATTAATATTAAGACCGGCTACGATATCAAGTCGGTCAATATTATTCTGGGAGACCCCTTTGCTAACGGTATTTTAGGCGGAGGAGAAGACTGGGAAGGCGAAAAAGAGGAGATTGTTTTTAAAAAACGTCTCAAAAATCAAATCTGGTGGACCACAACGGTAAAGCCACCCTACAAAAGACTGAAATACTATTTTGAACTGATCACGGATGATGAGAGATGGTATTATTTCGAAGACGGATTTTTAAGCGATGAGCAGAAAAATCTGGCAGGACGAAGCAGACAGTGCTTTGTATTTCCATGGATGAATCCGTGTGATGTCGCAAGGACACCGGCCTGGGTCAATGATACGGTATGGTATCAGATTTTTCCTGACCGTTTTTGTAACGGAGATCATTCACTGGATCCGGAAAATGTATGCCCGTGGAGAAGTCACAAGGAAACGGTTCTCAACGAAGAGTCTTTTGGAGGAGATCTGCAGGGTGTTATTTCTAAACTGGATTATCTGGAAAATCTGGGAATTACCGGTATCTACATGACACCTATCAATGAATCATATTCCAATCACAAATACGATACAGTCGATTACAAAAAGATCGATCCTCATTTTGGGGATGAACAGATTTTTAAGAATCTGGTGGATGAAGCGCACAGTCGCGGTATCCGTGTGATGCTTGACGGAGTCTTCAATCACAGTGGATATGATTTTGCACCATGGCAGGATGTACTGCAAAAAGGACCAGCATCGGAATATTACGACTGGTTTATGATCAATACATGGCCTCTTTCCGAAGGCGGCGGGCATGCACACAAGGGAGAATATTATACATTTGCTTTTTTTGATGATATGCCCAAATTAAACACCAACAATCCGGAGGTGCGCAAGTATTTCATTGATATCTGCGAAAACTGGGTCAGAGAGTATGGTGTAGACGGTATCCGTCTGGATGTAGCCAATGAAGTGTCACATCTGTTTTGTAAGGAGCTGCGTACGAGGCTGAAAGGTATTAACCCCGATATTTATATTCTGGGTGAGATCTGGCACAATGCGCTGCCCTGGTTAAGAGGGGACGAGTTTGATGCTGTCATGAATTATCCGCTGGGAGAAAGCATCAAGGACTTCTGGATTGATAAATCGCTGACCAATGAGGATTTTGAGTTTACGGTCAATCGCTGTTATACCATGTATATGCAGCAGATGAATGACGTGCTTTTCAATCTGTTGGATTCACATGATACCAAGAGACTGCGTTCGGATGTGAAAAGTCTGGATGCATACTTTGCCCAGCTGGCAGTGCTGTTCACGATGCCGGGAAGCCCGTGTATCTATTATGGAACGGAAATTGCCATGGAGGGTTCCTATGATCCCGACTGTAGACGCTGTATGCCGTGGGATGCCATCGAAAGAGGCGAATTTGATGACCGGATCAATATTATCCGGCAGCTGATCGAGCTTCGTAAGAAGGAGCCGCTTTTAAAGAGCCGCAATTTCCATTTCCCCAATGAATATACAAATCATCCGCGTCTGATCCAGTTCCAAAAGGTAGGCTGGAGTGATAACTATATTGATATTATTATCAATGCATCTGAGGAAGATGTGGAGATCGTCCCTAAGGGTGAGATTTTATTTGCAAGGCATTACATTGACAGCGCACTTTTGTGCAATGGTATTTTGATACGTCGGATCAATGAATAAAACCGATACGTGTACAACTAATTATCATACATACAGCAGCAATAAAAACTGTATGTGCAGAGACAAAATAAGAATATGGAGAGGTATAAGATGAAATTACAAGACTATCTGTCAGAAAAGTACAACAAAAAAATCGAAGACTGCAGCAATGCAGAGCTTTATGTAGCTCTGTTAAACCTGACAAAGGAAATGGCAGTTGAAAAAGTCAGTAACGAGGGAAAGAAAAAGCTGTATTATATTTCCGCTGAATTTTTGATCGGAAAGCTGTTATCCAATAATCTGATCAACCTTGGTGTCTATGATGATATCAAAGATGAGCTTGGTAAAGCCGGCAGATCACTTGCCGAGATCGAAGAGCTGGAGCCGGAACCGTCTTTGGGTAACGGCGGACTGGGAAGACTGGCAGCCTGCTTTTTGGATTCCATTGCAACACTTGGCTTAAACGGTGACGGTGTTGGATTAAATTATCATTATGGTCTGTTCAAGCAGGTGTTTGAAAACCATCTGCAAAAAGAAACTCCCAATCCCTGGATGGAAGAAAACAGCTGGCTTCACAAGACCGAGACCAGTTATCAGGTTGAGTTTGGCGGAATGACTGTTACCTCCAGAATGTATGATATTGATGTGACCGGTTACAATAACCGTACCACCAAGCTGCATCTGTTTGATATTGAATCAGTGGATGAAAGCATTGTGGGAGATACCATTGATTTTGATAAAGAGGCAATTGCGAAAAACCTGACATTGTTCCTGTATCCGGATGATTCGGATGACAAGGGACGTATGCTTCGTGTATATCAGCAGTATTTCATGGTAAGCAACGCAGCACAGCTGATTTTGGATGAAGCGGTTGCCAAGGGTTCGGATTTATACGATCTTGCGGATTATGCTACGATCCAGATCAATGATACACATCCTTCCATGGTAATTCCGGAACTCATCCGTCTGTTGCAGGAACGCGGCATCCGTATGGATAAGGCAGTTGATATTGTATCCAAGGTATGTGCATACACCAATCATACAATTTTAGCTGAAGCATTGGAGAAATGGCCGATTGCCTATATGGAAAAAGTAGTTCCGCAGCTGATGCCGATTATCCGGGAACTGGACAACCGTGTCCGTGAAAACGTTTCTGATGAAAGTACCTATATTATCAAGGATGGTCTGGTACACATGGCGCATATGGATATCCATTATGGCTATAGTGTTAATGGTGTTGCATATCTGCATACCGAAATTTTGAAAAATACCGAGCTTCACAATTTCTACAAGCTGTATCCTGAGAAGTTTAACAACAAGACCAATGGAATTACCTTCCGCCGTTGGCTGATGGCGTGCGATCCTGAGCTTGCAGGACTGATCACCGAGCTGATCGGGGATGGCTGGAAAAAGGATGCCATGGAGCTTACAAAGCTTGGCGAATTTGTTGACCGTGATGATGTGCTTGACCGTGTGCTTGCCGTAAAGGACAGCAAAAAAGCAGAGCTGGCCGGTTATCTGTCAAAAACACAGGGATTGGAAATTGATCCTAAATCCATTTATGATATACAGGTAAAACGTCTGCACGAATACAAACGTCAGCAGATGAATGCTTTATTTATTATCCACAAATATTTCGAGATCAAATCCGGTAAAAAACCGGCAAGACCGATCACCGCTATTTTCGGAGCCAAAGCTGCACCGGCATATGTTATTGCCAAGGATATCATTCATCTGATCCTGTGTCTGCAGGAGCTGATCGATCACGATCCTGAGGTAAGCCCTTACTTAAAGGTTATCATGGTAGAAAACTACAATGTGACCATGGCAGAAAAACTGATCCCGGCCTGTGATATTTCAGAGCAGATTTCACTGGCATCCAAGGAAGCATCAGGAACCTCCAATATGAAGTTTATGTTAAACGGTGCCATTACTTTAGGAACCAGCGACGGAGCCAATGTAGAAATTGCCGAGCTTGTCGGTGATGACAATATCTTTGTTTTCGGTGAGGATTCACAGACTGTCATTGATCGTTATGCAAGAGGTGATTACAACTCACGCTCTTATTATGAAAAGGATGACAAGCTCAAACGAGCTGTTGATTTTATTGTCAGCGATGAGCTTTTAAAGATCGGATGCAGAGAAAACCTGGAACGTCTGTATCATGAGCTGCTCAATAAGGACTGGTTTATGACATTCCCCGATTTTGAGGAATATGTTAAGACCAAGGAAAGCTGCTATGAAGCATATGAAGACCGTAAACGCTGGGCTAAGATGATGCTTGTCAATATCAGCAAGGCAGGTTTCTTCTCATCAGACCGTACCATTGACCAGTACAATAAAGAAATCTGGAAATTGTCATAAAAACGACCTGTAAAAAAGATTGTGATGCCGGAGGCGGACGTAATGTTACCTCCGGCATTTTTTGTATGTAAAAGAATATGAAAAATGGTTGACACACGAAAAATGCGGTGCTACAATTTTAATAATTTAATAAGCTAAACCGATGAAGTGGAGATAACGGCGTTAAAAGCCCATACAGAGAGCCTGTGTTGCTGAGATCAGGCAGGAAACCGGACGTCAAATGGACCACGGAGGGCGCAGGGAAAGATGGATTATCCATTGAGTATATTGCGACGTAAGGCATGCGTCAGTTGCCGGGGATATCGCAGGTATCCTGCAGAGCGTGTGAGTATCACAAATTCAAGGTGGCACCGCGGATAAATTGATTATTCGTCCTTGACAGATTTATTTCTGTCGAGGATTTTTTTATTCAAGGCAGAATGCACACATAAACAATAGTCATAGAGACAGGAGGACAATCACATGATTAAAGAAGCAATTGTAAAGATCGTCAACAAAGAGGATTTAAGCTATGATGAAGCTTATCAGGTAATGAATGAGATTATGGGTGGAGAGACAACACCGACACAGAATGCGGCTTTTCTGGCAGCACTGTCTACCAAAAGTGCCAAAGCAGAAACAACCGATGAAATTGCAGGATGTGCGGCAGCCATGCGTGATCATGCGACAAAGGTAGATACCGGCATGGACATTTTTGAAATTGTAGGAACCGGAGGAGATAATGCACAGAGCTTCAATATTTCTACAACCTCAGCTCTGGTTGCGGCAGCAGGCGGCATGAAGGTTGCCAAGCATGGAAACCGTGCGGCATCTTCCAAATGCGGAACCGCAGACTGTCTGGAGGCGCTTGGCGTTAATATTGCACAGGATCCCGACAAATGTATAGAATTATTAAAAGAAGCCGGCATGTGCTTCTTCTTTGCACAGAAATACCATGCATCCATGAAATATGTCGGTGCTATCCGCAAGGAATTGGGTTTCCGAACCGTTTTCAACATCTTAGGACCGCTTACCAATCCCGGAAGTCCCAAGATGCAGCTTTTAGGCGTATATGATGAATATCTTGTACAGCCGCTTGCACAGGTATTGATCAATCTTGGCGTAGAAAGAGGTATGGTCGTATATGGACAGGATAAGCTGGATGAGATCTCATTGAGTGCACCCACCACGATCTGTGAATTTAAAGATGGCTGGATGAAAAATTATGTGATCACTCCCGAAGAGTTTGGACTGACCAGATGTAAAAAATCAGATCTCGTCGGAGGAACTCCTGAAGAAAATGCAGCGATTACAAGAGCTATTTTAAATGGGGAAGAACACGGACCGAAGAGAGATGCCGTATTACTGAATGCAGGTGCAGCTCTTTATATCGGAAATAAAGCAGAAACATTTGCAGACGGTATCAAGCTGGCAGCAGAGTTGATCGATAGCAAAAAAGCAGTGGAGACACTGGAAAAGTTGATTGATATTAGCAATCGCTAACTATAAAAACTCCGATAAAGTATGTGAATAAGTGTAGAAAGCAGGTGTGTCTGATATACTCCGGTCATGTCAGATACGCCTGCTTTTATTATTGTACGTCCGGCGGAGCATGTTACTGCCAGGTGGCGCATGTTTCTGCTTGACGACGCCTGTCATTGATTGACTGGTCCGTATATTGCCGGCATGATATCAATTTTCGGATTGATATGTATTTTTTCTCGCTTAAAAACGGATACTATCAGATGAGAGGCTAATATCGGTGAGGTTAAAACGATTTTCAGCTTTCATAACATATGTAAATACGTGTCAAAGTTTGTTGACAGATACCGAAAAATTGCGCAAAATCATAGTAGAGAAGTTGAATGATGAAAGGAATGATACAATGCGTTATGACGTTGCGGTGATCGGAACCGGTCCGGGTGGTATATCGGCTGCGATCACACTCAGGATCCGCAATAAAAGTGTTTTATTTCTGGGGAATCCCCATTTCAGCGATAAACTTTCCAGGGCACACGAGATCCACAATTATCCGGGTCTGCCGGCTGTTTCCGGAAAAGAACTGGCAGAGAAATTTGAGGCACATCTGAAAAGTCTTGATATTTCCATTACGGACGAGCAGGTGACTGCGGTGTATGCCATGGATCAGTATTTTGCGATACAGACCAAGAGCAGCCGGATGTATGAGGCTGATAGTGTGATCCTGGCTACCGGTGTCAGCGCGGCAAAACCGTACCCCGGCGAAGAGGAATACCTCGGAAGAGGTGTCAGCTACTGCGCCACCTGTGATGCGCCCTTGTATAGAGATAAGACAGTGGCTGTGATCGGTTCATGCCGGGAAGATGAAAAAGAAGCCGACTTTCTTTCTGAGATCGCAGGGAAGGTATATTATATTCCTCTTTATGATGAAAAGCCGGAATTTCAACATGACGTGACGGTATGCAGACACATGCCGGTTTCAATTTCCGGATCGTTAAAAGCGGACAAGCTGGTTTTGGATGACAGGACATTGGAAGTGGATGGTATTTTTATCTTAAGAGACAGCATCCGGCCGCAAAATCTGGTGCCGGGGCTTAAGCTGGAAGAAGGACATGTAGTTGTGGACCGGAAAATGCAGACCAATCTGGCGGGCTGTTTTGCCTGCGGAGATATTACCGGAACACCCTACCAGTATATCAAAGCGGCGGGAGAGGGCAATGTAGCTGCACTGTCGGCGGTTTCATATCTGGCCGGCAGGAAGCGGTAGCGCAAAATTTCAATATAAAGCCGGCAAAGATCCGGAATTTGAATTGAAAAAAGTAAATTGGTAAAAATCAAATTGATAAAAATCAAATTGAACCGGATTAAATGAACAGTAAGTATAAAGCATAAACATTTCAGGAGGAAAATAAAATGGTTAAAAAAATTTCAGAAAAAGAATTCCGGCAGGAAACAGAAAAAGGAATATGCGTCGTTGATTTTTCCGCGCAGTGGTGCGGTCCGTGTCATATGATGGAGCCTGTATTGGAACAGATTTCCGAGGAGCTTGTGGGAAAGATCCGCTTTTTTAATGTCGATGTGGATCAGAATATGAGCCTGGCTCAGGAATATATGATCACAAATATTCCGGCACTTTTGGTTTTAAAAGATGGTAAAAAAGAGGGAATGCTGGTAGGCTTCATGCCTAAAGAAGAACTTAAAAAAGAGCTGGAGGTATATTTGGCATAAGAGATATGCACAAAAGCCGGAGCAGACTGCGGAAAAAGCAAACCGGGACAGGATAGAACAGAACACAGTAGGACAGGGTAGATCGCAGCAAGATAGGGCAGACTATGATAAGCTGGAAAAGATCGCAGCAAGATAGTGCAGACTATGATAAGCTGGAAAAGATCGCAGCAAGATAAGGCAGACTATGATAAAATATAGAGTAGACTGCAACAAGAACAGGAGAAACATATGCGAAAAAAAGAAAAGATAATTGATGTAGACCCCAAGCGGGGAAGTGGCAAAAAGGTTGGGCAGATCTTTGGCTGGATCGTTGTGGCGATCGTAGCCATGACGGTTATTCTGTCAGCGTTTTATACGGTCGGCGAGACGGAGTCCGTTGTTGTGACCACATTTGGAAAAGCCACACTGGTAGATGAAAAGGGTCTGCATTTCAAGATCCCGTTTATACAAAAAGCAACAAAGGTGGACACGACGGTACGCGGTCTCAAAATCGGATATGGAGAAGATTCTGACGGCAATACATACAGTGTAGAGCACGAATCGATCATGATCACCTCTGATTACAATTTTATTGACTGTGATTTCTACATTTCCTATCAGGTAACGGATCCGATCAAGTATCTTTACAATTCGGATTATCCGGATATGATCATAAAAAACATTGCGATGTCCAGTATTCGTTCCACGGTTTCGGCATTTACGGTTGACAATGCGATCACGACCGGTAAAGCACAGATCCAGAGCAATGTCAAGGCCATGATGGTCGAGGAGCTTGAAAAACAGGATATCGGTATCACACTGGTAGATGCCAGCATTCAGGATGTGGAGCCGCCGACAGATGATATCTTAGAAGCCTTTACGGCTGTTGAGACGGCAAAGCAGGGTAAGGAATCAGCTATCAATGAGGCCAATGCATACCGTAATGCAAAGCTGCCGGAGGCTGAGGCAGAAGCCGATAAGATCGTTCAGACAGCGGAGGCTGAAAAGTCTGCGCGTATCAACGAGGCAACAGGTCAGGCTGCCCGTTTTAATGAAGAGTACAATGAATATGTGCATTACCCGCTGATCACCAAGCAGAGAATGTTTATGGAGGCCATGTCGGATGTGCTTCCGACACTTCAGGTTGTGATCGATCAGGGAGATGGTGAAATAATGAAATACTATCCGATCACAGACTTAAACAAGGCAGCCGGGGTTGATGACAGCCGGACATCCAAGAGCAGTTCCAATTCCCAAAAGACTGCGTCGGATGAAGAAGAATAGGAGGTGCCGGATATGAAAAAAACAGGAAAAGCATTAATCGTAATAGCAGTGATTGCCGTATTGGTGATATTATCCGGTTCGTTCTACACGACTATGGAAAATGAATACTCCGTTGTAAAGCAGTTTGGCAAAATTGTCCGGACCAATGATACAGCGGGGCTGCGTGTAAAGATGCCGTTTGCCCAGAGTGTCAATTATGTTCCCAAAGCATTACAGGTCTATGATCTTCCGCAGTCCGAGGTTATTACCAGCGATAAAAAGACCATGATCGTAGATGCATATGTGTTGTGGAATGTCACGGATGCCAAGACTTATACACAGACACTCAATGCAAGTGCATCGACCGCACAGGGCAGAATTGATGTAATTGTATACAATGCTATTAAGACGACGATTTCATCCATGACCCAGGAGGAGCTGATCGCCAGCCGGGACAGTTCCATGAAAATTGAGACGACAACGGAAGATCCGGATGATATCGAAATCAAAGATATTGAATCTCAGGAGCTTGATGAGGATGGAAATGTCATAAAATCTTCTGATAAGGAGGTCGAGGTCATTGTGATCTCCGATCTTTTAAAGGAGTGTATCGGTGACCAGTGCGATCAGTATGGTATTAATATTTCCGATGTTAAGATCAAGGTCCTGGATCTGCCGGATGAAAATAAGGATGCTGTATACAATCGTATGATCACAGAACGCAACAATATAGCGGCTGCGTACAAGGCGCAGGGTGAATCCGAAGCGCAGATCATCCGCAATACCACAGATAAAGAGGTTTCCGTTATGCTGTCCGAGGCTCAGGCAAAGGCAGATGCAACCGTAGCCGAAGGTGAGGCTGAATATATGCGTATTCTGTCAGAAGCATACAATGATGAAGGAAAAGCGGATTTTTACCTGTTCAGTCTTCAGCTGGATACATTAAAGGAGTCTGTTACCAATGGAAATACAACGGTATTTCTGGATAAAAACAGCCCGATTGCACAGATTTTTGAAGGTGTAAACTGATATCATAAAACAAGAGGATACTATTATGTTTGAATTTGAAACAAAGATCAGATACAGTGAGGTTGACAGTGATGGAAAGCTTAGTCTGTTGGGTCTGCTCAATTATTTTCAGGACTGTTCTACATTTCAATCCGAGGAATTGGGAGTGGGGATCGAATACCTGAAAGAAAAAGGAATGCTATGGGCACTTTCTGCATGGCAGATTGTCGTTAAAAGATATCCGGGGCTTTGTGAAAATGTGACGGTTGGCACGGCACCATATGAATTTCATGGATTTATCGGCAACCGAAATTTCTGGATGAAGGATTCCAATGGAGAAATGATAGCATGGGCTAACTCAATCTGGAGTCTGATCGGTACCCGGGATGGGCTTCCCATCAAGTGTCCTGCAGATATGCAGGAAGTGTATAAGCTGTCGGACAAGCTGCCGATGGATTATGCCCCCAGACGTATCCGCTTTGAAGGCGAGGGCGTACATAAGGATGCGGTCGAGGTGGTAAAACACTATCTGGATACCAACCATCATGTCAACAACGGGCAATATGTCAATATTGCGATGGATTTTTTACCGATGGATTTCAAGGTGCGGCAGCTGCGTGCGGAATATAAGATGCAGGCACACCTCGGTACACGGTTATATCCGGAGGTTTATACTGCCCGGGATAAAATAGGGGTTGCATTATTAGATGAAGATGGTAAGGTATATTGTAATGTGGAATTTGAAAAAGAGGACGGAAAAACATGTTGAAATTAGGTGAAAAACAAAGACTGACGATTATTCAGACGGAGTCATTCGGTGTATATCTGGCTGAGTTTATGCCCAAAAAAGGCGATGATCCCTCCCGGATTGAAAAAGTACTTCTGCCTGCAAAACAGGTGCCAAAGGATTTTGGGGTGGGGGACTCACTGGAGGTTTTTTTATACAGGGATTCGCAGGATCGTCTGATTGCTACTGTACATACTCCGGCGCTGACGCTCGGAGAGGTGGCAAAATTAAAGGTGGCCCAGGTTACCGGGATCGGAGCCTTTCTTTCCTGGGGACTGGAAAAGGATCTGCTTCTCCCCTATAAAGAGCAGACAGGACGTGTACAGGCCGGTGACGAGATTTTGGCAGCCTTGTATATCGATAAGAGCAGCAGACTGGCAGCAACCATGCGGCTGTATCCGTATCTGACGATCGCGGACAAATATCAAAAGGATGATATGGTTGCCGGTACCGTATATGAGATCGCCCCGGGCTTTGGTGCTTACGTGGCAGTTGATGACAGGTATCAGGCTATGATCCCGCAAAAGGAGCTGACGCAAAAGGTATATCCCGGTGAGCGGATCGAGGCAAGAGTGATTGCCGTAAAGGAAGATGGCAAGCTGGATCTGAGCCTGCGTAAAAAAGCATATATCCAGATGAATCCGGATGGAGAAAAGATTTTGGAGCTTCTTTCAAAGCACAACGGAAGGCTTCCCATCGGGGACAAATCTTCGCCGGATGAGATAAAAGAGCTTCTTTCCATGAGCAAAAATGAATTCAAGCGGGCAGCAGGTCATCTGTACAAGGAACGTAAGATTGTTATTTCGGATAAAGAAATAAAGCTTGCAAAGACAGACCAAAACCAAAAAGACGGCCGCAGATGTTAGAAAAGTGTTATAAAAATGTGAAAAAGCTTTGCTTTTTATATGAATTGTTTTATAATCATTGCAAACAGATCACAGGAACGGTCACGGACCGGTTTTGGGATGCACAATTTATCAATAAAGGAGAATGAAGAGATGAAAGTTCAGAATATCACAGATGTAGACAAATTTTTCGAAGTTATTGACAGCTGCAAGGGCAAAGTGGAATTGGTTACAGGTGAAGGTGACCGCCTGAATCTGAAATCCAAATTATCACAGTATGTTTCTATGGCAAATATTTTTTCCGATGGTACCATTTCCGAGCTGGAGCTTCTGGCATATGAACCGGAAGATATTCAGAAATTATTAAGCTTCATGATGAGCTAGGGTTTTACCAGCTGTATCGGGAAGTAAAGGCAGACGGGTGATCAAATGCGAAAAACAGAAGTATTGGGAGTTTCGTTGACTGATTATACCATTCGCGAGTCTATGAAAAAGGTGGATGCTTTTTTTCGGGACAGAAAAGTCGGTACGATTGCCATGATTACCATGAGAGGGCTTCTGGCCGCACACGAAAATGAAGCCATCAAAAACTGGATGGGAAGTATTGATCTGGCAATACCGGCAGATGCAGAAATTCTGCGTGCCGGAGACATTGCATTTCACAATCGTGTCCGGGATGTTGAAAATAATACGTTTGTGACAGAATTTTTTAAAAAAATTGTACGTCAGAAAAAAAACGTCTATTTACTGAGTGATAATCAGGCAGAGCTCAACAAATTAAAAAACGACATTTTATCCTATGAGGAGGATGTTCGGATCGCAGGCAGTTTTTGTCTGGATTCTACTGAAAATGATGGCGATTATGTTGTCAACGAGATCAATATGACATTTGCTGATGTGCTGATATCCAATCTGGGGACACCCCAAAGAGAATGCTTTTTTGCGGATAATCACATGAAGCTCAATGTTGCGATCTGGATGATGGTAAGGCCGGATGTGGATCTGGCAGATAAGGAAAAAGGTTTTTTTGTCGCCTTGCACAAAAGGATGGTCAAGAAGATCTTTTCGGCAAAATTGCTTCATTATCACAAAAACAGTTCCAAACAGACAGACGAAGCGGATACTCAGAAGACAAATTAAATACAAAGATTCCATACATATAACAGAGTGCAGTTCAGATTTTGAGCTGCACCTTTTTTATTATAGGGAAAAATATGTCGATCGCCGGAAAAATTTGTGAAAAACACAAAAAATTCACAAAAAATACTGGTATTATTTGTGAAAATATATTAAACTTGTTTACATAATGGATTTTAGGATGTGGGGATAGGCTTAAAAGTCCAGAGAGGGAGCATAGACTATGATTTCAAATCAGATACTGCAGAATACAATCGAAGGGTTAAAGGGAATATCGGGTGTTGATTTTATTGTGCTGGATACGGATGGCAATGCCGTTGCCCGGACATCCGGAAGTGAGTTTGATTATGTGCCGGAGGTCGCTGAATTTGTGAAGTCTCCGGCAGACAGCCAGGAATTTTCCAACTATCTTTTTTTCAAGATCTACGATGATCAGTCACCGGAGTACATTATGGTGGTGGTCGGTTCCGGAGACAATTCCTATCTTGTTGGTAAGATGGCTGCTTTTCAGATGCAGGGACTGATGGTTGCCTACAAGGAACGTTTTGATAAAGATAATTTTATCAAAAATCTGCTTCTTGACAATCTTCTGATGGTTGATATTTACAGCCGGTCGCAAAAGCTGCATATCCCGATGGAAGCCAAAAGGACTGTGATGATCGTAGAGCCGGTTGACAAAAAAGAAAGCGGACTGCCCGAAGCGGTCAGAGCATGCTTTCATGCCAACGGCAAGGATTTTGTCACAGCCGTTGACGAAAACAGTGTCGTGATCGTCAAGGAAATCGACGAGAGTGATTCCAGGGCTGAGATTGAAAAGACAGCCGCCATGATCAAAAACCATCTGGATAAAGAGGGTATTTCCAGGGTGCATGTCGCATATGGTAATATAGTAAACGAATTAAAAGAGGTCAGCCGCTCTTATAAAGAGGCCAAGATGGCAATGGATGTCGGAAAGATATTTTTTGAGGAACGCTGTGTGATCGCATACAGTGAGCTGGGGATCGGACGTCTGATCTATCAGCTGCCGATACCGCTTTGCAAAATGTTTATCCATGAAATTTTCGGGGGAAGGAATCCGGACGACTTTGATGAGGAGACCATTTCGACCATCCATAAATTTTTCGAAAACAGTCTCAATGTTTCGGAAACCTCGAGACAACTGTTCATACACCGCAATACACTGGTATACCGGTTAGATAAGCTTCAAAAGAGTACCGGTCTTGATTTGAGGGTTTTTGAGGATGCAATCACCTTCAAAATTGCGCTTATGGTAGTAAAATACATGAAGTATATGGAAAGCTTTAACTATTAAGCAAAAGAAAGCGAGAGAAAGCAGGTAAGCAAAATGATTACATTGGATCATGTGAGTAAGTCCTATTCAACCGGTGCGCCGGCATTAAATGATGTCAGCATTAGGATTGAACCGGGTGAATTTGTATTTGTTGTCGGAGACAGCGGATCCGGCAAGTCTACATTGATAAAGCTGTTGTTGAGAGAGCTGCTGCCGACATCGGGAAGTATCACCGTAAACGGTACGGATGTCGGAAAGCTCAAACATCGTCAGATTCCCAAATTCCGCCGAAATATCGGAGTTGTATTTCAGGATTTCCGGTTGTTGATGGATCGCAATGTATATGAAAACGTTGCATTTGCCCAGCGTGTCGTACAGGTTCCGACCAAACAGATCCGTAAAAATGTGCCTTCCATCCTTTCAGTTGTAGGTCTGGCAGGCAAATACAAGGCAAGACCGAGACAGCTTTCCGGTGGAGAGCAGCAGCGTGTGGCTGTTGCGAGGGCCCTGGTCAACGAGCCGCCGATTTTGCTCGCAGATGAGCCGACCGGTAATCTGGATCCCAAAAATTCACAGGAAATCATGAAGCTATTAGAGGAAATCAACGAAAAGGGAACAACCGTAGTAGTTGTTACCCACAACCGCGAAATTGTCAATTCCATGAAAAAAAGGGTCATTACAATGAATAAGGGAGTTATTGTAAGCGATCAGAAAGAAGGATCTTACATCGATGAGATTTAGTACATTACTTTATACGATAAAACAAGGCTTTACAAATATTTTCCGCAACAAATGGTACTCCCTGGCATCTGTTGCAACCATCAGCGCATGTCTGTTTTTGTTTGGTATCTTTTATTCTGTGGTAGCCAATTTTCAGTATATACTGAAATCAGCCCAGGACGGCGTAGCTGTTACGGTATTTTTTGATGAAGGTATCAGCGACGAGAGAATTGCCGAGATTGGCAATGAGATTCAGCAGAGAAGCGAAGTTGACCATATCAATTTTATTTCCGCAGATGAAGCATGGAACAGCTTCAAGGATGAATATCTGGGTGAGTATGCAGACGGATTTACGGAAAACCCCCTTGCAGATGCAGCCAACTATGAGATCTATATCAAGGATGTTTCCATGCAGGCCTCTCTGGTAGCTTATCTGGAAGAGGTACCCGGCATCCGGATGGTCAACCAGTCTGAGATCACTGCCAATACGCTGGACGGTATCAACCGTCTGGTCGGTTATGTAGCGATCGGTATCATCGTACTGCTGCTGTTTGTTTCCGTATTCCTGATCGGAAATACCGTTACGATCGGTATTTCGGTCAGAAAAGAAGAGATCAACATCATGAAATATATCGGTGCAACCGATTTCTTTGTCAGATGTCCGTTTGTGGTTGAGGGTATGATCATCGGACTGATCGGATCGATTGTACCGCTCGGTATTGTATATCTGATCTACAATAATGTTATAGGCTTTGTACTCAACAAATTTACAGTGCTGAGTTCTATTTTAAAATTCCTGTCAGTACAGGAGGTATTCCATGTGCTGCTTCCCGTTTCGCTTGTGATCGGTGTGGGGATTGGCTTTATCGGAAGTTTTATTACAGTAAGAAAGCATATTCGTGTCTAGGGGTAAGGAGAAAGCACAACGATGAAAAGAATTTGGAAAAACATGAGCGTCCTGCTTTGTATGATATTTATCATATCGGCACCGGCCAATGTATATGCGACGGAAAAAACAGCAGCCGATTACAGGCAGCAGATACAGGATCGCAGACAGAGTGCGCAGGATAACAAGCAGGAGATCGAGGCTTCCGAATCCAAAGTTGACCAGATGGAAGAGCAGGTTGCCGGTCTTAACGGTGAAAAAAAAGAGCTGCAGACCGCGAAAAACGAACTGAGCTCCACGGTAAAGGAGCTTGATACACAGTTATCCGGTGTACAGGAGATCCTGAGCGGACTGGAAGAAGATATCGAGCGAAAAAGCAAACAAATTGAAAATACCAAGGAACGGATCCGCGTGGCTGAGGCCAATCAGGAGGAGCAGTACGAATCCATGAAAAAGCGTATCAAGTTTATGTACGAAAAGGGAAATACTGCTTATATTTCCATGGTTTTTGGTGCGGAAAGTCTGTCTGATATGCTCAACAAAGCAGAATATATCGAAGAGGTGTCCGCATATGACAGAGATCTTTTAAATAAGTATGCCGAGACCAAATATCAGGTCATGAATTTAAAAGATAAACTGGTAACGGAGCAGAATTCTTTACTGGAGACACAGGAACAGGCACAGATACAGGAGGATCAGATGTCAAGGCTGATCGATGAAAAAAACGGTCAGATTGAAAAATATGAATCAGAGATCAGCACCAAAGAGGATGCCATCAAGGAATATGAAAATATGATCGCCTCCCAGAATGCGACAATTGCAGCACTTGAGGCAAAGGTGCTGAAAGCAGAAAAGGAAGCCCTGGCATTGGAAAAAGAGCTGGAAGAATCCGGACTTTCCGACAATGATATCGACAGTGTCACTACGACAACGACCAAGCCGCAGGTATACTCCGGACCGTTCTGTTTCCCGGCACCATCCTATACAAGAGTGTCTGATGACTATGGATACCGTATTCATCCGACCCTCGGTGTAAAGCAGTTCCACAACGGAATTGACTTTGCGGCACCCGGAGGAAGTCCGATACTGGCAGCACAGAGCGGAACCGTTATTGCGGCATCCTACAGCTCTACGATGGGCAACTATATTATGATCAGCCATGGTGGTGGTGTGATCACGATTTACATGCATGCATCCGCATTGTATGTTTCATCCGGTCAGACGGTAACAAAGGGACAAAAGATCGCGGCTGTCGGAACGACCGGCCGTTCAACAGGTAATCACCTGCATTTTTCTGTTCGTGTCAACGGAAGTTATGTCAGTCCATGGAGTTATTTATAAGATAGAGGGTAGGATACATTGGAAGATCAGAATCAACAACAAATACAGCAGATGCAACAAATGCAGCAAATGCAGAAGTCTTCGCAGCCGGGTGGTGACGGACAGGATGGTAAAAAGGGCGGAAAGATTGTGCCGTTTGCCGTCGGTCTGTTGATCGGAGCCGCCGTGGCAGGTCTGCTGGCGATGATATTTATCTTATTGCAGTCTAAGACAACTGTAGCTTATAAAGATGGGGATTCGGCCATCAATTCGGCAACGATTTCCAAGCTGCAAAAGCTGGAAGAGGGGATTGATGCATATTACCTCAATGATGTGAGCCAGAATGATCTGGAAGACAGTCTGTACCACGGACTGGTAGAAGGACTGGGAGATCCGTATTCGACATATTATTCTCCGGAGGAGCTGGAGGATATCATGGAATCGACAGAAGGCATTTATTATGGCATCGGTGCATATATCGGTTATGATACGACGCGCGACTACTGCAAGATTTCCAAGTGTATGGACAATTCTCCGGCAAAAGAGGCCGGACTTATGCCTGATGATATCATCGTCAAGGTTGACGGACAGGATATGTACAAGGTTCAGACCAGTGATATTGTCACTTATATCAAGGGACCGGAGCACACCAGTGTGGAGCTTACGATCTACCGGGAGGGTGAACTGGATTACCTGACCATCAATGTAGAAAGACGCAAAATAGAAACACCGACTGTTGCATACAATATGGATGATGACAAGATCGCCTATATCCAGATTGCCGAATTTGACGAAGTGACCTCCGGACAATTTGAGAATTATCTGAGCGAGGCCTATCAGGAAGGCATGAAGGGACTTGTGATCGACCTTCGCGACAATCCGGGCGGAAGCCTGTCAACAGTCGTGGAAATTGCCAATCAGATCCTGCCCAAGGGACTTGTGGTATATACCGAGGACCGGGACGGCAATCGCAAGGAATACAGCTGTGACGGCAGTCATGAGATTCAGGTGCCGCTCGTTGTACTGGTCAATGGCAACAGTGCCAGTGCTTCCGAGATCCTGGCAGGCTCTGTCAAGGATTATGGAGTTGGAACCATTCTGGGTACGACTACCTTTGGAAAAGGTATCGTCCAGAAAATCTTCTCACTTTCCGATGGTTCGGCATTGAAGCTTACGATCAGCCATTATTACACACCAAAGGGCAACGACATCCATGGTGTCGGAATTGAGCCGGATGAGGTACTGGAGCTGGACAAAGAAGCTTATATCAATGAAGGTGTTGACAATCAGTTAAACCGTGCCAAAGAGATTTTGAGACAAGAGATCGGAATTAGTGAATAAATAATAATTTTTTACAGATCATAATATGGAGGTCAAAGGAATTTTGGCCTCTTTGATATCAGAGGAAATGCAATGTATAAAAAACAGGCCTATTTAATAACTGCATACAAGGATTTTGATGCAGTACATGAACTGGCCTCTTTTTTATGTGAAAAAGACCGTGTCTGGATCCATGTGGACAAAAAGAGTAAACAGCTTGGGGATGCAGAGCTTGACAGTCTGAACCGGCTGGATGGATGCGTGGCATACAAGGAGTATTCCATAGCATGGGGCGGATACAATCATGTCAAGGCTTTGCTCTCGCTGATGGAAAAGGCTGTTGCGGATGAAGAAGTATCCTATATCCATATGCTTACGGGAGAAGACTTTCCACTGGTGGATCCGGCGGATATCCACGATCGTTTTGTAGAGGATGAGCATATTTATCTGAGCTATATTGATCAAAAGGATTTTAATGAGCAGGTTCAAAAAAGATATTACTATTACAATTTTTTTCAGGATAAAAATGTCAAAAATAAAATTCTGTGGCTGATACAGGATATGACAGTGCGCTTTCAAAGACTGATCGGAATTAAAAGATCACATCTGGGAGCGTTTACACACATATACAAGGGGCTGGTATATATATCCATGCCTGCCGGGGCGGCAAAGGATATTCTGGATTACCTCAAAGTGCATCCGGAGTACGAAAAGGATCTATACCGGTGCCAACTTCCCGAGGAATTCTTTTTTCACACGCTTCTGTTGAATGAAGCGTTTTGTGACGGAAAATGGAAGGAACGGATCATAGACAGGGAGCTTCGCTATATGAACTGGACGAGAGGGGACGGAGGCAGCCCGGTTTATCTGGATGATGGTGATTTTGAAGAGTTAGCCGGGAGCAACTGCGTATTCGCAAGAAAGTTCCATGGAAAGGAATCGGGCAGACTCAGAGACCGCATAAAAAAAGAATTATGGCCCGGTCATAAAGAAATTTGACTTGCATGACAGACCACGGTGGAAAATGTTTTCACGGGAGGTCTGTTTTGTTTTGCCATGTTTACTGAGCCTGCGGAAATGCTCACAAACAAGGAACAAATGTTCGATAAAACTCTATACAAATTAAAAAAAATGTGTTATATTTTATAGATGCTTACAGAATTGCATAAGCTACTTTGTAGCGGAGCAATTCGTGGATATCAAGTTGGGATTATAAGCAAATTTATCGGAGGTAATATTTGTGCCAGAGGAACAGTCTGTTTTTAAATTACATGCACCGTATGAGCCGACCGGAGACCAGCCGCAGGCGATCAGCCAACTGGTAGAAGGATTTCGGAAAGGCTATCAGTTCGAGACCCTGCTTGGAGCAACCGGCTCCGGCAAGACCTTTACAATGGCCAATGTGATCGCGGCGCTCAACAAGCCGACGCTGATCATTGCCCACAACAAGACGCTGGCGGGACAGCTGTATTCGGAATTTAAAGAGTTCTTTCCGGAGAATGCGGTTGAATATTTTGTTTCATACTATGATTATTACCAGCCGGAGGCATATGTGCCTTCTACTGACACTTATATAGAAAAGGATTCGTCCATCAATGATGAAATTGACAAGCTGAGGCTGTCGGCGACCGCATCCCTGGCAGAACGCAGGGATGTGATTGTGGTTTCCTCGGTTTCGTGTATATATGGACTGGGAAGCCCCGATGATTATGAGGGAATGATCGTGTCGCTGCGTCCCGGCATGCAAAAGGACCGTGATGAGGTCATTCATGAGCTGATCGCGATCCAGTACCTGCGCAATGATATGGATCTGGATCGCAGCTGCTTCCGTGTAAGGGGCGACACTATTGAGATCAATCCGGCACAGGGCGGAGATTATCTGATCCGCGTCGAGTTTTTCGGAGATGAGATTGACCGTATCTGCGAGGTGGATCCTCTGCTTGGCAAGGTGATGACGCAGCTGCAGCATGTTTCCATCTTTCCGGCATCCCACTATGTTGTTCCACAGGAAAAGATCAACCGTGCCTGCAAGGATATTGAGGCCGAGCTGGAGGAACGGGTCAGATATTTCAAGGGTGAGGACAAGCTTCTGGAGGCACAGAGAGTTTCCGAGCGTACCAATTTTGATGTGGAAATGCTGAGAGAGACCGGCTTTTGCAGCGGTATCGAAAATTATTCCCGTCACCTAAGTGGGATGAAGGCCGGAGAGCCGCCGCATACATTGATCGATTTCTTCAAGGACGATTTTCTGATCATTATCGATGAGTCGCATATCACAGTACCGCAGATCCGCGGTATGTATTTCGGAGACCGGTCGCGCAAGACGACACTGGTGGATTATGGCTTCCGCCTGCCCTCCGCCCTGGACAACCGGCCGCTCAATTTTGAAGAGTTTGAAAGCCGGATCGACCAGCTGATGTTTGTCTCTGCGACGCCCTCGGTTTACGAAGAGGAGCATGAAATGCTGCGCGCAGAGCAGATCATCCGTCCGACGGGACTGCTGGATCCGGAGGTTTTTGTACGTCCGGTAGAAGGCCAGATCGATGATCTGATCGCAGAGATCAACAAAGAAATCTCCAAAAAGAACAAGGTACTTGTCACGACCCTGACCAAGCGGATGGCAGAGGATCTGACGGATTATATGAAAGAGATCGGCATCCGTGTCCGGTATCTGCATTCCGACATTGATACCCTGGAAAGGGCAGAGATCATCCGCGACATGCGGCTGGATGTTTTTGATGTCCTTGTCGGTATCAACCTCTTAAGGGAAGGTCTGGATATTCCGGAGATTTCCCTGGTTGCGATCATTGATGCGGATAAAGAGGGCTTCTTACGTTCGGCTACCTCCCTGATCCAGACGATCGGACGAGCAGCCCGCAATGCGGAAGGACATGTGATCATGTATGCGGACAATATGACCGATTCGATGAAGGTGGCTATTGAAGAGACCGCCAGACGACGCAAGATCCAGATGGCATACAATGAAGAGCATCACATCACACCTACCACGATCAAAAAAGCAGTCAGAGATCTGATCAGTATATCCAGGACGATCGCCAAAGAGGAAATGAGCTTTGAAAAAGATCCGGAATCCATGAGCAGGGAAGAGCTGGAAAAGCTGATCGGAAAGATCCAGAAGGAGATGCGCAAGGCTGCTGCAGACCTCAATTTCGAAGCTGCCGCAGAGCTGCGTGACAAAATGGTGGAACTCAAAAATCATCTGGAAGAACTGGATGACTAAAGTATGATGCTCCATCAGAATGAAATCGGGGTCAAAAAGTCGTTTGTGCTTGCACGATAAGACTTTTGAAATTGGGAAAAGACAAAATAAAAGAGGCATAAAATGGCAAAAGAGCAGGAATTTATCAAAATAAGAGGTGCAAAAGAGCACAACCTGAAAAATATAGATCTGGATATCCCGCGTAATGAGATGATCGTTTTTACCGGTCTTTCCGGATCGGGCAAGTCATCACTGGCTTTTGATACGATCTACGCAGAAGGTCAGAGAAGATATATGGAATCACTGTCTTCCTACGCGAGGCAGTTCCTCGGACAGATGGAAAAGCCAAATGTTGAAAAGATAGAGGGGCTTTCCCCGGCTATTTCCATTGACCAGAAATCAACAAACCGCAATCCCAGATCTACGGTCGGAACCGTGACGGAGGTATATGATTATTTCCGTCTTTTATATGCGCGTATCGGTATTCCGCATTGTCCGGTCTGCGGCAGGGAGATTTCCAAGCAGACGGTCGATCAGATGGTCGATCAGATCATGAAGCTGGAAGAGGGGACACGTATCCAGATTCTGGCTCCTGTTGTGAGGGGCAGAAAGGGTGAGCATGCCAAGGTCTTTGAGCGTGCCAAAAAGAGCGGGTATGTCAGAGTGCGTGTAGACGGCAATCTGTATGATCTTTCCGATGATATCAAGCTGGAAAAAAATATCAA
Source organism: uncultured Lachnospiraceae bacterium (assembly GCA_900549665.1). Taxonomy (GTDB): domain Bacteria; phylum Bacillota; class Clostridia; order Lachnospirales; family Lachnospiraceae; genus UBA2882. Next base: position 67,150 of record URPH01000003.1, on the reverse strand, counting down.
GCACAATATAGAAATCGTTGTGGATCGTCTGGTTGTCCGTGAAGGCATTGAAAAGCGTCTGACCGATTCGGCGGAAAATGCACTGGCACTTGCAGAGGGTATCCTTTTGGTTGATGTTGTAGGCGGAGAGGAAATGACCTTTTCACAGAGCTTTTCCTGTCCGGATTGTGGGGTCAGTATCGACGAGATCGAGCCACGCAGCTTTTCGTTCAACAATCCTTTCGGAGCCTGTCCGGATTGTTCCGGTCTGGGATACCGGATGGAATTTGACGAGGATCTCATGATACCGGATAAGAGTCTGTCCATCAATCAGGGAGCCATTACTGTGATGGGCTGGCAGTCCTGCAACAACAAGGGAAGCTTTGCCAATGCTGTTTTACAGGCTCTATGCGAGGAATATGATTTTGATCTGGATACGCCGTTTGAGGATTATTCACAGGCTGTCCATGATATTCTGATCAACGGAACGGACGGCAGAAAGGTCATGGTGGAATATGAAGGCCAGCGTGGACGCGGGGTATATCCCATTGCCTTTGAAGGACTGATCCGCAATGTCCAGAAACGGTACCGTGAGACCGGTTCGGAGACCATGAAGGCTGAGTATGAGGCTTTTATGCGTATCACGCCATGTCCGTTGTGCAAGGGCAGACGATTGAAGCGGGAATCTCTGGCGGTTACTATTTGCGACAAAAATATATATGATATTACTTCTTTATCCATCGGTGATCTGTATCACTTTCTGCAGGAAATGACTCTGACAAGCCAGCAGGCGATGATCGGTGAGCGTATCCTCAAGGAGATCCGCGCACGTATCGGCTTTTTAAAGGATGTCGGTCTGGAATATCTGTCTCTTGCAAGGGGAACAGCGTCTTTGTCCGGTGGTGAAGCCCAGAGGATCCGTCTGGCTACGCAGATCGGCTCCGGCCTGGTCGGCGTATGCTACATTCTGGATGAGCCGAGTATCGGACTGCATCAGAGAGACAATGACAAGCTGCTCGCCGCGCTTAAAAATCTGCGGGATCTGGGCAATACCCTGATCGTTGTAGAGCATGATGAGGATACCATGCTGGCGGCAGATTATGTCGTGGATATCGGGCCGGGAGCAGGAAGCCACGGTGGCGAGGTTGTAGCCTGCGGAACCGCGAAAGAGATCATGGAGGTAGAAGAGTCTGTTACCGGACAGTACCTGAGTGGTAAGATCCGGATTCCGGTTCCTGCCGTGCGCCGCACTCCCAAGGGATTTTTGCGTATCAAGGGAGCGAGTGAGCACAACCTCAAAAATATCAATGTCAATATTCCGCTGGGTGTGTTTACCTGTGTGACTGGGGTATCCGGTTCCGGCAAATCCTCCCTCGTCAATGAGATCCTTTACAAGGCACTTGCCAAAAAGCTGAACCGGGCACATACGATTCCCGGCAGGTTCAAGGCTATCGAGGGCGTGGAAAATTTAGATAAGGTCATCGCGATTGACCAGTCACCGATCGGGCGTACTCCGAGATCCAATCCGGCTACCTATACCGGTGTGTTTGACATGATCCGGGATCTTTTTGCGGGTACGACAGATGCCAAGGAAAGAGGCTATCAGAAGGGACGTTTCAGCTTCAATGTCAAGGGCGGACGATGCGAAGCCTGCGGCGGAGACGGTATTATCAAGATCGAAATGCACTTTCTGCCGGATGTCTATGTGCCGTGTGAGGTTTGTGGCGGAAAGCGTTACAACCGCGAGACACTGGAATGTCTGTATAAAGGGAAAAATATTTTTGACGTACTGGATATGACGGTTGAGGAGGCTCTGCATTTCTTTGAACATGTACCTTCGATCCGCAATAAGATCCAGACCCTGTACGATGTGGGGCTTTCCTATGTCAAGCTGGGACAGCCCTCAACCACGCTGTCCGGAGGAGAGGCGCAGCGTATCAAGTTAGCGGCCGAATTGTCCCGCAAGAGTACCGGAAAGACCATTTATATTCTGGATGAGCCGACAACCGGTCTGCATTTTGCCGACGTGCACAAGCTGGTGGATATTCTGCACAGGCTGGCGGAGGGTGGCAATACGGTTGTGGTTATTGAGCACAATCTGGATGTCATCAAGGCGGCTGACTATATTATCGATATGGGGCCGGAAGGCGGAGACGGCGGCGGAACCGTGATTGCGGCCGGTACACCGGAAGAAATTGCCAAAAATCCCAAGTCTTATACCGGTATTTATGTGGATAAGATGCTCAAAAAAGCAAAGAAAGCCGAAGAATCATAAAGTACAGAAATTTTTACAGAAGGATTAAGGTTTTCCGGAATTGCTCCGATATAATAAACAGCATGGATGCACAAAAAAGAAATCAGACGGATACTGGTTTTCTTTTCTGTGCATTTTTTAAAATAATATAAAATTCCTCAAAACCCTTTGAAAAACTATAAGGAGTGCGCTATAATTCATCTATATGTGTAATTAGATAATAGCCGTAGAAGCGCAAAATGGATTCCTCGGAGATTGCAGGATACAAACCGGTTCAAAAAGGTGTTCATACAGACAGAATGTTTATAGAAAGGGATTTGGAACCATGATGAGAGACACTGATATCGGAATTGACTTAGGAACAGCAAGTATTTTAGTTTATATCAGAGGCAAGGGTGTTGTCTTAAAAGAGCCAAGCGTTGTTGCTTTTGACAGAGATACAGACAAGATCAAAGCGATCGGAGAGGATGCCAGACTGATGCTCGGACGTACACCGGGCAATATTACAGCAGTCAGACCCTTGAGACAGGGAGTTATTTCCGATTATGGTGTAACAGAAAAAATGATGAAATATTTCATCCAGAAGGCATTGGGCAGAAAATCCTTCAAAAAGCCCAGAGTTGTTGTCTGCGTACCCAGTGGCGTCACAGAAGTTGAGAAAAAGGCTGTTGAGGATGCCACCTATTCCGCAGGTGCCAGAGATGTCAAGCTGATCGAGGAGCCTATCGCAGCAGCAATCGGAGCAGGAATTGATATTTCCAAGCCCTGCGGCAATATGATCGTTGATATCGGCGGCGGTACATCCGACATCGCTGTCATTTCCTTAAAGGGAACTGTTATCAGCGCATCCATCAAAATTGCAGGTGATGATTTTGATGAAGCTCTGGTACGTTATATGCGTAAAAAACACAATCTGCTGATCGGTGAAAGAACAGCAGAGGATTTAAAGATCAAAATCGGTACAGCCTACAAGCGCCCGGAGGTTGATACTCTGGATGTCAGAGGCCGTGATCTGGTAACCGGTCTTCCCAAGACAGTACAGGTTACAAGTGAAGAAACAGAAGAAGCTTTAAAAGAAACAACAGCACAGATCATCGAAACCATCCACAGCGTGCTGGAGCAGACACCGCCGGAGCTGGCTGCGGATATCGCGGACAGGGGAATTGTCCTGACCGGAGGCGGTTCATTACTGCGCGGACTGGAGGATCTGATCGAAGCCAAGACCGGTATCCATACCATGACGGCAGAGGATCCGATGACATGCGTTGCTGTCGGAACAGGTAAATACGTTGAGATTCTTGCTGATTATAAAGGGGATTTCTAAATGGTAAAAGGTCTATATACTGCTTATACCGGCATGTTAAACCAACAAAATAAAGTCGATGTGATTGCCAACAATCTGGCAAACGCAGCCACAACAGGTTTCAAAAAAGAGGGTTCTACCAGTGAAGCCTTTGATGCGGTGCTTGCACACAAGATCAAGGATCAGACATCGGCTGCCCGCGCCAAATACATCGGTACGATGAATTTGGGTGTCAAAATAGGCGAAAATTATGTGGATTACAGCCAGGGAGCATTTGAGACCACCGACAATACTTATGATCTGGCATTATCGGGAGACGGTTTTTTCTGTGTGGAATTTACCAACAAAGCCGGTGAAACCAGTACCAAATATACAAGAGACGGTTCCTTTACACTCAATGTGGATGGGTATCTTGTGACAAAAGACGGAGATTATGTTCTGGATCAGAGCGGGAAGCGCATTAAGCTGGATCCTCTGGCGAATGCCAGAATTGATGAGAGCGGCACCATATATCAAAATGACCGTGCAGCCGCCAGAATCGGGCTTCAGGATTTTGAAGATTACAATTATCTGGAGCATTACGGAGAAAATTATTACCAGCCGATAGACGGTGCGACACCGACAACATCCAATGCCCGGATTTTTGAGGGCTATCTGGAGGCGTCCAATGTACAGGTTGTCAAGGAAATGGTTGAACTGATCAGTGCGACCCGTACCTATGAAAGCAACCAAAAGGTGATCCAGACCATTGATGAGACGCTGGATACGGCAGTCAACCAGCTTGGAAAGGTATAGGAGGAATAAGGTATGGTTAGATCTTTGTGGTCCGGCGCAACCGGAATGATCGCACAACAGACAAATGTAGATACGATTGCCAACAATCTGGCAAATGTCAATACAACAGGCTACAAGGCTGAGCGTGCAGAGTTTAAGAGCCTTTTATACCAGACACTTCAGACAAAGACCACCACGGCCAACGGAGATCAGAAACCGATCAGTGCCCAGGTAGGACTTGGTGTGCGCAATTCATCGATTACCTCTGTTTTTACAGAGGGCAGTTTTTTGGCTTCAGACAGTGCAAGTGCGTTTGCGATAGACGGAGACGGCTTTTTTGCAGTGCGTGACGGAAGCGGCAATATCCAGTATACGAGAAACGGTAACTTTACATGGGCGATCGGTAATAATGGATTAAACCTGACGACATCCGAAGGCTATCAGGTTTTAAATTCGGCAGGTCAGCCGATCAGTGTTCCGGCTACATATACGACATCCAATCTGACGATTTCCGGAAAGGGCGAGCTCTGCTATCCGGATGCCAGCAACAATGCGCGGGGACTGGGTATTTTTATCGGATTGTATCAGTTCCAAAATCCGGCCGGCCTTGAAAAGACAAGTTCCAGTCTGTATAGCGCAACCGCAGCAAGCGGAGGGGCTATCAATGAATATACGACCAATCTGAATATCAAAAAGAGTTCGATCGTACAGGGCTATCTGGAAGGCTCCAACGTACAGGTTGCCGATGAAATGGTCAATCTGATCATTGCACAGCGTGCCTACGAAATGAATTCCAAGGTCATACAGGCATCGGACGATATGATGCAGCAGGCCAATCAATTAAGACGATAAGAGGAAATATAAATGGACATAGGTAGTTTGGACAGCTATTTCAATCAATATCAATCCACGCTTCAGACAAGTAAAACGGCTGACGACATTTCCAAAATGTCACAGAACGGATTGGAAAATGCCGGAGATGATGAGCTTATGGATGTCTGCAAGCAGTTTGAATCCTACTTTTTAGAGCAGATATTCAAGGAAATGGAAAAGACCACCGATCTTTTTGGAGAGGAAGACAGTGGTTCTTCTTCCCAGTTGGTAGATTACTTCAAGGATTCGGCGATAGAAACGCTTGCCGGAGAATCGACCGAGAAAAATAGTCTGGGACTGGCACAGATGCTGTACGAACAGATGAAACGCAACTACGGATTATAAAACAGGGGGCTGTTGCAGAAAGCGACAGTCCTTTTTTATCGTAGAATCCGCTATGGGTGAAAAGTGATGGAAGAGGAAAAAATTGTATTAAAGGGATATGTCGATCATATCATTTATGAAAACAGGGAAAATAATTACAAAGTACTGGCACTTTCCTGTGATAAAACAGATGAAAAGGTAGTCGGGATCTTTCCCGGTGTCGGACAGGGGGACTGCCTTTATATTGAGGGTTTCGAAGAAGAGCATCCGAGCTTTGGGACACAGATCCATGCGCGTATGTTTGAGCTCATATTGCCGGATGATTCGTACAGCATCCGGAAATATCTGGGCTCCGGAGCTATCAAGGGAGTAGGAGAAAAGCTGGCTGAACGGATCGTGAAGCGTTTTGGAGAGGATACCTTCCGCATTATGGAAGAGGAACCTCTGCGGCTGGCGGAAATAAAAGGAATCAGTGAAAGGATTGCCCAGCAGATCGCTATTCAGGTCTGTGAAAAAAAGGATATGCGAAGGGCCATGCTTTTTTTACAGGATTATGGCATGACGGATAAGCTGGCGGTCAAGGTCTATGAATACTATGGTGATGCCATTTACGATGTGCTTAAGACCAATCCTTACCGTATCGCGGAGGAGATTGACGGTGTCGGCTTTAAAACAGCAGATGAGATCGCACTTGGCGCAGGTATTCTTATCAATTCTGAATACCGCATCCGTTGCGGTGTGGTATATGCTCTGACACAGGCGATGATGGGAGGACATACCTGTCTGCCGCAGGAAAAGCTGGTCGAAGAATCGGTCAGACTGTTGTCGGTGGATGCGGATGATATCCGGGTGGAGATATCCAATCTGGTTGTGGAGCACCGGATTATGATGCGTCAGGAGGAAGAAAAGGGACCGGTCTTTATCTATGCTCCGTCTGCTTTCCGTGCGGAGAGTGAATGTGCATACAAATTAGAAGAACTCAATGTCCGATTTTTTGAGACAGGTGATGACTGTATGAGCGCCGAAGAAAGCCGGATCCTTGACAAGATTGCCAAAATTGAGGATGAGAGCGGGATTGTGTTGGATGAGATGCAGCGCCGGGCTGTGTTTGAGGCAATCCAAAATGGCGTCATGATTTTGACCGGAGGTCCCGGAACAGGAAAAACGACCACGATCCATATCATGCTCCGGTATTTTGAGGAGGAACAAATGGAAATCGCGCTTGCCGCACCTACGGGAAGAGCTGCCAAACGTATGACAGAAGCGTGTGGAATGGAAGCGAGGACGATCCATCGGCTTTTAGAGGTCAATGGAGGCGGCGATGACAGCAGCGGCAGCTTCGGGCGGAATGAGGAATATCCGCTGGAGGCGGATGTGATCATTGTGGATGAAATGTCAATGGTGGATATTTTTCTGTTCAAAGCATTGTTGGCGGCAATTCCAAAGGGTGTGCATCTGATCATGGTCGGGGATGTGGACCAGCTTCCGAGTGTCGGACCGGGCTGTGTGCTAAAGGATGTGATCGACAGTGGCTGTTATGCGACCGTGGCGCTGCAAAATATTTTCCGGCAGGCGGCAGAAAGCGAGATCGTCATGAATGCACACCGTATCCATGATGGAAAAGAGCCTGTTGTCCACAACAAGGAAAGCAAGGACTTTTATTTTCTGGAACGCAGCCAGCCGGTAGAGATCTACAACAATATCATCAAGCTTGTGTCGGATATGCTGCCGCGGTACGTCGGCATCGATCCGATGGATGTCCAGGTATTGACTCCGATGCGGAAGGGGGCGCTCGGAGTGGAAGAATTAAATGTGGTTTTACAGAAATATCTCAACCCGGCATCCATGGAAAAAAGAGAGCATGCCTATGGTGATCTTTTATTCCGCGAGGGGGACAAGGTCATGCAGACCAAAAACAATTACAAGCTCGAATGGGAGATACGGGGAAACTACAACCTGGTCATCAAAAAAGGAGAGGGAATTTTCAACGGAGATGTTGGGATCGTCCGGGAAATCAATGATTATGCATCATTTATGATCATTGAATTTGATGATGGCAGGATCGTCCGGTATCCCTATGAAAATCTGGATGAACTGGAGTTAGCCTATGCTATCACGATCCACAAATCGCAGGGAAGTGAATATCCTGCGGTTGTGATACCGTTATTCGGGGTCCCGGGACTGTTGATATACCGCAATCTTCTCTATACCGGTGTGACAAGGGCGAAGAGCTGTGTGACCCTGATCGGAAACAGCCAGATCATGAGCCAGATGATTTTAAATGAAAATAAGCAAAGGCGGTATACGGGGCTGTATTACCGCATAAAAGAGCGGGAGAGATTATGCGGACAGGAGCATAATTGTTAAAGGATTTTTTTCTGGATTTATTATTTCCGTCCAGATGTCCGGTCTGTGACAGGCCGGTATCTGTTTATGACGGCTGTGCGGGCTTTTGCAAAGACTGCATTAAAAAACTTCCGGTTATCAGCGGAGGCCGCTGTTATAAATGCGGACGGAAGCTGCAGAACCCTGTACTGCAGTATTGTACGGACTGCTTGAAGCATGGGGACCGGCATTATTATGACAGAGGGCTGTCGCTTTGTACTTATGATGATGTGATGAGACAATCAGTATATCGTCTCAAATACAGTCATAGAATGGAATATGCACAAAAGTACGGCTGCCTTATGGCAAAGACCTTTGGCGAGGCACTGCTGCGGGCAGGGGCAGACAGCGTGACTGCGGTTCCGCTGCACCCTAACCGTGTTCAAAAAAGAGGCTTTAATCAGGCTGAAATTCTGGCAAGGGCTTTTTCAAAAGAGACCGGAATCCCGTTTTATAAGGACTTTGTAAAACGGGATGTGGATACCGCGCCCTTAAAGAGTATGACGCGCGCCCAACGCCAAAATAATTTGAAAAAGGCTTTTAAATTGGGTAGAAATGATGTAAAATCTAAAGTATCTATAGTCATTGATGATATCTACACAACAGGCAGTACAATAGACGCAGTTGCAGAGGTATTAAAATGCGCCGGTGTGTCAAAAATTTATTTTATAACGATTGCAATTGGCGGTGACTAGAGACAGGAGGCATACAGATGAATGTTGTTAATTGCAGAAGATGCGGAAAGCTGTTTAATTATATAGCAGGAAACAAGATCTGTCCGATGTGCAAGGAAGAGATCGAGAAAAAATTTCAGGAAGTTAAAAAATACATCCAGCAGAATGGCCATTGCGATATGATGGAAGTATGTGAGGCATGTGATGTGGATTCGGCACAGATTCAGACATGGATCCGCCAGGAGCGGCTTCAGTTTGCCGATGATTCACCGATCAAGGTGGCATGTGAAAGCTGCGGAAAGATGATCGGCAGCGGCAAATACTGTCCGCAGTGCCGGGACAAGCTGGCTAAAAATCTCAACAGCATGATGACCAAAAATGTGACGGAATTAAAAAATGAGCCTCACAAAACAATGGATGCCAGAAGCCGTATGCGGTTTTTGACAGACTGATTACCGGATTTACCGGGTACTTGACGGAGAATGGATTATGATTAATCAGGATCGTTTGCGTCTTATGACCAAAATGGCGGCATATGAAGCCGGAGAAGGACAAAAAAATATGGCGATCGCCAGTTATTTCAGAAGTGATTATATGGGATTTCAGATCATTAAGTCGGTGATCTGCGCAACAATTGCTTATGTGATCCTGTTTGGTCTGTTTATTTATTATGATCTTGAAAACTTTATGCAGGATATTTACAAAATGGATCTGATGTCTTTTGGCAGAAGTGTGCTGCTTTACTATGTCATTTTTGTGACGGGCTACAGTATTATCTGCTATATTGTATATTCTATCCGTTATTATAAAGCCAAAACAAGCCTTAAAAAGTATTACAACCGGCTAAAACAGTTGTCGGCAATGTATGATCTTGAAAAGAAAAAAGGCTGACAGGATCTTAGACATATCGTGTCTTAAATTATAGAAAGAAAGTCAAAATAAAAGAAAGGGTAACAATATGTCCTCTTTGTTGGAACTGAGAGAAAAACTTCGTGACATTTACAGTAAGGGCGAAGTATATCTGACACCTCTTTTCAAATTTATACTGGCGCTGGTCAGTCTGTTAGCCATCAATGGCAATATCGGTTATATGGACCGGATTTCGGGCAATATCATTATTCCGCTGATCGTGGCACTCATGTGTTCTTTTATGCCCATGAATTTTATTGTATTGTTTGGCGCTGTATTTACCTGTCTTAACGCATATGCAATCTCCATGGAATGCGGCATCGTTGCACTTGCGGTATTCCTTCTGATGTTTATTCTGTATTTCAGATTTTCGGCAAGGGATACGATTGTGGTTGCATTGCTTCCGTTGATGTTTATGCTCAAGATTCCTTACATTATTCCGATCGCAGTGGGTCTTTTATGTACCCCTTTATCGGTTGTATCGGTAGCATGCGGTACCGTAGCTTATTATATGGTGCTGTTTTTCAAAGAAAACGCGCAGACGATCATTGATCTGGACACGGAAGAAGCTGTCGGCAAATTCCGGTTTGTGATCGACGGGCTGATCGGCAATCAGGAAATGCTGGTTGTACTTATTGCATTTTCGGTGATCGTGGTCATTGTTTATGTGATTCGCAGACTTTCCATCGAACATGCATGGACGATCGCTATCTGCGTCGGCGGAGTGGTCGGAACGACGATTTTGCTGATCGGTGATCTGTCATTTGATACACATATTTCTCTGCTTGCATTGATCCTGGGGATGATCGTATCTCTGCTGCTTGCGGTGGTACTGCAGTTTTTTGCCTTCAATGTTGATTATTCCCGTACAGAATATGTCCAGTTTGAAGATGATGAATATTATTACTATGTAAAAGCGGTACCCAAAAATTCCGTGCCACAGGCCAAGGTAAAGGTGAGAAAAATACACTAAAAGGAAATGATTCTTTATGGAAAAAATTTCGGCTTTTGCAAATAAATATCTGACGATCATACACTTCCCCACCAGAATTGTATGGACCGATGTTGTGGAGATTATCATTATCTCCTTTTTGGTGTATCAGATTTTGGTCTGGATACGGGATACAAAAGCATGGAATTTATTAAAGGGCATTATAGTTATTATCATATTTTTACTATTTGCAGCCATTCTGGATCTGAGTACTATATTGTGGATCGCCAACAAGATATTCTCGGTGGCGGTGATAGCTGTAGTCATTGTATTGCAGCCGGAGCTTCGCAGAGCCCTGGAACAGCTGGGACAGAAAAGCTTTCTGGCCGGGTTGATGCCGTTTGATCTGAGCAAATCGGAGAGTGGGCGTTTTTCCGACCGTACGCTCAATGAGCTTGTCAAGGCGAGCTTTGAAATGGCAAAGGTAAAAACAGGGGCACTGATCGTTATTGAGCAAAACCATATCCTGACAGAGTATGAGCGGACCGGAATTGAGATTGATGCCGTGGTTTCCAATCAGCTTCTGATCAATATTTTTGAACACAATACACCATTGCATGATGGTGCGGTGCTGGTTCGCGGCAACCGTGTTGTAGCCGCTACATGTTATCTCCCGCTTTCGGACAGTACCAGATTATCCAAGGAGCTGGGAACAAGACATCGTGCGGGTGTGGGTATTTCCGAGATCACGGATTCCATTACGATCATCGTATCGGAGGAGACCGGCAAGGTGTCGGTGGCCTACGAAGGCGGACTGGTGCGCAATGTCGATGCAGATAAGCTCCGTTCTATGCTGATTGCTGTCCAGAACAAGACGACAGAGGAAGAAAAACAGCGGAAGGGCTGGAAAGGCAGGTTGAAACGCGATGAAAAAGAAGCTGACAAATAATCTCGGCATGCGTATCCTTGCCGTTGTAATTGCGGTTTTGATCTGGATTATCGTGGTCAATGTCAGTGATCCGATCATTGAAAGCACTTATTCGGGAATCCCGGTTGAGATCATCAATGCCGATACCATTACCAAGCAGAATAAGACATATGATGTTCTGAATGATACAGACAGCATTTCCGTTACGATATCTGCCAAGCGTTCCATCAGTGATCTGCTTGGACGCGACAATATCAAAGCAACGGCGGATCTTGACAATCTGGACATGGAAAAGGGCACGGTACGCATAAAGCTTGAGACAAACAAATACAATGATAAGATAGAGAGTATCAAAGCCAAAAACGATATTCTGGAGGTTGCGATCGAAAACCTGATGAGAAAGCAGTTTGCGATCACCTCCCAGGTCAATGGAGAACCGAGTGAGGGATATGTGATCGGTGATACGGTGCTGGATCAAAATGTTGTTACCGTACAGGGACCGGAATCCATTGTTTCCCAGATTGACAAGGCGGTTGTAGAGGCTTCTGTTGCCGGTATGTCTACGAGCATCAGTACGACATCCACGATCCGTTACTATGACGCAAATGGTAGACAGCTGGATTCTGCAAGACTGTCAGGCAATATTTCTTCGGTAAACATGAAGGTTGATGTGCTTGCCACCAAAAAGCTGGGCTTCCGTTTCAATACAACAGGAGAACCGGATCTTGATTATGCTGTTGCCGGAGATATCACATCGGATATAGATGAAGTCCTGGTTGCCGGCAAATCAAGTATCATAACCAATACGGCAGCCATTGCAATTCCGGCATCTGCAATTGATATAGAGGGAAAAAGAGAAACGTTTTCCCTGACGATTGATGTAACAAAGTACCTGCCGGATACTCTTAAGCTGATCGATGAGGATTTTGACGGCAAGATCACCGTGACGGTTCCGATTGAAAAAATACAGTCGAAAGAGGTTGAAGTTGCCAGAACCGATATTACGATTTCCGGATACGATGAAAATAAGCAGACCGTTGTGGTCGTGGGAGACGGTATGGATATTGGTATCAAAGGACTGGAAGCAGATATACAAAATTTAAAAAAGAATGTGATCAAGGGCAAGATTGATGTTGCTGCCTATATGGAGGACAACAATCTGACAGAACTCAAGCCCGGCGTGTACAATTTCCCTGTACAGCTGACACTGCCTGACGGTATTCAGACTGTCCGTGAAGCATATACAGTGGAATGCCGCGTAAAAAATATAGACTAGCAGCAACGTGCTGCAGCCTAAGATAAAGGATGGAAACAGAAAATGGCCAGATTATTTGGAACAGATGGCGTCAGAGGAGTTGCCAATGATGAATTGACTGTTGAGCTTGCCATGCGGCTTGGACAGGCGGGTGCGGCGGTGCTGACCGCAGGCAGCCGGCACAAGGCTAAGATCATGGTTGGCTGTGATACCCGTATCTCCGGAGGAATGCTTGCCAATGCACTGATGGCAGGAGCATGCTCTGTTGGTGCAGATGTCTGCTACGTGGGAGTTGTACCGACACCTGCGGTAGCATATCTGACAAGAGCATATCATATGGATGCGGGAGTTGTCATTTCAGCATCTCACAATCCGGTTGAATTTAACGGAATTAAGTTTTTTGACTCAGAAGGCTTTAAGCTGCCGGATGCCATGGAAGATGAAATAGAGAAATTGATTCACAACAATATGGAAGGTGTGGAATTTCCGACCGGAGCAGGAGTTGGCAATATTACCTATGCCACAGATGCGTGGAAGGATTATGTGGATCATGCCATAGCAGCGGCAAAGGTAGATCTGACAGGACTTAAGATCGTGCTCGACTGTGCGGAAGGTGCATCCTATATGACATCTGTAGATGCCATCACAAGACTTGGCGCGGATGTTATTGCCATTCACAATGAGCCGGATGGCACCAATATCAATGCCCATTGCGGTTCAACACATATGGAAGCTTTGCAGGAGGCAGTAGTGGTCAACAAAGCGGATATCGGTCTTGCCTTTGACGGCGATGCTGACAGACTGCTTGCTGTGGATGAGCATGGTAAAAAAGTGGATGGGGACCAGATCATGGCGATCGTTGGAAACCATATGAAAGAGCAGGGAAAGCTCAAGGGTGATACGATTGTTGCCACGATCATGAGCAATCTCGGCTTCTTCCTGATGGGAGAAAAAGAGGGCATCCATATAGAACAGACCAAGGTCGGAGACCGTTATGTGCTGGAACGCATGAAAGAGATCCACGCCAATCTGGGTGGAGAGCAGTCCGGTCATATCATTCTTTTAGATGAAAATACAACAGGCGATGGTCTGTTAAGCGCACTGTTTTTATTGAAGGTACTGGTAGATACCAAAAAGCCGTTATCAGAGCTTGCAGGCATTATGGAGGTACTGCCTCAGGCACTGGTCAATGCCAGGGTTGCCAATGCCAAAAAATACGATTATATGAATTATCCGGAGATCAAAGAGGCGATTCAGAAGCTGTCAGATCAGTTTGCCAATGAAGGACGCGTGCTGATCAGACCTTCCGGAACCGAACCGCTTGTGCGTGTTATGATCGAAGGAAAGGACCAGGAACAGATCGATAAGGAAGCCCATATACTGGCCGATTTAATTGAAAAGGTCATGGCGTAAGGCTTGTGGAAAAAATCAAAAGGTGTTATAGTATTGGTGGGTATAACAATGGAGGGTTAAAAAATGGTTAGTCAAAAGGTAGTTATTAAGAATCCTACGGGATTGCATCTAAGACCGGCCGGCATCCTATGTAAGGAAGCTATGCAATTTAAATCATTAATAACATTCTCATTCAGAGATAGCACGGCAAATGCCAAAAGTGTATTGAGCGTTCTCGGCGCATGTGTTAAATGCGGAGACGAAATCGAATTTGTTTGTGAAGGTGAAGATGAAAAAGAAGCATTAAAAGCACTGGTCACGGCAATCGAAAATGGTTTAGGTGAATAACAATGGCATACAGCGGCTCATCTTCCGGATGAGCCGTTTTATTTTTTTATCCGGTTATGAGGGTAACAGCAAAAAGCTGATATTAAGATCATAAAAACAGACATAGCATAGAATATATGGTACAGGAGGAGTATCAACATGTTAAACTATAAGAGATATCGTAGAAATCCGGTTGTACACTATCCGGAAAGAGAATGGCCCAATAAGGAAATCCAAAAGGCTCCCATCTGGTGCAGCGTGGATCTTCGAGACGGCAATCAGGCTTTGATCGACCCTATGGTCGTTGAGGAAAAGATTGAGTTTTTCCAGTTTCTGATCAAGCTTGGATTTAAGGAAATTGAAGTAGGTTTTCCGGCTGCCAGCCAGATCGAATATGACTTTTTACGTCAGCTGATCGAGCGGAAGATGATCCCGGATGATGTGCGCGTACAGGTTCTGACACAGTGTAGAAAAGAACTGATCGACCGTACTTTTGAAGCAATCGAAGGCTGCAGTCAGGCAATTGTACATATTTACAATTCCACTTCAACCCTGCAGAGGGATGTTGTTTTCCACAAAGATAAGGATGAAATCACACAGATCGCCGTGGATGGTACCAATATGGTAAAAGAGCATATCAAGGACTTCCCCGGAAAGATCATTTTAGAATATTCCCCGGAGAGCTTTACCGGTACAGAGCTTGATTATGCACTTGAGATCTGTACAGCAGTACAAAAGACATGGGGAGCGACCAAAGAAAATCCGATCATCATCAACCTGCCGTCTACCGTTGAGATGACAACTCCCAATGTTTACGCAGACCAGATCGAGTGGATGAATAAACACTTTGAAAACAGGGAAAGTATTATATTATCCGTACATCCCCACAATGACCGCGGTACCGGTGTTGCCAGCGCAGAGCTTGCATTGCTTGCCGGTGCGGACCGTATTGAGGGTACCTTGTTTGGAAACGGAGAGCGTACCGGTAATGTTGATATCATGAATATTGCTTACAATATGTTTTCACAGGGTATCAATCCGGAACTGAATATTGAGCATATCAATGATATTATAGAGATTTACGAAAGATGCACCAAGCTTCCGATCCATCCGAGACATCCATATGCAGGAAAGCTTGTATTTACTGCATTCTCAGGCTCCCATCAGGATGCTATCAATAAGGGTGTTGCTGCCATGAAGGAGCGCAATAATGAGTATTGGGAGGTTCCTTATCTGCCAATTGATCCGGCAGACATCGGAAGAGAATATGAACCCATCGTACGTATCAATTCCCAGTCCGGTAAAGGCGGAGTTGCATTTGTTATGGATACGTATTTCGGATTTAAGCTTCCGAAGGGAATGCACAGAGAGTTTGCCGATGTCATCCAGAAAATATCAGAAAAACAGGGTGAGGTATCTCCGGAGCTGATCATGCAGAAATTCCGGGAGGAATACCTTGACAAGAAAGAACCGATCCATTTCCGCCGGTTAAAGGTTGATGATCTGAGCCATGCCATCGACAGTGAATTTGATACACATGTTACGGTAACATATACAGATTGTGGAGTAGAGAAGACGTTTGAAGCAGTCGGTAACGGACCTATCGATGCAGTCCAGAGAGGTCTTCAGGTCGAGCTGGGCATCCGCATCAAGGTATTGGATTACGAAGAGCATGCTCTGCAGAGCGGTTCCAATTCGCAGGCTGCAGCATACATCCATATGCTGGATTCCGAGAGCGGCAGAGTTACGTATGGTGTCGGTGTCTCCAGCAATATCACAAGAGCCAGCGTGAGAGCCATTTTCTCAGCTATCAACCGTCTTGGCCTGGGCGAAAAATAGGCTTGCAGTTAGCAAAAGCTAATTCAATAAATGCTTGAGAGGAAGGCTTATGCTTAACAAAATCAAACATTTTATGACAAAATATGCGTATATATATCTGCCAATAGGTACCCTGCTGTGTTTAGCAGGGTTTATTGGCAGTTATTTATTTCCCAATACCGTACTGGACACATACAAGGTCAATGTGGATGAAGCCGAAGGTGATACCGAGTATGTGCAGTATTTTACCGGTACAGAGGATGAGATCGGTTATATGATGGAAACCGATGGACGGGTAATGAAGGGAATCCAGATCGGGATTGATAAAAACGGACAGGCATTGGAAGGAACCAATCTGATCTACCGGATTTACAAGGTCGGGGATTCGGACTTTGGTGCGGATGTGGCTGCCCATGCAGAGCTGTTGGAAGAAAAGAGCTTTGATCTTGGCAGCTGTATGGACGGACAGTATCCTTATCTGCCGTTTACCAATGAAGCAGATACCGGAAGGCTGTATATCACCTTTTCCTATCGGGCAAATGGAAATACACAGCCGGCTCCCGGTATTTTTATGAATCACAGTGATATTGAAAATGCGGTAACCTATGTCGGCGGTGCAAAATCAGACGGCAGCATCAAATGCTATTATATTTATTCCCATGAGACATATCCGTTTTTATATGACAGCCGGGTGATGTTCTGTATCTTTTTGGCTGCTTCTGCCTGTGTTGCATTTCCTGCATATTCCAAGAGGAAGGGGGTAGGGAGATCAGATGAAAACTAAAATAAGACACCTGATCGCAGCTTTATTGATTCTCATACTTGCCGCCGCTCTGGAAATTCTGGTGTTTAACGGAGACACGATAGGCAGTGGATATTCCTATTTACGCTTTGATGCAGTGAGCAATGATGAACAGAGTGATCGTGATACAAATGCAGATGACAGTCATCAGGCAACAGGGTATCATGTGACAAGTAAGATCAGTGACAAATTGACAGCCCTGAGTGCGGATGAAGCCAATGAGATCGAAGTGCGCATGGACAATGAGCGGATTCTTGCCGAGTATCGCGGAGAGACCTATACACCGGAATATGATGAGGATATCGTAGTTGGCGAGGACGGTACACTGATGCGCAAGGTCAGACAGATGCATATTGTGCTGGAGCTTGGGCAGGACTATTATATCAAAAAGCTCAGACTGGATGCAGACCTTACCAAAAACGGAGGATTTCAGGCTGATGCTTACCACAATGGAGAGCCGGTACAGGATGGTATGTACTGCAGTATTGATCCAAAGATCGATGCCGGTATCATGAATGTCGGCTGCCATGCGGACAAGCTGGATATCACACTTCTTACCGAGGATGAGCTTACGCCGGAGGATGTCCAAATCGAGATATCCGCAAAGCTTCAGTTTAGCTTTTTACGGGCGGCTTTTTTTGCAGTCTGCCTGTTTACGGTATATATTCTGTTTTTTGCCGGAAAAGACGTATATGCATTTCTGAAAAAGAAGCCGGAATGGTTTTTTGCGATTTTTACATTGATGCTTGGGGGCCTGATCATAGAAGGACTTGGCTCCAATATGGTCGGCTATGATGAATATGTGCATGCGAAGAGCGCGTACAAGCTTTCGTTTGGATCAACGATCGAGACAACCGAGGCTGCCATGCAGATGGTGGGCAACAATCTTCCGTATTTCAACAATCCGGAGGAGCGGCAGCTTGTCGAGGCATATGAGGACAAGGTCAACGATCCGGATTATATTGCACCGGATATCGGACACCAGTCGAGGCTGCCGCGTACCGAGACAAGGGTATATTATCCGATGGCGGCCGGCTTTTATCTGGGGCGTGTGCTGCATACCGGCTTTGCTGACATGATGGAGCTTGCGAGACTGGGCAACCTGCTTTGCTATATCTTTATTGTTTTTTGGGCTGTCAAAAAGGCTAAGGGATATCAGATGGTGGTAGCGGCAATCGGCATGTTTCCCAACAATGTGTTTATCGCATCTTCCTTATCCTATGACATGCTGGTCAATGCGGGACTGCTGCTTGGATATGTACTTTTATTAAATGAAATACTGACACCGGATGAAAAGATCAAGCCGTCCAATGCATTTTTCATGCTGTTTTCATTTATGGCTGGCTGTCTGTCCAAGCCGGTATATATTGTGATGTCTCTGATGCTTTTGTTTTTACCAAAAAAGAAATTCCAAAACAGGGTATCCGAGATTGTGTTCAAGGCTGCTCTTCTGTTTTTGAACGGTCTGATGATTTACAATATTTTCTTTCCGACTCCGGTTTCGGGCGGGGATTATGCGCTGGTATCCAACAGTGCCTATGCGGGAGACAAACGTTCGATCGGTACAAGCACGGTCGGACAGCTGCAGTTTGTGATGTCCAATCCGCTCCAATATGCGGTTATCCTGTTACGGTCCATGTTTGACATGCTGATGGATTATACGGTAAAGGGCAATCCGTTTGTGTCATATGGCTATATGGGAGCAGCCGGTTATCTTACCAACTGGCTGATGATCGCGCTCGGACTGTTCGCGGCACTATTTGCCAATGTTAAGACTTCCATCCGCAAGGGAATGGGGGCATTGACGCATCTGATGAACTTTGGTGTTGTGGCGATCGTATTCTCTTCGATGTATATTTCCTACACGGCGGTTGGCAGTTCCAATATCCTGGGCGTGCAGGGACGCTATGTTATCCCGTTGTTTCTGCCGTTTTTGAGCTGTTTTATGGGATGGGGCATCATCCGCGCGCAAAAGACTAAAGCAGAGGGATATGTGGTAAAATTGAGAAACAGACTTCAGGCGCTGCCTGCCGTATATGAGAGAATCATATTCGGAGTTATGATGGCGGTCAGTCTGTGGATGACGTTGAAACTGATCATTTTAACGATCAACGTATGATGATGGATGAGAGAAAAAGATGATAAGTGTGATTGTGCCGGTTTACCGGAGCGAAAAAACATTACAGCGCTGTGTTGAGAGCCTTTTAAACCAGACCGAACAGGATTTTGAGATCCTGCTGATCGTGGACGGACCACCGGACAATTCCGGCGTTTTGTGCAAAGAGCTTCAAAAGACCGATTCCAGAATAAGAGTGATCGAACAGGACAATTCGGGGGTTTCAACAGCCCGCAACCGTGGTATTGCGGAGGCAGGGGGCGAGTATATCCGTTTTGTGGACAGTGATGACTATGTCGATCCGGATTCCAATGCTGTTTTATTGGAGGCAATGAAAAAGACAGGGGCAGATCTGGTCGTGGCCGGTTATCATCATCTGTATTTTGGAAGGGATATCCTCAAAACCCCGGAAGCACATAGCTTTGCGCTTAAGGCTTTGTCCGGGGAGGATGAAAAGAGGGTGCTGGAGCTTTACAAAAAAGGCTTTTTAAACATGCCATGGAATAAGCTCTACAAAAAAGAACTGATGAAGGACGGATTTCCTACGGATCTGAATCTTGGAGAGGATCTGTTGTTTAACGAAGCTTATGTGCTGCGGTGCGACCGGATGGTGACGGTGGACGCGCCGGTATGCAATTATATCCAGGATGACAGAGGAACGACATTATCCACCAGGAAGCGTCTGGATAAAATTCCGATTGCCCTGCGTTTATATGAAGAGACAAGCCGTTTCTTTGAAAAGCTGTCTGTAGAGGACCGGGATATTCCGGCAACCAAGGTTGTCATGGAGTTTTTGGATGATCTGGAAGGACTGGCCTATGATAAGGATGCTACCGGGGCTGAAAAGATTAAGAGCATCCATATTTATGAGGAAGCATTGCAAAAACTGGACGTGCGGGACAAAAACATTTCGCTTGAACCTTTAGATTATAAAATAATTTACCGGTTTTATAAAAAGAACTGTACCATTATGGTATACTTTCTGATAATTCTTCGGGGAATTATAGTGAAAATATTAAAAAAACGTGGATAAACATGAGGTACTTATGGAACAGAAGGTTTCGGTGATCGTACCGATTTATAAGGTGGAGCCGTATCTTAAGCGGGCGATTGATTCCATCCTGCACCAGACATATCACAATCTGGAGATTGTTCTGGTGGATGACGGATCCCCTGATCAATGCGGTAGGATTTGTGACGATTATGCCAAAGAGGACAATCGAATAATGGTGATCCACAAGGAAAACGGTGGACTGTCGGATGCCCGCAATGCCGGACTGGATGCTGCCCATGGAGAATATATTGTCTTTGTGGACAGTGATGACTTTATTGCAGAAGACTATGTTGAGACCCTGATGCAGTGTTTAAAAAAATATGACGCGGATGTTGCCATGTGCTCCTATGCCGTTACAGCATCTGTCGAACTTGATGAGAGTGTTTTTAAAGCATCGCGGGATGAAACGGTGGAGGTCTGTGACAGACGGGAGCTTTTAAACAATCTGTATGATGCCAATCACAAAGATGCCACCTACTTCATTGTTTCCTGGAATAAAATATACAAAGCCTCTCTCTGGCAGGATGTCCGCTTTCCCAAGGGCCGGATCCATGAGGATGAGGCTACAACCTACAAAATATATGACAGAGCACAAAAGGGCGTATATCTGCACAGACCGCTCTATGGTTATTTTACAGCGCCTTCGAGCATTACCAGAGACAGATTTAATATAAAGAGACTGCAGTGGATGGATGCGCTGGATGACCGGATTGCTTATTTTGAGGATAAAACAGAGCAGTTAAACGAAGAAGGAAAGCAGGAAAAAGAGTTTTTAGAGAAGCAGATCGCCTGCTGTAAACGCGCAAGGGCGGATGCCTCCATTCATTATTATTATCCGTTAAAAGAAGAGCTTCCTACAGAACGGAAGGCAGCCAAAAGACTGAAAAGCTATGTATGGCAGGAATGGAAGGAAACGAAAAATCCCGGATATCTGATTTTTTCTGTGTCAGCTGTCTTGTATCGCCTGATCACCAATATTGACCGGGATAAAAAGGAGCGGATTTTCCAGCTTCTGTGTGTATGCCTGTTTGCATGGCTTGCATTTTTGTGTTTTTACAAGCTGGATGTCAAATATGTGGATCCGTGGGATGAGGCACGGCACGGCGTCAATGCCTATGAAATGTTAAAACAGGGGAGTCTTGTCAAAAGCACCTATCTTTATCAGACCGATTATTACAATCTCAAGCCGCCGTTGAGCATGTGGAGCATCATGCTTTCCATGGTTTTGTTTGGAAAGAGTGTGTGGACGCTGCGGCTTGCCTCTGTCATTTGTTATCTGTGTCTGGCACTCTGTGTGGTATGCTTTGCCAGAAAACGCTATGGAAGGCTGCCGGCACTGTTTTCACTTGCCCTGCTGTGCGCCAATACGACACCGTTTATTGCACATATGGTAAGGGCGGGAGATGCAGATAGTCTGTATGTACTGCTGTTTTCGCTTGCCATGATCTGTATGCTGCAGATCCGTGATGATCACCGTAAATTGTATCTGTGCGGCTTTTTGTTTGCACTTGCTTTTCTGACAAAGAGCTTTCATGCGGGACTGATCGCGGTCATCGGTGGCTTATACCTGCTTTTGACAGGTCTGTTTAAAAAGGTCCGCTTAAAAGAATATGTTATATTTATTCTTTCCTTTGGAGCACCGATCGGTCTTTGGGTGATCGCGCGGCTGTGTACGGATGGAACCGCTTTTTTAAAGGAAATGTGGCTTACCGATGTGTTGGGAAGATCCCAGAGCGGATTTGGAAGCAATGAGGCCGGATTTTCCTATTATTTCTCATACTATCTGGGAAATATGAGCGGAAAGGTGCCGGTGTACCGCGTTGTTCTTGGCCTGCTGCTTGTAAGCTGTCTGATACTGGCAGTTATGAGCTTTGTACAGAAACAAAGAACAAAACACGGAGCGGATGGTAATGGTACGAAGAGCGTAAAGGATGATATGATCGGATTTTCGCTTTGGATCCTGATTCCGGCACTGGCTTTTTCCGTGGTACGGACAAAGCTTTTGTGGTATGAGTATCCTGCGATAACGGCCCTGTTGATCACAGCCGGGATTGCGGCGGGACTTGTCTGTGAAAAAAAGCTGCTGCCTGTCGGTATCCGGGTGGCATTGGGAGCTGTGCTGCTTGTTACGGCAGGTTATTACAGCCATGATCTGTTGCAGACATTTGAGCAGTATGGAAAGGACGGTTATATGACTAATGATTTCCAGCTGTTGATTGAAGAGACCGCTAATGGAGCGCAAAAGTATGGAACTGAGATAGAGGAAAGTGCTAAAAAAGCAGATGAACCCGGGGCAAATAAAGAAATAGAAAAAACAGGAAAGCAAGGTGTCACCGTATATGCATACCGCGCGTTGACAACGGAGAATCCGGAAAAGCCGGTTGATACACAGTGGGCACAGCAGGATGTTTATGTAGCCGAAGCATATGGGGACTATATCTGTGAAAATGATGGATGGGATCATATGCTTGAGGATATGAAAGACGGCAGTGAAGAAGACTGCCGGATCTTGTTTACGACACAGGAGCTTTTGGAGCAATATAGAGAATCATTGGCGGATGAGACCGGTGGTGATGCTGATGTCAGCGAAAATATGCAGATTGTCATGAATGTATTATGCCAAAGAGGCGATTACGTGTCAGTGCAGTGCCAGCTGCAGCCTATAAAATAAAATAGCCGGAGATTATTCTCCGGCTATAATTTTTGGTATCTGATGCATGTCGGCGGCAATATCCGTAAAGGATGAAAAAAAGCTGCCGATAATCTTGGTCGTGGAAGCAAGGCAGAACAGATCGAGCATGGCATCCTGTATTCCGGCGATGCTGTTGCGGGACAGGTCACGTTCTTCGTTGGAAATGATCTTACCCGGAAATTTTTCACGGAGAAGCTTTTCCTCACTTAAATCATCGGTAGCGAGGTAAAACATGGTCTGAGGATCCTGTGCAAGTGCTTCTTCCATGGATTTGCAGAAGGCATCGGTGGAGCTTTTTCCGATCGCCGGTTTGTTGTCCGTGCGACGGATATGCACGCCGACTGCGTGAGGACCGAGATCGGCCTGTTTCTGCCGGATCCTGTCGGAGATTTCTTTTGCCGGAACAAAGGGCGTGTAGTCGTGACATTCATAGAAGTGCTCTTCCGTGGCAATGTAGGTCAGTTTTTTTAAGGATTTTTCAAAGGTCTCATCAAGCTGGCCGTCTCCCTTATACTGGCGGATCGTCTGATTGTCGGCAAAAGAGCCGAAAGCCATGGCAGACAACTGATAAAACATTTTCCGTAAATTCCATTTGGAACGGATATTGATGACACGGAATTCATCCGTCGGCATAAAAATGCGTTCAAAAGGACAGCCGAGCTCCGGATTGACAAACCAGATGACAAGTAGCTTTTCTCCTCGCTTTTTTGCCAGAATGCGTGCGGAATTTATAGATCTCATGCGGTTGCACAAACCGCCGACTGGTTGTATTATTAACATATGTGTACCCTTTCTATGACAGATTGTGGCAGACAGAGCTGTGACGTGCTCTGCACCCTTGCAATCTTCAAAAACATTAGTATGTACGAATATAAGAATTTTAACTCCTATATCGTAACATAATAAAGATATTGAGGTCAAAAATAAAATTCAGGGCTTTTGAACCGGATGGTAAAAATAGTTCGGAGATTTTGAACCGGATATCATAGATATTATAATAAAAAGGGTAAAATACTTCTAAAGGAATAAAGTGAATGAAAATTCTTTTAATAAATACTGTGCTCAATCACGGAAGCGTGGGCAAGATCACGGCAGATCTGTATCAGGAAATCGAGGCCTCCGGCAATGAGGCTTTTTTGGGAATCGGAAGAGGAACCTGGAATCCCGCATACAAGGGAAGGATGATCGGTAATAAAAGTGATTTTTACCGCCATGTGGTCAGAAACTTTCTGCTAGGAGAAGCCGGCTTTGGCTCTGAGGCGACAACAGATGCCTTTTTGAAATGGGTTGATACGATCAAACCGGATCTGATTCATCTGCAAAATATCCATGGCTTTTATATTCAGGTGGAAAAGCTGTTTGCATATATCAAAAAGCATGACATCCCCACAGTATGGACCCTGCATGACTGCTGGGCATATACGGGGCATTGTGCGTTTTATGACTATGCAGCCTGTGACAAGTGGAAGACCGGCTGTCATGACTGCATCCATCATGCAAAGGTATATCCGTATGCGCTGTTAAAGGACAATTCCATTGCATCCTACAACCGCAAGAGAAAGGCCTTCTGCGGCGTGAAAAATATGACGATCGTCACACCCAGCCAATGGCTTAAGGGGCAGCTTGCCGAATCGTTTTTAAAGGAATATCCGGTAGAGGTAATTTACAACGGCATCAATCTGGATGTGTTTAAGCCCTCGGAGGATCCGGATATCAAGAAAAAAACACCTTATCCGGTTGTACTCGGTGTAGCCAATGTGTGGGAGCATCGGAAGGGCTTGAATTATTTCCGGAAGCTTGCCAGAGATCTGCCTGATAACTGCAGGATAAGACTGATAGGCGTCAACAAAAAGCAGATACGTGAGCTTTCCAAGGAATTTGGCGACAAGATGATCCTGGATAGCCGTACTGCCAATCAGGAAGAGTTAGCAAAGGCTTACCAGGAAGCAACGGTGTTTGTCAATGCTACTCTGGAGGACAACTTCCCGACCACCAATCTTGAAGCGCTGGCATGCGGTACGCCGGTTGTTACCTACCGGACCGGAGGCAGTGGCGAGTCCGTTACCGAAGATAGTGGAATTGTGGTATACCGTGCTTCTTATGACAGACTGCTTGCGGCAGTGCAGGATGTGGTAAACGGAGTGAAGGTCTTTTCGACACAGGATTGTAGAAAGCGCGCCATGGAATATGACAGACATGCACGCTATCAGGAATATCTGGAGCTGTATACCCGCATTCTGGACAAAGCAGGGGAACATTCCAAAGCGTGATGTGAGAACGATGTATGAATACAAATAAAAATAAACCGGGATTGAATAGAGGACAGACATGTTTGAGAGGATCTGCCATTGCAATTATGGCAGTTCTTTTTGCTGTTCTCTTTTTTTTATGGATCCATGCTTTTGATTATTATTCGGATGCCGGTTTTGTGTATTCCTTTGCGGGAAAGGCAGAACGGATCTTTCTGGCGCTGCTTTCCATGGCATTTTTCTGCCTGCTCTATTATGCGGCCGGACTTTTGACCGGGCATTGCGGTAAGAAGGGCATGCGGGTGATAAGGCTGGTGCTTTTTCTGCTGTTTATCGGACTGCAGTGCTTTTTCCTTTTTTATATCCGCAGCTACTATAAATGGGACAGCGGATTTGTACTGGGTGCTGCCGCATCCCTGGCTGAGCAGGGAAAGGTGGCGGATGAAGCCTTTTACTATCTCTCCGTTTATCCCAATCAGAATGCCTTTGTATGCCTGACGGCACTTCTTATAAAGCTATCCGATCTGCTGGGGCTGCCGGTATCGGCAAGACCGCTTTTATTAAATGTGGTCAATACCGTTTTGATGGATCTGGCAATCCTGCTGCTACTCTCTTTTTTAAAGAACTTTCATAAAGCTTCCGCATTTGGGAAACGAATAAGAACAGAAGAGGAAGCAGAGCGCATATTGTGCCGCGAAAGGATCCTGTTATTCTGCAATCCGTTCTTTTATCTCGGAACATCCTATTATTACACCATTACTCTGTCGCTTGTCTTTGTGATGGGATTTATTGTTCTGATTTTCAAAAATACCGGTAAAGAAGCCGCCTCAACGAAAACAATGATAAAAGGGATCGCGGCGGGTATTTTGTTGGGGCTTGCATATGAAATCCGCGCTACCGCCATTATTTTTGCCGTTGCTGCACTGATCTGTGCGGTGTATCGTATGGTATTTTCTACAACAAAAAACGAGCGGGAAAAAATTGCCGGACGCATAGTCATCATAGCGCTGCCGTTTCTTCTGACGGTGGGAGTACTGTCGGCATCCATGCGCAGTTATATTGGAATTGATACCACGGATACGGCATTTCCGACAACGCACTGGCTGATGATGTCTCTGACGGAGCCGGGCGGGCACAACGCAGAGGATGAGGCTTATACAGCATCCTTTTCCACAAAAGAGGAAAAGAAAGCGGCGGTCCGGGAGCGGATGATGCAAAAGCTTCATGACATGGGGATACAGGGCTATGCACAGCTTGTAAAGACCAAGATCTGCCGCACATTTGGCGACGGAATGAACGGATACACAACCTTTCTTGCGGACGGATACGGAACAGGCGGAATTTACGATGCCCTGTTTGGCAATCACAAGGATTTCACAGTTTTGTGGCATCAGGGATACTATCTGTTTATCATGCTTGGAATTTTAATTTCCTGCATCAGGATGATACAACAGCTTTTGCATCCGTTAGACTGGGAAAAAGATAGTTTTTTACAGCTTCTTTTTATGCTGGTTTCCCTGTTTGGAGCCATTTTATTTTATGTGCTCTGGGAAGCATCCGAGCAGTACAGTGTACCGTTTATGCTGATCATGCTCTTTTTGGGACTTGTCGGAATGCAGACGGCATATGATTTGGAAAAAGAGGCGGTTTCAGAGTTGACGGAAAAAAAGATATCACAGGGGCTTATGTATGGAAGCCTTGGAGTGGCTCTTTTGCTGGGGATCTGGAGTGTCTGCCGTTACCGGATCTTTACCGTGACACCGGTCGAACAGTCCCGGACAGCGGCTGTCCAGATCATGGCCAATGAGCCATATGAGGTAAAGGATGGAGAAACGCTGATCCAGAATCTGACTCTTCGCGGAAGCTTCAATCATTTTGTCATGCAGTGGCGGAATCCGCTTGGGGCAGACAATGATTCGGTTTACGAGGTTGCATTGAAAAGCCGGGATGGAAGCTGTGTGTATATGAAGGAACAGATCATGGCATCACAGAGTGATTATAACGGAGCCGGAATTTACGATTTTGAGACGGTGCAGCCCGATCCGGCTTCCTGTATCGAGATCAGAAAAATAAGCGGCAGTGCAGAATGCAATCTGCAGTTTGTGTTATATGATATGTATGGTTATACTCCCTATCCGGGAGGAGACTTAAGGCTTGTAAATGGTTCTGGGGAGACGAAGCTGCAGGCATCCTTGCTGTTTTTGATCACCAATGAACTGCAGGCACCCTATACAACACCTGCAAAATATATCTTTTTTATGACTTGTTTATTCCTTTACTTCCTATTTATGGGAATTTGTTGTAAACTGAAAAGGACAGGTTGACCGCAACGGCTGAGAGGTAAAAGATGATTAAAAAGAGAATTTTTTCGGTTATATTGGCAGTCTTACTGGTTGTATGCTGCGTGACAGAGGCATTTTTCATCAAATTTCTTGAAAATGATAATGCCAATCTGAAGGAAGAGGTCAAGGCTCTTCAAAGTGATACTTCCGATCTGAAGGATCAGGTGGAGAACTTAAATGATACGCTGACAAAGAAAGCGGATGAGCCTTCGATTGAGTTTTATCTGCCGGATCATATTTATGTGTGTGAGTCGCAGGGAACCGACATTTACAACAGCTCTGTGGTATATGGCATCAATCTGGACAGTTATGCATTTCACTGGGAAGCACCGGTCGGAAACAGCCGCAGTGACCGTTTTGAGATACCGGCAGGATCCATACCGGGAGATTACGAGGTGACACTTCATATTTATGACCTGTCTCTCAATGAGCTGGCTTCCAAGACATCGACCCTTCATGTGGTAAGTGATGCGGTGCAGTCTGAGGAAGGGCAGATTTCTCTTTCCGATATCCATCCGGTTATTTACAGTCAGAATACAGAAGAGGTTCCGGACAGCATCCTGGCAAACCGTGTGGACGATACAGGGACTGTGACGCCCAATGTCGTTTTCATGTTCCCTTCGGCCTATGAAGTATATTCCGATCTGGAAGGCACCATGGAACAGATCCGGACACAGATCCCGGCTATTCAGGAGCAGTACGGAGATATACCGATTTTGATCATTGAGCCGTCTTATCCCGGCAGCAATGTTGAAGAGGAGGCTTCCTTTGATGAGGATGGCAACCAGATCCAGAGATGGGCATATGCGGAAAAGACGATGATCTACCGCCTGGTTTCTGATCTGGAAAAGACATATGTGGACGATGACAATGTATGGATCGTTCCCAATGCACTGATGACAAGATCGGAAAACAGTCCCAGGGAGACGGAAGATGCGATCCGGGGCGTTTTGAGCCATTTAATTTCTGAGCAAAGGATAAAGATAAATGAGCAATAAAGTGATTTCTATTGTCACAACAACCTATCAGGATGTGGAGCATCTGAAAAAGGTTGTCGAGGGCATTAAAAAGCAGGATTATCCGCTGATTGAATATATCATTGTGGACGGTGGCTCCAAAGACGGCACCGTGGATTATTTAAAAGAGCTGGAACAGGATTTTTCTTATGGATGGCCGGAGCGCAGGGTCAGATGGATCTCCGAAAAGGATGAAGGGATTTATGATGCGCTCAACAAAGGTATCCGGATGGCAACCGGTGATGTGATCGGGCCGATGTTTGATCAGTTTGCCAATCCACATGTGTTATCCGATATGATTTCCGTTATGGAAGAGGAAGACAGTGACGGAGTGCACGGAGATCTCTATTATGTGGATGAAGAGGGAAATCCGGTCAGAGAATGGAAGATGGGCAACACAAAGACGATCCGGGACGGCTGGATGCCGGCGCATCCGACGCTGTATCTCAAAAAAGAAGTTTACGACCGGTTCGGCGTATACAAAACGGATTACCGGATTGCCGCTGATTATGAATATATGATCCGCATATTAAAAAATAATGATGTCAGACTTTCTTATATTCCGAGAGTACTTGTCCACATGTTTTACGGCGGTACGAGCTCCGGAGGCCTGAGCAATTATATGCTGTCCTTCAAAGAGGGAAGGCGGGCTTTGGAAGAAAATGACATCAAAGGCGCTTTTTTTATCACAGTTAAGCGTACCCTGCTTGTATTAAAACAGTTTGTACAGGCAAAAAAGCTGTAAATGCAGCTGTAAAAGCAGTAAGAGGATGATACATGAAAATACTAATTATGATACCCGCCTACAATGAAGAGCTGAATATTGAGCGGGTTGTAAACAATCTGACAGATAATTTTCCGCAGTATGATTATGTGGTGATCAACGATGGCTCCAAGGATGACACGGCAAAGATCTGCCGGCAGAACGGTTTCCATCTGATCGACCTTCCGATCAATCTCGGTCTGTCGGGAGCGGTTCAGGCAGGCATGCGTTATGCATGGCAGAATGGCTATGATGCAGCCATCCAGATTGACGGGGACGGACAGCACAGACCGGAATACATCGAGCAGCTTGCTAAAGAGCTTGAAAAAGGAGAGGCGCAGATCGTCATCGGCTCCCGTTTTGTGACAGAGAAAAAGCCGCGCTCTCTGCGTATGCTCGGAAGCAATGTGATCTCGGGGCTGATCCGGCTTTCAACAGGCTTCAGGCTGAACGATCCGACTTCGGGAATGAGACTTTTTAACCGGGATGTTGTAAAGGAATTTGCCCTCAATATCAATTACGGACCGGAGCCCGATACGATTTCCTACCTGATCAAAAGGGGCGTGAAGGTAAAGGAAGTACAGGTGAAAATGGACGAACGTATTGCGGGAGAAAGCTATCTCAATCTCTCCAAATCGATGAAATATATGATTCTTATGAGCTTTTCCATCCTGTTTATCCAGGGCTTTAGAAAGAGGTAAAAGATGTCTTTATATTTACGGATTTTATTGATTGTGATGTCCTTACTGGCAGCAGTTTATGCCGTCCGCCAGATCCGGAAATCACAGATGAAAATTGAAAATGCCATTTACTGGTTTATGTTTATCCTGATCGTTATTGTACTGAGTGTATTCCCGGAGCTTGCGATGATCCTGGCACGCATCCTGGGTATCGAATCACCGGTCAATCTGATTTATCTTGCCATGATATTCCTGTTGCTTGTCAAGGTGTTCTCGCTGTCTGTCAAGATCTCACAGATGGAGTACAAGATCGGCATTCTGGCACAGGAGGCCGGTATCATGAAAAAGAAATATGAAGAGAAGGATACCGAAGACGAAAAGAGGGATGAAGCATGAAAATTTTGATGATAGGACTTGGCAGTATCGGACAGAGACACCTGCGGAATATTAAAAGGGTGCTGGGAGACGAAGCACAGATCATTGCTTACCGCGTGAGAGGCCTGCAGCGCACATTTTCCGATACGATGCAGATCAGGGAAAATGTCAGTCTGGAAGAGGAATTTGGTATCACATCCTATCCGACGCTCGAAGAGGCGCTTTTGCAAAAGCCCGAGATCGCGTTTATTACCAATCCGACCAATCTGCATATTGCATGTGCCACTGCCTGTGTAAAGGCCGGCTGTCATATTTTTCTGGAAAAACCGATCTCGGATGATATGACAGGTATTGATGAACTCAAAAAGGCAGTTGCTGAGAGCGGAGTAAAGGTTTTCGTAGGATATCAGAACAGACTGCATCCCGGAATCTGCGAGGTCAAAAAGACACTGGAAGCCGGAGAGCTTGGCAGGATCCTTTCTGTGGAAGCGGTTGTGGGCGAACGGCTTACGACTATGCACACATATGAGGATTATAAAGAGACCTACATGGCGCGCAAGGATATGGGCGGCGGCGTTGTGACCAACCAGCTCGTGCATGAAATGGATTATCTGTACTATTTGTTTGGAAAGCCACTTTCCGTATATGCATTTGGCGGTACACAGGGTGATCTTTCCATAGATGTTGAGGACAACTGTGACGGTATTTTTACACTGGATTATCAGGGAAATAAGCTGGGAGCAAGAGTGCATGCCGATTTTTACCAGAGCCCGCCGAGCCGTTATATCAAGGTTGTCGGGGAAAAGGGACAGATTTTGGCAGACCTGATCCGCAATGCGGTCACAAAGACCGTTTTGGATGATACACAGACCATAGAATATCCGGATTTTTCCAGAAACGACATGTTTATTGAGGAATTAAAGCTGTTTCTTTCCTGTATCCGGGATAATACACCGGAAGCTATTTCGCTGGAGGACGGTATTGTAAGCTTAAAGATGGCATTGGCCATAAAAGAATCCATGAAAACAGGAGGAGTTGTTCATGTCACTGTTTGATCAGTTTAAAATCAAAGACCAGGTGGTCATTATTACAGGAGGAGCCGGTCTAATCGGCAGACGGCACGCTGAAGCGGTGCTGGAGGGCGATGGTATTCCGGTGCTTCTGGATATTTTTGAGGAGCCTTTGGCAAAGGTAAAAAAGGAATTTGAGGAAAGATATCCGGGTCATACCGTTGAGACCTATGTGGCTGATATCACAAAGCGCAGCTCATTGGAGGAGATCCGGGATGATCTCTTAAAAAAATACGGTCATATTGACGGCCTTATCAACAATGCCGCCAACAATCCCAAGGTAGAGGGAGGTTCCAAAAATCTCGGAGCCATGCGTTTTCACAATCTCCCACTGGATATCTGGGAAGATGACATGCGTGTCGGTCTTACCGGAGCTTTCCTGTGCTGTCAGGTATTCGGTTATGAAATGGAAAAACAGAAAAAGGGTGTCATCATCAATATTTCATCCGATTACGGTGTGATCTCGCCCAATCAGAATATTTACAAAAAAGAAGGCGTTCCGGAAGAGGAACAGACGGTCAAACCGGTTTCTTATTCTGTTGTAAAGCACGGAATTATGGGACTGACCAAGTATCTTGCAACCTATTGGGCAAAATGCGGTGTACGCGTCAATACACTCTGCCCGGCTTCCCTTTCCAACGGTCAGAATGAGGAATTTGTGAAAAAGATCGGAGAGCTTATCCCGATGGGAAGAATGTCACGTCCGGATGAATATCCGGCGACCGTTTTGTACATGCTTTCAGAAGCAAGCTCCTACATGACCGGTGCCACGGTTATTCTGGACGGTGGACGTACGATCTGGTAGGAAAAATGAGACGGAGCTTCCGGGCTTACAAGATGATTGAAGCTCGGTATCGGACACAACATAGAAAGAGTAAATCATGCAGGAAGTAAAAAAGCTGGACTGTCTGGACGGGCTTAAGGTAATCGCCTGTTTTATGGTCTTCAATTTTCACTTTGTGAATTTATTTTATCCCGGCGAATATTGTCTTTTGCCGGAATATTATCATGCTCCCACGATAGAATATCTGATTGGCTCTACACCTCTCAATATTCTGTGCGGTGCAAAGTTTGCGGTGCGTATTTTTCTGGCACTCAGCGGATTTTTGGTGGGATACCGGTTCTTTCTGACGGGAGATAAGGAGTCGCTCAAATCCGGTGCCATAAAAAAATATTTCCGCCTGGTGCTGCCGATTGCCGTGGCGAGTGTTTTTGTTTATATTTTGATGAAGCTTTCTTTGTATCGGAATGCAGAGGCATCCGTGCTGGCTCATTCAGAGGTGTTTTCCGGTAATTATAATACCTTTGTGCCCAGTCTTGCAGATGCATTAAAAGAGGCCTTTATCGGTTGCTTTATCACAGGAGCCAATCAGTATAACGGCCCTGTCTGGTTCATTTTTTATGAATTTTTCGGATCACTGATGATTGCGGTGGCGCTTTTGCTGATCGGCAATAAAAAGTGGCGTTATTATATTTACGCCGTTATGGCGGTTGTATTTATCCGTTCGGATTTTCTGTCCATGATCCTTGGCATGGTGGTCTGTGACCTGACATACAAAGGCCCGAAGTGGCTTGGAAAATTTACGGATAAGCGATGGCTGATGGGACTATTGTTGGCTGTAGGTATCTTTTTAGGCTCATTTCCACCGATCGGGGAGCATTATGAAGGGACGATTTATCAGTTTTTTCCGGTAAAGGTACTGTTTTATTACAATGTGGGGGCACCGGTTATTTTATTTGCACTCTTACATTTAAAGACAATACCAAAGGCGCTTTCCGTAAAGGGACTGACCTGGTTTACCAAGTATACCTATTGCTTTTATCTGTTGCATTTCCCAGTGCTGTGTACGTTTTCCAGCGGCCTGTTTATTGCTTTGTATGGCAGGATGAATTATCATTTGCTGGCACTTGTCAATGCACTTCTGACTGTGCTTGTGATATCGGTTCTGGCGATGCTTATGCACAAATTTGTGGAAAAACCGGGCATCCGGATGGCCAATGGAGTAGTGAAGCTTCTGGAATCAGAGGATTCCGGAGTGACAGATAAAGAAATGTCAGCCGGACGTGATGAAAAAGAGCAAAATGATTAAAAGATAAAATGATCAGAAGATAAAATAGTTAAAAGATAAAATGATCAGAAGATAAAATGGTCAAAAGATAAAATGGTCAAAAGATAAAATGGTCAAAAGATAAAATGGTCAAAGGGCAGAACGTTCAAAAAATAATAGGTGTAGAATAGAAGCTGTGCAACTGGAGCATATATGGAAGAAAAAAAATTGCGTAAAAACTGGATCGATGCCGCAAAGGCGGTTGCGATTTTAATTGTAGTATTAAATCATAGCGGACTGATCATCCCAGGTGTCAATTTTTGGGGCGGCATGTTTTTTGTGCCGGCCTTTTTCCTATTGTCCGGATATACCTATCATTCCGGTACAGGCTCTTACTTATCCTACGTGGGTAAAAAGGCCAAAAGGCTGCTCGTACCGTATATAGTTACCAATGGCTTACTGTTTTTGTTTTTCCTGCTTAAGAGAACACTGGAGGGAAGTGCAGGGAGAGACTATATTGTCCGATCCATTCTGGGAATTTTGTATGGACGCAACCAGATCTACAGAAATTCGGACGGACAGGATGCCCTGATGATAAATCTCAATGCACCCACATGGTTTCTGCCGGCACTTTTTGTGGCATTGATCATGCTGGAGGGACTGTTTCGTCTTTGCAGGCAGAACGAAAAGAAGATTTTACTTGTTGTATGTATCTATGCACTGGCAGCGGTGGTGTTCCATTATGCGTCTCCGGTGCTTCTGCCGTGGTGTCTGGATATGATGCCATATTATCTGTTGATGATGCTTGTCGGTTATTGGTTGAAAAAGACCGGATTTATGGAAAAAATGCGGTTCCCCTGGTTTGGGCTTTCTTTAGTTGTACTGCTCGCATCCGGACTTCTCAACGGTTCTGTCAATTTATCCATCAGTGATACAGGAAAAAGCATCACACTTATGTGTCTGTCTGCGGTTTCGGCATCCATACTGCTTATGATGCTCACAAAATGGGTTGATGAACATTTCGGATCTTTAAGCGGCCTTTTTGCAGGACTTGGTAAGCATACGCTGACGATTCTCTGTTGGCATTATTTCTTTCTGGCAATGATATTGTCAGTGATCGGAGACGGTGCACCGGTTTTGTGGAAGCTTCTTGCCATAATTGCATCTGTCGGTATCTGCCTGTTGATTGACCGGGGTGTGAAAAGAACAGGCTTTTTTATTTTTTCAGCTCCAATGGTAATATTTGCCGTTTTTTCCATGTATTTGCTGGTAATGGGCGCCTTTTTATGGAGCAACGGCGGTTGTACCGCCTTTTTACAGATGCCGGTGGTATTACGCGGCTTTAGCATGCTTGCCATGGTTATTCTGCTTTTGATGATCTGTTGTATTATAAGGAAAAAGCTTCTGACACTGTCTGAGCACAGGCTGCGTACGGTAGCTGTCTGTCTTTTTGCTTTTATCTTTGTGATGCAGATGCTGTTTGTGATGATCGCCAGAGCCGGAATACGATATGATTCGTTAAAGGTTGTGGACGAGGCCATCGCTCTTTTCAGCCAGCCTGGAATACAGGCGGGAGATCTGGACGGATATTTTGCGCGGTATGCCAACAATTATGCGATCACGATTTTGACACACTGGTTTATCAAGATCTTCCGGGCGGTGGGACTGATCAGACAGGATTTTTCCAATGCGGTCATTGTACTGCAGTTTTTAAATGTCCTGTTTGTTGATGCAGCGTTTGCAGGTGCTTATGCCTTCTTGAAAAAATATTTCAATAGAGCCGGGGCTGTCCTGTTTTTGTGCTATATGGCATTGAATCCGTTAAGCTATGTCTGGCTGCCGTTTTATTATACCAATACCATTTCCATGGCATTTGCAATCTGGGGTATTTACCTGGTATATGCTGTTTTTGAACCTGCTATAAAGAAGCAGTATGCCGTTGCGGGAGCACTTGCATCGGGGATTATTTTTTACCTCGGATATAAAATCCGCGCGACGGTTATGATCGCTTTGATCGCAGCTGTGATCGGTCTGTTTTACAGATTTTATAAAAGTAAAAAGGTCGGATTAAGACGGATTCTGCTTTTTATTGTGTGCTTCTGTTTCTCTTTCGGACTGGCAAAGACCGCCTACGGAGCTGTTGAAGAGCATTATCTGACCTTTGATAAGACGGATACGGAGTTTCCTATGACTCACTGGATCGCCATGGGTCTGGATGAGCTGGGAGAAGGAAGCTACAATGCCAATGATGAAGAGCGGACAATGAGCTATCCGACGGCGCAGGAGAAAAAAGCTGCCACGGTCAGCCTGATCAGGGAAAGAGTGGGAGAGCTCGGTATCGGCGGTGTGGCAGGACTTTATATGAAGAAGCTTTCCAATACCTTTGCGGATGGGGCCGGAGGATATCATTCGGAGCTCAATATCAGCAGGGATTATGGCCAGATCTGGCAGATGGTCTATGGTGTACACCGAGATCCGGTGCTTGTGTGGACGCAGGTATTTTATCTTTTATCTGTTTTGTGCAGTATCTACCTTGCCTATCTGCTGATCAAAAAGAAAATTCCCATGGAGGCCATGGTGCTATTGTTGCTTTTGCTGGGCAGTTATCTGTTCCAGATGATATGGGAAGCTGCCACGATATACAGCATTGGAACCATGTATGTCAATGGCTGTATGGTTGCCCTTGGCTTACCGTTTCTGACAGGGTGCGGATGTGCAGATAGTCGCAGGAATAAATACAAAAATAAATGTAAATACAGGCCGGAAGCTGAGGATGCTTTACCGGATGGTAAACAGGATACGATAACAGGGAATAACTTGTTTGAGGATAAAGAGCAGGATGTAGCAGAGTGCGATGCTGATGAATCGAGAATTGCCGGATCGAGAATTGCCAGATCGGGAACTGCCGGTTGTAAGGCTGGCTGCAGACCTGTCAATATCGTGCTGGTTATTGTCGGTGTTGTCGGACTTTGTATTATGGTTGCTGCCCTCACAAAAACCCAGTATGTGGAAGTATCTATGAGTGTGGATCAGTTTCTGTTCCAGGCAGAGGAATATCCGGCATTGTCATATGGCCAGTGCATCAGCCAGAGCTTTGAAACGACAAAGGATTTTTCCACGATTTCCGTGCAGGTGCGCAATCTGACCGGAGCATACAATGACAGCGTGTATGAGGTATCCTTGTATGATGATGACGGAAGCTGTCTGCAGACGCAAAAGCTTCATGGCTGCGATACGACGGATTACGGATTCTGCCCGATGAAATTTCACAATGAAACCGGAATTACCAAGTATGAGATCCGGATTGAAAAAACAGCAGGAAAGGAAGATCTGATCTTCTTATATTATGATACCGGACACTATGATGTATATCCGAAAGGAAAAATGTCCGGACCGATGATCGAGGGGGATATGGCAGATCTTTTATTTGAAGTTTATGATCGTAAGGAGTAGCAGGGACTGCCCGAATGAATGCTTGTGGAGACAGCGGTTTACTTTGATATCGCTGATTGGAAAATTGCCGGGAGATAAACCGGGTAAAATAGGGATAAAGCTATGGATAACACTATGGACAAATCAAATGCAGAAACGATACAACTGAATAAAAAAGCCGGCAGAGATATTTCTCTGGATGCTGTAAAGGGCTTTGCCATCCTGTTAGTCATGCTTGGACACTGTATTGTGCTCAATGGGTTAGCAGACCCTTACCTTTATGATGCCATTGCGGCGGTCCAGATGCCTTTATTTATGGCTGTGAGCGGCTATATTGCAGGGCTGAAGAAACCGGAAGCTGTGGAAAGACCCGATCTTGCAAAGCGTGCAGCGGTTTTAGGGAAACGAAGCATCAACTACCTGGTTCCGTTTTTTTCATGGATGGTCATTGTCTCTTTCCCACATTGCCTGAAAGAGCTTAAGACAGAGCTGTTTCATCTGGATTATGGACTTTGGTTTCTGGCTACGCTGTGGATCGTGAATCTGGTATGCATGATTGCTGCCTTGCTTGCTGATTTCGCAGAGTATAAGTATTGTCAGGGGAAGATGAAAAGAAAAGGCTTAAATGTTGTACAAAAAAATGAAGCTGTGTCTGATACTGCAGAAAGAAATGCTAGTAACAGTATAGGGAATATTGAAAAAAAACATGCGGAAAGTACTGTGAAATGTAATTCAGGGCTGTGGCTCCGCTTCATTATATTTTGTTTAGTGGTATTGTGTTTTTACATTGGTTTCTTTCTTCAGGCCAGATCGGGAAATACATTTTTGAGCCCCAGTCTTACGGTGCGTTATCTTCCGTTTTATGTCGCAGCCTATCTGTTTGCGTATCATGTAAGACCATTGTTGCAAAAAAAAGAAACCGGACGTCTTGCCGGACATACCGGTTTAGTAAATGTATTATGGCTGCTCTGTCTGGCAGCATTTGTATATCTGGTGTATGCATTTGATATGGTTGTGGTAACCGGTATCACAACGCTTGTTGTGCAGATGGCAGCATCCTTTCTGGGAGTGTTTGTATGCTTTTATGGCATCGCCCATTTCTGCAGGGGACGATTGCAGAAACTGTTAGCCTTTGTGGGACAGTACACGCTTGAAATTTATGTGCTGCATTTCCGTTTTGCCAGAATACTGCATCTGTCAGAAAAAAATCTGACGCCTTTTCATGCAGATACGATCCTTTGGGTTGTGGCGGCCTTTGTTGTTATGAGTGTTTTGACGGTCATTTTTATTTCTGCCTTGAAACAGCTTTGGATAACCGACTTTTTATGCTTTGGAAAAATCCGTCCTCGCAGGAAGATAAGAACATCATATACAACAGAAAAACAGTAACATACATCATAGGATAGCTATATTGGATAAATGAAGCGGGAGCAGTCAGGAATATGACTGCTTCTCTTGCTATCAGGGATGCAAAACCAAAGAAATAAAACCATTTCTTTTCAAACAACGTATAGAGCATAAAAATGAAACAGATAAATAAAATAACGGGATAGGCTTCTCCACCGTGGTCAAATAAGAAGTACAAAAGAGACTGGTCGCTTTCATAATGCCAGCGGGCATTGCCAAGGACGAGCTTCTTGCCGTATTCCCTGTCAGCCTGGAAGGACAGAAAATCAGCGGTTGTAACCGGTTTCAGATTCATGACCATGGCCGGATTGTAATCGTAATAGCCGTTGGTAACGGCAAAAAGCTGCAGCCTTTCAGCCAGATACAGGTCAAAATTGTGCAGAATCAGCCGTATCGCACTTTTTATAAAGGCCTTCTGCGTGGCAGCATCCGCACCTGTTTCGGTAAAATGTCCGCTGTTATAATCGGAATTGTATCGGTTGTAGGAGCTGCAGGAAAGGGTCTCATAGCTGATATAATCGAGGCTGATCACGGCATCAATATTGGCAAGATCTTCTTTTGCTTCCGGGTAGGTCTGCTCACGGTGGATGATCAGGGAGAGAGGACGGATCATGGATATGATCAGATAATCGCTGCCATAATATTTTTCCTCACCCTGAGACTGCGGAAGCCGGATAACGGAAAAGAAGATAGCAAAGGCTAACAAAAAACAGAGCATACGCCTGAGGGATAAGCCGTTTGATTTTTTCCCAAGACCGTATACGGCAGGAAATAGGAAAAGGCAAAAGCAGATCAAAAGGATGCCTTCGCTCCTCCAGAAGCAGAGAATGGAGGCAAGAAATGCCAGTGCCAGCATTTTTTTTGTGCTAAAAGCCGCATGCTTCTTTTTTTCAAAAAACAGGAAAGCATAGAAAAACAGGAAAAACGGAGCATATAAAACCGGTCGGAAACACATGGCTGCCGATAACAGCACGAAAGGAAACAGGCCGAGGATCACTACGGTATATTTGATCTTTTTGGAATATAAAAGGTCTGTTTCATAAAAAATATAAGAAAAAACCATTGCCAGTGACAGGTCGTTTAAAATGATGGGACCGGTTGATGCGGGAAATAGTGACAATCCTGTCATATAATAGAGGCTTGTCAGGTAATTGTGCCAGTATACCGGATAATAGCGGGTGGCATAACCGAAGATGATCGTGTCATCACTCATAAAATATCCGGGATAGCTGAGTAAAAGGATTGCCAGATAGATGAGAAAATAAGCACAGAAGGCAAGTAAAAGCCTGCGGTGCTTTATACCATATGAAATAAAACAGAGAAGTCCTGCAATCACCGTAAGTGTCAGAAGCTTGGATAAAACGTGCATCAAAACAACAGCATCGGTATTGATGGGCAGGCTGCTCATGTTGAGGGTATCGGTGCTGAATATTTTGTGGTCTGTTATAAAGGTCATTCCCCAAAAGATGAGTGAGAGAATGCCGATGATCAAGGTCTGCTTCGACCTTAAAAATGTTGTTTCTGATTGCATAGTGTGATTGATCGTCTGTTTTTCCATATGGAAATTATACAACAGACAGGTGTGAAAAAAAAGCACAATAAAAGATTTATGGAAAGCCGACAGGGCATGTGTTATACTGTAAATTATGAAAAATATAAGTAAAAGCAAACAGATCATGATCAACATGGCTGCCAGTATGGTTTCGACACTGGTCAGTCTGGCGATCAGTTTTGTATTATCTCCGATTATTATTGATAAACTCAATTATGAAGCATATGGCTTCATGACTTTGGCCAATGACTTTGTCAGCTATGCCAATATTGCGGCTATGGCGCTCAATTCCATGGCAGGGCGTTTTATCACAGTCAGCCTGACAAAGGGCGATTACGACAATGCCAACAAATATTTCAATTCGACCATGTATGCCAATATTGCGATTGTGGCATTTATGTTTTTGCCGTGCGTGCTGGTTGTGACATTTTTAGAGCATCTGGTCCATATTTCACCGGCGCTGATTCCGGATGTCAAGCTGTTGTTTGCCCTGACCTTTATCAATTTCATGGTAACGATCATCAGCACGACGTTTTCAACGGCTACCTTTGCGGCCAACCGTCTGGATCTGCAGGCATTCCGCAATATTGAGTCGCAGATCCTTCGTTCCGTTATCCTGATCGTGACATTTTTCTTTATGCCGGTGCATGTTTTTTATCTGGGACTGGCATCCGTGGCTGCGACAGTCTATCTGATGTTTTCTTATGTGCATTACACCAAAAAGCTGATGCCGCAGATCGAGATCAGTAAAAAGCATTTTTCAATAAAAAAGGTATTTGAAATACTGTCCGCAGGTATCTGGAATACGATCATGAGAGCCGGTCAGACTTTGACCAACGGGCTGGATATCCTGATCACCAACCTGTTTATCGGGGGAACGGAAATGGGATATGTCAGTACCTCCAAGACGATCGTTGTGGCAATCAATACCCTGTATGAGACGATTTCAGCGGTATTTACGCCGTCGCTTACGATCAGCTATGCAAAAGAGGACAAAAAAGAGCTGTTGGAAGATCTGACATCCGCAATGAAAATGACCGGTTTTTTTGCCAATATACCGCTTTGCTTTATTGTGGCATTTGGCGTGTCTTTTTATACATTGTGGTTACCGCGGACGAACACATCCACAGACCAGTCTGTGATCCTGACTATTTATATCCTGACGCTCCTTACCATGTTTGGAACGATCGTCGGTGGTGTGATCAGTCCTTTGTTTAATGTATATACTGTGGTCAACAAATTAAAATGGAACTCGCTGATCACGCTTTTTATGGGCATTGCCAATACTCTGATCGTATTTATCCTGTTGGAGACCACCGATCTGTCCGTGTATGCGGTAGCGGGAACCTCAACAGTGCTCGGAATTATCAAAAACTTCACATTTACACCCATGTATGCGGCACATTGCCTCAATATACCAAAGAGGTCATTTTATCCGACCATTATCCGTTATGTGCTGGTAAGCATCGGTATGGGAGCAGTCTTTTGTCTGCTTGCACCAATATTACCTTCTGCTAACTGGTTGTGGCTGTGTATGGATGTCGTCATCTGCGGCGTGATCGGAACCATCATCAATATTGTATTTTTGTTTGGTAAAAAAGAAAGAGCCATGCTTTTTGACATCCTCCGGAAATTCTTTCCCAAAAGAATATAAAGCCCGGAAACTGAAGTGAATGGAGAACCGTCTATGTCCAAAATTTTAGGCGTTGCCAGCACGCCTTATCATCTGCTGGTTTTTTTATTTATCAAGGATGCTTATTTGTCAGAGGATGAGGTTGATCTGGTTATCACGGATAAAACGGCATCCATGGAAGAATTGTATCACAGTGGCCGTCTGAATCTATATTTTCACCGTGTGATTTTTGCAGACGGACGTAAAATAAAAAATCCCTACAAAAACGCACTGACGACATTTTATGAGAGCTTTATTTACAATAAGACAACGGATGTGATCGTGGATCAGAAGCTGGATTCCTATGACGAAATGTATTTTGCGTCACCGGGACTTCCGGATGAAATTGTAAAGGAAATTGCCAAGACACTTATTAAAAAGAATAAAAAAATCCGCTTCCACCGGTTTGAAGATGGATTTGCCAGCTATACGAAAAAGACAGTCCATGTTGTCAGTACAGACCTGGGTATGAAGATGTATAAGCTGTTGTGGCATTATGATGTCTGCCGGATGGAACAGGATATCTATATGTTTGAACCGGAAATGGCAGAGGATACCGTTGTTTTTGAAAAGAAACAGATCGAAAAGACGCCGGAGCGCATGGAACGGATCATCGGATGGGCGAAGGATATTTTCCGGTTTGAGACCCATGTGCCGGATGAAAAATATATCTTTTTAGGGCAGGGTACCGAAAACGGTTCCCAAAATCCCGAGACATATCAGAAGCTGATCCGCCGTCTGAGGGATATAGCCGGGGATGATAATTTTATCATCAAGCCGCATCCGCGAGGAGTCTATGATGATTTCCACGGAGAGTTGCATGTATACTGGGACAGCTGTCCTTTTGAGTTAGCCATTGCTTCCGGCAAGTACGAGGATAAGACATTAATATCCTTTTATTCAACGGCCTGTGTGGCAGGAAAGCTTTTGTTCCAAAGCAAATGCCGTATTATCTTTCTGTATCCGCTCGCAGAAGATTCGTTTAATGAAAAATGTGATTATGAGCATTATTTTTCTGCGTTTTCATCACTTTGCGATGGTGTGTATATTGCCAGAAGCTGGGAGGAAGTTGAGAGATTGTGTGCGCAGGATGGATGTTAGTCAGTATTTTCGCTTTTTTCCAGATAACAGTCCCCGGAGGCTTCATTTTGATATACGCAGGTATATGTGGTGCCTGAATATTCAAATATCTCTCCGACCTCCAGTACATCCCGTTCAATCATGAAGATACAGTCCGGTGCTTTTTGTGACGAATCCGAAGCGTCTTCCATGATCAGATGTCTTAGCTTTGCTTCGGGATATTCACCTCGGAGCATCAGCCATAAGGGGTAATCATAACCGTCTCCGGAAATGATCAGCCCGATATCAAGATCTCCGTTGTCCTCTGCCAGCCGGATCATATCTTCATATCCGTCTTCCCTGTGATTTGCATAAAAATATTGATTGATCCTGTTCTGACATCCGCCTTTTACAAAATTCCATGCCGGCTGCAGGTTGTAGGTGACGGAAGGAACAGCTAAAGCGACCGCAATGACGGAGAGTGCTGTGATGATAGCAGTGGCTGACTTTTCGCGGTCATGGAGTACAGTCGAAAGCATATTTACACTCATGATAACTGTGACGGAAAGGGCCGGATACATCAGACGGGTTCCCCAGGGCTGCCAACGCAGCAGTGCCATGATAAAGCCAAGTGACAGCCAGGATGAAATGGCAAAACCGATGGAAAGTGACATCGGGCGCTGTATCCATGCATTTGTCTCTGTCTGTACAGATGTATTTTTTACTATATCAGCGGTTTTTGCTTTTTTTCCGACAATTCTTTTTATGATCGCATTTATCAGCAGGGTGACCATGATCACGCCGCCGATCACGGAAAGATATGCAGCAAATGCACTGGGGGTCTTATCATGGGAATACATGTCGTCTCCCATATTCATATGATGCAGAAAGTCAAAGCCGTGAAAGGCAATGGCCTCGTTGTTTACTTCTACATTCCATTTCTGACCAAGTCCAATAGCAATCCGGTATACAAAACCGTTTAGCGGCCGGTAGTAATTCTGTGTGATCAGCATCGAAAAGTTTTTCAAAATATTGACAATGATGTATTTTGC
This sequence comes from uncultured Lachnospiraceae bacterium, assembly GCA_900549665.1. Taxonomy (GTDB): domain Bacteria; phylum Bacillota; class Clostridia; order Lachnospirales; family Lachnospiraceae; genus UBA2882. The sequence continues at coordinate 23,643 of URPH01000003.1, read as the reverse complement.
ATTTTTGGTTGCAACCATGATGTTTCCGCTGGCTGTGCTGGTCATCAGGCTGTGACTGGATAAAAATGTACGGATCAGGGTTTCGGAAATGGTAACTACAATACTGCCGGCTGCAAGGCCAATCGCTTTTATAATGTTTTTGACAGAATCTTTTTTGCAAATTCTGACGATCGCAAGCCATGGCATGAACATGACCATGGAGGCGCAGACACTTGTTTTGGCAAGGTAAGCATAACCTACCAAAAGACCGAGCATGACAATATCTAAAATCTGGGACTTGTCCAGTGTCATGGCTTCCCATTTGATAACATCCAGCAACTTGTAGATGAACAGGATGAAAATGAGTGCTGCAAATAAATCATTTTGAGTTGTGATGCTCTGTGAAATTGTCAGGGGCATCAACATAAAGATAAAAGCTCCGAAAAAGGAGAAAATTTTGGTGGTTCCCAATTTCCTGGCACTGTGATAAATAAAGTAAGCGGCTGCAAACATGCTGAAATACTGTAGGAAATTTACAAAAGTATCATTGCCGGACAGCAGCATGATATAAAGAAGATTGTACTCAGCCAATACCGGAGAATAGATCTGCCTGTCTATATTGGTGATATAGTGGGCAACGCTTTGATGATCGATCCAGTAGCCGATGCGCGCCAGATGGTAGGTCATAGAATCATAGTTGTAGGGTACAGTAAATATTGTGCCAAATAAAAGCACAAGGGAAAGAACTGCCAGAACGGCGAGCATACCATAAAATAAAATTCTGGTGCCGACATTTTTTCCAGAGTTTTTTTCAGATGCTTTATCCTGATATTGGTGAAATAATTTTTTCAGCGTCTGACCAATAGGCTCCAGTGTCCGGTCTTTTTTGTATTTTCCATATAGAACGGAAAATATCAGAATAATAAGAAGCCATGCAATAAAGCTGACCGTCCGTGTGAGAATATGAAAAATGCTTAATACATTTGTCATGACCAAAATGATTGCTTCGAACAGAACGATCGTCCGGAATATGGCTTCGGCTCTCTGTATATTTTTATATGCCGCGGGTATTTTACAGCTTATATATTGGTATATCATGATAAAGGCTATTGTAGGTAATATCATATGAAACTCCTGTTTGATTTTTTAGTGTTTAAATAAAAGACAAGCACTCAGATAATTATAGTCGATGATAGATTCCCTTGCAAATTATATTTATTTGCGGATTTTGAAGGTTTTATGATATAAAAATTTATGAAAAGACCGCTCAGGTATAATTGACATATAATATTGTTTGATTATATACTGATTTTAGTGTCATTCCTTTCTTTACGAAAGGTACAAATCTTATGACTTACAAATCTTTATTATCAAAACCAGAAAGCTCATCTGGGAAAACTCTGAATGAATTAAATTTAATGGATGCCTATTTGTTTGAAACAGTCACGAATAATCCGGTTTTTGCAGAAAAAATGGCCAAAATGATTATATGGCGGGCGCTTGGTATACAGGTGCAGGATGTCACTGTCGAAACAGAAAAAGAATTGAAAGGAATTCATATGGATAAGCGTGGTATCCGGATGGATATCTACGCAAAGGAATACAGTTATTCCGGCGATAAAAATTTCCCTGACAGAATCTATGATATTGAGCCCAATAACTATGGAAAAGGTGAGCTTCCGCGCAGGAGTCGTTTTTATCAATCATTGTTAGATACAAAACTGCTACCTACAGGGACGCCTTTTCAGAAGCTGCCGGAGATTTTTACGATTTGGATTTTACCATATGATCCTTTTGATGACGACCGTATGATATATACTGTAAAAAACATGGTTGTAGAAAATCAGAAAATAATATATAATGACGGCATAACAAAGATTTTTCTTTTTATTAACGGTAACAAAGGCGGCAGTATTGAGTTGAAGAATATGCTGCTTTATTTTGCAAATACCAATACAGCAAATGCCGTTGACAATGAATTATCGGATTTACAGCAGATGGTAAGTGCCATCAAGCAGGATGACAGGGAGCGTGAACGGTATATGCATTTTGTGACATATGAGGAAATGATAGCGGATGCGGAGACGAGAGGCAGGTATGAGGGAGAAATTAATGGTTTTATTACGTGTTGTAAATCGTTAAATTTTTCGCAGGAGGAAATCAAAGATAGATTGCTATCGCAATTCTCTTTCACTCCCCAACAGGCTGAAGATTATCTGCAGGAATATCAACAGGAATATCAACAGTAAGATCTACAAAGTAACACATCAACCCATCAATTCTACAAGGAATGACACGACAAAGGCACATGCACAGTCTGCGGACCGGCATGTGCTTATATTGTTTGACTCGCCTTTTTACTAATGGTAAAATAAGAAATGATATCATGAGTCTATGATGATATAGTTTCAATTTGCAGGAGAGGTTATCCTATGAAGATTATGCCAAACCGGATGGACCGGGGATTTTTTCAGTATCAGGATGAATTTGAAAAGAAAGCTTTAGAGGTATTGCGGAGCGGATGGTATGTTCTTGGAAAAGAGGTCTCATCCTTTGAGGAAGAGTTTGCCGCATATACCGGGGCAAAATACTGTGTCGGTCTGGCAAGCGGACTGGATGCGCTCTGGCTGGCTTTCCGGGTACTTGGTATTGGTCATGGGGATGAAGTGATCGTACAGGGCAATACTTATATTGCCAGTGTCATGGGAATTACGATCAATGGTGCGACACCGATTTTTGTAGAACCGGATGACCATTATCAGATCGATGTCAGCAAGATTGAGGAAAAGATCACAGACAAGACCAAGGCCGTGCTGGTAGTTCATCTGTATGGACAGGCTACCAATATGGCACCGATCGTGGATTTGTGCAAAAAGTATGATCTGCGTCTTGTTGAAGACTGTGCGCAGTCCCATGGATCCTGCTTTGAAGGTAAGATGACAGGGACCTTTGGTGACATCGGATGTTTTTCATTCTATCCTTCCAAAAATCTGGGGGCATTCGGAGACGGTGGTGCTATCGTGACCGATGATGAACAGATTGCCAGGGATATGAGGGTTTATCGCAATTACGGAAGTGAAAAGAGATATTACAATAAAGTGGTTGGTACCAATTCCAGACTGGATGAGATACAGGCAGGGCTTTTGCGTGTGCGCTTATCCCATATTGAGGAGCTGACCAAGGAAAAACAGGCTATCGGCAAAAGATACCTTGAAGAGCTTCACAATGACAAGATTACTTTACCAAAGCTGACAGAGGGTGCAACGCATGTTTATCATCAGTTTGTGATCCGCTGCAGGGAAAGAGACAGACTGATCGACTACCTCAACGAAAAAGAAATCGGCACGATCATTCATTATCCGATTCCGCCGCATTTAGCAGAGGCTTACACCTACCTTGGATATCATGAGGGTGATTTCCCGATTACGGAGACCCTTGCAAAAGAAGTACTGTCCATTCCGATGTACAATGGAATGACCAAGGAAGAACAGGACTATGTAATAGATGCCATCAATGCATTTGAATAAAAAGATTTAGCAAAGAGAGAATAAATGAAAAAACTAAGTGATTTGTATCAGATAATCAATTTCAACGAATATGGCGATGAGCGCGGCAATCTTGTGGTTGCTGAGGGAGACGGGATTGATGTGCCGTTTACCATCAGGAGAGTATTTTATATGTATGGCTCCGATCCCGAGATCGTCCGAGGACAGCATGCCAACCGAAAGACCGAGTTTGTGCTGATCAATGTCAGCGGAACCAGCCGCGTCAAGGTGGACAATGGTTTTGAAACAGAGGTCATTGAGCTCAACAAGCCGCGTATGGGTCTTTATTTAAAGACCATGCTCTGGAAGGATATGTATGATTTTTCGTCGGATTCGGTTCTGCTTGTGCTGGCAAGTGAGCACTACGACGGAGAAGAATATATCCGCGATTATGAAGAATTCTTAAAGGAAGTTAAGCAGCATGAGTAAAATATCAATTGTTGTTCCGGTATATTACAATTCAGATACGTTGATGCTTTTATACGAGGACATGAAAGAAAAAATCCTCGGAAAGCTGGGTGACTATGAGCTTGTTTTTGTAGATGACGGCTCCGGTGACAATTCATGGGAAATCATGAATCAGATCCGTGAAATAGACGGACATACACAGTGTGTCAGACTTTCCAGAAATTTTGGCGAGCATGCCGCACTATTAGCGGGATTATCTGTCTGTACCGGAGATTGTGCCGTGACCAAGCAGGCCGATCTGCAGGAAGACAGCGAGATCATTCTGGATATGTATGAGAGCTGGAAAAAGGGCAACAAGGTTGTGCTTGCGGTCCGTGCATCCAGAGATGAAAATCCGGTTAAAAAATTTTTTGCAAGCGTGTACTATCACATTATCCACAAGCTGGTCAATGACAGGATGCCGGTAGGCGGCTGCGACTGTTATCTGCTTGACCGTCAGGTCATCAAAGTGCTTGAACTCCTTGATGAAAAAAATTCATCCCTGACACTTCAGGTGCTCTGGGCGGGATTTCAGACAGATCAGGTATACTTCCACAGAAAAGACCGTGAGGTAGGGGTATCGCGCTGGACCCTGTCCAAAAAAATAAAGTTGGCAATGGATTCCATGCTGAGCTTTTCTTATTTTCCCATTCGTTTTATGTCTACACTGGGAGTTGTGTTCTTTTTAGTAGCCGTTATCTGGATGATAGGTGTACTGATTGAAAAAATTACAGTCGGAACACCGATTCTTGGATGGGCTTCCCTGATGTGCATTGTACTGTTTTCATTTGGATGTATGATGCTTATGATGGGAATTTTGGGAGAGTATGTATGGCGTGCACTGGATGCATCGCGTAACAGACCGCCGTATCTGATCGATGTTGTTAATAAAGCAGAAGATACATCGCTTGATGTAACGGATACTGACAATAAGTGATCATAATACAAAGAACATGAATAAATGAAATGTATGAATAATAAAAGCCATCCTCTTTACCGGGCTTCAATGATCAGATTTGATTTTAATCTTTGAAGAGCAGTAAAGAGAATGGCTTTTATTAATTTAAACCGACAAACTCGGTACGATAACCGGTTAATTTGCGATATCAGATTTACAAATTGATCTACGGATAGCACGCGCGAACTTGTCTGACTATATGACAGGTGGCTTCTGTTAGAACAGATTGTAATAGATCACGGCAATACAGATACCGAGAACCCCGCCTACAAAAATCTGGATAGGAGTATGTCCTACAAATTCCTTGAGGTGTTCATGAGCATGGGATGGCTTCCACTGGGGAATTTCCTTGAACATCAGGAGCATGTCATTGATGATCTTGGCCTGCTTGCCGGTTTCTAAGCGGACACCCATTGCGTCATTCATGACAATTATGGCGAAAAACGCAACCATCGGAAATTCGAATCCCGAAAATCCATAATAAAGACCGGTAGCCGTTGCTAACGCACATACAGTAGCGGAGTGGGAGCTTGGCATGCCGCCGTTGCCAAACAGACGCTCTAAACGGAATTCCCTGTTGACAATCATGTAGATGATGAGCTTTAGTGTCTGGGCTACGAACCATCCGAGAGCCGCACTGACAAATAATGGATTGTGAAGTATTTCTAAAATAATTTTCATAAGTCTCCCCCGACATCAGAATCAGATGCCTTATATTGATTTGCAATATGCTGATGCAAATACCACACTTATTATAACAAAGAAGAAACATTTCTACAATAAAAGAATATGTGTGTCCTCAGTGTGTGACCTCAGTGCCACAGCTTGCGGTAGCTGCTCGGTGTCATAGATTCATATCGTGTAAATACCTTGGTAAAATAATTGACATCCGGTATCCCGCATGCGAGAGCGATCGAACCGATGGACTGGTCGGTAAAACGCAGCATTTTCTTTGCTTCGCTGATCCTCCGGGAGTTTAAATAATTCATTATGGTAATGCCGGTCAGCTTTTTAAACTCTCTTGACAGATGAAATTTGCTGATATAAAAAAGATTTTCCAGATCATTCAGAACAATATTGCGGCTGTAATTCTCATCCAGATAATCACGGACTGCAATGATCTTTTCAAGCCCCGATCCGCTGCTCTTTTTTTCGGAATCATTATTTTCTGTATAGCAGAGTGTAATGATATCGGTCAGATATTTGTGACATTTCTGCTCAAAATATGCATGTTTCAGGGAAAGCTCCTCATATATATTATGGAGAGAGGCTAAAAACGGTGTCGGATCGGAAGGATGAAAAACAATATTGGAGCCCTGCTCCGTAAAATGGCGGTATATTTCTGCCGCATCCTTTCCGTAAAAATGTACCCAGGAAAGCTCCCATGGATCCTCGTCGCTGCTTTCGTGCGCATATTCATCAAGACAATTGACGAATATGCAGTCCCCGCTGTGAATGTGAAAGCGCCTGCCACGCAAAGTCAGATAGCCGCTTCCTTTATTTACAATAAAAAAGAGAAGTGACTGAAGATGCTCTCTTTTGCTGATGTGAGATTCCAGACTTTGCAGAGTGCCTGTTTCCTGTACGTAAAGATAGTGACTCCGTGCATAGGCAGATGGAGTAGAAATGATACGATTTGAATGATTTTTTTTCATAAAAACTCCCAAAATAATGCGATATTTGTGCTCATTTGACATAGCAATATTTTACTATTATGTAGCAAATTTGTCTATTGAATTATGAAATATACAGAAGTAAATTAGTGTATAGCTGTAATTATAGAAGTAAAATGCAGTAAATAAAAACTGTAATATAACAGTGGAAAATGATATATGAAAATGATCATATATATCGAGGAAGGATATCAATTATGAATAAGACAGACAAAATCTACGTGGCCGGACATAGGGGTCTGGTTGGAAGTGCTATTGTACGCAATTTAAAGTCTAAGGGCTATACCAATATCATCGGCCGGACACATCAGGAACTGGAACTGACTGATCAGGCAGCTGTCCGGGAGTTTTTTGAAAAGGAAAGACCGGATGTGGTCGTTCTGGCAGCAGCCAAGGTAGGCGGTATCAATGCCAACAATACATCTCCCGCAGATTTTGCATGGGACAATATGCAGGTACAGTGCAATGTGATCAAATGCTGTCATGATTATAAAGTAAAGAAGCTGTTGTTTTTGGGCAGCACCTGTATTTATCCCAAGATGGCTGCCCAGCCGATCGTAGAGGATGCGCTTTTGACGGGACCGCTTGAACAGACCAATGAAGCTTATGCCATTGCCAAGATTTCCGGTATGCAGATGTGCAAATATTTCAAGCGTCAGTATGGAGACAATTTTATCAGCTGTATGCCGACCAATCTGTACGGACCGCATGACAATTATGATCTGAAAGGCTCCCATGTTTTGCCGGCTATGATCCGCAAGTTCCACGAGGCTAAGCTGCAAAATGCCGGGAGTGTGGAATTATGGGGAACCGGTTCACCGTTACGCGAATTTTTATATGTAGATGACATGGCAGATGCCTGCGTTTTCCTTTTGGAAAATTACGACGGCGAGCAGCATGTCAATATCGGTACGGGAAAAGAGCTTACCATCAGGGAACTGGCAGAGCTGGTCAAAAAGACAGTAGGCTTTGAGGGAGAAATTGTATGGAATTCCTCTATGCCTGACGGTACACCTAGAAAGCTTACCGATGTTACCAAGCTTCATGAGCTCGGATGGACACACAAGGTGGAGCTTGAAGAAGGTGTGAAGCTTGCCTATGAATGGTTCAAGGAAAATGTCGATCATGCCCGCATGAATGGCAGATAAGATAACAGATAAAACAAAAGATACCGTGATGGAGGAAAACCGATGAATAAATTTGGAATCGTAATGGCCGGTGGAGGCGGTACCCGCTTCTGGCCTCTTAGCAGAAAAGAAAGACCGAAGCAGCTGTTAAATTTAAGTGGAAAAGATTTGATGGTCAATGAGACCCTGGACCGGCTAGCCAACAGTATCGACAGAGACAATCTGTTTATTGTTACCAATGTCACACAGGCAGAGCTTATGAAGACAGAGACAGCAGGCAAAATGCCTGCAGAGCAGATCCTTGCTGAGCCTGCAGCACGCAATACTGCTGCCTGTATCGGATATGCGGCGATGGAAATCGTTAAAAAACACGGTGATGGTATTATGGTCATTGTGCCGTCGGATCATTTTATCAAAAACGAAGCAGAATTCAAGGCTATCATCGATGCTGCGATCAAGGCTGCCGAAGATACCGATGCACTGGTTACCATAGGCATCAACCCGTCATTTCCCGCAACCGGCTACGGATATATCAAAGCCAAAGCCGGCAGCAAGACACCTATACACGATCTGCACGGCAAAACTTATTTTGCAGTAGAGGAATTTGTCGAAAAACCGGATCTGGAAACCGCAAAAGCATATCTTGCCGAAGGTGGATACTCATGGAACAGCGGTATGTTTATCTGGAAGGCTTCCACCATTTTATCCTATATGGAAAGATTGCTGCCGGATGTCTACGCGTGCCTTGCCAAGATCGGGGATGCCATGAACACACCGGATGAGAAAAAAGTGATCGAAGAAGTATATCCGACCATACCCAAGATCTCCATTGATTACGGTATTATGGAAAGAGCAGACCATGTGCTGGTCATTTCCGGAGAATTTGGCTGGAACGATATCGGAAGCCTGGACATGCTGAGCATTATGAAGGATGCGGATGAGAATGGAAATGTGGCATATGGGCAACAATTACTTTTAGATACAAAGGACTGCATTATATATGGCAATGACAAGATGATTGCCACAATCGGTATTTCCGACCTGATCGTCGTACAGACACAGGATGCTCTGTTGATCTGTCCCAAGGATCGTGCACAGGATGTCAAGACAGTTGTTGAGACATTAAAGGAGCAGGGAAAAGACCAGTATTTATAGAATGCACGGAATAGGTAATTAATTATATGAAATGTGTTATTTTGGCAGGAGGCAGCGGTGATGCATTATGGCCGCTGTCCCGCAAGAATTATCCCAAACAGTTTATTAACATCCGGAAAGGAAGGTCCTTGTTTCAGGAAGCAATAGCAAGAAACCTTCCTTTTTGTGATGATTTTTATATCATAACCAATGAAAAATACCGCTATATTGTGGAAGGTCAGGTGCAGGCATTTCAGGGATTGTCTTATCAACTGTTTCTGGAGGAGATGGGCAGACAGACCGCGCCGGCGGTGGCAGTGGCGGCGATGTGCATCGACAAGGATGAGGATGTGCTGGTCGTTTCCACGGATCATCTGATTGATGAGGGCGATTATAATAAGACCATTCTGGCGGCCAAGGATACTTTAAATGATCATAATGTGGTTGTCATCGGGTGTGATATGGATAATATCGGTGACGGCGACAATATGAAAGGACATAGTGCCTTTGTATGCAAAAACGGACAGGTTGTTGATTTTATTTCATCCTGTACCTGCAGAGCCGATTATCAGAAAGAAAATGGCGGGGATCGGCCGGAAAGTGAAATTCTGCTCGACAGCGGAATTTTTATGATGAAGGCCGGAGTGTATCTGGAAGCGATCAGGGAAAACGCGCCGGATCTATATCGTAAATGCCAGCTTGGAACAGACAGGGTGCGGCTGGATTCGGGAGCGTTGCTGATCACAGCATCATGGCTTTCCACCATTCCTTCCTTAAGTGTAGGAGAGGTAGTTTTTGCTAACTGGGCCGGTAAAAACATTGCTGCCATAAAGGCAATGTTCAGATGGTCGAGACTGTTAAATACCGAAACGCTTGCTCAATTCCATGCGCCTTCCCTGCAGGGACCAAATATTGTGGAAAACAGTCACAATGTGTCTGTGCTGAATCAGACAGATAATAAGCTTGTGGTGGTCAATGGCTGTGAGGATCTGATGATCGTCAACACCAGTGATGCTACTTATATTTCTAAAAAAGGTGAAAGTGCGGAAATCAGGGAGCTGATGCGGGAGCATTATGAGGAGCAGAAGGAAATCTTTGACGAGGGTGATGTCTTTTACACGACCTGGGGTATCAAGGAGACTTTGAATCATACGGATGGTTATATGGTGCGCAAGGTTACTTTATTTCCGGGAAGAGAAATTGCGCTTCATAAGCATGAAAAAAGATGCGAACACTGTTCTATCGTAAGTGGAAATGCCACAATCACAATTGATGGTGTTACCAGAGAGTTTGGCTGCGAAGACAATGTGTTTATTCCGGTAGGAAGTTTCCACAGGATAGCCAATGTCTTTGCGAAGGATCTTGTATATATAGAGGTATCCGTGGGCGACAGTGCCGGACAGAAGACCGGAGATATGGTGCGTGCGGTAGATGATTTTGTAAAGCTTGGTCCCTCCTACAAGGATTATTTATGGGGCGGCACCCGCCTTTATGAAAAATATGGGAAGAAAAATAAAGATAATAAAGAGCATATCATAGCCGAAAGCTGGGAGGTTTCCGCACATAGTGCCGGACCATCCAGAGTTGTCGAGGGCAATGCAAAGGGTATGATGTTTCCACAGTATCTTGAAAAGATCGGAAAGGAAGCATGGGGCTGGAAATGCAAACCGTTTGAGCGTTTTCCCCTTTTGATCAAGCTGATCGATGCGACGAAATCCCTTTCCGTACAGGTACATCCGGATGATGAGTATGCCATGAGTGTTGAAGGCGAATATGGCAAAAATGAGATGTGGTATGTTATGGATGCAACATCGGATGCCGGCCTGTATGTAGGCTTCAAAGAAGAACTGACAAGAGAAGAGTGCCGGAAGCATGTGGAGGATGGCACATTGACAGATGTGCTACAGAGGGTTCCTGTAAAAAAGGGGGATGTGATATTTGTCAAAGCCGGAACGGTCCATGCCATTCTGGACGGACTATTGATTCTGGAAATCCAGCAGAGCTCCAATGCAACGTATCGTTTGTATGACTATGACAGAGTGGATAAAAACGGTAATAAGAGAGAACTGCACCTGGATAAAGCATTGGACAACCTCAATTATTCTGTATATCCATGTGACTGCAAACCTGCCGGAGAGCCCGAGGCCGGTGTCGGATATGTAAAACAACTGCTTGGTGTCTGTAAATATTTTTCGGTAACATTGTATACAGTAGAGGAGATGGCAGAGATTTCTCTGGACGATACTTCTTTTAGTGCCATTGTTTTTCTGGACGGTATGGGTAGGATCAAAACAGATAAACAGAAAAGCAATTTTAAGGCAGGAGACAGCTATTTTGTACCCGCCGGGAAAAAAGTGCTGGAGATTGTCGGGAAATGTCAATTTGTGTTAAGCCGAATTTAATAAAAAGTCATAATTGGCAAAAACTGTCCATTTTTGGGCAGTTTTTGCATTTTACCCCTATAGATTTCATTTTACAAAAAAGATATATTTATACTATAACCGCGCATGTAACAACATACTTAAACATTTTGTTACAAAAAAAGGTAAATGAAACAATTTTGTGTAAAAGGAGAAACGATATGATAATGGTAGAGGAATCAAAGCAAAAAATAGGCTTGGAGAGGTATATTACGCGGATTATGTTGGATCTTGGGGTCCCGGCTCATTTGAAAGGATATCATTACATACGAGAGGCAATCTTATTGTCTGAACAGGATATGGAGGTTGTCAGCAGCGTGACTAAGCTGCTGTATCCGGAAATTGCCAGATCATATAAAACAACCTCTCAAAAAGTGGAAAGAGCGATCAGAAACGCCATTGAAGTTTCGTGGAATAGGGGAAACACGGATACGATGGAAGAACTGTTCGGCTATTCCAGTGCGGGAGGAAAAAACAGACCTACTAACAGTGAATATATTGCGAGAATTGCAGATAAGATACGATTGGATTTGAGAACGCAGATATTGGCATCGTAAAGATTTGGTCAAAACAAGAGGATTTGGAAGCGCGCGGTTGTTCCAAATCCTTTTTTTGCATTAAAACTATGATAATAAATCTACAGATAGGAACTTGCTAAGAATCATGCCTTGCGGTACAATAAATAAGTAAAGGAAAATAACTTGAAGCGTTATTTTTATATTGTTAAAATACTATAATAAAACAATAATATATAAAAAGGAAAACAACAATGGCAAATAAGGAAATTAAAATCGGCGATTATCTGATCAATGAAACCAGCCGGCCGTATATGATAGCCGAGATCGGCATTAACCACAATGGCGATATCAATATTGCCAAAAAGCTGATCGATGCAGCCAATGCAACAGGCTGGAACAATGTCAAATTCCAGAAAAGGACACCGGAGCTTGCGGTACCCGAGGCACAGAAAAATGTCATGAGAGAGACGCCGTGGGGCACAATGACATATCTGGAGTATAAATACCATGTAGAGTTTGAAAAACCGGAATATGACATCATTGATGCATACTGCAAGGATAAAGGAATGACCTGGAGTGCGTCACCGTGGGATATGCCCAGTCTGGAATTTTTATTAAAATATGATGTTCCCTATATTAAAGTGGCGAGTGCCTCCAACGGAAGAGATGAGATGATCAGTGAGGCTGCCAGATCCGGCAAACCGGTTATCCTGTCAACCGGGATGACAACGATGGAAGAGATCGATCATGCAGTTGAAGTATTGGAAAAATATGGTCATGGAGATTACATTCTGCTTCATACCAACAGCGCTTATCCTGCACCGACCAAGGATCTCAATCTTCGTATGATCGAGACACTCCGCAAGCGTTTTGACTGCCTGGTGGGTTACAGCGGACATGAGGCCAATATGGAGCCTACGATTGCGGCAGCAGTACTCGGAGCCTGTGTGATCGAGCGCCATGTGACCCTGTCACATGAAATGTGGGGCAGTGACCAAAAGGCCAGCCTTGAGGTTCATGCGATGGATATGCTCAATAAGCGTATACAGAGTGTCTATGATGCACTTGGTACAGGTGTGAAATATATGTCAGAGAGTGAAGCTGCGCAGAGAAAGAAACTGCGTACAGTATAACGATGTGGTATCAATCGGATAAAAGATAAATATATCAGAAATATGAGTTCATTTATTACGGCTGTCTTTTCTATCGATGAAAGACAGAAAAGACAGCCGGATCATTTTTGTTTCATGCACGTTCGTGCAAAAATTCCAAGTATTTTATTATAAAATTTTTTGAAATACATTTTAATTGTGTATTTTATTATTGTTTTTTAAAATAAAAAAGCAACTAAAAATAGTTGCAAATTAAAAAAAAAGGAGTATACTAATGAGTAAAGCACAGAAACTAATCGAAAAATTTCTGAAACAAGGTAACGATTTTGAATATGATGATCTGGTCGCTATGTTAAATTATTTTGGATATGAGGAAGCCAAAATCGGAAAAACAACCGGATCAGCCGTATGTTTTGTGAATAAAAAACTGGGTTCGAAAATTCGATTTCACAAACCGCATCCCGAACATTATATCAAGAAATATTTAATGAAGCAGATCAAGGACTCGCTGGAGAAAGAAGGTTTAATATGAAAAATTATTTGGAGTATAAAGGGTATCTGGGTACTGTGGAGTATTCAGGAGAAGACGACTGTTTATATGGAAAGGTAATGGGAATTAAAGGCTTGATCTCATATGAAGGGGACAGTCTGACACAGTTAAAGGCTGATTTTTATCAAGCGGTAGATGACTATCTGAAAATGTGCGTTGAGAAAAAAGTGGCGCCGGAAAAAGCATTTAAAGGAAGTTTTAATATCCGGATCGGGGCAGATCTGCATCGGGATCTGGCATTGAAAGCACAGGAAAAAAATATGTCAATTAATTCTTTTATTAAGGTAGTGCTGCAGAAAGAGGTAGCCGGTATATAAATTATTTCGCTCCTCTTTTGCATAATACAACACCGAAGGTCTTTAATAATATCTTAATATCAAGTCCCAATGACCAGTGGTCGATATAATGCAGATCCAGTCGCAGCACATCTTCAAAGTCTGTGATGTCGCTTCTGCCACTGACCTGCCAAAGTCCGGTAAGCCCCGGTTTGATGCTCAGGCGCCGGCGGTACTGAAGCTTGTACTGGATGTATTCGTCAGGTGTAGGCGGTCGTGTGCCGACCAGACTCATCTGTCCGATCAGAATATTGTAAAATTGCGGCAGTTCATCCAGACTTGTCCGGCGAAGAAAGCGGCCGACCCTGGTAATCCTTGGATCGTTTGTTATTTTAAACATTGGTCCTTTCATTTCATTTTCATTAAGCAAATCTATCTTTTTTTCATCTGCATCATGATACATGGAACGAAATTTATAAATATTAAATTCTCTTCCGTTTAATCCAATCCTTTTCTGTTTATAAAAGACAGGTCCGGGAGAATCAGTCTTTATAGCCAACGCAATAAAAGGCATTACGATTATTGTAAATAACATTCCAATAAGGGATCCGAGAATATCCATAATGCGCTTGACAGCAATACGATGAAAATCATAATCGGCAAGGCTGTATGTCATAACAGACAGTCCGGCATAGGAATCGATTGTTTTGTGTGAGATCAGGTGGTCATAGGGGTCGATGCTCACATGAACAACAATTCCAGCCATTTCGAATTTGCGGATCATTTTTCCGAGCTCTGTGTTGTTGTAAGAGGGCAGATAAATTAAAACCTCATCTATCACTGATTGTGAAAGAATATCATAAAGATTGGTTTTGGATGCAATCACAGGAACCCCTTCGTATATAAGGGAGGAATCATCAAGGACGGTTTTTTCGGTATCAACCAGTGCCAGAGCCGTGATTTCATGTGCCCATTCTGCATTGGATCTGATGAATGGAAGCAGCTTGCCGATAAAATGTGATTCTGTAACGATCATCATTTTCAGACTTCCGGAAGAACGCATATAAACGTGCTTTAAAAATATTCTTACCAAAAAATGGAAAAAATAAGTAAATACAAAATTGTAAACCAAAAAGTAAATAAACGCAAGGCGTGAAAAGTCTTGTGCATTCTGTGTTAAAAACAAAATTAAGCCTAAACCTGCGCCAATCAGAAAATCATACTTTATGACAAAGAAAAATTCTGCAAACTGATTTCTGGTCAGAAAATTGTGATTCAGATTTAAAAATAAATAGGAAAAAGTGCAAAGTAAAATGGCAAAAGATAATACCAGATGGTAATATTGTGGGTTCTTATGAAAATCAGAAAGAATGCCACGAGTAATAAAAGCCAGTGCATAAGAAAGGCAAATTGCCAGAATATCTGAAAAAATCAATATGTAATTTTGAAGAACAAACTGCTTTTGTGTATTTGTGTTCATGAAGACCTCTTTGCTTTCTTTATGATAGAAATTATAGCAAGAATAGCAAGAAAAACAACTAAATCTAAAAGTGTCCGTGAAAAAATTGTATGTCCTGCAATGACCAACAAAATTACAAATCCTTTTTGCATTTTTGATCCATGTAAGTTGTTATTTCGTCAAATATTAGGGCAATAAAAATTGTACATATAAAAGATACAACAAAACAAAAATATGGATGTCGAGATATATTTGTTATATGTTTCAAGACAGACATTGGTAATCGTTGCAATATGTATAAGCTGAATACATGAGAACCGAAAAATTGCAATAAATTATTTTGAATTTGAATCTTCATTGTTAGCACAACAACGAGAAGAGAGAATGATATTGCCCATCCGGAATAAAACCAGACATTGGTGTTGAGGGTGAAGAATTTATAATAGCCATACAATAATAACAATATACAGCCCCAATAAATACATTCCTTCTTCATGACAAATTTTTCAATATATTGTTCATACAGACAGTAAAATACACCTAACGGATAACATAAAATTGTGTTATACCAATATGCATCCTTCCATATGCTTAACGTACACATATAGAGTACACACAGAATTATAAGAAGAGAAAGGAAATAAAGATATTTTCCTTTTTTGGCAAAGAGAAGAAATGATACATATGTCATTAAATATAAAGAAATGACAGCCAGTATATACCAATTACTATTGCCGATACTATCCCAGCACAAAAAGGATAATAGGATTTGTTTTAATGTAAAAGAGGATCTGAAAATGATTCCTAATAATAAAAAGAGTGACACTGCCAGATCAAAATGTAAAAGTAATCTGAATGCCTTTTTGGGAAGTGAATGGATATATTCCAATCCTTTCTTTTGAATTTTTTTCATTACACCATATCCGGAATAAAAAAGAAACATTGTGACAATCAATTGCCCCAGGGCTGAATTTAAACATTTGGCAAAATTGTCATAGGAACTCTGTAAGTCAACATATTGCAGATAATGACGGATAAATATAAGAATTACAAAAATACCTTTTATGTTTGTTGTTTTATCTATTGAAAGATGGTCTTTAAAGAAAGTCCCTTCTTTTGCAAAAGATATGCCAGAAATACAAAATATAAAAAATAGAAAGATAATGATTGTCATATTTCCCCACCCAAGATTGATTTAATGACTGAATATATTACAAAAGTATATCACATATATGGGCACATTATAGCATATTTTGAAAGAAAAAATGTGCATAAATTGTGATGCTGGGGTAAAATAAAATAAGTAACAGATAAATTACGCAAAGGTATTTGTAAATCAAATATTAAGAGGGAAACAATGATAAGTCATTTTTGGAAAAAAATCCGGGCCAAAAGCATAGCTTTCTGGTTTATATACATAGTTATTCTTTTGTATTCTGTTATGAATGATCTGCATTTTTTCGATTTTACATATGCGGATACGGGATCTTATTATGAAGCATCGGGGAATCCTTATGCGAAAATGTTTTATTTTACATTAAAGACTGCCTTTGCTGTACTGTTATATTTTTTTATGAATATGATAAGCAGGGGATTTACGGCAGTCAGAAATAAAAATCGTGACAGCCGGCGACGCCTGATATTTGTGCTGATTATTATGATTGTATACATTATTTTTCTGATTTTGTGTTGGCCGGGAGTGTGGTGGTGCAGTGGCGCCGATGAATTTAAAATGGTTGATTTTATCTCGCATTTGCAGGTTCAGTATCATCAGGGCTTTATGCTGTCCTTGTTTTATTTTTTGGCCTTTATGATTTATCCCAATCCGGTATCGGTTGTCATTTTGCAAATACTGCTGGGAAGCATTTTGCTTGGCACTATACTTGCCGACTGGTGGAAAAACAGACATCATATTTCTGTGGTTATCATAGTCTGTATCATATTTTCACCGTGTGGTCTGTATTTTGCACTTTATCCGATGCGGGCATATCTTACGGCTTTATTTTTGATTTACTTCATTTATCAGTACCGGAATATCCGCAACAGAAATTCCGCTGACAAAAAAGAATGGATAAAGCTGGTTATAACCGGGTGTCTGGTTGTCAATTTCAGGATTGAAATGATGATTTTAATTGTTGTGCTTCCGTTCTTGATGTGGGAAAAGGCAAGAATGCATGATAAAAAGTATTTGAGGCTGATTGGAGAGTGCGTGCTTATACTTTGCCTGTCTGTCTGTTGTGTTTCCTGCTGGAACAAACTGGGAAATCAGTCAAATTCCATGAGTCACAATTTATTATCATTTACATCTCCGATGGGAGAGATTTTTGCCCGGCATTATGAAGAAATTGATGTTGAAGATCTGGCGATATTGGATCAGTTTTTTGATATCAGCAAGATGAGGGAGGAGCACCTGAATCCGGATAATGTATTGAAGTATAATGGATATGAGAGGCTGAATTATCCGGGGGCGAGTTATGCTTACACAGCAGGAGATTGCCGTCAGGTGAAAAAAACAATTGCAAAGCTGCTTTTAAAATATCCCGATATTTATCTGCAAAATAAGATACTGTTGGCAAAAAGGACATTTGGCCTGGATGGAGAAGGGGATAATAAGTATCGGTTTCCGGAGGAGATCAGGCCGGAGCGGATTGCGTACTTATTTAAGCAGATTGACCCGGAACTGGCTGACTGGATAAAAAATAAACTGGCAGGATCATTTCAGATTGGTAAGGTACGGATGTTCCCTGTGTTTTATGCGATGTGGGTGCCTTTTGTATTGTTGCTGGTTGATTTGATTTATGCTCTTTTTAGAAGAAAAGTTAAGCTTATTGTATTGAGAATTATGGTTATTATGATGTTTCTGGCGGTCTTTATGACGGCCATGCATCCATACACCATGTATTATTTTGCACCCTGTATGGCAGCATGGTTTGTTTTGCTGCCGGTTTCCCATGATAAGTGATGGGTGGATTTTATAATTTTTTCGGAAATCTTGGAATACGTGTCCAAATGTAGTACACTGACATTAGTATGTTTTCTGGAGGCTTAATTTGAAAAGATTTGCATCGGATATAAAAAAATACTGGGGATATATGGTATATGAGGCAAGGTCACAGTTAAAGGCTGAGGTAGCCAATTCTTATCTGAATTGGATCTGGTGGATTCTGGAACCTTTTTGCCTGATGATGATTTATGCATTTGTTTTTGGCTTTTTGTTTAAACACAAAGAGGACAATTACAATGTATTTATTTTCATAGCTCTGGCATTGTGGGATAATTTTAACCGCTGCATCCGGGCATCGGTATCGATAGTGCGCAGCAATAAGTCAATTGTATCCAAGGTATATGTACCCAAATTTGCCCTTATTATTTCCAATATCATGGTCAATACCTTTAAGATGTTCATTTGTCTTTTGATTGTATCTGCAATGCTGCTTTATCACGGAATATCAGTAGACTGGCATGTTTTACTGATTGTGCCAATTGTGGCTGATGCCGTGATTTTTACATTTGGATGCTGTTGTGTACTGGCGCATATAGGGGTGTTTGTTGATGATATGGCCAATATTATTACCATTTTACTGAGATTTATGTTTTATCTGACAGGTGTTTTTTATAATATTAACACAAGTATCCCCAGACCTTATTCCACAATCCTGCTAAGCTGCAATCCGATTGCTTTATTTGTCGATGCGTTGAGAAACTGTATTTTAAATCAGATGTCTCCGGACTGGAAGCTGATGGGCATATGGCTGATAATCGGATTGTTGTTATCCGCATTTGGAGTTTCCAATATTTATAAACATGAAAATACATATGTAAAAGTTATATGATCGAGGATGAAAATGGAACATACATCAATTACCGTAAAGGATGTTAAAATACGATATAAAAGTGTTCAGTCCTATTCAATTAAAAAAAACCTGTTGAGATTAAAAGCTCCGGATGCAAAGGTGTTTGAGGCTGTGAGAGGTGTCAGCTTTGAGGTTTCGGAGGGAGAAATTCTCGGCATCATTGGCAAGAACGGAAGCGGAAAGTCCACATTGTTAAGAGCGCTTGCCAATATTTTCTCGGCAGATGAGGGAAGCATTGATCTGCACGGACATTCTATTTCATTGCTGGCAATCGGTGTGGGGTTTAAAAACCAGCTGACAGGGCGTGAAAATATCATGCTGTCAGGGATGCTTTTAGGCTTTTCCGAAAAAGAAGTACGCGCTCATCTGGATGAGATTATAGAGTTTTCGGAGCTTGGAGATTTTATTGATCAGCCGGTGCGCACATATTCCAGCGGTATGTATTCCAAGCTGGCATTCTCCGTAACGGCGATCTTAGAGACTGATATTATGCTGATTGATGAAGTGCTGAGTGTAGGTGATGAGCATTTCAAAAAGAAAAGCTACGCAAAAATGAAAGAACTGATAGCAGGAAAAGAAAGAACGGTAGTGATCGTATCCCACAGTCTGGGCACATTACAGGAGCTGTGTGACCGGATCATGTGGATGCACGATGGCATAATCAAGGAAATTGGAAGGCCGAAGGAAGTTCTTGAACATTATAAGGAATTTATGAAATAAAGAAGAATGTATTATTGAATATATAAAAGCTTTTAATATGGAGATACCAATATATGGATGACGAGATTTTGTTTTCGGTTATTATTCCGATCTATAATAGAAAAAAGTATTTACCGGATGCAATCGAAAGTGTGCTGCACCAGTCTTTTGAAATGAGAAGAGTTGAGGTGATCCTGATTGATGACGGATCAACGGACGGAAGTGGAGAAATCTGTGATCAATATGGAAAAAAATATCCCGATGTTATCCGGGTTATTCATCAGCATAATCAGGGAGCTTCGGCTGCACGTAACAGAGGCGTTGCTGAAGCAGCCGGAAGATGGCTCAATTTCCTGGATTCTGATGATAAATTAGCAAAAAACGCGTTTCGTGAAGCAAAAAAATTTATAAAAAAATATGATGATCAGACGGATGTAATTGCGTTTCCGGTGTGGTTTTTTGGCACAAGACACGGAGAACATATTTTGAATTATAAATTTAATTCGGGATCAAGAGTTGTTGATCTGGAGGTGGAATGGAATAATCCTCAATTATTTATTAATTCGTCCTTTATACGGGCGACGACAGCTAAAAAAGTCGGATTTAATGATGCTGTGGATATTCCCACAAATGAAGATGCGCGGGAAATGCAGCGTATTTTGCTGGAAAAAAAGAAGATTGGTTTTCTGGCGACAACAAAATACTGGTATCGCAGACACAATGATACGTTGGTAAATCGTGCGAAAAGTAATCACAAATGGTATATTGATAGTTTGCAGCAATTTTCATTATACATCATGAAGTATGCGGAGAAAAAATGCGGGTACATTCCTAAATTCATTCAAAATGTAGTGATGTATGAGTTTCAATGGCGGTTTCGCCAGAATAAGCTTGCGCAGACTGTTTTATCGGAAGATGAATTACAGGAGTATAAAAATTTGCTGCTTGAAGTATGTGATATGGTTGATACAGATGTTATCATGGCACAAAAGCAGTTATGGAGAGAACATAAAGCATATTTGATTTATCGAAAGGAGAGAAATTATTCTTATCTTTCAGTGTCGGAGAATAATATAGAAAATACCCCATTAAGGCTCTCCTTTGCAACATTTAAAAAGGACCGGATATTGCTTGAAGGCTGGATTCCTCATTTTTTATTTGAAAGGAGATCGGTAGCACCATTATCCGTTGCCGTGAATGATAGGATCATTCCGCTTTCCTTAAAAAAAATTGTTACGCAGCCTCAGTTTTTCGGACAGTATTTATATGATAAATACAGCTTTAGTGTTGATATAGATTTGAATGGGGAAAGAAGAGTCCAAATATGTTTTTTGATTAAAACAGAAGATAAATTTGTTAAGATTGAAAAAATATTTCTGGAACAGTTTTTTCCGTTGGATTCACATTGCAGATATTCCTATAAACGCTATCCGGGATGGATTATGCAAAAACAGGATGCGGATATCATATTAAAAAGATGCCGGTGCTGTTTGCATTATGAATTGTCTTATTTGACAGGAATCATCCTTAGGGGACAGAGAGGCAGTAAAAGAGTTGCGGTTGTCCGGCTTTTATATGGAATTTTAAATCAATTACCGCATAAAGAAATCTGGATGATATCGGATCGTATTCTGAAAGCGGATGATAATGGTGAAGCGCTATTTACGTATTTGTGTAAGATAAAACCAAAGGGGCTGAAAATATACTTTGTAATAAGTAAAGAAAGCCCGGATTACCGGCGTTTGAAAAAAATCGGACCGGTTGTCGGCACTTTTTCCGTAAAACACAGGCTATTACACTTATTAAGTACCTATAATATATCATCTCAGGGGGAAAAAATTGTGCAGCATCCGTTCCGAGGATATGAACTGGGATATCGTAGCCTGAAACTGCCCAAATTTGTTTTTTTACAACATGGTGTTACGAAAGATGATCTTTCGGCATGGTTAAACAGATACAACAAAAATCTGTTTGGCTTTGTGACAACAAGTATAAGAGAATACCGGTCAATTCTGGAAGGAGATTACTTTTATACAGAAAAAGAGGTCTGGCTGACCGGATTCTCGCGATATGATTATTTGAAAGACGATCATAAAAAAATTATTTCTATTGTTCCGACATGGCGGAGCTATTTGCTTGAAGGACTGAATAAGGAAAATGGAACCCATTTGTTAAGAAACGGTTTTATTAACAGTGAATATTACTTATTTTATGATGCTTTGATCAATCATGAACGGTTGCTTGAAGAACTAAGGAAAAACGGATATAAATTACGATTTGTTCCCCATCCTCTTATGCAGCCGTATATTGGATTTTTTCATAAAAGGGATGATGTGGAGTTTGCATCTCCGTTAGATTCATATCGGGTTTTATTTGCAGAAAGCAGTCTGCTGATTACAGATTATTCCTCTACCGTGTTTGATTTTGCATATCTGAATAAGCCGGTTTTATATTGCCAGTTTGACAGAGATGATTTTTTTAGCGGGAAGCACACCTACAATAAAGGTTATTTTGATTATGAGAAAGATGGCTTCGGAGAAGTGGAATATAATTTGGAGAATACAGTTGAACGTATTATAGAATATGCCAATAATGGATGTCAGCTGAAGGAAAAGTACAAAAAACGAATTGAAGAAGTGTTTGCATATCATGATCAAAATAATTGCGAACGGATTTATCAGAAACTGATAAATATGAGAGAAGAGATACAGCTATAGAAAAGGAAATGCCATGAGTAAAGATTTTCTGAAATCATCAATTGATTTTGTTATTGCCTGGGTAGATGGTAACGATCCGGTATGGCTTGCAGAAAAAAGCAAATACCGGTCAAATGCAAGACTTGAGGATGACAGTAAAACAAGATACCGTGACTGGGATAATTTACGTTATTGGTTCCGGGCTGTAGAAAAGTATGCTCCCTGGGTTGGAAACATCTATTTTGTGACATGGGGACATATTCCGGCATGGCTCAATGTGCAGCATCCCAGACTTCATGTAGTCAGACATGAGGATTATATACCGCATAAATATCTGCCAACCTTTAATTCCCATACGATTGAACTGAATCTGCATCGGATTCCGGGACTTTCGGAACAGTTTGTGTACTTCAATGATGACATGTTTTTAAACAAGAAAGTGTCTCCGGAGCAATTTTTCAGAAATGGACTGCCGTGTGATATCATGGGACTGGATTGTGTTGCGTTTGGAAAAAACAGCGCCGGAAATTTTCATGCCAATGATATTGGGCTGATCAACGATCATTTTGATGTCCGTCAGTGTTTTAGACGAGATATGGGCAGATGGCTGAATATCAGCTATGGAATGAAGGTATCTGTACGGACTCTGTTTCTGTTGCATAAGGGTTATTTTACCGGATTTTACAATCAACATATCACATCCGGGTTTTTAAAGAAAACCTTTGAAGAAGTCTGGGAAAAAGAGCGTGAGGTGCTGGATGATACGTGCAGCTGCAGATTTAGAAATCAAACAAATGTCAATCAGTGGCTGATGAAATACTGGCAGTTAGCAAAGGGTAACTTTTGCCCACGCAAAAAGAAGTTCGGGATGTATTTTCAGATAAAGGACGATACCTCCGGAATTGCTGAAGCGATTAAAACAGAAAAATACGAAGTTATCTGTCTTAATGATACCGGAACCGTAAAAGATTTTGATAAGGTGCGGGATGAAATCTGTATGGCTTTTGAGGAAAAATTTCCACAGAGGTCCGGCTTTGAAATATAATGGATGTATATTACTATAAAGGAGGAAACTTTAAGTAATCAAAATCATTGTCAATAGTGATTAAATGTGTTGAAATATACTCATGGAGGATATTGTTATGAACACATCTAATATCACTAATTACAAACCAAAAGATTTTGCTGAATTATTGG
>URPH01000002.1 GCA_900549665.1 uncultured Lachnospiraceae bacterium | reverse complement strand
CAAGGGAATATGCAAATAAATATGATAACCGTGAAGAAGCCATGAATGCTGCGATCGAGTATTGTATCGGGCATGGAATACTGGAGGATATCTTGAGAAAACATAGGAGCCAGGTGCTGGGATCGTTGCTGGAGGAGTTTGATGAAAAGAAATATGCGAGGACATTGCGGGAAGAGGGCTACGAGGCCGGCAGGACTGATGGGCTTTCCGAGGGAGAGAGTAAAGGCAGTTTTAATATGCTTGCAGAATTAGTAAACGACGGAACAATCACAATTCAGAAAGCTGCTGAAAAAGCAGGCATGGATGAAGCTGCATTTAAGAAAAAAATGAATGAACAATAAAAAGTACCATAGCAGATCTGATAGGATGAATGTTGCAGAACCTCATGTATACCATGCAACTTAGCGAAGCCGAAGCCAGAGAAAAACTGGGAATACAAAAGATCATATGATGATTGGGAGAAAAATGGAAAGCTTCGATTGAGCCCCACTGTAGTATCAAATCCATCAAAAATATGTTATAATAAAAAATATGATGAATATAACTCATCTGAGACATATGAAAAAATAGTACCGGGGGATAAGAATGAAAGTAGTTATTTTAGCAGGCGGCGCGGGTACGCGAATCAGTGAAGAGACATCCATCCGTCCCAAACCAATGATAGAAATAGGTGAAAAACCAATATTATGGCATATCATGAAATTGTATTCTTATTATGGATACAACGACTTTATTATCTGCTGCGGATACAAACAGCATATGATAAAGGAATGGTTTGCTGATTATTATCTGAAAAATTGTGATGTTACCTTTGATTTTGCACACGGCAATGAAATGACTATACATAAGACATACAATGAGCCATGGAGGGTGACCGTTGTGGATACCGGACTGAATACCATGACCGGCGGTCGTATTAAAAGAGTACAGAAATATATTGGCGATGAGCCGTTTATGATGACCTATGGCGACGGATTGTGTGATGTCAATATCGAGGAGCTTGTAAAATTCCACAAATCACATGGGAAAATTGCCACACTGACTTCAGTTATACAGGAACAGCAGAAGGGAATTCTGGATATTGGAGAGCTGGGGGCTGTACGTTCGTTCCGTGAAAAACAGATTACAGACGGAAGTCCAATCAATGCTGGATTTATGGTGTTGCAGCCGGAGATATTTGAGTATTTAAAGGATGACTCTACGATTTTTGAAATGGAGCCGTTGGAAACACTTGCCGAGAAAAATCAGCTGATGAGTTATCAGCATAGGGGCTTTTGGCATTGTATGGATTCCTTGCGGGAAAAAAATGAACTGGAAGCGATGTGGAGCAGCAAAAAGGCACCTTGGAAGGTATGGAATTAAAATAAAGAATTGGACGACCGAAGATATGAGAGTTGTAATAACCGGAGCAACCGGAGCAATCGGACATGCCCTGATTGCAGAATGTATCAGACAGAATATGGAGGTAGCCGCTATTTGTCACCGCGGTTCTGCAAAGGCTGGCAGGCTTGCAGATGAAGTGAGCAAGATGCTGTATATTGATCTCGTGGATAAAAATCCGGAACATATCAGTTGGATGGATGAGAGCGAAGAAATAACATTTAAGGATATTGGAAGTTATGTAAACCAGAAGCTGCATATATATTTCATGAATCTGGATGAATATGCTGCATTTGCCGAATCCGCAAGTCCAAGTGGATGTGAAAAGTTGCTGGACGATGTCAGAAAGGGTGCCGGCTATGATCTGTTTTTCCATCTTGCATGGAATGGAACAACTGGCAGCTCACGTGATGATGAAAGTCTTCAGCAGGACAATTTAAGATATGCACTGGATGCTGTGGAGCTTGCGCATAAATTATTATGCCATACCTTTATTGGAGCGGGCTCACAGGCTGAATATGGAAGAATAGAGGGAAGGCTGAGTGCAGAGACACCTGCACATCCGGAAAATGAATATGGCCGTGCCAAGCTTGAAGCCGGAATACAGACCAGGGCACTATGCAAAAAACTTTCCATCAAACATATATGGTCCCGAATTTTAAGTGTTTATGGTCCTTATGATACGGCTACCAGCATGATCATGGGTGCCATAGCAGCATTGAAAAATGGAGAAACCCCGCAGTTTACCAAGGGAGAACAGCAATGGGATTATCTATATAGTGAAGATGCTGCCAAAGCATTGCTTGCAGCTGCATTACATGGCAGAGATGGCAGTATTTATCCAATCGGAAGTGGAGAGGTGCATCCCTTAGCTGAATATATTGAAATACTGAGGCAGCAGGTTGCTCCTGAGGG
Organism: uncultured Lachnospiraceae bacterium; assembly: GCA_900549665.1. Classification (GTDB taxonomy): domain Bacteria; phylum Bacillota; class Clostridia; order Lachnospirales; family Lachnospiraceae; genus UBA2882. The sequence goes on along the minus strand of URPH01000002.1, from coordinate 211,347 downwards.
CACGGTAGCCTTGGGTGCTGTGCCATATGCTCCAAAGCAGGTCATGTATCTATGTGCCGATATTTCCCAATTAAGCGAGGATACGGGCTTTAAGCCTGAGACAAAGTTTGCACAGGGAATCCAGCAGATTCTGGATGTACAGGATTTTTAATATAGCAGGATAATGGCTGACAGAGGTAACAATGCTCTTGCAGATGGAGGACATTATTGTTTTCCTTTTGCAAGAGCTTATTTTTTGATATAAAATGACTATAGTACTGATTATAGAATGGAATGTATATGTATATGGAACAAACAAAAAGTATGATGAAAAAGCCATCGGCCAGATTTTGGATGGCCTGCATAGTTATGATAGTAGTTCTGGTTCCGCGTATCGGGATGATTGGGACCCTGCCTATGTGGGATGGCGGGGAATACTATAGCAATCTGGTATACGCAGTTCAAAATTTTGATTTTACATGGAGCAGCTTCTGGACTGATTTTAGATTATGTGGTCATCCGACTCTTGCATTTGGTCTCTTTTCCATGATTGGAGAACTGCTGTTTCCGGGTAAAGCAGTCGGAGTACAGCTCATTGCACTCCTTTTAACTGAGATTGCCATGTTATGCTTATGGGATTTATTACAGGATTTCTTTGCCGGAATGGACGATAGACAGGCAGGGATTATTACTGTTTTATGCTCCTTTGTTCCTTTGTTTCTCGGAACTTTTTCTGATTATTATCCGGATTACTATATATTTATTTTTCTGATATTTCTGATTCACGCATATGATAAAAAGCATTATATACTGCAGGTAATCTGGGGAATATGTCTGGCGCAGACAAAGGAAACCGGAATGTTGTTTTTATTAGTATGGGCCGTTTATATTGCTGCAAAAACTTTTATCTCCACAAAAGGCAGAATACCTAAAAAACTCCGGGCAGAGTTTACGTATTTACCCAACTACTGTTCTTTATTATCAGGATGTACGGTGATAGCATATCTGATATACAACAAGGGAATTAGCAGCTGGAAGCCGTCAGAAATGGAGGCGGCACCTTATTGGGGAATAGACAGCGTACATATTGTTACAGAGCTTAAAGAGCTGTTTCTGGTAAACTTTATCTGGCTTATCTGGATAGGGATAATAGGGTGCGTTGTCTGTCTTTTGATACAGAAAAAGTTTTATGTCATGAAAAAATGCGCATTTTTATTTATTTTGTCTTTTGTTTACGTTATTTTCTGTATGACATATGTTACATCAGCCGTATACCGGTATCATGTCTCCTTTGTATTACTTTCAACCCTGCTGTTTGGAGCATTACTCCATGAAACCCTGCATACATCGGTATTTTATTATGCCACTATTGGGATTATAGGTCTTTTATATATTGGACAGACGTTTCAGAGCATAGATCCAGTTACCAATCATGCTTTTGATACATATGAAATAGGTAATGGAAAGAAAATGGTCAGTATCGGAAAAAGCATGGACTATTATTCGGATAATATTGTTTACAATTTCCAGTACACATGGATAGACCGGTCGGTCAACACGGTCATGAAGGATGAATATGATGAAAATACATGGATCGTTTCACAAAGAGAATCCCTGCAGTTAGGGGGAAATGAAGCTGCACAAAATTATATTTTGTACTGGGATAATGTTGATAAAAAGAGAACCTTTTTATCCAATTCAGACAGTGTGGATATACATTATCTGGCCTATGAAAATCCCAGTGACATTAATATTCTCAATATGTCAGCTTTATCTGTCGAGGATCTGATGAGTACCATGCAGGAAAAAATCGTGATCCTGCATTATCCTGATGTAAAGGAAGGTTATACAGATGGATTTTACAACTATCTGGATGCCTTTTATCTACATACGCAGACTAAGACTGTGCATGCTCTGGGTGAGCTTTCCTATGATATATATCAGTTAAAAGATAAAGATGCCGTCCGGGATGAATTAAGCCGTTATTTGGAGGCCTATCAGACTGAAAATCAAAATGGAGAGCTGCTGCCGGAATACTATTGTGATCCACAGGCCGAAATCCGTCAGATAAACTCGGACCGGAATGTGACACAGGCAGGAGATGTTGTAGTGCTGCAATGTAGCTATATCTGCAACAACGACGATAGGGATATATCCGAAATAAAAGAGAAAGACTGGGCGGGTACGGCCATTCTGGAAGCACAGATACAGTTGGGCAACCGTCAGTTTATGAATTTTATCCATGAAAATCTGATCGGTAAAAAATGTGGCGATGAACTGGTGCTGCAGCATCAATATTCGGATTATGATATTATAAATCCTTTCTTTGCAGGACGTAAGATTGTGTTTAAGTTTAAGATTACTGATATTCTGGGAGAAATCTGACAGCCGTTTTTTTACGACTTAACAAGGGCAGTAGTATATGATGCCAGGATGTGCTATAATGACAAAAAGCAAAAAATATAAAATACATAGGTATAGCAAATGAAAAAGATTAGTGTTTTAATTCCCTGTTACAATGAAGAAGAGAATGTTATTCCGATGAGCAATGAAGTGGTCAGGATTTTTGAAACCGAGCTGCCTCAATATGATTATGAACTGGTTTTTATTGACAATGACTCAACTGACAATACAAGGTGCTTATTAAGAGAAATATGCAAGAAAAATCCAAGGATCAAGGCTATTTTTAATGCCAAGAATTTTGGTCAGTTCAATTCTCCGTATTACGGAATGTTACAGACTACCGGAGATTGTACAATTTCCATGGTATGTGATTTTCAGGATCCGGTGGAGCTGATACCAAAATATGTTGCCGAATGGGAAAAGGGATACAAGATCGTGATCGGAGTAAAGGTCAAAAGCAAAGAAAATAAGCTTATGTATGCCTTAAGAACCCTCTATTACAAAACAATTAAAAAGTTTTCCAATGTGGAGCAGATTGAGCATTTTACAGGGTCTGGCTTATATGATAAAAGCTTTATTGAGGTATTGAGAAACCTAAAGGATCCGACACCCTTTATGCGTGGGATTGTTGCTGAGCTAGGCTATAAAAGAAAGGAAATTCCTTATGAGCAGCCATTGCGCAGGGCAGGTAAAAGCAAAAACAGTTTCCTTTCATTATATGATGCAGCCATGTTAAGTGTGACCTCATATACCAAAGCCGGATTGCGGTTATGTACCTTTATTGGTATTTTCTGTGGGATCCTCAGTATTATTATCGCTATTGTATATCTGATCATGAAACTGATGTACTGGGATCGCTTTAGTGCCGGTATGGCGCCCGTTTTGATCGGTATGTTCCTGTTAGGGTCTCTGCAGCTGTTCTTCATAGGTTTTCTGGGAGAATATATCAGCAGTATCAATCAAAGGGTCATGAACCGGCCACTGGTAGTCGAAGAGGAAAGAATAAACTTTGACAATGATACATCAAAAGAGAAAGCTGACAATCAATAGAAAAAAAGAAGCCTCAGGGCTTCTTTTTTATTGGAATATCCGGAATATTATTTTTTTCTTTTCAGGATAAGTTTTTGCATACTATAAATAAGAAATGTTAAAACATAAAATGCAAGTGATGTCACAATGACAATAACCTGATTTTTAATGTCATATACCAGCTCGATCGTATGTTTTCCTGCCGATGTCTTTATAATCAGGTTTGCATTGATAAGATCGTAGGTATTAACTTCCTCTCCGTCAATATATGCGTGCCATTTGTCACTGTACGGAACACTGAATATGGTATAACCGTCTTTTTCATAATTGCTCTCACCGGTGATGATGTTATCATTTACCGTGACATTTTCTACCTGATTTGCCTTTACGGCATCTACATATTCCTGATAAAAGTCATTATCGAAAGAATAGCAGTAGTATTCATTCCAGTCATAAAATGTCTGGTTTGGATATTTCATGATAATGGATTTGGTTTCTCCTTTTTTAGCATATCCAAGAGAAATAAATTCGTTGATATATAAGTAAAGATCGCCATCCTTGGGAGCTGTAACATTGAGCTTAATATACAATTCCTGACAGCTCAGGGTTCCGGCGTTCTGAGCCTCTTCGGATTGCAGCAGGGTCTGGGCCTGTTCCTTGGATACGGTATTGAAATCTCTGTCCAAAAACTGGAATTCGTTTTCAGCCAGTGTTCCCTGTTCCTTTAACTGGATCGGAATCAATGTAAACAGTAATTTACTGAAGTCGCCGGTCAGTTCACAGGTTGTATAATTATATGCCTCATAAGGTATGATGTTTTCCTGATAATAGTCAAACGCAAAATCTTCCGGAAGATAATAGCCTAAAGATAAAGCATCTTTATTACTGAAATAATAATCTCCGTTTGTGTAGCCTATATAATCATAAAAAGACAGATCCTGTTGCCGTACGGTTGCATACATGGGAATGGTAATATATTTGGTTGCTGAGGATGATACACCAAAGGGGGTGGAATTATAATTGCTGGTAATGTAATTCCCACCACTCAGGAAACCATAGTAAAAGCTCATATTCTGCATTCTTGTATTTAAGGTAGAGATAAATATCTGGTTTGTAGGTGCATTATTGAAAAAACCAAAATTCATACCATAATAGTTAGCCATGGAGAACCGGGAAAACGTATTTTCATCCTTGGTCAGGGCGTTGTTAAACTCAGCCTTGGCTTCATAGTCACCAAATGACTGGAGATTATTTAAAGAATAGGAATGACAGACAAATAACATATTAACAAATAATTCCAGTGAAAGAACAACAAGCGCGATCCGGTAAAAATTCTTTTTTAAATAGACGAGACGCTTGCAGGCAAAGGTCATTACAACATAAACGACTAAAAGTACCAGTGTAAAAACAAGTGCATATATCTTCTGGCCGTCTCCTAAAAACTGACATGCACAGATAAACACGATCGTGATAATGCAGGCTGCCAGTCTGCGTTTGAAAGGCAGGTGACGGATCACGAGCAATGCTTCATAGGACAGGATTGCACATAAAAACATCCAGATGAATACATAGCGGTTGGGAACGCCGGACTGGTAGTGTAAGCCGTTCCAGATATAAGATAAAACCTCACCATTGAAGCTGATGATCAAAAACAGCATTGGAACAAGAAGACGGAGCTTCTTTTGCAGTCTGATCTGTTTGGCAAATATAAATATGGTTATGAGCAGAAGCATAAATATGCTCATGTATATATTGATGTCTCCATCATTGTGGCTGATAGCTCCGGTGGGAGAGAAGATCATCAATTTGGACCACTGGTCAAAAAACGAAGTATGGAAGCCGAAATTGGGGAGTACACTGTCAGTTGCCGAGTAACCGGAGTTGGCCTTGGAGCTAAAAACATATGCCCAGCCGGATAAACCACATCCGGCTGCCAGAATGGATGCGGCACCAAACCGGACGCCTTTTTGTATAAAGTCCTTTATATTGTCAAATTTACATATAAAGAAATGAATAACAAGGTAGATACATATATAAAAGGCAATATTAAAATTGGTCGTAATGCAGACAGACAGTAAAATAACATAGCCAAGCCATTTCTTGTTGTATATGAGATTCTCTAACTGTAATACAACAAGCGGGAAGAGGCAGAAAAGAAGATACCACCAGAAAACATAACTGTGCATGGCGAGCATAAAGCCGTTCAGACTATAAATAAACGCTGCAAACAGTATGCGGAAATCATGCTTGGATGCCTTGTGGCTGCTAAAGCGGTGCGTCAGATAATAAGACATCGTAAATCCGCTAAGACCGATCAGGATGCCTTCTGTGATGATAAAAAGTCCGGGTAACTGACTGGGAGAGAACGGCATGGACAGTAAATAATACGGAAATGCCAGAGTTGTGGTAAGCTCATTGGAATAACCGCCCAGCATACTTAAGAAGAAGTTACCGTCTTTATAGCTGTAATAATTATTTAAAAAGGTACCCAGTACAGAGGAAGGACCATCGCAATCTAAAAAGGATAAGGTTCCAAAAGGATCACAACTAAAGATGATCATGGAAGCAATGTACATTGTAAACGGGATCAGGAATGACAATAAATAGTTTCTATTATCGGTGCAGAAATCCGAAATAACCGTAAACAGCATACAATCCGCAAATTTTTCTTTAAAGGCATACAGCCTTTCATTTACATGTTCAATATCGTTATACGCAATAAAGAAGATGATGGTCATGAGGCCGATGATCATGAACAATAAATAGAAAATATATTTTGTTGCTGAAAATACCGGCTGATGTTCTTCCATATAGGTATAAAGAGCATCCGGAATCTGATCAAAGGCTTCCTGGTTGATACGATATGCATTAATCTCAACATTTAATGAAAAATGTGCGGTTTGGGACATTCGTATGTAGCTGGTTCCTGACAGAGCAGACTCGGAGTTGGCTTCACCGCAATCAATAATAAATGTTGTGAAGTTATCATATAAGTATATTTCACCTGCTTCAGAAGAAGATATTGTATAGCTGTAAGGGATAAAGATATCTTCTTCATAGGAATCAGAGGCAGGAAATGTCTCAATATTGTAAATGTGGTTGCCGAGGTCATTTACCGCATATAAATCCGGATATTCCTCAGGGAAGGATATAGATACATCATCGAGCTTTGTAAAAACATCCTCTTGTATTCCGATCTTATGGCATTTGAGATTAAATTCATCAAAAGATGAAAGCGGTGCATAGGTGCCATCCTTTTCCTGTACCATTTCACTATCTTCCAATGAAACGTTTGCATCAACCTGATTGAGTGTATTATATAGCGGCAGAGCAATTCTTTCTTTCAGATTTTCATATCCTACATCTGTATAAGGCCAGTCCTTTAAAGCCGATGCATCAGAAGCTGTATCGGAACCGCTGTCAGCCGGTTTTGTTGAAAAAATAAACTGATCATTCAGGGCATAATGACTGGGCAATACGTTGGAGCTTAAGATACATGCAGAACCAATGAGTAAATCCAGATATATGCTGACGGATAACAGTGTAAACAATCCGGCAGCTTTCTTTTTGGAATAAAGGATCATAAACAATGCGACCCATGCACACAATATAAGCTGCAGGATCAAGGTGACCGGTGAAAAATTGTGTGCGGTCAATAAGAGTGCACCTGCGATGGACAAAAAAGAAATTCCCAGACCGGAAAAAAGCATAACAGGTAAGGTATCTGACAGGTGCGAAGCGGCAATTCCTGCTATCACGAGAATGGTAAAGACAACAATACCACACTGTGAGATACTTCCGTTGGAAACGTGGAATAAATCCATGAGATACAGGCCGGGAGTTGTATCTATGCAAATGAAAAGAATGAGAACAAAGGCAAATGTCCTGATACGGTCAGATGCTTTGATCTTGTTGCTGAAGAAAAACAAAACAAAAAGAATAAAGAGAATCGTTCCAATCCCTAAATCAATATTCCGTGCATTTTCAAAATAATTTGAAGGAAGCGAGCCGGTAAAAAAGCGTGATATAAACAGGGCAGGTGAATAAATAAAGGAAGCCTGTGTATAGGATGAACCGGACAGCGTTTCAAAAAAAGATCCAAATCTTAAAAAAGAAATGGGAGCCGTAACCAGAAGACTCAATATGAACAGAAGTGCACAGTGTAATAAATTGGCAAGTGCTGTGCCAAGCTTTGAACGATTAAAGATAATGCAATAAATGACAGTCACAAAGAAAAGCGATACGGCATATGTCGAATCAATCAGCATAAAACCTATAAAAGCAAAAAGGAGCGGCAATGCATGACTGCCCTTTAAAAACTGATAAAGTGAAATAACAAAAAGCGGCAGCAGGATATAAGCAAGCCTTCCGGATACAGACTGTGCATTGGACAGGGAATATGAAGACATACCGTAAGAAAAGGCCAAAGCAAGCTGCAGCCATTTTGATGATGTACCTATGAAGGGTGTGCTTATTTCAAAGATATAAAATGCGCAGGATGCCAGAGGACAAAGCAGAATACAAATAAAAGAATACGGGGATATTGCAGTTCTGCTCGAAAAAAGGCATAATATGAGTGAGACCAGCAAGGGGATTATAATAGATATCCCAAGATTTTTGCGCTCATTTGCTAAATTTTTGAAAAGTATTTTGATATGTTCTTTGATTGTGCTCATTTGCTATAATTCCTTCTGATTATTAAAGTTTAAAGATAGTAACAGTATAGCATTATTTTAACTGTATCTCAAATGTTATAGGAATTTGCCATGGGGATAGAAATGAATGTATCGATTGAAAAAGGACAATGGCAGATATGTTGGACAAAGCAGTGGACTTTTTTTGGAAAAAAGTGGATACAATTATTATATCTTTGATCTCTGTTTACGAAAAAATATTCAAAAAAAGAGTTGGAAACAGTGCTAAAAATACAGTACTCCAGTTTGTTAAATTTGGAATCGTCGGTTGTAGCAATACGGCCCTGAGTTATATAATAAATGTGGTCACACTTCTGCTTTTGTCACAGGCTGATTTCAAATGGGACTATTTTGTGGGCAATATTGTGGCATTTATATTGAGCGTGCTATGGTCATTCTGGTGGAATTACCACTATGTGTTTGACAATCACAAACAGCAGAGCTGGTGGAAGATACTGATAAAGACATATGCCTCTTATGCATTCACGGGACTGATTCTATCCAATGTTTTTTCCTATATATTGGTGGGGCAGATCGGTGTTTCCAAATACATAGCTCCGTTGATCATTTTGATTGTAAGTGTGCCTGTTAATTTTATTTTGAATAAATTATGGGCATTCAAATAAATATATTTTGGGAGGAAAAATGTTGTCAGACAATATCAAACTTCTAGACTGTACCCTCCGGGACGGAGGATATATCAATGACTGGGAATTCGGTCATGAAAATATCGTAAATATATTTGAACGGCTGGTGGCAGCAGGCGTGGATATTATAGAGACGGGGTTTATAGATGAACGCCGTCCTTTTGATATGGACCGCAGTATTGTGCCGGATGTGCATGGGATGAACCGGCTGTTAGACGGGCTGGATCACGGAACATCTATGGTTGTCGGTATGATCGATTATGGCACCTGTGGAATTGACAGGATACTGCCGGCAGATGAAAGCTGTCTCGACGGCATCCGTGTTATCTTCAAAAAGCATCACATGACAGAGGCTTTGTTTTTTTGTGAAAAGATCAAGGCATTGGGATATGCGGTGTTTGTACAGGCTGTATCGATCACGAGCTACAATGAAGAGGAATATGAGTTATTATTAAACGAAGTCAATAAAATAAAGCCCTACGCTTTCTCCATGGTTGATACTTATGGACTGCTGCACAAAAAGCAGTTGAAGTTTTATTTTGACCGTGCTAATGAGAGACTTTGTCCGGATATCTGCCTTGGGTATCATTCACACAACAATTTTCAGTTAGCATACGCTAACTGTATTGAACTTTTAGAGGAGCGTATCAACCGGACTGTTGTGGTTGACGGCACCTTGTATGGAATGGGAAAAAGTGCTGGCAATGCACCGATTGAGCTGTTAGCTACTTATATGAATGAAAATTGTGGAAAGTCATATCATAGAAGCCAGTTATTGGAAGCCATCGATGTTACGATCATGGACATTTATCGGACCAGCCCGTGGGGATATCAGTTTAAATTCTTTTTATCAGCGTCCAATGACTGTCATCCAAACTATGTTTCTTATCTGATGGACAAAAAGAAGCTTTCTGTAAAATCCATTAATGAGATATTGGAATCGCTGGAGCCGGAAAAGAAGCTTTTATATGAAGAGGCTTATATTGAAAAATTATATATCGAGTATCAGAAGAATATATGTGATGATGCCAACGATATTGAGGAGTTAAAAGAAAGATTTGAAGGGAAGGAGATCCTTTTGCTGGCTCCGGGGCATTCTGTTTATACAGAATACAATAAGGTCATTGAGTATATCAGAACCAATAACCCCATCGTGATATCAATGAATTTTTGCCCGGAGGGTTATCCGCTTGACTATATTTTCATGAGCAATGCAAAGCGGTATGTCAGACTTTCCTCTGTCCTTGCAAATTTACCGTCACAGATCCGGACGATAGCCACAAGCAATGTGACAAGGGCAAAGGGACAATTTGATTACATATTAAATTATAGTGCGTGGCTTGATGAAGATGCCCTGATCGTGGACAATCCGATGTTGATGTTTATGAAGGTATTAAAGCAGATCGGGGTAGATAAGGTGACTTTAGCCGGTTTTGACGGGTACACCAAGTCGGAGACAGAAGATTATGTAAACCCTAATATGGCCTATAGCTTTAGCAAAGAAAAAGCAATGGAAATCAATGAAGACGTTATCAATGGCTTGAAAAAGCTTCAATGGTATGATCATTTTCAATTTTTGACAGAAAGCCTATATGAAAGGAACAACTGATATTATGAAAATTCGTTTGGCAGATTATATTGCAGATTTTATGGTACAGCATGGTGTTGTACACAATTTTTCGGTAACAGGCGGCGGAGCCATGCATCTGAATGATGCATTTGGGCACAAAGAAGGACTGACGACGATTTACAATCACCATGAGCAGGCCTGCGCGATTGCGGCTGAGGGCTATGCCAGACTGACCGGAAAGGTGGCGCTTGTCTGCGTGACCAGCGGTCCCGGAGGAACCAATGCCATTACAGGTGTCCTTGGCGGATGGCAGGACAGCATTCCGATGTTTGTTGTATCCGGTCAGGTAAAAAGAGAGACAACAACGGCCTATACAGGTGCAACTGTAAGACAGCTCGGAGATCAGGAATACCAGATTGTGGAAAGTGTGCGCCCGATGACCAAATACGCAGTTATGATCACGGACCCTAATAGCATTCGGTATCATCTGGAGAAAGCTTGGTATTTGTGCAATCACGGCAGAAAAGGACCGGTCTGGCTGGATGTGCCGGTGGATGTGCAGGGTTGCCTGATCGATACGGACAATCTGAAGGGCTTTGATGAATCAGAATGCGCAAAAGAAACTCCTCAATATGATACAGGCCTGACAGAGCAGATCTTAAAAAGACTTGGTGAGGCACAAAGACCGGTGATTTTAGCCGGAACAGGGATACGTTTATCCGGGGCCTATCAGGAATTTCTGGAAGTGATAGACAGACTGCGCATCCCGGTTGTGACAGCCTGGAACGCACATGACTTACTGTGGGATGAACATCCGTTATATTGCGGACGCCCTGGCACGGTAGGCAACAGAGGCGGAAATTTCGTTGTCCAGAAATCGGATTGTATTTTGATCTTAGGCTGTAGATGCAATATCCGTCAAATCAGTTACAATTATAAATGCTTTGCGGAAAATGCTTACAAGATCATGGTAGATATTGATAAAGAGGAACTTTCCAAGCCGACGCTTTCAATTGATATGAAAGTGCATGCCAATGTGGCAGATGTTTTAAAGGATATACAAAAAAAGATACAGGATGGAAGATATTCCGGACAAAATAATGAGAAAGTTAATAATAGTATCTGGGGAGCTGGGCATGAAGAGTGGCTGCAATGGGCGCGCGATATTAATCAGCAGTATCCGGTTGTGCTTCCTTCTTATTATAATAAGAATAAACCTCTCAATCCGTATGCTTTTATAAAAGAGTTTTCAAAACTCCTCTCAACCGGAGATAAGGTTATCTGTGGTAATGGAAGCGCCTGTGTTATGACCTTTCAGGCATTTGAGATCAAAAAAGAACAACGTCTGTTTACCAATTCCGGCTGTGCGGCTATGGGCTATGGATTTCCGGCATCATTAGGATGTGCTGTTGCGGAAAACGGAAAGAGAGTTATCTGCATTGATGGCGACGGAAGCTTTATGATGAATCTGCAGGAGCTGGCGACAGTTTCGTATCATAAGCTGAATCTAAAAATCGTACTGCTCAACAACAACGGATATCATTCTATCCGGCAGACACAGAGCAATCTGTTTTCAGAACATCCGCTGACAGGTGTCAATAAAGAAAACGGTGTAGGCTTCCCGGATTTTGAAATCCTGGCAAGGTCTTTTGGAATTGCCTATAAGAGACTGGATGACTTGAATGATATTCCGGAAAGGATAAATGAGTTTCTGAATATAGATGGACCATGTGTTTTAGAGGTCATTGTGGATGAAAAACAAAACTTTGAACCGAAACTTGCATCCAAAAAACTGCAGGATGGAACAATGGTATCGCCCAGGCTGGATGAGATGTATCCGTTTTTGTGAAAATGCTTTTTTTGATGATTATGAAATAAAAACTTATGTAAATTTTGTACAAAATGAACATAAAAAAAGCAATTCAAAAGATTGCTTTTGAACATGATACATGATAGAATGTTTACATAAATTTAACAATTAGGGGATTTTATGCCTAATTATTTAAAATAATTTAAAAAATATTTAATATTTGATTTAAGAATCTAAATGCAATGGGGTAAAATGGTATGAGTTTGTTGGGCAGAAGAAAGATGCGTATCGGTGATATTCTGATGGCCGAGGGTGTTATCACACAGGAGCAGCTTGATAAGGCATTGGAATCGCAAAAGATAAAGAAGCGTCGCCTTGGTGAGATACTCGTGTCTGACGGATATATTACAGATGATATTATGGCCGATGCTCTGTGCCATCAGATGGGATATGACAGAGCCAATCTGCAGGATTCGCGCATACCGGACGACTTGATTTCGATGTTTGATGTGGAATTGTTAAAAAAATATACGGCAATTCCTTACTGCTATGATGATCGCAATGTTAATATTATCCGCGTTGCCATGGCAGATCCGATGGATATGCTTGCGATTGACGACTTGTCTATGGTTACGAACCGTATGATTGATCCGATGGTTGCCACGCCCGGAGAAATCATGGTTGCGATTGACAAATATTACGGCAATGCCGAAGCGTTGAAGGCTGCCAATGATTTTGAATCAGAAAGAGCAGATCTGTTCGCTGATGATGAAATTGAAGCGATGAACGACGATGTCAACAACTCGCCTATTGTACAGCTTGTCAACAGCATGATTGAGCAGGCGGTTCGTCAGAGGACATCCGATATACATATAGAAGCTTTGGAGAAAAAGGTTCGCGTCCGCTATCGAATTGATGGTGCGCTCCACGAACGGATGACATACAATATCAAGATGCTTCCGGCTATCGTAGCCAGACTAAAGGTTGTCGGCGGCATGGATATCGCCGAAAAGCGTAAGCCGCAGGATGGTCGAATCACATCCTTTGTAGACGGCAGGGAGTTTGATATCCGTGTATCTATTCTTCCTACGGTATATGGCGAAAAAGTCGTAATGCGTCTTACCAACAAAAATGCATTGACAAGAGACAAAGCAGAGCTTGGCTTCAATGATCATGACCTGAAGCTGTTTGACCACATATTGATGAATCCACATGGTATCATCCTTGTTACCGGTCCTACCGGTTCCGGTAAATCAACGACACTTTATACGGCACTTAGTGAATTAAATAAAGAAGATGTTAATATTATTACGGTAGAAGACCCTGTCGAGGCCAATGTGGCCGGTATCAATCAGGTTCAGACCAATGCCAAAGCGGGGCTTACCTTTGCTTCCGCATTAAGATCCATCCTTCGTCAGGATCCGGACATCATCATGATCGGTGAGATTCGTGATGAGGAAACAGCGTCTATTGCGGTTCAGGCTTCTATCACCGGTCACTTGGTTGTAAGTACACTGCATACCAACTCGGCTGCCAGTACCATTACCCGTCTGGCAGATATGGGATTGCCGGAATATCTGATCGCGGATTCAACGGTCGGCATCATTGCACAGCGTCTGGTGCGCAGACTTTGTCCGAGATGCAAAAAGAAAGTGCTGGCCAATGCAGATCAGCTTGAACTTCTTGGCTTTGGACCGGATGAACAGGTTGAAATTTACGAACCGGTCGGCTGTTCAAGCTGCGATAACAACGGCTTCAAAGGTCGTATTGGTGTGTATGAGATTATGGAGGTTACTCCTAAAGTGCGGAAGGTTATTGCAGCCGGAGAGGATGCAGAACATATCAAGCAGGCAGCACTGGAAGAGGGCATGTATACACTTCGTATGAGTGCAACCAATTATGTTTTAGAGGGAATTACATCGGTATCTGAGATGATCAAGGTTTCGTTTGATTCATAAGGTATCGTCACAATACAAATATGACAGGAATACGATGATAAGGGAGGTAGTCAGGTGGCAGTATTTACATACGTTGCGATTGACGGAAAAGGCAAGCAGGTAAAAGGAAGTCTTGAGGTTGAGAGTCAGGCAAAGGCTTCCGAGCAGTTGAAAAAAGATGGTCTGACGATCATTGAATTAAAAGAAGGTAGTGCTCTCAATAAAGAAATTTCGTTAGGTTCCTTTGGAAAGAAAAAGGTTAAGACAAGGGATTTATCTTTGCTCTGCCGTCAGTTTGTCAGCTTAAACAGAGCCGGTGTTACCATTATTGAAACTTTAAAAATGTTAGCCGAACAGACAGAAAACCCGACGCTTCAGGAAGCGCTCGTGGAGGTTTCCAACTCAGTCCAGAAAGGTGATAGCTTGGCTATAGCAATGAGAATGCGAGGGGATGTGTTCCCGGAGTTGCTTTGCCATATGGTTGCTGCAGGTGAGGCTTCCGGTAATCTGGACGTATCGTTTGAGCGTATGGCGCAGCAGTTTGAGCAGAGTGCCAAGCTGCAGGCGATGGTAAAAAGTGCCATGACCTATCCGATCATTGTTTTGATCGTAGCCTTTGCGGTAGTCATTGTCATGTTGGAATTTGTAGTTCCGACATTCATGGGTATGTTTGCTGATATGGATATTGACATGCCGAAGATTACATTGATAGTAGTAGCGGTTTCAGACTATGTACAGGAACATTTTATTTTACTTTTAGTCATTATTGCTGCGATTGTTGCAGGCGTTGGATATTTTTCCAAGACAGCTACCGGAAAAGGGTTATTCCACAGAGTAGCTATCAAAGCACCTTTACTTGGTAATCTTACCATCAAGCAGAGTTCAGCGCGTTTTGCCCGCAATCTTTCCACTATGCTTGCAGCCGGTATTGCGATTCCGGATGCAGTACAGATCGTAGGTGAGACGATGAACAACGTATATTACCGTGATGTCATGATGAATGCCAAGACAGATGTTATGCAGGGTGTTCCGTTATCGACACCGCTTGAAAAATCCGGACTTTTTCCTCCGATGGTGTACCACATGGTGCGTATCGGTGAAGAAACCGGTAATACAGAAGCTATGCTTGATACATTGGCTGATTACTATGAAGACGAGGTAGAAGAGGCAACTAAAGCCCTGACTACCATGTTGGAACCTTTGATGATTGTCCTTTTGGCAGGTATCTGTGGGGTTATCATCGGAGCGGTTATCGCGCCTATGGGTGCTATGTATGAAGGTCTTGACAGCTTATAATTTGGTTAAAGCTTCATGTAATAGGGGCATGAAGATTTAATAAATAAATGTATTAAATAAATTTTAAAAGGAGAGTTTAGTATGAAAAAGATGAATAACAAAGGTTTCTCACTTGTTGAGTTAATCATCGTTATTGCTATTATGGCAATCTTAGTTGGTGTTTTAGCACCTCAGTATTTAAAATATGTAGAAAAATCAAGAAGATCTGCAGACTTAGATCAGTTGGATAGTGTATATACAGCTTGCTCTACAGCAGCTTCAGATGCTGATATTACAGATGCACCTACAGCAGATGGTGCAGTATCTTCAGGTACATCATGGTATTCAGAAGTTGAAAACACAGTTGGTACATCTCTTAGCTCTTTAAAATGGAAATCATCAGACGGATCTAAGGGAATGGGAGCTCCGAATATCACACTTACTTCTGGTCAGTTTACAGTTGTTCGTGGTAATTTATCAGTAACAGCTGGTTCAAGATAATCAGAGCTAATATCAAATTTTAAGCAATTGGAGACATCTCACCCCTATGACCACCGAAGAATGCATTTACGGAACAATTTTATACGTGGTGATATTCTTATTTGGAATCGTAATAGGCAGCTTTTTAAATGTCTGCATATTACGCATTCCACTTAAGGAGAGTATCGCTAAAGACAGGTCACACTGTATGTCGTGCGGTTATCAGCTGGCTTGGTTTGATCTGATACCATTGTTTTCCTATATCTTTTTAGGCGGCCGGTGTCGAAAGTGTAAGACACATATATCCCTCCAGTATCCTTTGGTTGAAGGACTTAACGGGGTCTTATATGTACTGATTTTTTTAGTAAACGGTTGGAGTATAGATTCAGTTATATACTGTTTATTAACCTCGGCGCTGATTGTACTTAGCGTCATTGATTTTAGAACATACGAGATTCCAATAGGAGTCAACTTGTTTATACTGGCTCTGGGACTGATCCATCTCATATTTCACTTAGGGGATTGGGTGAATTATGGGATCGGTCTCGTAGCAGTCAGTGGATTCCTTTGGATTATTTATCAGATTTCACGTGGAGCCGCGATCGGCGGAGGTGATGTGAAGCTGATGGGAGCAGCGGGGCTGCTTCTTGGATGGCAGAATGCCATTGTTGCGTTTTTACTGGGATGTATCTTTGCTTCGGTGATACATCTGATACGCATGAAGGTTTCAAATGCGGAGCACAGGCTGGCAATGGGCCCATATTTATCTGCCGGTATTTTTGCGGCAGCGCTTTGGGGAAGTCAGTTTTTAAATTGGTATCTAAGTTTGTTTATCATTAGTAAATAAATCTGAATTCTTATGAAAAACAATTAGATCAGTTCAGTGGAAACAAACTTTTATATATATACAAAAAAGAAATAAAAGGTTAAATCCTATTTTTGCAGGGAGGTAAATCATGGCAAAGGCACAAAGAGTACTTGGTATTGAGATTGGATATTCCTTGACACAGGTTGTTGAGATGGATTACCAGTCAAAACATCCACAGGTTTACGGCGTTTTCAGTATGAAGACACCGGAGGGTATTTTCAACGACGGACTGATCAATCCGACAGAGGAATACGTCAATGATTTAAAGGCAACGATTGCAGCAAACGGAATGAATGCAAAGAAGGTAATCTTTGCTGTATCATCTACAAAGATCGCCAACAGAGAGGCAGTTATTCCTTTTGTAAAGGAAAAACAGATCAGGGAGCTTCTGATGACCAATATCACAGATTATTTCCCGGTTGATCCTTCACAGTATGAATTTGCTTACAATATCATGGAGACAATGCAGGATGATGCCGGCACCAAGCAGTACCGTATCATGGTTATGGCTGCTCCCGAAGATGTTTTGAGAGGATATTCTGCATTAGCTAACAGTCTGGGACTGGAGCTTTCTTCTATTGACTATACCGGTAACTGTATTTTCCAGGCATTACGTACCAGATTCCAGAAAGGTGTCAATCTGATCGTAAAGATCGATGAAAGATCATCGTTGTTGACCGTAACGAACAATGGTGTTATTACCATGCAGCGTCCCGGTATTTACGGAGCGGATCAGATTGTTGATATTATGATGGAAACTGATGTGTATGGCGAACTCTTATCCTATACAGATGCAGTCAAGACACTCCGTCGTAACAACCTGGTAATGAGACCTGAAGAGGAGTCCTTGCTTGCTGAGAAAGAGGCTGAGGTTGCCAAGTTAGAGCAGGCTGCTGCGAAAGCCCAGTCAGATGCGGCTACAACAGGTGATACATCCATGATCGCTTCCACAACTGTCGCTGCAAAGCAGGCAGGTGCCAACTTAAAAATGTTACGCTTAAGAAGAGATGTTACGATTAGCTATCAGCAGCTGATCGGATCTATCGTTCGTGTTATTGACTATTACAATTCTAAAAACCGGGATGCAGCGATTGATAATATTATCATTACCGGTATTGCCGCAGATTTCTGGGGATTCTCAGGATTGCTTGCACAGGAGCTGGGACGTGAGGTCGAGGTATTAAAGGATCTTGCGGGAACCAATATTACACAGGGTCTTCACTTACAGGGAGTATCCCTTGGTGATTATATTGCTGCCATTGGTGCAACACTTACCGGTGTTGGTTTCCAGCCTGCGATTTTAGAGTCAAAGTCCAAAAAAGGCGGCGGGGATGCCAAGGCTCAGCTTGCATCTATCGGACAGAATGAGAGCCTGCCGTACATCGTACTTGGTGCAGGTGCTGTGGTTGCCATTGTTATTGCGGCAATATGTCTTGTTCCATATTTCCAGGCTAAAACAAAAAATGATTCTTTAAATGAAAGAAAAGCACAGTTAGAGCCGGTAAGAGAAACTTACAATGCTTATGTAAGTACCAAATCCGACTATGAATACTTACAGGCTGTTTATGATGCTACCGATACCAATAACGAGGCTCTTGTTGATGTCATCAACGAGCTGGAAGAAAAGCTTCCGAAGGATTCACAGATCAATTCCTTCTCTGCCAATAACAGTACGATTGCAATGGCTATTGAGGTTGGTACCAAGGAAGAGGCAGCCGGTACGATCATCAATCTCCGTACATTTAAAAACTTCTCTGATGTTTATGTAGATGGTATTACCGAATACACAGATGATGAGACAGGTGTAAGCGGTGTTACCTTTGCAGTCACATGTACATATGGAGACAATCCGATGTATGCAGATGACGCAGCGGATGAAGCTGTCGCAGAAGAGACAGCAGAGTAGGAGGGGAAGACAATGAATATGAAGTTGAAAAAATCTGATGTTAATATTCTTATCATGTTGGTTGGTATTTTAATCCCGGTTGCTATTTATTTCTTTGTATATACTTCATTTACAGAAAAGACAGCAGCCATGAATGCTGACAACGAAACCTTACAGACAGAGGTTGATTATCTGCAGGATCTTGCCGATCACAAACAGCAGTACATTGATGATACAGCTGCAATGCAGATCCAGATTGATGAGATCAAATCCCGTTTCCCGGCAGAGTACAAGCCGGAAGATGATATCATGTATATCATTGGAGTTGAAAATGATTATGGTGCTGAAATCCCTACAATTGCTATGGGTACCTCAAGCATGATCGAGGTAGCGGCTGCAGCTGAAGAGACTGCAGAAGCCCCGGCAGAAGGAGCAGAAGCTACCGATGATGCAGCAGGAGATACTGTTGATACAACAACACCTGCTATCAGCTTATATCAGACACCGATCAGTGTCAGCATGCAGTCCTCTTATCGTTCATTAAAGGATATTGTTACATACATTAATACAGATACTGACAGAAAATCCATTGACTCACTGTCAGTCGTATTTGATACAGAAACCGGTCTGCTTGCATCAACAATGGCTTTCAATGCATATTCCCTGACCGGAACCGAAAAAGAATATGCGGCTCCACAAGTTAGCGGTGTATTTTATGGTACAAGTGACATCTTCAATACGGGCGAAAAAAGCGCAGCTATAGCTGCTGAAAAGAACGCAGCACAAGAAGCTGAAGCAGCAGAAGCAGAAGATGCAGAAGATAATGGAGATTCAGACAAGGCATCTGATAAAAAGTCTGACAAACAGGCTGATTAATACTTCTCCCAGGATGTAATTTAAAGGGGTTATCTATGAAAAAGAAAAACGAAGGTTTTACTTTGGTGGAGCTTGTTATTGCAATCGTCATTCTGGCGATTGCAATCTCTCCGCTGCTGGCCAATTTCATACAGTCCTCCAAGATGAATCTAAAGTCCAGAAAGCAGTTAAATGCATTAAATCTGGCACAGGATATTATGGAAGGTATGAGCCAGTATACCGCACAGGACAATGCGGAGTATCTTTTTGTCGCATCTGTTTCCAACAATTCTATTCTGGAAGATAAACGTATCCTGCCGAGTGGCACAACTCTTTCAGGCTGCAGTGGCAAGGTAACTACAAAGAGCAATCCAACCATGACAGCGGTTGCGGCTCCTATGCCCAAGGACTGGACAAAATTTGAATATACGATTTCCGGAGTTCAGACAGCAAGCGGTAATTACAACAAGTATGATATGACAGTTACGATCGATTCCACAGCGATTACTACCAATGTGGATGCGGGAAGCTATACGCCTGCCGAGGTTGCAAATGCGATCAACGGCAAGGAATATGCCAATATCTCACAGGTTGACCGCTATTTTGATGCGGTTGATACCATCAAGGCAGAAGAAGAAGAACTGGTATATAGCGAATTGAGGAAGCATTCCGCCAATCCGGCAACACCGATTGCTAATTTTTCAGGTAAAGTCAGTCGTACGATTTCAATCAATTTTGTCAATAATGGTGATGATGCGCATGCGGATTATTCTGTAGAGGTTATCAATACCTACAAGGTATTGGATAAGGCTTCGCTTGGTTTTACGGGAGTACATGCAGATGAGGCATCTACTACTTATGTCGAAAGAAGCGGCAATCTGTCCAAGGCAGACAAGAGTATCATGCCCAGAAGCATCTATTTATACTATGAAGGACTGAGTGGCGCTACTAAAACCAATCACAATGAAAAGATAGAGATCAACAATACGACCAACCAGCCGGTAATTGTATATCTGATCCGCACCGTCGATGCAGGTAATCTTACCGATCCGGGGGTTATAAGCTTTAACAGCAGCTATGGCTGTGATGTTTATGTGAATTCCAAAGCGTCAGCAGCAGCCGGTGCCGCCTCTGTTGATAATGTTGAGATTGTATCCAATTTAAGATACGATCTTCTCAGTGACAGCAACAAACGTGTATATAAAGAAGGAACCATGGAGCTTTTGCCGGGCGTATCATCTTCTGATGTATCGGCATCACATTATGACAGAGACCGTTCCAAAATATATTATAATTCGGCGACCGCAATTGGTGATACAGCGGCTCAGGACAATGCTTTTTATGAAAATCATGTATCGGACGGATACAGGAGAATGACAAAAGATGTACTGTATGACGTTAAGATTGAAATCCGAGAGAGTGGCAAAACCAATGTCATTGCAACCTATACCGGTGGCTTATCCAATTAAACTGCCTGTACAGAGGGCTTCATCAGCAGGAAAGGAAGAACAATAGATGTTTTCTAAGTTGAGAAAAAAACTTGATATTTTAAAAAAGGATAACAAGGGTGCAGCTATTGTTATTGCAATTGTTGCGATAGCTTTTATCGGAATGCTTGTAGGAATGCTTGTATATATGGCTTATTACAACTACCTGATGAAGCATGTGGACAAGAGAAATAAAGATAACTTTTACTCTGCTGAATATGCACTCGATATTCTCAATGCCGGGCTTCAGCAGGATATTTCAGACAGTATGTCTGAGGCATATGTCAAGGCATTAAAAAATTCTGCCAATATAGATGCAGATACCATGACACTCAATTTTAAAACATACTATACAGAAAATCTGAGAGATAAGGTGTGTGACGCCTCAGATAATACGAAATGGGATAAGGATCACCTGACCGATATGTGGACAGCAGCCGATTTAAAGCTGGCATCCTCAGCAGGTGATGAAGGTGCGTATCTGGAGGCTATCGGCGGTGACAATAAGCTGGTGCTTACCAATAAGGATTATTATACGATCAAAAATATCAAGGTTGTATATACCAACAGTGATGGGTATATTTCCATGATCGAAACGGATATCCGTCTGAAGGTGCCGGATATTGATTTTGCCCAGAGTGCTGCAAAGCTCAATCTTGAAGAGTTTTCTCTCGTTGCCAACAATTCACTGATCAATGACAGCAGTGACACAACAGCACTTCCCGCCGGAGTCACTGTCAATAAGGGATCTTCTACATTGAAGATATCAGGAAGTGTTTATGGTGGAAAGAATGGGTTAAAGGTAGGCAATCAGGCCGGAGTTGAGTTTATCAGGGATCCACAGGATGAACTTAACGGACTGGATCTTACATATCGTCTGATCGCTGATTCCATTGATGTTAATAAGGCGTCTGATACAACAGCGGGTGTGAATATTGGTGAAAAATATGATACCTATGTAGAAGATATCAATATTACATCCTCCAATTTCCGTGGTGACGGAAATATGTATGTGGGAGATGATCTGGATATTGGCGGACGTAGCAGCCGGATCTATTTAAAGGGACATTACAGAGGATACGGCAATGATAATACCGAATCAAAAGGAAGCAGCTCTATTCTGATCAATGGAGCTGACACAACGCTTGATTTTTCCTTGCTGGATGAGCTGGTTTTATCCGGTCATGCATATGTCGGAGCAAAAAAATATGATGCCGACAAGGATCGTCTGTCACTCGCAAGTGTATTTGCAAAGGATTCAACCACTGCTGAATTACAGGATGCTGCCAAGAATCAGAATATTCAGGGTGATAAGATTGCGGATGTGGAAACATATGACGGTCAGTATGATGATATGCTGGATTCATCACAGTATGATCAGATTAAAAGTGCCAATACTCTGGCCGGAAATAAAGATATCCCGCAAAACACAGCCGACATTATGATGGGTGAGGCTATGTCTGTCAAGGCTAACCAGCTGTTTTATCTTGTTCCGTCAGAATGTATCGGATATGTAAAGGGTACCGACCAGCAGATCATAACCAAAAACCCTATGACCTATGCAGAATATGATAAGCTGCTCAACACACCGGATACAGAGAGCAGTGAGTATAAAAATTTTAAAGAAAAATTTTATCAGACCCATCCTTCAACCGCTGTTTTTGATATCACAAAGGAAAAGACAGCAACCAGGGATGCATATAAATATGAACCGGTAAGATTGTCTGTGTTGTGGTCAGAGATGGGGACAGCAGCATACACCGGCAGCTACAAGACAGTATACCGCAGGATCAACGGTACGGTTATGGTATATCTGTATCTTGACTTTTCATCTGATGAGAATCAGGCCAACGATTTTTACCGTGCATATTGTGAATATGCTCCGTCAGCAGTAAATTCGTATGTAAATTCCTATATCAGACAGTTGAAATGGAATACCCGTTTAAATAACCAGCTGACACTTGCCGGCAATATGTTTTATTTAAACAATAAAAAAGAAGTTGTTGTAATAAAGGATTCCAATGAGGATTCTTCAAAATATCTCAATATGGGTCTGTGGCAGGAAGAGTTTTCACAAAAGCATGAAGCTCTGATGCATACCTTAAAGGACAATTATGATGCTATGACAAGCGGTCAGCAGACATCCGATGTGTTTGACAATCTGGTGGACAGTGCAGCGCTTACCAAAATGAACAGCATGAGCTTCGTCTTTAATTCGATCCCGGCAGATCCGTCAGAGGTAAGTGCCTATGTCGGAACCGGAAATGTTGTTTATCCGAGTACGGCATGTCCTGATAATACAGCTGTGATCATCACAAGCGGTGATGTATATGTAGATGGCAATTATGATGGACTGATCCTTGCCGGTGGCAATATTTATATCTGCAGCCGCTGTTCAAAGATTACCTACAATCCGACCAAGGTTGTAAAGGCAATGCAGCTTGCATATGTGGATCCTGTCTTAAATACATCAACCTATGTATATGATGCACTGGGTACCAGCGGACAGATCTCTTATGGTATTGTTACAGCAGGAAGCGGTGACGATGCAATTAAGTTATCTGATCTGATTACATACCAGAACTGGAAGAAGGAATAGGGGATATCGCATGAAAAATAAAAATGCAGGTTTTTCTTTAATAGAATTAGTAGTTGTGATTGCTGTGATCGCTATTCTTGGTGGAATCGGACTGAGCTGGATCAGCCACATGTCAGGCTACCGGGCAAGGGAATGTGCGGGAAAGATCGCAAGCAGCTTAAATGGATCAAAGGTCAAATCGCTGAGTAAGCAGCAAAATACCGGGGATGCATACTGGGAGCTGAAGGTAGGTTCAGACGGTAAATATTATGCGACTGCTTATTACCCCAAATATTCAGGAGGTTCGATTGCATCCTATGAGGAGGACACCGCTAAGGTCAGCCGTACCTCGTCTGTCAAGGTTACCTATACCGATGATTCCGGACAGCATAATGTTGATGCATCCAATCCGCTGTATCTTTGTTATGACCGCAGTATCGGAGCATTGTATGTCGGGAAAAGAGGATCTGTAGACAAGACAGCTAATATCAGTGCTATAACTGTATCGCAGGGGAGCAGAAGCTACAAGATAGAACTTGTGGCAAAGACCGGAAAGGTAATTGGCAGATATTAGGATTATTCCGGGAAAGATAAGAGTGGGAGAAGAAGGTATGAAGGTTTTTATGGCAGAAAAGAATAAATGTAATAAGGGCTTTTCTTTGGTGGAGCTGGTTGTTGCAATAGGTATTCTGGCGGTAATTTCTACGATCGTTGCATTTATGATGACATCATCCTCCAGAAATTACAGCAAAATGAGTGTGGAAACACAGCTTCAGTCAGAAGCACAGCTTGTGGCCAATGCAATTTCCGAATATGCTATCGATTCATATGATGCAGAAAATTTGTGTACTGAAACCATTGATGCCGCTTATGATAATACCCTTAGCAAGATTTTGGTGCTCCATTCGCTTGACCGTGATTCCAATGCGGCTGATTATGTGATTGCCAGAACTGCGGAAAACAAGCTCTATCTTGGTGAAAGAACCAAGCCTGCCGGTGGCAGCTGGAGTACTTTTACCTTTTCACTTCTTGGAAATTATATCACGGATTTCAGTGTAGATACTTCACATGTTGAAAAGGATAACATTATTGATTTTCAGTTATCCTATACTAAAAATAACCGGACCTACAATGGCAATTATCAGGTGCTGATGCGTAATCGAGCTTATGCAGATAAAACTCCCGAAAACACCAATGCAAATGATCCGATGAAACTTGTTTTAGGATTACAGCCCAAGCAGGTTTATATTGATATTGTCGGAGGTGCTCCCGGAAATTATTATTATATCAATGAAATCTCAGATGGAAGTAAAAGAAGTCTCCTGTCAAAGGAAATTGAGTTTAAGTCTTCTGTTACCTCCAATAAGAGTATTGCAGATGATAAAGTTGAGTGGAACTTAAACGGTGCGGATATCAACGGCTTTGAGATGCCGGAGGCAGCAACAGATGCAGATGGTAACAAGACACTTAGTAAAAATGCAAAGCTCAGGATCAAGGATGGATATGATTTCAGAAATTCATCTATTGATGATTTTACGGTTTCCGTTGCCAAATCAGCTACGGATGCAGACGGTAATACAGTAAGTGCGGCATCCAAGCAGTCCAAGATTCATCTTCGCCGGGTAAAGAGTATCAATATCAATCCGACATCAGGATATACAAGCTGGAAAGCAGCTTATGATGATATGGGAGAGTCTTCTTCCGAAGCAAAAGCATATGCAGTCCCCAACAGCTATGGCGTATACCAACCGATGGTCTTAAGGGCTAATGTTATCCAGAAATGGGTACCTTACGGTGGAGGTCTGACCTGGAAGATTCAAATGAGACAGAAAGGCGAGCCTGACGGTCAGTGGAAGGATTGTCCTGCAAGCTTTGCATCATTACAGTATTCAGAAACCGACAGTTCAACAATTAATACAATTAAGTTTGGCTCCAATGCAAAAAACGGACAGTTATACAAAGTAACTGTTACGTCCAAATTTGATCCCAGTGTCAGTTCTTCCTATGTTCTTGGCGTAGCTCCGAGAGACCGTGAGACAGGAGGCGGATTTAACAGCCGTGGTTTCTACGTGAATTTAAAAGAATTTGCGCAGGAATATGCGGATAATATGCCGGGATTAAACTATGGCGGACGTGCTGATGTGTTAAATGACTTCAGAAATGGTAATATTGTTTTCGTTGGAGAAGGCCCGGGTGGCGGCGGCGGAGGTTTTGAAAACTCCGGTTTCAAGGTTGAACAGATTGGCGATGAATGGTATGCATATCTGGATTATGAATCATTCCAGTATACCAATAGTCAGATGCTCAATTTCTATAGTAACTGCGGTAATATTGAATTATATTTCCGTACATCGCCTTCTGACGCTACAGTAACAGTTTATTACTGGATTGCACCGGTATTGGTACACAGAGCATCTCCAAGTCAGGATTTTCTGGTTATCCAGAGAGGACAATCTGAGGATGTGAAAATCAAGACGGACTATTATAATATTATCAGTGATAAATATTTTGGTATTTATGTGAAAAACAACAAGGATGATGCATCCTTTGGAACGAACTTATCCGGAACCAATCATGATTTGAATCCATATCTGTCATGCACCGTACAAAGTACATACGGTGATGTTAAACATTATGTAGATACAATGCGTGTTTCCATTAAAGCAAAGGATTCACTTGTATACAATCCGGAACCTATGACAGTGAGATTTACAGCAGAGGATTATTATAAACTCTGTGCCAATGATTCGCAAAGAAAGGTAAATGGTCCGATTACGGATGGGCATTATGGATATCAGTTCTATACATCTCCCTGTACAGATATGACAGTTTATATGGCAAATGTACTGAATCAGAGTATTTTTATTCCGGGTCCGGCGACAACTGCTAATATGAGTGGATCAAGTATGTATCCGCTTACAGCTGTCAATAGAGGAAATACAGTTAATATAACAGTTTATAAGGCGGATGGAACTACGGCAACTGCTAGAACTTACAAGTCCGGATCACAGTATAAATGTAATTATGCAGGTAATACATATACCTATAATCCCACCTATTACTATTGGTACAATTAGTGTGATGGAATAAGAGTTTTACAATATTTTCCGAATAGGAGAGAGCAATGAAGATGACGAAGGTAAAAAAGAGATTTTTAATGGCGTTTACGGCCTTGTTGATTGCAGGGGTTACATTGACAGTAGCTTTGGTACACGATTCCAAGGATGTTGAAGCTGTGACCGCTGTATTCGATGGCATAACTGCAAAGTACACCAGTAGCAGAACTCAGGTGAAAATTCTGGAAATTGTACCGGCATCGACACCTCATAGCGGAAGAGTTGAAAACGTAGATTACACAATTGATGAAGCTTCAGAGCTTGGTTATTTTATGACATTGGGCGGTGGTAACAATTATGCCAATTCCCTGACAGGAAATAATAATAGTTCACCGCAGGAGCCGATTACAGCTACGCGAGGCGGTGTACATGGTGTACCGTTGACATTTAATTCATGGGGTGGTATTTCGGTAAACAAAACAAGTGATGCTTTTAAGGATACCATGAGAAACTACTATGAATATGGTATTATCAAGCCGGCAGGTCCGGATGGTGGTTACAATACCAAGATCGGTGAGTATCCGATTTATGCGCATACAGCTGTTTTCTCACAGTTTAACAACGGTCTCTTTTCCGAATCTTTGGGTAGTCGTCTTGTAAATGGTTATTATAAGCCCAATACAACCGGAACCGGTAAATATAAGATAGACGATAACTTCTATCGTATCAATGAAGCTGACCAGAATAAGATTTATGATGTTAGTGTCAGTAGAAACTCGTTGGGAGAGGTTGTATCTGTAAGCTATAACAGCATAGTTGCTGTAGATACAACTGCAATGAGCCTTCCGAAAAAAACAGATGGAACGCCGCTTATTACTTATGATTCCACAGGAACCGGTAATCTGGACTTTGTGGATGTAGAAGGTGTTGCGGTCCCTTTTCAGTTGTACAAAGGCTATTCTGTAGCTCAAAATGGAAATCTCGGTAATGTATATTACTCTGTCAGCGACCAGACCAAGTACCATTCCAGCGACTGGTGGAATGAATATGTATTAGGAGATTTGTCGGTATATGAAAATGCCGGACTCAATACTCCGTACACGGTAAAAGCGGCTGATCAGGTTACAGTCGATGATATTACAAATGCTGATTTTATTTATATATCAGGAACATATGAAAAATACAAGAATGCCAATGTAGATCTGTCTGCTGAGGTTATGAAACAGATCTACACGGATGAGATCAACTACAAGCACAAGGCTGTTATGATGGATTATGCATTATACAATGATGCACTTGATAACAACATCAGTAAGCTGGCTCTGTTATTATGGCAGAAATCCCAGATGGCAACTTATCGCAGCACCTCAGAGGAGCATCCGGCATGGTTTAAAAAGGTAGATGTGACGGATGGTGGCAAAGAATATGAAGTATATGTATTAGCTGATTCTGCATGGGCAGACACTGCATTTATTGATTATTTAAAAGAAAACAAGATTCCGGCAGGAACCGGAAACGGCAACTTTGTAACGGGCAATACCTATGTATACAATCATCATATGTCAGACTTTAAGTCGCCCAAATCGATGGTAGATGCACTGGATAATTTTGCTAACGGTGATTTTAACACGCCATATACAGACACGATTGTTGCATCCGGACTGTCTGCGGTAAGTAAATATATCGAGACTTCCAATGCCAATGCCATTACCAAAATGGTGTCCAATTCGATCAGTCCGGCAGTATGTATCCAGTATATTTTAGTCAGCACCGGTGCGGATCTGGATGCAATGAAGCTTACCTTAAATGTATTGGAGATCCAGCCTGTGCCTGCTTTCCTGTACAATACGGCAAGAGGTTCACGTGAATATTCGGAATTTGATAAGAATAATCAGAAGGAAAATCAGATTATTGAAAATCGTAAAGAGTTTGTCAATGAATATCTTTCCTCTTTTTACAGTGACCGTATCCAGTTTATCAACTTTACCTCTATGACGGTCAGTGAGTTTAATGCACGCAGTGAGGATCTGGTTGAAAGCTATGATATCATCTATATTGGAGATGAGACGACCAGGGACGGAAATAACCTGTATTATACGGATAACAGGGAAAGAAATACATATATATGGGATGATGGCAGTCATTCCTATAAGCTTGGTAAATCCAGAAATCTGTCTGTTTTTAATGATACCAATATGACGGGCAATCTGTATTACAATGTCGGTGATAAGGTACGCGTCTTCGGTAACTCACCGGGAGGTGACGGTAACGGTTATGGTGGTGTTTCCGGCTGGCTTGACAATGAGATATATGCTGACGGAAGTTTGCGTACAACCCGCTATCCAGGACGTGATATTACTAAAAACAAGCTGACAAAGCTTGAGGAATTTGTAGAGGCAAATGCACTTGTTCTGGTTGCAGAAGAGTTGATGGGTACACCGGATGTTACTACGTCGCAGAATATCAAAAATACCCGTATCAATCCTACGATCGTGCAGGGAACTGTGGATAACAATGACAACTATGGACGTATCGATAATTCCTCCAACCTGTATGAATTTCTGAATTATGCGTTGGGAAAGGAATATACGGTATCCGGAAATTCGGGAGGATATATCAATTCTGCTTCCGGAGCGGTACATGAAAATGTGGTTGCGGTTTCCGATATCAAACAGGGACTGGTAGACAGGGAGCTGCTTGCGGAATATGTTTCAACGGAAAAGCTGATTTTGAATCTGACGGATAAGCCGACTCCTTATAGTTATACGGCACAGGATAATGGCGTTATTACCACAACAACTTCTCTGACGACAAAGGATCCGGACGGTACCCGTTATCTGGAATATAAGTTTTCCATTGACGGAGCCGGTGAAGCAGTATCCGAGTATGGTTTCTCTGTAGCTTTGTATGTGGATATCAACAAGGACGGTAAGTTTTCAAAGACGACAGAGAATGTTCAGGATATTGTTATAAGGACGGAGGGAGACGGAAAGGAAGCTCCCAAGGACGATGCAAACAACTATGTATTATCTCCGGGTGTGGCATATACGCTCCGCAGAGATATTTCAGATGATTTCAGCGGTCTTTTAAACTGGAAGCTGGATATCCGTTCCAATGCACCCGGTTTCAGCCATATCCATGCTTCGGATACCGGTTATACGCTTGTAAAGGATAAGGATGATCCGACGAAAAAGAAAAAGATCCGTATTCTCCAGATTACAAATAATAATTCTTCACTGAATATGGAACCGCTTCTGTATGATGGCAGATTAAGAAACAGCAATAATGTATGGGCTTTATTATTAAATAATGTACCCGATTATGAATTATATATCCGTACGATAAATGTTACCGATTATGAGAGACTGGTTGGTCAGAAATACAATGAATACAAAAGCAATGTCGAAAAGTCCAATCAGGAATTACCGGCAAACCAGCAGATACAGATTATGTCCAAGGCCGAGTATGCCGCAAATTCATATGATACCTTCTTTAAGGATTTTGTGATCCAGAATGTATCGATCGAGAATTGTATAGAGACAACATTAAATAATGGACAAAACAGTAATCTGAAGAGTCTGGGTTATGATAATGAGATTGGTGTAGATATGGTTGTCTGTGCATTTGGTGATGACTATAGGGGCTTTACAGACCGTGATGCCATGGATGCTTTGCAGGCATTTATCAAGGTTGGTAAGCCGGTTCTGACCTCTCATGACTTTATCCATTTCAGGACCGGTATATCGCAAAACCGTGTATTGCGTAATCTGTTTGGAGCAGATTTATATGGTGTTTCGCAGGATCTGCTTGTAGAGCCGGATCCGATCACCTCCAAAAATAAAGTGACCATGTTAAATGCATGGAGTGCACTGACGGTTAGAGGAAATGAAGGAAACACAAAGTTCAGGGAGGCTATGACAAAGGGCGGTAAAGAGTATCTCCATTCCGGTCTTGCTTATACAAGGAGTGAAAATGCTGATGTATTATCCGTTATCGAAGGCTCCGGAAAAGAGGTTTCATATCAGCCCAACTCCATGCGCAATATGATCGCTCCCGAAACGCAGGGACTGTCTACCATGTTGATCGAATGGTGTCGTTTCAATGGTGATGGCAGGTCATGGATCAATGCGTATGCTTCAATCGGCTGGGGTAAAGGTAGCTGGAGTGATCAGCATCAGCCGGGACTTGGTCCGCAATATACAGTGGAACAGATCAATGAAGGACAGATTACCAATTATCCGTATCGACTGAAGAAATCATTTACGACAACGTCTACACACAGTCAGTACTATACGCTGGATCTGACTTCAGATCTGGACAATGACGGCGAATCGGATGTAGTAGTATGGTATGCACTTGGTAATTCCAATAATAGTAATGACCGGGGACAAAATCCTTATAGTGATACGATCGGTGCTTCTGTAGATCCGGCGAACGGCTATTATATCTACAATGACGGTAATGTAACCTATACCGGTGCAGGACATCGGGACCTGACCAACTGCGGACTTGACGAGGCAGAGCTTTTTATCAATACTCTGATAGCTGCTTACCAGACCGGTGTTTCCAATCCTTCCGTAGGATTTTATGACTCGCTGGATGTTAATGATAAGCCGATTACCTCAGTTATCGTTCCATATGATGGCAATGTAACCGATCCCAAAAAGGGCTCCGGCAACAAATTTGATTCATCTATTCTGAAGCAGAATAATTCTACAGAGTACAGATATAAATTTGTAGATCCGAATACAGAGGCCGGAAAGGGCGTCACAGCTTCGGACGGAACCATGATCTATTACAGGGTAGGCGACAACAACTTTGTACGTGGAACCAAAAATATCAAAACCAGATATTATCTGCAGGTTGCAAATGTCATCAAGGATGAGGAAAACAATAAAATGTACTACAAGATGCCGGACGGCACGAAGTTGGATGTTGTTTCTCTTGACGTAGATGGCACGACGGTTTCGGCGGTAGATATTTCAAACCGGATCTATACATACAAAACAAGCGGCATGAAGGTAGAGGATACAGCCATGAATCGCAATAAGGACGGTTCCTTAAACGGTATCGAATCCGGAAGGGCATATGGCTTCTATCTGCCGATGAACCTATTAAATGATAATGCAGGCTTTACAATCCTGGTTGAAGCCCAGACGACAATTACATCAGTATCCACATCCGGATACGGCACAAACACAACAACCAAAAAAGCATATCAGGCACTGTCGGTTGTAAAAGCAGATTTACTTGATCTGGACTAAAAATAAAAGCTACAATAAGATACGATGAAATCAGAAATGGTTTCATCGTATTTTTATGGAATTGAAAAAAACTGCTTTACATGCAGGATTTTTTCGTGTATAGTTTGTACCATTGTAAGAGTAAAATCAAAGGGGATATGAAAATGGCAAAATATCTGGTCATCGTGGAATCACCTGCCAAGGTGAAAACAATCAAAAAATTCCTGGGTTCCAACTATGAGGTTATGGCAAGCAACGGACATGTCAGAGATCTTCCAAAGTCAACACTGGGAATTGATATTGAACACGATTATGAACCAAAGTATATTACGATCCGGGGAAAGGGCGATATTTTATCAGCACTCCGCAAGGAAGTAAAAAAAGCGGAAAAAATCTATCTTGCGACTGACCCGGACCGTGAGGGAGAGGCAATTTCATGGCACTTATATGAAGCCTTAAAGCTGCAGGATAAAAAAGTATACCGAATCACATTTAATGAAATTACCAAGACAGCAGTCAGGGAATCTTTAAAACATCCGCGTGAAATTGATATGAATCTGGTCAATGCACAACAGACCAGACGTATCCTGGATCGTATGGTGGGATATAGGATTTCCCCTTTGTTGTGGGAAAAAGTAAAGCGTGGACTGAGTGCGGGACGTGTGCAGTCGGTAGCTTTGCGTCTGATCGGTGACAGAGAAGATGAGATCAATGCGTTTATTCCCGAAGAATACTGGACCTTAGAGGCGGATCTGGCTATAAAAGGCGAAAAGAAACCTCTGGTGGCTAAATTCTACGGGAAAAAGGATGAAAAGCTTTCTATCGGCTCAAAAGAGCAGTTAGACGGCATTTTAAAAGATCTGGCAGATGCCGAATACAAGATTTCGGATATTAAGGTCGGAGAGCGTATCCGTAAACAGCCCTTACCTTTTACGACCTCCACCTTACAGCAGGAGGCATCCAAGGTATTAAATTATTCCACACAAAAGACCATGCGTCTTGCACAGCAGTTATACGAAGGTGTGGAGATCAAGGGACAGGGAACCGTCGGTCTGATCAGTTACCTGCGTACCGACTCTACCCGTATTTCCGATGAGGCTGCCAAAGCCGCGGCTGATTTTATAAAAGAAAGCTATGGCGAGGAATATCTGGCTGCAGCTTCTGCCAAGAAAGAAAATAAAGGCAAGATCCAGGATGCACATGAGGCCATCCGTCCGACAGATATCAACAGACTCCCGTCCTCCATCAAGGATTCCATGGCAAAGGATCTGTTCAGACTCTATCAGCTGATCTGGAAACGATTTGCAGCAAGCCAGATGGCACCGGCTGTATATGAGACTACCTCGGTTAAGATCGATGCGGCCGATTATCGTTTCAGCGTGGCAGCAAGCAAGGTCAAATTTGATGGTTTTATGAGTGTTTATACCGAATCTGACAGTGAAAAGGCTGAGCCCAATAAGCTTTTAAATTCTCTTAGCATGGACACGAAGCTTTCTTTTTCAGAGTTTCACTATGACCAGCATTTCACACAGCCTCCGGCACATTATACAGAGGCAAGTCTGGTTCATACGATGGAAGAGCTTGGGATAGGAAGACCTTCTACCTATGCACCGACCATTACCACGATCTTAGCCCGCCGTTATGTCGGCAAGGAGGGCAAAAATCTGTTTATGACAGAGATCGGTGATGTTG
The DNA here is from genome assembly GCA_900549665.1 of uncultured Lachnospiraceae bacterium. Taxonomy (GTDB): domain Bacteria; phylum Bacillota; class Clostridia; order Lachnospirales; family Lachnospiraceae; genus UBA2882. Next base: position 177,859 of record URPH01000002.1, on the reverse strand, counting down.
TCAACAACATGATGAAGGAAGCTTTTCCGAGCATTGTGGATGTCAACTTCACAGTCAATATGGAATCACTTCTGGATGGTATTGAAGAAGACAGTGCCAACTGGAAGGTCATTCTCAAAAATTTCTATCCCGATCTGGAAGCAGCTGTAGAAGCAGCGGAAAAGAATCTGGAGCATGTTAAGATCGCCGATGAAGAGACCGATGTCAAATGTGATCTTTGCGGACGCAATATGGTGATCAAATACGGACCGCACGGTAAATTTTTAGGCTGCCCGGGATTTCCGGAGTGCCGTAATACCAAGCCGTATTTAGAAAAAATCGGTGTCAAATGTCCGAGGTGCGGAAAAGATATTGTTGTAAAACGTACCCAGAAGGGACGCAGATTTTATGGTTGTGAGGGCTATCCGGAGTGTGATTTTATGGTATGGCAGCGCCCGACAGACAAAAAATGTCCGAAGTGCGGTAATGTACTGATCCAAAAGGGAAATAAGCTTTGCTGTGCCGATGAAAAATGCGGATACGTAGAGAATGTAAAAAAATAAATTTTCAGACAATTCCACTTTTTGTTTGCATATGTGTGAAAATAATGCTACACTGGATTTATATGGTAATGTATCAACAAACATATGGTTTTACAAAGGGTGAAATGACAAATGAGCAGTGTACAGCTTCTGGATAAAACCAGAAAAATCGGCAAATTGTTGCACAATAATAATTCAAGTAAGGTTGTTTTCAATGACATCTGTGATGTGATGAAGGAAATCCTCTTATCCAATGTCCTTGTGATCAGTAGAAAGGGCAAGATTTTAGGTGTGGGAGAGAGACCGGAGATCGAGCGTATCACAGAGCTTATCGATGGGGATGTGGGCAGCTTTATTGATCCGATGCTCAATGATCGTTTTTTGTCAGTGCTGAGTACTAAAGAAAATGTCAATTTGTCCACACTTGGATTTGAAACAACCGACAACATAAAGTATCAGGCAGTGATCGTTCCGATCGAAATCGCAGGTGAGCGTCTGGGCACACTCTTCTTATACAAGTGCAATGATCAGTACGATATTGATGACATTATCCTGACAGAGTATGGCGTGACGGTTGTGGGACTTGAGATGCTGCGCTCCGTCAATGAGGAAAATGCAGAGGAATCCCGCAAGCATCATGTGGTAAAGGCTGCTCTTGGTACAATGTCTTCTTCAGAGGCTGAGGCGATCGTACATATTTTTGATGAGATGAATGGTGTGGAGGGCATTTTGGTTGCCAGCAAGATCGCTGACCGGGTAGGCATTACACGGAGTGTGATCGTCAATGCGCTGCGCAAGTTTGAAAGTGCCGGCATTATCGAATCAAGGAGCTCCGGTATGAAAGGCACCTATATCAAGGTCGTCAATGATGCAGCATATGAAGAAATTGAGGAATACCGCAAAAAATATATGCAGGATATGTGATCATCGACAACGGAAGCTTCAATACAATAATCAATAAGGCAAAAGGATTTGCTGAAAGTAAAAGGATTTACAGTTGGTAGATCCTTTTATTATTTGCAAAATTTTATGTGCGGGTTTTTATTCCGGAAAATAACCGGACAGCGGGGACTATGTTTTTTGAGCAAAAATTCTTGAGTTTTTCAATAAATAAATTATAATGTAATAAGGCAGGTTTTTTTATTGCATTGCCGTTTCACAAGGAGGACAATATGATTTCTTCAAATGCATATGACTATGTCAATGTACTTGGCAAGGCTGCGGATGCTTCCTGGATCCGCAATGACCTGATCGCCAACAATATTGCCAATTATGATACCCCCGGTTACAAGCGTCAGGATATCGACTTTGAGGATGCACTCAAAAAAGCGATCCAGAGCGCTGACGGTAGCAGCATGGATGCCAGAGTATCCAATCTGAGGAAGGGGTCCTTGGATGTATCTGCTTATACGGACTACGGTGATTATTCTTATCGTTTAGATCAGAACAATGTGGATATTGATACAGAGCAGGTTCAGCTTGCAGAAAACCAGATCCGCTATCAGGCTTTGATGGATGGCATCAACAATGAGTTTTCCAATCTGAAAAGTGCCATGAAATAGGATTGAGCGGAGGAATTTTTTATGAGCATATTCAATTCATTTGATATTAATGCATCCGGATTGACGGCGCAGCGCTATCGTATGGATGTTATTTCCGAAAATCTGGCCAATGTCAATACGACACGTACAGCAGACGGAACACCTTACAGAAGAAAGGTTGTTGTGTTTGAAGAGAGGACGGGAGGACAGTCCTTTGCAGATGCTCTTCACAAGGCAAAAGGCTCTTATACCGGTCAGGGAGTTAAGGTGACAGGTACATTTGCCGATACAGAGACGGATCTGATCAAGGCATATGAGCCGGATCATCCGGATGCGGATGAGGACGGTTATGTATATTATCCCAATGTCAATGTCATCACGGAGATGACGGATCTGATCGATGCGAGCCGCTCTTACGAAGCCAATGCAACGGCTTTCAACACAAGTAAGAATATGGCGGTCAAGGGACTGGAAATGGCAAGCAACTAATCGTACAAAGGGCTAATTCATACGGAGGCAGACAATGAATCTTCAATCTTTATATGGAATCAACAACGGACAGCTTAGCCACGTCAATGGTGTGGCATCCAAGCTCAATGTATCCGGCAAGGAAGATCAGGATATATTTTCGACACTTTTAAACAGTGCGATCAACAACATCAGCGAGACCAACAGCTATCTGTCTGATGCGGAAAATGAAAAAATAAAATTTGCGATGGGCGAGTCGGAAAATACACATGATCTGACGATTGCCATGCAGAAGGCATCCACTTCTCTTCAGTATACCATTGCCGTAAGAGACAAGATCGTGGAGGCTTACAATACAATCATGCAGATGCAGATCTGATGCTTGTATGTAAATGATGTGATAAAAGGAGTAAGCTACATTGGTAGACAGATTGAAAGAAATTCCAAAAAAAATTTTGGAATGGTGGAATAAATTTACAACGCGTCAAAAGACGATCATCATTTCCATTGCAGCGGGTGTCATACTGGCACTGGCTATTTTGGTGACCCTTTTGACAAGAAAAACATATGTGACACTTGCTACCTGCGAGACAACCGCAGAGGCAGCGGAGATTGTCGATCTTTTGGAAAGCAACAGTCTGGATTATAAGACAAGCACGGACGGTACGATTGTATCGGTTTTAGACAGTCAGGAATCACAGGCCAATCTGCTTTTGGGCGCCAACAAGATCACAGCAGACGGATATACGATTGATGATGTGACATCAGGCGGCTTTTCAACGACCGAATCTGACAAACAGAAAAGATGGGTATATTTGCTCCAGCAGAAGATGGAGACTGACTTAGAGTCCAACTCCGCGGTTAAAAATGCCACGGTTACTCTGGATCTTCCTGAAAATGACGGCACCCTGATTTCGCAGAAAACAGAAGCATATGCAGCCATTACTCTGGAGCTTGAAGGAGAATTAACCGAAGAAAACGCGGCAGCACTGGCGCGTTTTGTCGCGTCGGCACTCGGTAATGAAACAACCGACAATGTTACGATCATTGACACGGACGGCAACCTCCTGTTTTCCGGAGAAGACGTTTCCTCTGTAGGAGGAGCGACGGCAACGACCCAGCTTTCCATGAAAAAGAAAGCGGAGGAGCTGGTAAAAAATGAGGTTAAATCCGTTTTGCTCGGTACAGATCTGTATGACAGTGTGGAAGTGGCAAGCAATCTGGATCTGGATTTTTCATCCTCCCAGATCGTGGATCATCAGTATACACCTGCCGACGGTCAGACACAGGGCGTGCTCAGTCATTCTGAAACGTATGAATCCGAATCGACGGGAGGTACCGGCGGGGTTCCGGGTACAACCAGCAATGACAGCGACAATGAACCCAGTTATGTTATTGAAAATTATGATAATTCCTCTGAAACCGTCAATCAGCAGTCCCAGGATTATCTTCCGAATGAAAAGATCACGACAACAGATGTTCCGGCAGGGCTGATCCAGTATAGCAGTTCGTCTATCTCGGTTGCAGCCAAGACACTGCATATTTACAAAGAAGCAGATGTCAAAGCGCAGGGACTTTTGACAGATATGACATGGGAAGAGTTTAAGGATGCCAATAAGGATGCGGTCAAGCTGGATGTTGATGCAGATCTTGTCACACTGGTACAGACGGCAACCGGTATCCCGGCGGAAAATATTTCCATTGTGGCATATGATGTTCCGGTCTTTATTGACAAAGATGGAATGAATGTCGAAGCATCGGATATTATACAGGTTGTTATTATTGTTTTGATCCTCGGTCTTCTTGCATTTGTTATTTTGCGGAGCATGAGAGAAAGCAAGGCAGAGGAAACGGAAGAGGAGCTTTCGGTTGAAAGTCTTTTACAGTCTACACCACAGGATTCTCTTGAGGATATTGAGCTGGAAGAAAAATCTGAGACACGCAAGATGATCGAGAAGTTTGTGGACGAGAATCCGGAAGCGGTTGCCAGTCTGTTACGCAACTGGCTGTCTGAGGATTGGGGGTAAGCTTTTATGGCAAAAATGGGAGAAAATACGATTTCAGGTGTTCAGAAGGCCGCAATTTTATTGATTGCACTGGGACCGGAAAAATCATCCATGATTTTTAAACACCTCAAAGAAGATGAAATAGAAGAGCTGACTTTGGAAATTGCAAATACCCGCAGTATCACACCGCAGATCAAGGACGATGTTATCAATGAGTTTTATGAGATCTGTCTGGCACAGCAGTATATTGCAGAGGGTGGTATCGGATACGCCAAGGAGCTGCTTGAAAAGGCACTTGGAGCAGAAAAGGCAATGGATGTCATCGGCAAGCTTACGGCATCATTACAGGTAAAGCCGTTCGAATTTGTCAGAAAGGCAGATGCTTCCCAGATTTTAAACTTTATCCAGGACGAGCATCCGCAGACGATCGCCTTGATCTTATCCTATCTGGCACCCAGTCAGTCATCCATGATCTTATCAGCCCTGCCTCCGGACAGACAGGCAGATGTCGCAAAACGTATTGCGACGATGGACCGCACCAGTCCGGATGTGATCAAAGAGGTCGAAAGAGTGCTGGAGACACAGTTATCATCTCTTGTCAATCAGGATTACACCACGATCGGTGGCGTAGATGCTGTTGTTGAGATCCTCAATACCGTTGACCGCGGAACAGAAAAGCATATTATGGAGACTCTGGAAATCGAAGATCCCGAGCTTGCTGATGAAATCCGTAAGAAGATGTTTGTATTTGAAGATATTCTGTTACTGGACGACCGTGCTATCCAGCGTGTACTCCGTGATGTTGAAAATTCCGATCTGGCGATTGCCCTGAAGGGATCTACCGAGCAGGTACAAAATGCGATCTTCAACAACCTGTCCAAACGTCTGGCTGCCATGATCCAGGAGGATATGGAATTTATGGGTCCGGTCCGTATGAAGGATGTCGAAGAAGCACAGCAGAAGATTGTCAATATCATCCGCAAGTTAGAGGATTCTGCAGAGATCATCATTTCCAGAGGCGGAGGTGACGAGATTGTTGTCTAAGGGATCCAATCTTTTAAAATATCAGTACGTCACACTCAATGAGGATGATGCAAGGATCATTGATTACAATGACCGGATCGCGGAAAAGATCGCGGAGCTTTCACAAAATCTGCAGGAAGAAATGAAAAATGACAATCCGGAAGAATTTGCGGATGGCTTTAGTGATGGGCTGGATGCCGAGCAGGTATCCGCACTTTTGGATGATGATTCGGGCAATGTGATCAAGGCAGAACCGGTATATGACGGACCAAGCCCGGAAGAGCTGATAGAGCAGGCCAGGGAGCAGGCGGATGCCATTTTACGGGATGCCGGTGCGCAGGCCGAGGAGCTTAAGCAAAATGCCTACAATGAAGGCAGCATGCAGGGCTATCAGGATGGTGCAAACAGAGCCGAGCAGGAGATCGCCAATAAGGAAAACGAGCTTTCCATGCAGTATGCGCAAAAGGAGCAGCAGCTGACCGAGGTTTACCGTCAGAAGCTAGATGAGATAGAGCCGGCGCTCGTTGATACGCTGACCAATATCTATGAACATATTTTTGATGTTGAGCTTTCCGGATACCGTGACGTCATTGTACATCTGATCGGCAATGCATTAAGAAAGACAGAAAACAGTCAGGAATATCTGATCCATGTATCACCGGAGGATCTTCCGTTTGTCAGCATGAACAAGGACAAGATCATGGAAGAGGGCGGGCTTGTCAACTGCAATGTCGAATTTATTGAGGATATGACCTTAAAGAAAAACCAGTGCCTGATTGAGACGGACGGCGGTATTTTCGACTGCAGTCTGGGTGTTGAATTAAAAGAACTGAAAAAGCAGTTGCTGTTGTTATCATACGACGGTGCACAAAGGGGTTAAAAACGTGGCAAATGCTACTCTTGATATAAAAAAATATGCGAAAGCATTGGATATGACTTATTTCAAAAAAATGGGAAAAGTCGTCAATGTTGTCGGACTTACAATCGAATCAGCCGGTCCTGATGCCAAAATGGGAGATTTGTGCAGAATCTACAAAGAAGGCAGAGCCGGCGAATTTATTTTGGCAGAGGTTGTCGGTTTTAAAAACAGATATACACTGCTCATGCCTTATGAGGCGATAGACCGTATTGGAGGCGGTTGTATCGTGGAGGCAGAGGGGGAGCCGTTAAAAGTACAGGTTGGCGAAGAGCTTTTAGGACGTACGCTCGATGGCCTTGGAAGACCGATCGAGGGAGAGCCGGTACATTGCTTACAGAGCTATCCGATGGATGCTCCGGCACCGGATCCTTTAAAAAGACAGATCATTGATACGGTTCTTCCGCTTGGTGTCAAAGCAGTGGATGGACTGATCACGGTCGGAAAGGGTCAGCGTATCGGAATCTTTGCCGGTTCCGGCGTGGGAAAATCGACACTGATGGGTATGTTTGCCAGAAATACCAAGGCAGATATCAATGTCATTGCCCTGATCGGAGAACGGGGAAGGGAAGTGCGCGAATTTATCGAGCATGACCTTGGAAGTGAGGGTATGGCACGAAGTGTTGTCGTGGTTGCCACATCCGACAAGCCGGCCCTGGAGCGAAAAAAAGCAGCACAGACTGCTACCGCGATTGCAGAGTATTTCCGTGATAAAGGCAAGGATGTCCTTTTGATGATGGACTCTCTGACCCGTTTTTCCATGGCACAGAGAGAAATCGGACTGGCAAGTGGTGAGCCTCCGGTTACCAGAGGGTATCCGCCGAGTGTTTATTCGGAAATGCCCAGGCTTTTGGAGCGCGCCGGAAGAAATGATAAAGGATCGATCACCGGCCTTTATACGGTGCTTGTAGACGGTGATGATTTCAATGAGCCGATCACGGATACCGCCAGAAGTATTCTGGATGGGCATATCATTCTGGATCGTCGTCTGGCACACAAAAATCATTATCCGGCGATCGATGTCTTGCAGAGTATCTCCCGTTGTATGAGCCAGATCGCAGACCGCGACCACAAAAAGGCGGCCGGTAAGCTCAAAAATATTCTTGCTACATACAAGGATGCCGAAGACCTGATCAATATCGGAGCATACAAAAAGGGCAGCAATCCGGGAATCGACTATGCGATCGAAAAGATTGATGCCGTCAATGAATATCTTTTGCAGGAAACGGATGAAAAGATATCCTTTGAGGATGAAATACAGCAGTTGTTACACTTGTTTTAAATAGGATTTAAATAGGAGCATGCTTATGGCCAGATTTCGCTACCGGATGCAAAACATTCTGGATATCAAAGAAAAAATGGAAACGCAGGCCAAAAATGAGTTTGCACAGGCACAGGCAAAGCTGAATGCCGAGGAAGAAAAGCTTGCAGACAGGGTTTCTTACAGGCAGAAGCTTCAGGAGGACGGAGGCAGGCTTTTGCTTGCGGACAGGCTGGATATCCTGAAAATCGATGAAAATAAAAAAATGGTTTCCTATGCCGGGGAGCAGGTGCGTGCGCAGACGATACAGGTCAGAATGGCGCAGAAAAAGCTGGATGAACAGCGGGTACGTATGCAAAAGGCCATGCAGGAGCGTAAAACGCACGAAATTCTGAAAGAAAAAGCATTTGATGATTTCAAGGTGGAGTTAAAAGCTGCCGAAGGAAAAGAAATAGATGAACTGACCAGTTATACATATGGGCAAAAATCAAGAGATAATGGGTGATTTTTATGGCTGACAATGTGATTGATACCAAAGCAGAAAAAAAGAGATTAAAAGAAGAAAAGAAAAAATTAAAGCAGGAACAGAAAAACCAGAGAAAGGAAGCCAGGCAGAGAGCAAAAGAGCTTGCTTTGGAAGAAGCCAATCTTTCTGATGATGAAGAAAGCGGTGGACTTTCCGTATTTCTGGTAACAGCCATTATCATATTGGTCTGGCTTGGGATTATCGGACTTTTGATCAAGCTGGATGTCGGTGGATTTGGCTCACAGGTGCTGGCACCTGTTTTATCGGATGTTCCGGTCTTAAATAAGATTCTGCCGGAAAGTGAAGAGACGGAATCGACAACCGGTGAAGACTATGGAGGCTACAGCAATTTAAAAGATGCAGTCAATGATGTCGAAGCTTTAAAGGTGCAGCTAGAGAGTGCACAGGCAACGGTCAATGCCGATGCGGAAAAGATCACGGAGCTTCAAAATGAAGTCACCAGATTAAAGACCTTTGAAGATAAGCAATTGGAGTTTCAGCGTATCAAAAATGAATTTTATGAAGAGGTTGTCTATGCGGAAAAAGGACCGGGGGCTGATGAATATATTAAATATTATGAGTCCATGGATCCGGAAACAGCAGAAAACCTTTACAAAGAAGTAGTAAAAAAAGAGGCTGTTTCCGATGAGATCAAAGAATATGCACAGGCATATTCGGAAATGAAGCCCAAACAGGCAGCAGCCATCTTTGAGGGCATGACGGACAATCTGGATCTGGTTGCCAAAATTCTTGGTGTGATGGAGCCTGATGACAGAGGTGCCATTCTGGGTGTTATGGATTCAACGGTTGCAGCCAAGATCACAAAAATTATGGATCCGGACTCTTAAGATATCGGTTTGTTGATCCGATATAAGTTAAGAGAAAGGAGGTTTAGATATGACAAGTAGTTCTATTCAGGACGTATCGGGCATTTATTATGCAAGACGTACCAAAGGCACTCAAAACGGCACGTCGGATACCGATGATATATCCGGCATGTTCCAGAATGCCATGAATATGGCTAAGGATCAGAGTGTAACCGGGATGGCTGACAACCGGGCTGATGCCGGTAAAACACCGATATCCGGTGATACAAAGACTGTTTACGGCATGACACAGAATGCATCGCGTACATATCCGTTTTCAAACGGTCAGAAAACACAGACTGCCACATCCCGGACGGAAAGTGACGGATCTGTTGTATCGGATGATATCCGTACAAAGGAAACCGGCAGTGATGATGTCTCTGTAAAGGATAATACAGATGCAGAAAATAAGATTGTCAAAAAGATTGCCGATAAATTGCAGGTATCTGAGGATGATGTCAGGGCTGCAATGGAAGAGCTGGGGCTTTCCTTCACAGATCTTTCCGTACAGTCCAATGTTGCACTTTTAGTTACACAGCTTGTTGCAGACGGTGACAGTGTGGCTATGCTGACGGATGCTGATCTGTTTGCGACGATCAGGGAGCTTGGCACGGAGATCGCCGATATGCTGGAGGGCTTTGCAGAGGTGCTTTTGGAACAGACGACAGATCCGAAAGCTTTGGAAGAACCGGTGGAAACAGCAGATGCTGTCGGAACACAAGCGGGTGACGAAGCCGCAGATGTGGTTTCCGGTACCAAAGACACAGCTGTTACATATGAGATCAACCGGGAAACCGATGCTGACGATACTGTGGATGAGGCAGTTGACACGGATGTATTGGCAGAGGATGACGCAGATACGGTGTCGGATGATAAGCCGCAGAGCCAGACCGGGGCCGGAGGCTCGACAGGACAGTCTATGCAGGGACATACCGATGCAGCTTCTTATGCTTTGCCGTCCGGACAGACAAATGTACAGATGATGGGAGAGACCGTACCGGAGCAGATGTCATTTTCATCCGATGTCAATGTGCAGGATATAATTGATCAGATTGCAGAACGGGTTAAGATCAACCTGTCCCAAAATTTTTCCGAGATCGAGATTTCACTTCATCCGGCATCCCTTGGAAATGTGCATTTACAGGTATCTGAAAAAGCCGGCGTGATTTCAGCCGTGATCACAACAGAAAATGAGGTTGTGCGGGATGCGTTGGCAGTACAGGCGGTTTCACTAAAGGAAGAATTAAACGAGCAGGGGCTGAAGGTTGATTCGGTTGAGGTTGCGATTGCCAGTCACGGCTTTGAGCACAATATGCAGAAAGAGAGTGGCGAAGAGGCAAGAGAACAGTATGAGCAGCAGGTAAACAGGCAGTCAAGAAGAAGAATCATGCTGTCCGGTCTTGAGGAAGCACAGGAAATGCTTGCAGATGAAAATTTATCAGATGCAGAGCGTATCCAGATTGATATGATGAGTAAAAATGGCAGCAGTATGGATGTCATGGCATAATTAAGATTTGAAAGGAGAAATACATATGGTATCAGCCAGTGTAGTAGATGGAATTCTACAGCAGCGTGCAGCAGAAAGCACAGACAGCAAGCAGAAAACATCAGGCGGCTCTTCTCTGGGCAAGGATGATTTTTTACAGCTGTTGGTCGCACAGATGAAATATCAGGATCCGCTGGAGCCGACTTCCAATACAGAGTATATTTCGCAGTATGCAACCTTCTCGGAATTGGAGCAGATGCAAAATATGAGCGCGACCATGGAATTGTCAAGAGCTTCTGATCTGGTGGGAAAAACAGTTGTGGTAGAGCATACGGATTCGAGTGGAAAAACGTCCAGTGACATGGGAATTGTTGATTATATCAGCTATGAAAACAATAAAGCAGTTGTCTGGATCAACAATCAGTCATGGTCTTTGGATGATGTCAAAGAGGTGGCAGATGCCGCTTATATTGAAGCATATTCCAAAGCAGTTACTCTGAATACCGCGTTAAATAAGCTGCCCAATGTCAATACTCTGACCATTCAGGACAAAGAGGCTGTTGATTCCATTACCAAGATGTATGATGAAATGGATGATTATCAGAAGAGCTTTGTATCCAAAGAAAATACAGACCGTATTAACGGTTACCGGGAAAAAATGGAAGAGCTTGTTAAGTTACAGGAGATTTCTGACGATAACAATAGTGACAATAAACATGATGATAGTGATGATGACAGCAAGGATAGTGATGAAGTATGATAAATGGGATCAATCAGACATTCCTTTCCGGTGCGGAGATTGTGGACCGGTATCTTGGAAGTGCATTGCCCGCAAAGGATCGTGATGATGCCGCTTCCGTATCGTTTCAGGATGCCTTAAAAGGTGCGATCCAAAACAGCAGCGATACCATAAAATTTTCCAAGCACGCATCCGGTCGTCTGGCAGACCGCAATATTGAACTTTCCGAAGAACAGATGGAGCGGTTGATGCGGGGGGCGAGCAAAGCCGGTGCAAAAGGAATAAAGGATTCGCTTGTTATGATTGATGAGCTGGCATTTATTGTAAATATTCCCAAAAATACAGTAATCACAGCAATGGATCAGTCACAGGCAGATGACAAAATTTTTACAAATATTGATGGAGCCGTAATTGCTTAGCCGGACCTTACGGAGGCTAATTTGTTTTCGAATGACAGAGAAAACAGACGGTTCAACAACAGGAGGTCGTTTTAATTATGATGAGATCACTCTACTCCGGTGTGTCCGGTTTAAAGACACATCAGGTCAAAATGGACGTAATCGGTAACAATATCGCCAATGTTAATACAACGGCGTACAAATCACAGTCCATTACATTTTCGGAATTGATGTATCAGACAACACAGGCTGCCAGCGGGCCGAATGCAACAAGCGGTACGGCAGGTACCAATGCCAAGCAGATTGGTCTTGGTGTTAAGTCCGGAGCCATCAGCACGGCTATCGAGACAGCAGGTGCGTCACAGACAACCGGCAATCCGTTTGATATCCGTATTACCGGAGATGCCTTTTTCGTAGTCAGTGACGGCAGCAACAATTTCTTTACAAGAGACGGTTCTTTTTATGTGGACAGTGTCGGCAACTTAGCTATGTCATCCAATGGTTACAATGTCATGGGGTGGCAGGTAGATGAGACGACCGGTACCATCAAAAAGGATACAGTATCTGCTCTCCGTATTATGAGTGCTGACAATATGACATATCCGCCGGAAGCAACAACCAAGGCTTATGTTTCCGGTATCATTGATAAAAACGATGCACAGGTAGCATCTGAATCAGGTAAGATCATGAGTCTTAGTTTCTTTGACAAGCTCGGGTATTCTTATACCGCAAAGCTTTCCATGAAAGAAACCGATACGGCAGGTCTGTATTCCGTAGAGCTGGCCAGCATTCTCAATGAAAACGGAGAAGCTGTCAATGTCAACGGTGTTCAGTTAGGAAGTGTTTCCACAGCGCCCAAGTCACAGGCGCTGGTGCTCGGATCTACATATACACTGGCAGGAACCAATCTTTCCTATGTTGATGATGCCGGTGTGACCCAGACGATCGATCTGACCAGTACGGCACTTTCCAATGCAGATAAAAACAAAATTGCCAATGCTTTCGGATATTCTTCTTATACAGAGTTTTCCAAGCTTACGCTTACAGACGGTACAACCGTTGGAAGCTATGTGGATGCCGGTACATTTGCAGGCATTCTGACTACCACAACCGGTGTCGACAAGGATGGTAAGCCGATTACCACCACAACCTTAAATACAGCCGGAAGACAGGTGACCGGCGGATTGGTGCAGTATGATCCCGCAACCGGTACCATCCGCAGTGTCAACGGTCTTACCAATGACTTTACATTGCAGTTATCCTTTGGCGCAGAAACTTATCCGGCCGGCCCTTATGAAAACATCAGCATTGATTTTTCAACATCAACCAATTTCAACAACAACGGAACCAGTACGATCGGAGCGGATCCCGGTGATATCAAGGGCGTCGGAACCGGACGTAAGCTTGGTGCCATGTCCGGTATCTCCATCCAGAAAGATGGTATGATTTATGCTTCTTATGATAATGGACAGACCAGACTGTTAGGACAGATTGCAGTTGCGGAATTTTCCAATGCAGCAGGTCTTGAAAAAGAAGGAGATAACCTGTATTCTGCAACGCTCAACTCCGGTACATTTGATGGAATTGGTGTTGATATATCCGCAAACGGCGGATACATGGAAACGGGTGTGCTTGAAATGAGTAATGTAGACTTATCTGCTGAATTTACGGATATGATCACAGCACAGCGTGGTTTCCAGGCCAATTCACGTATTATCACCGTATCCGATACATTATTGGAGGAATTAGTCAACCTCAAACGATAAGTGAGGCATTGATGATATATCCGACAGGTTTATAAACAAAAATAGAAGCATAGGGATATTTTTCGATTTGAGAAGAGTGTCCCTATGCTTCATTGTATCATGGGTACATCAGGGAATATTGGGGTATTAACAGGTCACTGATATAGGAGTGCTTAAAGGAGGATGTGTATGATTGAGGTTACGAGGCTGAACGGAACAAAAATTTTAATAAATCCGGATTTGATCGAACTTGTAGAGGAAACGCCGGATACGGTCATAAGCTTTACGACCGGACGCAAATTAATCGTAAAAGAAAGTAGACAAGAGATCAAAAATTTAGTAAAATTGTACAGAAAGGATATTTTTACTTAATTGGTAAAAAGGGTAGGAATTTTCAATGGATTTAGCATCAATTATCGGATTTGTAGTCTGCCTTGGAATGATTATTTTCGGTATTGTTACCGGTGATGAGGGCTTTGCAGCCATCACTCATTTCCTTCACGGACCATCATTTATCATTACGGTCGGTGGTACTGTTTCCTGTGTTCTGGCGATGAATTCCATTCAGGACTTTATCAGTGGACTGAAAAGTTTTTTGCTGGTATTCAAGGTGCCGGCACTTGAGACACCGCAGATTATTAAGAAGATTATCGATTTGTCAAATATTGCGCGTAAGGAAGGTCTGCTTTCCTTAGAGGAAGCGGCAGCGGATCTGGACGATGAATTTCTCAAAAAAGGAATTCTTCTGATCGTTGACGGTACAGATCCCGATCTGGTACGTGGTATTCTGGAAACTGAATTGACATGTATAGAAGACCGACACAAAAAGAGAATCGAGTTTTGGATGAATGTCGCAGCCATGGGCCCTGCATGGGGTATGATCGGTACTCTGATCGGCCTTATTTTGATGTTACAAAGTCTGACAGACGCAAGTACCATCGGACCGAATATGTCTACGGCGCTGATCACTACTTTGTATGGTTCCATGCTTGCCAACTGGATCGCTACTCCGGTAGCTACCAAGTTAAAGACCAACAGCGACGGCGAGTCCATGGTCAAAGAGATTATGATCGAGGGTCTTTTGTCTATTCAGGCAGGAGAAAACCCAAGAGTTATTGAAGAAAAACTCAAGTCCTTCCTGGCTCCGGCACAGAGAGCTGCGGCAAGTGAAGAGGAGGGCGGTGAGCAGTAATGGCCAGAAAAAAGAAAGACGAAGGCGGCGGAGGCGGATCTCCGGCATGGATGGCCACCTTCAGTGATCTGATGAACCTGCTGCTGTGCTTCTTTGTATTGTTGTTCTCCATGTCGACAATGGATGCGCAAAAGCTTCAACAGGTGGCCGCATCCTTCAACCAGAGCTTCAGCATTTTTCCGGGAGGCGCGACTGCGATCGGAGACGGTATTCTGATCAGCAACGGTGTCAGCCAGCTCAATGAGCTTGACGATTATATCAACAGCACGGGTAAAGCTGCGGACAGTGATACAGAGGTCAATGATTTAGAGGAATTTGAAAAACAGCTTTCAGAGAAACAGCTTGAGGAGAGCGAACAGCTCGCCGAAAAAGTCCAGGAGGCTGTGGATGAAAGTCAGTTCGCAAATGAAATCGATGTCGATTTTACCGCACAGTATGTTTCTCTTACGTTAAACGGAGCATTGCTGTTTGATTCGGGAAGCGCCCGGATCAAGGAGGAGGCAAAGCCTGTTTTAGATAAGATCGGACAGATCTTGACGCGATATGCACAGAGCACGATTGAAATTGAAGGACACACGGACAATGTACCCATCCACAATTCCAAATTTGCGGACAACAACGAATTGTCAAGCTTTCGTGCATTATCCGTATTCAATTATTTTATGGAGACAACCTTTTTAGATCCTGCAAAGATCAAACATTCAGGCATGGGAGAATATGTTCCGGTTGCCGACAACTCTACAGCAGAGGGAAGGGCACAAAACCGCCGTGTCGAGATCAAGATATATCATTCACTCAGTACGGGTGAGTAGGAGGAACTGAATTGAAGAAAAATTTATTGTCTATTATTATTTTGGCATTATTGATTGTCAATCTTGTTATGACATCCGTTATGATGATCAGCGTGACGGGTACCAACAAAAAAACAGCCGCTATTGTTACGGACATTGCATCTGTTTTAAAGCTTGAATTAAATCAGGGCACAGAAGCCGAAGAAAGTGCGGAAACAGTATCTTTGGAGAATACAGAAGCTTATGATCTTCCGGATGAAATGACGATCCCGCTTTTAAAGGGAGAGGATGGGGTTATGCATTATGCGCTTGTCAAGGTGTCCTTATCCATGAATGTCAAAAATGACGGATACAAGACCTATGGAGCGGATATCAGCAGCAGACAGAGCCTGATCGAAGGTGTCATCACAGAAGTGATCAGTCAGTACAATGTAGATGAAGTACAGGTCAAGAGTGCTGAAATCCAAGATGAAATTCTTAGCAGATTACAGTCAAAAGAAATGTTTGATTCAGACTTTATCTATAAAGTGACATTCAGCAAATTCCTTGTACAGTAATGCTTAAGACCAGAGATCGCATGAAGAGGAGGTGGACTTGGTGAGTGAAGTATTGTCTCAAAATGAGATAGATAGTTTGCTGGCGGCACTGGACAGTGGTGAGCTGGAGGTAGATGCTCTAAAAGAAAAACAGGGACCGCAGGTAAAAAACTATGATTTCAAGCGTCCTGCCAAGTTTTCCAAGGAGCATCTTCGAACATTGGAAATTATCTTCGAACATTACGGAAGATTATTATCAACCAATCTTCCGGTATACCTGAGGAAAAACGTACAGGTCGGTGTAGCCAGTTCAGAGGCGGTTACATTTTCGGAATTCACAAATGCGTTGAGCAATCCGGTTATTCTGGGAATTGTCAATTTCAAACCACTTCCCGGCAATATCATTCTTGAACTTCAGTCAAGCCTTGGCTATGCCATTATTGACCGTATGCTTGGAGGTGCCGGAGTTCCGTTGGAGAGAAACCGTGATTTTTCCGAAATTGAGTTGTCAATTTTAGAAAAAATCATGATCATATGTATGGGATTGTTCCGTGAACCATGGAAAAATGTTGTGGATCTGGATCCGTTTTTAGACAGGATCGAGACCAATCCCCAGTTTGCGCAGATCATTTCGCCCAATGAGATGATTGCGATCGTGACGCTCAATGTCAAGATCGGTGAGGTTGAGGGATTTATGAATGCCTGCCTGCCTTTTATCACATTGGAAAGCATCATGGATAAGCTCAATACCAAGTACTGGTTTTCAACGATGCAGGAAGTCGGCGGTGAAGAGTATCAGGATAATATTGAAGCTTTGATCAAGCATGTGGATATACCGGTCAAGGCGGTGCTTGGACAGAGTGTGATATCCGTCATGGACTTTGCATCACTGCAGGTCGGAGATATTATCAGGCTGGACCGTGGTGTGGAAGATGAAATGGATGTATATGTAGGAAATATCAAAAAATTTACCGCCTTACCGGGTGTTAACAAAGATAAATACGCAGTAAGAGTGACTTCAGTAATCAGAGAGGAGGAATAGACGAATGGACGGAGCATCATTATCTCAGGACGAGATTAATGCATTATTAGCCGGAATGGCTGCAGGAGAAGTGCCACAGGAGGAGCCGCAGGAACAGGCTTCAGCCGAGAGTGCACCTGTTCAACAGTCTGCTCCGATAATGGAAGATGTTGAGTTGACGGATATCGAAAAAGATGCGATTGGTGAGATTGCCAATATCAGTATGGGAACATCGGCAACAACGTTGTATTCTCTGGTAAACAAAAAAGTAAATATCACAACACCTGTAGTATCGATGGCCAAATGGGAAAATCTGATGGAGGACTATGAAAAGCCATGTGTCTTTATTCAGATCAAATATACATCTGGTCTTGATGGCGCCAATATATTGATCTTAAGAGAGCATGACGTAAAGGTCATCACAGATCTTATGATGGGAGGAGACGGTACCAATACGGATGGTGAGCTTACGGAACTGCATCTGAGTGCGATTTCGGAAGCGATGAACCAGATGATGGGGTCAAGTGCCACAAGCCTTTCTTCCATGCTGGGACGTATGATCGATATCAGTCCGCCGGAAGCGAGCCTGCTCAATTTAGTAGAACAGAAGAAGCCGTCGGATATTGCTCCTTTTTTAGAGGGAACATTTGTAAAAATCGAGTTCCGCATGCAGATTGAGGATCTGGTAGATTCCACGATCATGCAGCTGTATCCGGTTGATTTTGCAAGATCCCTGTATCAGATGTTTATAGGCAATCAGGGAATGGAAAGTCCGGCATCAGAGCCTGTAAAAGCTCCGGCACCGGAACCGGCACCATATATTCCGCCCAAGGTTGAGCCGACACCGGCACCACAGCCGATGGGATACGGAATGCCCCAGATGGGAATGCCGCAAATGGGAATGCCTCAGATGGGAATGCCTCAGATGGGAATGCCTCAGATGAACATGCAGCAGCCACAGCAGAATCTCAATATTCAGCCGGCGCAGTTCCAGTCCTTCAATCAATCCTATGCAGCAATGCCTACACAGGAAAATATCGGATTGATCATGGATGTACCGCTGGAGGTTACGGTAGAGCTTGGCAGGACCAAAAAGTCCATTGCGGAAATTCTTGATTTTGCACCGGGTACTATCATAGAGTTGAACAAAATTGCCGGTGAACCGATTGATGTGTTAGTCAACGGCAAGTTTGTTGCTAAGGGTGAAGTTGTTGTTATTGAAGAAAGTTTTGGTATCAGAGTAACCGAAATTGTAAATAATCAGGGAGTTTAGGAGAGAAAAAATGGCAAAGAATATTTTAATTTGTGATGACGCAGCATTTATGAGAATGATGATCAAAGATATTTTAACCAAAAACGGCTACAACGTATGTGGAGAGGCCGAAAATGGTTTAAAGGCTGTAGAAAAGTATAATGAATTAAAGCCGGATCTGGTTTTGATGGATATTACCATGCCGGAAATGGATGGTATTCAGGCCTTGAAAAATATCAAAGCAGCCAACCCCGGAGCCATGGTTATTATGTGTTCGGCAATGGGTCAGCAGGCCATGGTAATCGAATCAATCCAGGCCGGCGCAAAGGACTTTATTGTAAAGCCGTTTCAGGCTGACCGTGTTTTGGAAGCTGTAAAGAAGGTTGTAGGTTAAGATGCTTCTTGTTACAACATCTGCGATTGATTCGGCAGCACAGCTGTTGACCGTCATTGTTTTATTTATTGTTGTCCTGATTGCTACCTGGCTGACAACCAGGTACATAGCCGGTGTACAGAAGGGAAAGCTTTCCGGAAGCAATTTTGAGACGGTTGATACTTTCAGGCTGTCACAAAATAAATATGTCCAGATCATACGGATCGGACACAGGTATCTGGCGGTTGCCGTGTGCAAGGATACTGTGACGGTTCTGTGTGAATTACAGGAAGATGAGATCACATTCCGCGATGAGGCTTTTACGCAGAAAGCGGTTTCATTTGAAGATTTTTTTAACAAAGCAAAAGAAATTGCAGGTAAAAAACAAAAAAGGACCATTGACAAAGACGATGAAGAGCATACAATCGATGAATTGTAAAACGCGTTTTTGCGGTTATCTGCGTAAAGGTTTGTTTGTATGCATGCTGATTGCGGTTGTGCTCATGCTGAGACCGCAGCAGGTATATGCTACATCAATAGGTGCATTGGATTCTTCATCTGATGCGGGGACAACAGAAGACCGGACCAATATCCGGGAGCCCGGTACTGCAGAAACGCCTGATGATTTAAAAGAACTGAATATAGCAAATGACTTGACTGTTACATACAATGATGGGAATGGAACTATTGCAGGTGCCCTGAGGATCATGTTGATTTTGACCGGCATCACTTTGGCACCCATTCTCATTATTTGTTTGACTTCTTTTACGCGTATTCTGATCGTATTACATTTTACCAGATCAGCGCTCAATACGCAGACAGCTCCGCCCAATCAGATTTTGATCGCGTTATCTTTATTTTTGACATTTTTCATTATGAATCCTGTCATAACACAGATCAATGACAATGCGATCAAGCCGTTGGAGGCCGGAGAGATCACCCAGGAGGTTGCGCTTGAAAGGGGGATACAGCCCTTACGGGAATTTATGTATGCCCAGACGCAGACCAAGGACGCCAAAACATTTTGTGATATCGGCGGCTATGAATGGACGGGAGATCTGGATGATATTCCGACCAGTGCGTTGATTCCGGCATTCATGGTGAGTGAGCTTCGTACCGCTTTTATTATCGGCTTCGTTATTTATATTCCGTTTATTGTAATTGATATGGTAGTTGCATCGGCGCTTATGAGTATGGGTATGATGATGCTGCCGCCGACGACAATTTCCATGCCGTTCAAGATCCTGCTTTTTGTTCTGGCAGACGGATGGAATTTGGTCATTGTCAATCTGGTACGGACCTTTTATTAAATTACAGTTTTTAAGAAAGAAGGATGGATGATATGTCAACAGACTGGATCGTAGACATGGGAAATGATGCACTGTTTCTGATTATCAAGGCTTCGGCACCGATTTTATTGGTATCACTGGCTGTCGGACTGATCATCAGTATTTTCCAGACGGTCACATCCATTCAGGAACAGACACTGACATTTGTTCCCAAAATACTGGCGGTATTCCTGACTCTTATGCTGCTTGGCGGATGGATGCTTGACAGTATGAGTGGATTTATGGTGGATTTATGGTCTGATTTTTCTCTTTATATAAGGTGACGGGATGATCAATTATTCCTTTTCCATGTATGAATTTGAATATTTTCTGCTGATTCTGGCACGTGTGGCAAGCTTTGTGTTTGTGGCTCCTTTTTTCAGTACAAACAATACTCCCAAACGGGTAAGGGCAGCGTTTTCTTTTTTCTTTGCGATGCTGATCTATGAGGTTACCATGCCGCATCAGGCAATGGAATACCGGACGGTATTGGAATATGCCATGATTGTCACAAGAGAAGTATTTACCGGGCTGCTGATCGGTCTGGGTGTCAATATCTGTACCTACATTGTTTCATTTGCCGGAAGAATGGTTGATATGGAAATCGGACTGGCAATGGCAAGTGAGTACGATCCGATGACAAAGGATACGGTGAGTGTATCGGGTATATTTTATCAATATATGGTTTTATTGTTCCTGATTGTTTCCAATCTTCATCAGTATCTGGTGAAAGCCTTTGTTGAAACCTATACACTGATACCGGTCAATGGTGCGATTTTTCATAGTGAAAGCCTGATAACAGGGATTATCCGTTTTATGTCGGATTATATCAATATAGGTTTCCGGATCTGTCTTCCGGTTTTTTGTGTTATGATGATTACCAATGTCATTCTGGGTATCATGGCAAAGGTTGCCCCGCAGCTTAATATGTTTGCTGTCGGTATGCAGGTCAAACTGCTGTTAGGGCTCGGAGTTATGTTTTTGACGGTAGGGATGTTACCGTATATATCGGATATGATATTTACTGAGATGAAGACGATGATGGTTACTTTTGTGGAGGCGATGATGGCTTGATCCAATACAATCTGCAGTTCTTCGCCAAAGAAGGACCGGGCGGAGAAAAGACTGAAGAACCTACCGCCAAAAAGATAAGCGACGCAAGAAAAGAAGGCCAGGTAGCAAAGAGCAAGGAAATTGCCAATGCAACCGGGCTAATTGTGTTGTTTCTGATATTAAAAATCGGACTTGGCTTTCTGGGTGAAAATCTGCTGGCTGTTTTTTCCGCGTGTTATGACCGGATCGGCGATGCGATCCGCATGCCGGATGGTTTTGTTGCAGCAGGTTCCATAAAGGCACTCATCAATAATTCGATGTTGAAAATTCTGTTGATCATTGCTCCGTTTTTGATTTTGGGTTTTATGGCGGCCTTTTTGTCAGATCTGATCCAGGTCAAATGGAAACCGACAGCCAAACCGATGCAGCCAAAGCTTAGTAAAATGAATCCCGTAAACGGCTTTAAGCGTATGTTTTCCGCACAGTCCCTGATGGAGCTTGTCAAATCGCTCTTAAAGATCGGGCTGATTGCATGGGTGGCTTATTCAACCTTTAAGGATAATGCCGGTATCATTTATCTGCTTTTTAATATGCCGTTATGGCAGGGAATTGCCGCAGCCGGCGATCTTGCCATCAATTTTGGCCTGAAGGTATCCATTATTTATGTATTGATCGCGGCTCTGGATTTTGCATATCAAAAGCATAAATTCCATGAAGAGCAGAAGATGACCAAACAGGAAGTAAAGGATGAATACAAACAGGCGGAAGGAGATCCGCAGATAAAGAGCAAGATCCGGGCCAAGATGCAGGAGGTATCCCGCAGGCGTATGATGCAGCAGCTGCCCGAGGCAGATGTGGTCATTACCAACCCGACGCATTTTGCTGTTGCCGTCAAGTATGATGCGCAGATCGCACCGGCACCGATTGTTGTGGCAAAGGGTGAGGATTATCTGGCACAAAAGATCAAAGAAAAAGCAAAGGAATATCAGATAGAAATTGTAGAAAACAAGCCTTTGGCGCGTATGCTCTATCACAATGTGGAACTGGGAGAGCAGGTGCCGCAGGAGCTGTATCAGGCAGTTGCCGAGGTGCTGGCGATGGTTTATCATATGCAGGGCAGGATCTGACATGATTTGCCATAAAAAGCAGAAAGTAACTTAAATACGGACAAGGGGATCCGAAAATATGCATAAAGAAAGGAGAGGTACAAAATGAAAAAAGCCGATTTGGGTGTTGCATTATATATTGTGGCGGCATTTGTGATGCTGATTGTACCGATTCCTTCCGCACTTTTAGATGTGCTGTTAGCCTGTAATATTTCTCTTGCTTTTCTGATCATGTTTCGCTGTATGTTTGCAAAGGAGGTTCTGGAAATGTCCTATTTTCCAACCGTCCTTTTGTTTACAACGATATTTAGAATTGCGTTGAATGTTTCTTCCACAAGACTGATCCTTACGACCGGAAGTCCCGGAAATGTCGTTGAGACCTTCGGAAATTTCGTTGGAAGCGGCGATCTGATCATGGGTGCGATCGTGTTTGTCATCCTGATCATCATTCAGTTTATGGTAATCAATAAGGGTTCCGAACGTGTAGCTGAGGTTACAGCTCGTTTCACCCTGGATGCTATGCCCGGTAAACAGATGGCCATTGATGCGGACCTCAATACAGGAGCCATTACAGATGCCGAAGCAAAGATACGAAGAGAAAAGATCCAGCAGGAATCCAGCTTCTTCGGCAGCATGGATGGTGCGGTTAAGTATGTAAAGGGAGATGCAACCGCCGGATTGATCATTACGGTTGTCAATCTGGTCGGCGGTATTGCAATGGGAATGCTGCGTAACGGCATGGATATCAATACTGCCTTAAACAGGTATTCCATTCTGACCATCGGTGACGGACTTGTCAGCCAGATCCCATCGCTTTTAATCTCACTTTCCACCGGTATTCTGGTTACCAAGGGAAGCAAGGATTCGGATTTTGGTTCCGTCCTGATCAAGCAGTTATTCGGTATGCCCAAGGCCTGCTATCAGGTAGGCGCTATTTTGTGCTTTTTAGGTATTGCCACACCGTTAAATGCCGTATTGTTTCTGGCTCTGGGCTTTTGTTTTATTCTTTGCGGACGCAATATGCAGGCGCAGATCGAGACATCCGGAATTGAAAGTGCCGTGGATATGGAGGAAGCGGAGGCAGAAGAAATCAGACAGCCCGAAAATGTCAATTCATTGTTGCAGGTTGATCCGATCGAGCTGGAATTCGGTTATGGTATCATACCGCTTGCGGATGTCAATCAGGGAGGCGATTTACTGGATCGTGTTGTCATGATCCGGCGCCAGATTGCTCTTGAGCTCGGTACGGTGGTGCCGATCATCCGTTTGAGAGACAATATCCAGTTAAATCCAAACCAATACATTATCAAGATCAAAGGAATCCAGGTTTCAGAGGGAGAAATCCTCTTTGACCATTACATGGCCATGAATCCGGGTTATGTCGAAGAAGAGATTACCGGTATTCCGACCTTTGAACCGTCCTTCCATCTGCCTGCAATCTGGATTACGGAGGGACAGAGGGAGCGTGCCGAAAGTCTTGGTTATACCGTTGTGGATCCGCCGAGTATTATTGCAACACATCTGACTGAGGTGATCCGCCAGCATATTGCAGAGCTTCTGACACGTCAGGATGTACAGAATCTGGTCAACAACCTAAAAGAGACCAATCCTTCCATCGTGGAAGAACTCGTACCCAAGCTTCTTGGGCTTGGTGAGGTCCAGAAGGTATTGCAGAATCTGCTGACGGAGGGTGTTTCCATCAGAGATCTGCTTACCATATTTGAAACACTTGCCGATTATGCAGCCTCTACCAGAGATACGGATATTTTGACAGAATATGTACGACAGGCATTAAAGCGGGCAATCTGTGCCAAATATTTTGCACCCAATGAAACAACGAGCGTAGTCACGGTAGATGCCAAAGTCGAGCAGGAAATCATGGGAAGCGTAAAACAGACAGAACAGGGAGCATACCTGACACTTGATCCGGAAAAAACGAGGACGATCATAGACCATACCAAGACAGAAGTAGAAAAGCTGGAGAGCCTTGGCAAACCGCTGATCGTGATAACTTCTCCGATTGTCAGGATATATTTTAAGAAAATGACAGAGCAGTATCTGCCGGAGCTTATTGTGGTATCCTATAATGAAATAGAGCCGAATATCGAATTACAGTCAGTGGGGACGGTGAAATTATAAATGATTATCAAAAAATTTCAGGGAAAAACAGAAAATGATGCAATCGAAGCCGCAAAAAAGGAACTTGGGGCCGGTATTGTTATTATGAATGTCAAAGAGGTAAAACGAAAAGGTTTCTTTTCTTTTTTTAAGTCTAAGATTGTAGAGGTGACAGTAGCTTTGGAGGAGGAACCGGACCGTGTTCTTCCCGAAAAAAAGAAGCTGCAGCCGGCTGCAGTGGGACAAGCAGCTCCTACAGACGGTGCAAAAGCACCCGAAGTGCCCCAAAATGCATCCGTTGTGCAGCCTGCCGAAACAGGTAAAAATGAAAAAGTGCTGGAACAGAAGCTTGACAGTCTGCAGAGTCTGATTGAAAAGCAGCTGCAGAGGGATGAAGCAAAAGAAGAACCCAAAACAGAAAAAGCACTGTCCACACACGATAAACCGGAGGAAGAAGATAACGGCAATGTACGTTTTCTGAAACTCCTTTACAATACGCTCCTAGAAAATGAAGTGGCGGAAACTTATGCCAATCAGATCATTGATGAGCTGGATACTGTCTTAAAGCCCAATATGCCTATTGATTTTATGCTTTCCAATGTATATCAGAAGATGATCCTGAAATTTGAGCAGCCTGAGGGTATCACACCGGCAAAAAAAGGACCGAAGGTCGTATTTTTCATTGGACCGACCGGTGTCGGCAAGACAACCACCATTGCCAAGATCGCATCCAGATATTCCGTGGAACAAAAGAAAAAAGTTGCCCTGTTTACTATGGATACATATCGTATTGCGGCTGCAGAACAGCTGCGCACCTATGCCAATATCCTGAATGTTCCGTTCCACATTATCTATACGACGGAGGAAATGCAGAAGCAGATCGATCAATACAGGGATTATGATTATATTTTCATGGATACGGCAGGACATTCCCATCACAATGAGACACAGCGGAATGCCATGAATGAGTTTATAAGTGCCGTGGATCCCGAAATAGAAAAAGAGGTATATCTGGTTGTCAGTGCGACTACCAAATACAAGGATCTGTTAAATATTGCGGATTCATATGCGACAATGGTTCAGTTTAAGCTTATCTTTACCAAGCTGGATGAGACAACCTGTCTTGGAAATCTTTTAAACCTCAGGCTTCACACCGGGGCTAAGCTTTCCTATGTAACCTGCGGGCAGAACGTGCCGGATGATATGGAAGATTTCAATCCGCAAAAGACAGTAAAGCTTTTACTTGGCGGAAACAGGATTTCTTAAGGAGGCGTTTATGGATCAGGCAGAAAACTTAAGAAATATCATAAAAATGAATAATCAGCCCAAACGGCCTGTGGCAAGGGTCATCACCGTGACCAGCGGAAAAGGCGGAGTCGGCAAATCCAATACCGCGATTAACTTAGCAATCCAGTTCCGTCAGATGGGACAGCGCGTGATCATTCTGGATGCGGATTTCGGGCTTGCCAATATTGAGATCATGTTTGGTACTGTGCCAAAGCACAATCTGTGCGATTTGATCTATCAGGGAAAGAATATCAAGGATATTATTACCTGGGGGCCGGCCGGTGTCGGATTTATCTCCGGTGGATCCGGGATTGCCGGACTTTCCAATCTGAGCCGTGAATATCTGGTCTACATCATCCAGAATCTGGCAGAGCTGGATGCGATCGCGGATATTGTGATCGTAGATACCGGTGCCGGAATTTCCGATGCTGTTTTGGAATTCCTTGTGGCAAGCGGAGAAATCATCCTGGTGACGACTCCCGAGCCGACATCTATTACAGATTCTTATTCTTTACTGAAAGCATTAAACAGACACGACCGTTTTTCGACGGAGATGTCACAAATCAAGGTAATGGCCAATAAAGTAGCCAACCAAAATGAAGGAAAAGCTCTGTTTACAAAGTTAAATGCGGTTGTGACGCGCTATTTGAAGCTGCCGGTATCATACCTTGGCAGTGTTCCGCAGGATATGTATCTTAGTCAGGCTGTCATGCAGCAGCTGCCGGTTTCTTTAGCCGCGCCCAATGCAAGATCGACCAAGGCATATCAGGAGATTGCGCAGGTTTTGATGTATGGAGAACCGTCCTTTGTGACACCTAAAAGAGGAATGGCAGCTTTTTTCTCACATATTATTACGAGAAAATAGGATAAGGATATCCTAAATAAAGGAGCAGATTTATGACATTAACGGAATTAGTCAAACCCGGTGAAAAAATTGACATTATGGCTGTCGAAAGAGCTATTTTAGGTAATTCATCCGATAAAAAGGTATATACATCCAAAATATATGATCTGATAGAGGATAATAAGCTGGAGATCCTGATGCCGATGGAAGGTTCCAAGCTGATCCTGCTTCCAAGAGATGGTGAGTATCAGTTTTGTTTTTATACAGAAAATGGATTGTACCAGTGTTTTGTAAGGATAGCGGACAGGTACAAAAGCAATAATGTGTATATTTTGTTGGCTGAGACAACTTCTCAGCTTGAGAAATTCCAACGCAGGGAATACTATCGTTATTCCACGTCCATCCCGTTAAAAGCAAGGACGTTGATGGATGAAGAGCTGAGAGATCTGGATAAGGATGTATTTCATATTCAGAACGGACTGATCATGAAAAAATGTGAAATCCGGGATATCAGCGGCGGTGGCATTAAATTTTTGTCAAAGACGGCTTTCGAGGTAGAGGATAGGGTGGTACTTTCTTTTTCTTTGCAGGTACATGGAAAAGAAACCGTGTATCAGCTGATAGGAAGAATATTAAGCTGCCGGAAGCTGGAAAACGATAATGATGAATATGAGCATCGACTGATGTTTGAAAAGATCATGAACCGTGAAAGAGAATCCATTATTCGTTTTATTTTCGAAGAGGAACGAAAAAAACGCAGCAGAACCCAATAAGACAATGAAAAAATTGATTAGCAGGTGACTTTGCACTTATGAGTAGAAAGAGTTGTGATATAATAAAACAAGACAATCAGATTGTTGTCATTGCCAGTTCAACGGGAGGCCCAAAGGCGCTGATGAGTGTACTGCCTAAGCTGCCGGAAAATCTCAATGCACCGGTTCTAATTGTACAGCATATGCCTGCCGGATTTACCGGATCTTTATCAGCCAGACTGGATGCGATGTCAAGTCTTCATGTGGTAGAAGCAGAGGATGGCATGACGGTCAGGAAGGGATATGCTTATATGGCAAAGGGAGGTCTGCATATGGAGTTGAGGTGCAGGCATACCGGTGATGTGCTAAGGCTGTTTGACGGTGATCCCAGAGAGGGTGTAAAGCCATGTGCCAATTATTTATTTGAGTCATTGGCAAAGAGCGGGTATCAGCAGGTTGTATGTGTGGTACTTACCGGTATGGGAGCGGACGGCAGGAGCGGCATAAGATATTTAAAGGACAGCAAGCCGGTTGTTGTAATAACACAAAACAAAGAAACGTGTGCCGTTTATGGAATGCCGCGTGCTGTTGATCTGGCCGGATTGACAGACGAAAGTGTGCCGCTTGACAAGGTGGCTGAGACAATAACAAAATACGTGGGGGTAATGAAAGATGGATGTTAGTCAGTATCTGGAGATCTTCCTTGATGAGACCAAGGAGCATCTGCAAAATTTAAGCGATCAGCTTATGAATCTGGAGCAGGATCCGGAAAATATGGATACCATTAATGAGATTTTCCGCGCTGCCCATACCTTAAAGGGTATGGCGGGTACCATGGGATACAAAAGGATGCAAAATCTGACCCATGACATGGAAAATGTCTTTTCTGAGGTGCGCAACAATACACTGAAAGCAGACGGAAATATGATCGATCTGTTATTCCAGTGTCTGGATGCATTGGAAGAATATACAGAAAATATTCAAAACACAGCAGATGAAGGAACCAATGACAATGAGCATCTGATCAAGGCATTAAACGAATTTCTGGATTCCAGAGAAGGAGCTGCTGCACCGGCCAAAGCCGCAGAAAAGGTAAAAGAAGCTGCCAAGGAAGAACCGGCTGTGGAAAGTAACGATGCATCCAAAGAAAAATGGAGAAGCATTGCATTTTCCGATACGGAAAACATGGTACTTACAGAGGCTAAAAAGCAGGGGAAAAATGTATTTGGCCTGACCGTTTATGTACAGGAAACCTGCATATTAAAGGCTGCACGTGCATTTTTGGTATACAAGGCATTGGAAGAGCTTGGAGAGACCGTGATCTCCGTGCCGAGTGCACAGGATATTGAAGACGAAAAATTTGATTTTGATTTCAGTATTATTTTTATAACGGATGCTGATCTGGATAAGGTAAAAGCTGCTGTCATGAATGTATCCGAGATTGAAGGCTGTTATATTGCTCCGGTTGAGTTGTCCGAGGAAAAATCCCAGGAGGAGCAGGCAGACCGGGAAAAGACAGATGAGACGGCTGTAGCACAAACAGGTGCCGTAGCTGCTTCCTCACAGACCGCTGCCAAGGCTGAAAAGAAAGCAGTCGGCAAACCGATCGTCAACCGGACGGTCCGTGTAGATATTGAAAAACTGGATGTACTGATGAATCTGGTAAGTGAGCTTATCATTGCCAAAAACTCACTGGTTTCGGCAGCACAGACAGAAGGAATTACCACCAACAGCAGTGTCAATGAACCAATCGAATATCTGGAAAGCGTAACGACCAATCTGCATGAATCTGTCATGAAGGTACGAATGGTACCTATTGAATCGGTTGTCCAGAAGTTTCCCAAGATGATCCGTGATCTTTCCAAAAAGCTGGACAAGAAAATGCAGTTATTTATGTCAGGTGAGGAAACAGAGCTTGACCGTACCGTGGTAGATGAGATCGGAGATCCTTTGATGCATCTGCTCCGGAATTCTGCAGATCATGGTCTGGAATCGGCTGAAGTCAGAAAGGAACGCGGAAAGCCGGAGGTGGGATCCATTTTCCTTGATGCATATCAGGACGGCAACAACGTAGTCATCGAAGTAAGAGATGACGGTAACGGTATTGATGTGGAGGCTGTTAAGGCCAAAGCTGTTGAAAAGGGCAGGATCTCACAGGAACAGGCAGATGCCATGTCTGATAAGGATGCGATTGATCTTTTGTTCCAGCCAAGCTTTTCAACCGCTAAAAAGGTTACCGATGTATCCGGAAGAGGTGTTGGTCTGGATGTTGTCAAATCCAAGATCGAATCTCTTAGCGGTGATGTTGAAGTAAAAACCAAGCTGGGTGAAGGCAGTACCTTTATTATCCGTCTGCCCCTTACACTGGCTATCATTCAGGCTCTTATGGTTGAAGTCGGCGGCGAAAAATATGCGATCTCGCTTGGCTCCATCCAGACAATCGAAGATATTGCTCCCGATGAGATTAAGTTTGTACAAAATGAAGAAGTGATCAATTTAAGAGGCGATGTGATTCCGCTGATCCGTTTAAATAAGGTATTGGATAATGAGTCTACCAAAGGCCCGGATGACAATCTGATCGTTGCCATTGTGAAAAAAGGCGATAAGCTGGCAGGTCTTGTTGTTGATGAACTGATGGGCCAGCAGGAAATTGTTATTAAATCACTCGGAAAATACATAAACAAGAGTAAAGTTATCAGCGGCGCAACCATCCTGGGTGATGGTGAAATTGCATTGATCATTGATGCAAATGCGTTGTTGTAAGAGGGAGGTTGCACATGGAAGGAATACAGGAATCCTATGAGACAATTCAGTACATTGTTGTAAAGTTCGGCGATGAACAATATGGTATCAACATCAAGTATATTGACAATATAGTCCGTATGCAGAGGATTACCAGAGTACCCAATGTACCGGCATACATAAAAGGTGTGATCAATCTGCGTGGAGAGGTGGTACCGGTTGTATCCCTGAGGATCAAAATGGGACTTTGCGAGGATGAGATTACAAAATTAACAAGGATCATTATTATCAAGCTTGACAATGGGGAAGTTATCGGCGTACTGGTAGATGCAGTCAAAGAGGTTGTTACACTGGATACCAGGGAAATAGAAAAGGTTTCTTACGATTCGGGGGAAGAGAAGACCAATTTTATTTCGGGAATCGGAAAAGACAAGGGAGAATTGATATCCCTGTTTGACTTAAACCTCGTTTTTTCCGAAAAGGAAAAGGCAAATTAAATCTTTAATTTGCAGACGAGAGATTGGATGGGTATATGCAGGATTTTAATTTGAACAATTCCGATCAGTATTTTGATGTTTTAAAGGAGATCGGAAATATTGGTGCGGGAAATGCTACGACGGCCCTGGCACAGCTTTTACAGTGCAAGGTAGACATGAAGGTGCCGCAGGTTAGGCTGCTCAATTTTTCAGAGGTCGGAGCGGCAATCGGCGGAGAAGAACAGCTGATGACCGGTGTCTATCTTCTGGTAGAGGGAGATATTACCGGAAGTATGATGTTTTTACTGGAGGAGACAGCTGCGCACAATCTCGTTTCAAAGCTGATGAATGTTCCGCAGTCAGAGGGGAATTTTTCAGACATGGAGCTGTCTGCGTTAAAAGAAATCGGAAATATTATTGTAGCGTCCTATCTCAATTCACTTTCAAAGCTTACAAATCTGAGGATCACACCTTCTGTGCCGGATTTGTGTATTGATATGGCAGGGGCTATTTTAAGTGTACCGGCTATTGAATTTGGTGAAATTGGTGACAGGATTTTGATGATACAGACGGAGTTTACAGACGAAATGACCTTAAATGGCTATTTTATACTGGTACCGGATCTGGAATCCTATGATAAAATACTGACAGCATTAGGTATGTAAAATGAGTGAAATAATAAAAGTGGGAATGGCAGATCTGAATATCTGTAAAAGTCCGGACGGGCTTACAACACTGGGCTTGGGGTCGTGTGTCGGAATCGCCATGCGGGACCCGCTTACCAAGGTTGGCGGTCTTGCTCATATTATGCTGCCGGACAGTACGGCGATCAAAGACAATTCCAATCTCCCCAAATTTGCGGATACAGGAATTGTGGAACTGATCGACCAGATTGTCAGGGCCGGAGGCTCAAAGACCAGGCTGGTAGCCAAAATTGCCGGTGGTGCACAGATGTTTGCGTTTCAGAGCAAATCATCCATGATCAAGGTGGGCGAAAAAAATGTCATAGCTGTCAAAAAGAAACTGGAAGAGTTGAAAATCCCGATTTTAGCGGAAGATACAGGGGAAAACTATGGACGTACGGTTATTTTTTATCCGGAGACGGGAGACTTTATTATCCGTGCGGTGGGAAAACCGGAAAAGGTGATTTAATATGGGAAATAAAAAGAGATTTCCTCTGGCACTTATGCTTTTGGCCGGTGCGGTTGCAGGTGTGATGCTGTATCGGAAGGATGTCACATTATTGCAGTTTTTATGGGGGCTTTTGATTACAATTATCGTATTTTACATCATTGGCAGGGTGGCTGTTTATGTGATAGACCGGTTTGACAAAGAAAATGCAGAGGCAGAAGAGCGTAAAAAGGCCGAAGAAGAGGCAGAAAAAGAAAAGGATGGTTCTGTGATCGAAAAAGAAACGACACCACAGACACCGGAGGCATAGGAGATGACGGTCGCACATGGATGAGGCAGGAAAGAAAAGGTTGTGGCAGGACTATCATCGTTTGAAGAGTCCTGAACTGAGAGAAAAACTGATAATTGAATATGCGCCCTTAGTAAAGCTGGTGGCCGGACGGCTCAGTATGTATCTCGGATATAATGTTGAATATGATGATCTGGTTGGATATGGCGTGTTTGGTCTGATCGATGCCATTGATAAATTTGATATGTTAAAGGATGTCAAATTTGAAACCTATGCCAGTCTGAGGATCCGTGGGGCAATCCTTGATCAGATCCGAAAAATGGACTGGATTCCAAGGACGATCCGACAGCGCCAGAAAAAAATCGAGACGGTCATGAAGGAAATTGAGGCATCAAAAGGACGGAGTGCTACCGATGAAGAAATTGCCGGCGCACTTGGTATTACCGATGAGGAATATACAGACTGGCAGTCGCAGATGAAGATAACAGGCATTGTCAGTCTCAATGAATATATTGAACAGGGTGGACCGGAATTAGTCGGAGACAGGCAGCGCAATGCCGGATTTGAGATGCCCGAGGAAGTTGTTGAACAGGTAGAATTAAAGGAAAAGCTTAAAGAATCTCTGGAAGTACTGACGGAAAAGGAGAGAAAGGTAGTTGTGCTTTATTATTATGAAGATCTGACCTTAAAAGAGATCAGCCGTGTAATGGAGGTTTCCGAATCAAGAGTGTCCCAGTTACATACCAAAGCCTTAGTAAAAATGAAGACAAGATTGGGACAGTATATGGGGATTTTATCAGATCGATAGCAAAGTTATGAGGGAGGTAATGGATGAACGCTTATTTTCAATTGGTCGCCGAAGGAAATATGACGGCAGTACGTCTGGTGCCTGCCACAGACGGAGGCGATAAACTGAATATCAACGAGATGATGGATTACCTGCATCTCAAAAAAATAGATGTACAGAATATCAAGCAGTTATATCAGGTTGCGTCAAATTACGATAAAGAGATCGTGGTGCCTGTCTGTGACAGTGTGTGTCTGCCGCAGCAGGAAATGATGACGGTAAAGATATCGGATGACAGAATGGAAGCCGTTGCCAGATTTTATCCTCCAAGCTCTAATGGCGGAAGCTATCGGGATAAAGGTGATGTGATCGACGATCTGAGGTTTCATAAGATCACATACGGATATGATGAAGCTGTGATTGAAAAATATCTGCAAAACCGCAGCTACTGTACAGATATCGTTATAGCCAGAGGGACAGCACCGATACATGGTACAGATGCTGTGATCACCTATTATTTCAACACGGATTTAAAAACAAGACCTTCGCGAAATGAAGACGGTTCCGTAGATTTCTTCCACTTAAATACCATTAATCACTGCAAGACCGGAGATGTTCTGGCAAGCCTGAAAAAAGCTGAGGAAGGTGTAAATGGCACAACTGTTTATGGTGAGGTCATCAGACCGCGCACGATCAAACATCTGGTTTTAAAGCATGGCCGCAATATAGAGGTATCCGAAGATGGCTGCGAAATGAGGTCTCTGATCAATGGTCATGTATGTCTGACCGATGATAAGGTCTTTGTTTCCGATGTATATGAGGTCGAAAATGTTGGTACGGCCACCGGTAATATCGAGTCTGAAGGGAGTGTACAGGTCAATGGAAATGTACAGGCAGGATTTGAGATCCGGGCAAAGGGTAATGTTGAAGTAAGAGGTGTTGTGGAAGGCGCTGTGATCGAAGCCGGAGGCGATATCATTATTGCACGGGGCATGAACGGAATGGGAAAAGGGATTCTCAGGGCCGGCGGGCGTGTCATCCTGAAATTTGCAGAAAATGCCACCATAACGGCTGCTTCCTATGTTGAATCCGAGACCATCATGCATTCGACGGTAAGTGCCGGTAAATACGTGGCGGTAGATGGAAGAAAGGGCTTCATTGCAGGAGGAGTTGTCCGTGCAACCGAAAAGATCAGCTGCAAGACATTGGGGTCTCCGATGGGAGCCGATACGATTGTTGAGGTTGGAGTCAATCCGGACAACAAGCTGCGTTATCAGAAGCTGCAAAAAGAATTGATGGATTCGCAAAAGAAGCTGGCACAGATCCAGCCGGTTTTGATCAACCTGA
Source organism: uncultured Lachnospiraceae bacterium (assembly GCA_900549665.1). Lineage (GTDB taxonomy): Bacteria > Bacillota > Clostridia > Lachnospirales > Lachnospiraceae > UBA2882. The sequence continues at coordinate 143,938 of URPH01000002.1, read as the reverse complement.
GCAATAAGCTGCGTCAGGGTGAAAAATTCAATCCGGACCAGATGAAATATATCAAATCCCTGGCTGTCATGAATCAGCAGATGACTGCATTGATCGAAAAAGACAAGGAAGAGATTTTGATTTTAGATGCGGCAATGGAAACGGAAGGTCAGGCCTGTGTCTGTGTATCAGACGAAGCCTATGCCGGTACCAGGATTTCCATTGGGGATGCTTCTCTGGTATTAAAAAATTCAGTGAAATATTGTCGTTTTATCAGGGAACGCGGTGATATCAGGATCACTGCTTATTAGGAGGTCATGATATGGCAATCGGAATGGTTGAATTTCAGGGGACAATCCAGCGGACGCAGGATTTTTCTGTAGTCAAACACAATGAAGATATGAAAGCCGGAGTTGAGCAGGCCAACTTTCAGATCCGGGCTGAAAAAAAGGAAGATGAAAAATTCAATCAGATTCAGCAGCAGGATGACTCACAAAAAAGTGAAAACCGGCCTGATCCACGAAAAAAAGGCAATAATGCCTATGCCGGAGACGGTGGCAGGAATCGCAAAAAGCAGAATGGGCAGAGCGATGGAAAAGTAATACGAAAGGGAGTTTCTCATTTTGATATGTCTGTATGATCACTGACAATACATGAGAGAGCTGCCGGTAGGAAGCGGAGAAATAAAATGACTGGAATGGAAATTGCACTTTTAATATTAGGAATTCTTGTTTTTATCGCAAGCTTTATTGTTCCAGAAACGATGAAGGGGCAGATTGAAGAAGGAAGTCCGGTTTCCGATGAAAAGATCAGGGAAATGGTGGATGGACAGCTTCGCGTAGCTAAGGAACAGCTTCAGGATACAACGGATGAAACGATCCAGTACGCAATGGAAAAAGCAGAGCGGTCACTGGAACGGATTACCAATGAAAAAATCACGGCTGTATCCGAATTTTCAGATACGGTACTTTCCGATATCAATAAAAACCATCAGGAAGTCATGTTTATGTATGACATGCTGCATGACAAGCAGAAAAATCTGAAAGAAACCGCAGTTATGGTGGATCAGACCAACGCCAAGGCAAAAGAGATGCAAAATGAACTGGAGCTTGTGACAAAACAGTTACAGGATGATGCGGAAAGCAGAAAGTTAAAGTCTGAAAAAGAACCGGAGCCGGTACAAGCCGATAAAGCAGCAGATTCCGGTGACAGCTTTGAAAGTATCGATCTTGTAAAAGAAAAGATTACCGATATACCTGCTAAAAAGACAAGGAAAAGTACCAGAGCTAAAGCAGAAAAGATCATCGAACCGCTTGCAATGCCGGTGGTTGGTGACAGTGAAAATGCCGGAAATAACAACAATGACCGCATCTTGGAGCTTCACAAAAAAGGCAAGTCCAATATTGCGATTGCCAAGGAGCTTGGACTTGGCGTCGGAGAAGTCAATCTTGTTATTGATTTATTTGAGGTGATGTGATCATGAAATTGAGATATTATTTACGAGGTCTGGGAATTGGTATCGTGATTACGGCGCTTCTTATGGGACTTACAAAGGGTGGCGCAAAAGAGACACTTTCCGATGATGAGATCATTGCAAGGGCGGAGGCACTTGGTATGGTGCAAAGCAGCGTGCTGTCCAGTGATCTGAATCATGAAGAGCAGGGAGAGGATGATGTTACCGTATCATACAATACCGCTTTGGATGAGCCGGATATTGCAGCATTGCCTGATAGTGCAGGTGCAGATCAGACAGGAGATGCGGCAGGTGTGGTAGATACAGAGGCTACAGACAAGACGGCTGATGCGGCAGATACTGTTGATTCGGAGAAAGTAGCAGATGCAGCAGGTGATTCGGAGAAAGTAGCAGATGCTGCAGGTGCTTCAGAGGGCAGTACAAAAGCCTCAGATACAGATGTAGCAGACAATAGTACCAAGGCTACAGACACAACCGGAGCCGCAACTATTACAGTTACGATCAACAGCGGTGACGGATCCGATACTGTAGCAAGACATTTGGCTGAGCTTGGTGTGATTACGGATGCCGGAGATTTTGACCGGTATTTGTGTCAGAACGGGTATGACAAAAAGTTAGCTACAGGCAACCATGAAATCAATGCCGGTGCGGGCTATCAGGAAATTGCCGAAATCCTGATCAAAAGAACCCAATGATGAAATCAGGAAATAATGAAATTGGAAATAAGGAAATTGGAAAAAGAGCTTGAAAAAGCTCTTTTTTTATGATATCATCAATCTGTTGTGAAAAAATGGGTGGGACAATTCTGCCCAATAAACACGTATGCGGATTGAATGCCGGTGCTTTGTTAACGCCAAAGTGGCAGGAGAGTTGATGCATGCGGAAGAAAATTAACCAAATGGAGGGAATAAAAATGGGCGTTATTTCAATGAAACAGTTACTCGAAGCAGGTGTTCATTTCGGACATCAGACAAGAAGATGGAATCCTAAGATGGCTCCGTACATCTACACAGAGCGTAATGGTATCCACATTATCGACTTACAGACATCTGTAGGAAAAGTTGATGAAGCATATCAGGCAGTCAGCCAGATCGTTGCAGCAGGCGGTAATGTACTTTTTGTCGGTACAAAGAAACAGGCTCAGGACGCTGTTAAGACAGAAGCAGAGCGTTGCGGTATGTTCTATGTAAATGAAAGATGGTTAGGCGGTATGCTTACCAACTTCAAGACAATCCAGTCTCGTATTGCAAGACTGCATGCTATTGAGCAGATGGCTCAGGACGGAACTTTCGAAGCATTACCCAAAAAGGAAGTTGCTCAGTTACAGAAAGAATGGGATAAATTAGAGAAAAACATCGGTGGTATCAAGAACATGACTCAGATTCCTGACTGCATCTTTGTTGTAGATCCCAAGAAAGAAAGAATTTGTGTTCAGGAAGCTCACGCTTTAGGAATTACTTTGATCGGTATGGCTGATACAAACTGTGATCCGGAAGAACTTGACTTTGTTATTCCCGGTAACGATGATGCTATCCGTGCCGTAAAATTAATCGTTTCTACAATGGCTGATGCTGTTATCGAAGCAAAACAGGGCGATGCAGCAGATGTTGAAGCAGCAGAAGAAGATACAACAGAGGAAGCTTAATAATAAGTTACCGTTTCCGTTTTCATAATTATATTGACAGGAGGACATAATCATGGCAATCAGTGCTTCTATGGTTAAAGAATTAAGAGAAATGACCGGCGCAGGTATGATGGATTGTAAAAAAGCCCTTACCGAAACCGATGGTGATATGGATGCAGCCGTTGAAGTGTTAAGAAAAAGCGGTGCTGCAAAGATGGAGAAAAAGGCCAGCAGAATTGCAGCAGAGGGTATCTGCCGTGCAGCAATTACAGATGGCGCAGGTGTTGTAGTAGAAGTTAACTCTGAGACAGACTTCGTTGCTAAAAATGAAGTTTTCCAGGGATTTGTACAGTCAGTTGCTGACAAGGCTCTTGCATCTTCATTAAAAGGCGGTAAGGATGGCGAAGATATTGAAACTCTTTTAGACCAGGCAGGCCTGAAAGAAGAGTTAGTTGAGAAAACAGCTACAATCGGAGAGAAATTATCTATCCGTAGATTTGAAAGAGTTGAAGGCGATATCGTAGTATCTTACCTTCATGCAGGCGGAAAAATTGGTGTATTAGCTGCCGGAACCGGTGCTAACGATGATGCTGCCAAAGAAGCTCTTGCAAATATCGCAATGCAGATCGCAGCTATGAATCCCCAGTATATCAGCAGAGCTGATATGGCAGAAGAAGAAGTTGCCAAGCTTCGCGAGATCACAGTAGACAGTGCATTAAATGATCCGGCATCTTTACCGAAGCCGATCTTAAACAAGCTGATCGAAAAAGCAAAAGATGGCGTATGGTCAGCAGAAGATGTTGCTATCTATGAAGATAAGAAATCCAATATGCAGTATTTATTCAACTTCCTTTCCAAGGAAGCTGCTGCTCAGTTAGCAGAGTTAGCATTAGCTGACAAGGATGCAATCGCAGGAGATAAGATCTTCAATGGTCTTGTTGAGGGTCGTGTTTCCAAACAGCTTAAAGAGATCTGCTTACTTGATCAGACATATGTTAAAGCAGAAGACGGCAAACAGTCTGTAGCTAAATATTTACAGTCTGTAAATAAAGACTTCACAATCTCTAAATTCGTTCGTTTCGAAGTAGGCGAGGGTATGGAGAAGAAAAATGAAGACTTCGCTGCAGAAGTTGCTGCTCAGCTTGGCTAATCATTAAAATAGTTTTATCGTATTTACATTCGACTCACAACATTGCATGTAAATGAAAATATACCCCGGAATCTTTTAGATTTCGGGGTGTTTTTATGTCAGCCTTTTTTAAAAAAATCCTCCGGCCGTTGTGAGGTCCGGAATTGATGAGGTGTCTGGCCGGTATATATTTTGAAATATTTGGAAAAGTGGCTCTGGGAAGAAAATCCCAGATAGGTTGCAATCTCACTATAGGTATAATTGGTATAGATCAACAGGTTTTGGGAACGGGATATTTTTTCACGGATAATATATTGTGAAATGCCGATTCCCTCATTTTTTTTAAAAAGATGAGACAGATAATCCGGATTGTAACCGAATTCGGATGCCAGTGTTTCTACCGTGATTTTGTCATGTAAATGGGAAAAGATATAATCCTTGCATTTTTCGATGTGGGGATTTTTTTGCTTTTCTTTTTCACTTTGTTCGCGGGCTTCTTTTACCAGCGCTGTATAGTGATATTCCATTTCATAGAAAAAATATTTGGATACCGAATCCATTTCATCAATCTGCTGAATATAGGAATCACTGAGAGAGTAGGCAATTTCCGGAGGTAAGCCTCCGCGCATGGCAGATCTGCTCGCAAGTGTGACCAGTACGATGCCGAGATTTTTCATGTTTCTGACAGGATCCTTTGATAAAATACCGAGCTGTCCCGAGTAATCCTCAGCCAAAGCGTTTTTGAGAGCTTCCAGGTCACCGTCTTCAATACTTTTCTGCTCCCTGACTTCCTGACTGTAGGGATTGTGATGAATGGTATTTTCCTGATTTTCAAATACTAGATTGGTATAGCGCTTATGAAGTTCTAAATGCATATCCTGATGCGCCAGATTGTGCAGGGATATGTCATTGCCGGTCAGGATATTATCCGAATAAAGATTGTGCAACATTAACAGGATTTCGGATATGTTTTCGATGGTTACAACCGGAATCTGGTCGGAAAGATCGGAAAAATCATACCGGGAACCGGTATTGGTATGACATAGTCTGACCGGGGAGGAGATCCGGAACGGACCGATCAGAAATCCAAAGTCCTGCGAAGATGGGCATACCAATGCATAGCAGATATCGTTGTATGAAAAAAATAAAGGAATTTTGTCTGTAATACATTGGTTAACATAATCTAAAATCAACTCCTGCGTGATAAAGGTATCGGAAAAATCGGGAATATCGCAGTAAGAAGCAAGGATATGGCCGGATGCATCAATCTGATATAAAACGGTGTGCAGGCTGTGTGAAATATAGGCTGCCAGAGCCTGGATATTGCGGATTGTATGACTTGGGAGGGTTGTATTGGAAATTGGATTGGAGATTGGATTGTGTGTCATAATGGGATACCTCGTTATTTGGTGATGCTGTTTTAATGTTGGTATCAGTATATCATGTTTTGCATGAAAAACACATAAGAAATATGATATTGACATAAGAAAAGTGATATAGAATGCGGAATAAAACGGATAAAATGAATATATCAAATGAGATATCTCTAAAATGGCCAATGAGAGAAACTACAGATACAAAATATAAAGAATAGAAAGGGCAGATACATGAAAGCAAATGTTAAGGTAAAAGGTGTCAATCTTGGAAACTGGCTTGTACTTGAAAAATGGATGAACCCGGCATTGTTTGAAGGAACAGATGCAGAAGATGAATACTGGCTTCCCCGAAAGCTTTCCAAGGAAGTATATGAAGCAAGAATCAAGATCCACAGAAGTGAGTATATCTCAGAAAGAGATTTCGTGACGATCAAATCATGGGGATTAGATGCGGTCCGTATTCCGGTTCCTTACTTCATTTTTGGAGACAGAGAGCCGTTTATCGGTTGTATTGAAGAGTTGGATAAGGCTTTTAACTGGGCAGAGCGTTATGGCTTACAGATTTTGATCGATCTTCACACAGCACCCATGGGACAGAACGGTTCCGATAACGGCGGTATTTGTGGTGTGTGCAGATGGGCACAGATCCCGGAAGAGGTTGAATTTGAATTAAGCGTTTTGGAACGTCTGGCAGAAAGATACGGTAAGAGAAAAGGTCTCTGGGGAATTGAAGTTTTAAACGAGCCCGCATTGGAAAAAATATGGGCAACCATGGATATGCAGAGTCGTTATCCCGCAGCAGATGCCAAGATGGCAGAGGGTAGCAAAGCGATTTCCTATGAATTTATCCGCAAGTTTTATCTGGATGCATTTGACCGTATTCATCCTCATATTGCAGAGGACAAATACATTGTGATCCATGATGGATTTGAACTGAATATCTGGAAGGATTTCATGCAGGAAGATAAATATGACCACGTCGTACTGGATACACATCAGTATCTGATGATGGCTGAAATGTACGGATGCGAACAGACCGTGGACGGATACCTTGATTATATCAAAAACCGTTTTGCAAAAGAGATCGCTGAAATGCAGCAGTACTTCCCGGTTATCTGCGGTGAATGGTGCCTGTTCAATTCTTTGGCATGCGGACATGATACCAAGGGTGGTCAGACTGTATTAAACGGCATCGACGGAGAAGGCGCAGCTGTGATCAGCGATGAGAAAAAGGCTGAGATCTACCGTGCCGTTGCAAAAGCACAGGTGGATGCATGGAACTGTGGTTCCGGATATTTTTACTGGAGTTATAAACTGCTAACAGATACTATCAATACACAGGGATGGATCGGCTGGGACAGCTGGGATCTTGGAAGATGTGTTGATTTTGGATGGTTCCCTGTAAAGGATTGTTAAGGAGGAAGATGAGATGGAGAACAATACAAATGTGAAAGTAGATTCCAATGTAAAGCTTTCATTCCTGGAAAGATTTGCATATGGTATGGGAGATTATGCAGGAAACCTGGTTTATTCCGCTATTTCTGCATTCCTGTTGGTTTATTATACCAATGTAGTCGGAGCCAGCGCAGCCGCTGCAGCTTCTATTATTGCAATTTCAAAAATTTTCGATGGTTTATCAGATCTGGCAATGGGATACATCATTGACCACACACACAGTAAGCTTGGAAAAGCACGTCCCTGGATCGCTCGTTTATGTATTCCGCTTGCAGTATGTACCGTTTTGATGTTCAGCGTTCCCTCAAGCTTTGCAGGAACCATCCAGATTGCTTATATGTTCTTAACATACAATCTGGTATCCACTATTTTCTATACAGGAATTAACGTTCCTTATGCTACCATGAACGGTCTTATGACTACCAACCAGTACGAAAGAGGTCTTCTTGGTAACTTCAGAAACTTACTTGCTACAGCAGGTACAATGACAATCAACACGGTTGTATTAAAGATGACAGCTTACTTCGGTGGCGGAGATGCTTATACACAGAAGGGCTGGAGCCTGACATTTGTTGTCCTGATGATTGTATTTGTTATCATTAACTTCTTTATGTTTGCCTGCTGTAAAGAACGCGTTGTAGAAGGCGGACAGGACGAGGAAGGCGGAGCAAAGAAACAGGAGGTTTCCTTCCTGAAAGGCTTAAAAGGTCTTGTTGTAAACAAATACTGGGTACTGATCGTTGTCAATATTTTTGCTATGTATTTCATGATGTCCTGCTTCTTTGGTTCAGCATTTTATTATGTAGCATACAATGTCGGCGATGACAGCAAATACGCTGTTATTTCCAACTGCCTCTCACTGGCACAGATCGCAGGATTGTTTATCACACCTTTCTTAATGAAAGTATTAAATAAGAGAAAAGTATTTATTGCCGGAATGAGCTTTGCAACCTTAGGTTTCCTGATCAGTGGATTTTCCGGAAATGTGACATTCCAGTGTGTATGCTCCGTAATCAAGGGTCTTGGATTTGCATGTGGCGGTGCTACCATGTTTGGTATGCTTCAGGATGCAATCACCTATGGCGAATGGTACAACGGTTACGGTACAGCCGGAATGGGTAATGCGGCATCTTCCTTCTGTATGAAGGTTGGCTCCGGTGTCGGAACAGCAGCTCTTGGCTGGATCCTTGGAAAAGGCGGCTTTGATGCAGCTCTTGCCACACAGTCAGCAAGCGCATTAAATGCAATTACATTATCCTTTGCATGGATCCCTGCCGTATGTGGTGTGATCTCAGTTCTTTGCTTAGTTGCATTTGACCTTGATAAAAAATATGATCAGGTAGTTGCTGATCTGAGCGTAGGAAAACACAGAACAGACGCAGAATAATATATCCGTATGACGGAAAAGAAAAGCTTTGTATGAGTAGAAATGAGGTGACATGGTGAGTTTGTTACGTTGCAATGATATTTTATTCGGAAGTGCATATTATCTGGAGTATATGCCAGAGGACCGTTTGGAAAAAGACATCGCGATGATGAAAGAAGCGGGTATGAATGTCGTAAGGATCGCAGAATCCACATGGAGCACATTGGAACCTAAAGAAGATGTCTATGACTTTTCATTTATTGACCGGGTACTTGAGATTGCAAAGAAAGAGGATCTGTGGGTGATCATTGGAACACCGACCTATGCAATTCCTTCCTGGCTTGCAAAAAAATATCCCGAGGTCATGGTATTTGATGGCAAAAAGAGAGCAGATTACGGACACAGACAGCTAATGGATATTACCAATCCGGTATTCTTAAAGCATGCTGAAAAAGTGATCCGTGTACTGATGGAGCACGTCTGTGACAATGAGCGTGTGATCGGATATCAGATCGACAACGAGACAAAGCATTACCATGTTGCCACAAAGCTTGTGCAGGAACGCTTTGTAGAATATTTAAAAAAGAAATTTGTGACGACAGATGCCTTAAATGAAGCCTTTACCCTTTCTTACTGGAGCAATTCCATTCACGACTGGGATGACTTCCCGGATATGACAGGCTGCATCAACGGAGGTCTTTACGGAGAGTTTGAGGCCTTCCAGAGAAGCCTTGTCACCGAGTATCTGAAGTGGCAGGCGGGCATTGTCAATGAGTATCGCAAGGAAGATCAGTTTGTGACACACAATCTGGATTTTCAATGGAAAAAATTTGGAGCTGATATCGCGCAGGACGGATATTCCTACGGTGTTCAGCCCGATGTGGATCATTCGCAGGCAGCAAAGCCGCTTACGATTGCCGGAACCGATATTTATCATCCGACACAGGATGCACTGACTGGTGCGGAAATTGCTTTTTGCGGAGACGAGATCCGTAGTCTGAAAGATGACAATTACCTGGTGCTGGAGTGTCAGGCACAGGCATTTAAGTACTGGACACCATATCCGGGACAGCTTAGGATGCATGCATACAGTCATCTGGCGAGTGGAGCACAGAGCGTATTGTACTGGAACTGGCATAGTATCCACAGTGGTTATGAGACATACTGGAAGGGGCTGTTAAGTCATGATTTTTCCAAAAATCCGACTTATCTGGAAGCATGTACCATTGGAAAAGAATTTCAGAAATATACAAAAGAAAAGCTTTGTATCAAAAAGAATAACCGCGTTGCGTTAGCATATGATAACCGTAGCCTGAGTGCTTTCTCATGGTTTCCGATTGACCGGGACTTAAGCTACAATGACGTTGTCCGCTGGATGTATGACAGCCTTTATGAAATGAATGTCGAATGTGATGTGCTGGATCTTACCTTATTGGATCCGTCACGGTATGACATGATCATTACACCGGCTCTTTATTGTATCTCCGATGAAAATATAGATAAGCTAAAAGAATTTGTTGCAAAGGGCGGTGTCCTTGTAAGCAGCTTCAAATCCTTTGTAGCCGATGAACAGGTGAAGGTCTACCATGATGCACAGCCACATGCGATGACAGAGGTTTTTGGCATGTCATACAGCCAGTTTACCGATCCCGGGAAATCATGTCTTTGCAACGAACCGGTAACTTATTTTATGGAGCTTTTACAGGAAAAAGAAGCAGAAGTGCTTCATAGATATGAGCACAAATACTGGGGTGCTTATGCAGCAGTAACTAAAAATCAATATAAAAAAGGTAAGGCATATTATATCGGTGCCTATACATCAAAGGATATTTTAAAATCAATCTACAGACAGGCACTTTCCGATGCCGGAATAGAAGTCGTGGAAGCAGCGTTTCCAACGATTATCCGCAGCGGTATCAATGAGCTTGGTGAAAAAGTACACTATGTACTTCACTATTCTGAGGAGAATGGTTTTGTGACCAATCCTTATAAAGAGGTATATGATCTGATAAGTGATCACAGTTATCAAAAGGACGATCGGATTTTATTAAAGGACTGGGATGTGAAAATCCTGATCGAAAAAGGAGAATGATTATGATACACAATCCAATTTTGCCGGGCTTTAATCCGGATCCATGTATCTGCCGCAAGGGCGACGATTATTATCTTGCAGTTTCCTCTTTTGAATGGATGCCGGGAATACCGGTGTATCATTCCAGAGATTTGAAAAACTGGGAATTATATACACATGTGCTGACCGATGATGAAAAAGTCGATCTGAAGAAACTGCCCTCCGCAAAGGGTGTCTGGGCCCCCTGCCTGACCTATTGTGAGGCAGAGGATATGTTTTATGTTGTATACGGTGTCATGAATTCCATGAATGCCAGATACTTTGATGTTGACAACTTTGTGATCAAGGCAAAGGATATCAGAGGTCCCTGGAGTGAACCGGTTTATGTTCATTCTTCCGGCTTTGATGCATCTATTCTCCATGATAATGATGGAAGAAAATACATTGTTTCGCTGGAGTGGGAAACCAGAGAGGGCTATGAAAAGCCCGGCGCCATCTGCATGGTGGAATATGATGATGAACAAAAGAAGATCATCGGATATCCCAAACGCATCTGGAACGGTGGTACGGACAGAGGCTGTATTGAGGCTCCGCACCTGTATCATCATGGCGATTATTATTATATTATGTGTGCAGAAGGCGGCACCGGATACAATCACTGTGTGACGATGGGACGCAGTAAAAATGTCTGGGGACCATATGAAAAAGATCCGATGAATCCGATCGTGACCTCAACACCCGGATATTCCAATGAACGTAAGGACTGGGATCATTTAAAGACAAGATATTACAATCCCGATTCCGTACTGCAAAAGTCAGGACACGGAAGCTTTGTGGATACACAGAATGGTGAGACTTATCTGGTTCATCTGTGTGCAAGACCGTTTGTGCCGGAGCTTCGCTGCACATTGGGAAGAGAAACCGCGATCCAGAAGATGAAATGGACCGAGGATGGCTGGCTTCGTATGGCAGACGGCAGCAATCTTGCCAAGATGGATGTAGAAGAAAGCAATCTGCCGGAATGCAAAATGCCGCAGATTCCCGATTTCGATGATTTTGACGGACCGGAGCTTGGCAAGCAGTATTATGCACCTCGTATCATGCCTTCGCGCTTTGCCAGCGTGACAGCCAGAAAGGGCTATGTGCGTCTGCGTGGACAGGAAGCAAGGACTTCTTTAAACAAAGTAAGTATTTTAGCCAGAAAAATGACTTCCTTAAAGGGCTGTATCACAACCAAAATGGAGTTTAAACCGGAAGTACACCAGCATAGTGCCGGACTGATCATGTACTATGACAATATGAACTATATCAATTTGAGAAAGTACTACAGTGAGACATTGGGACAGAGTGCTTTGTCGATCATCCATTTGGAAAACGGTGAAAAAACAGAGTTTTTAAATTCCCGTATTCCGGTTGATGATGTGCCGATTTATCTGAGACTGGAAATTGATGAGCGAAAATCGTGGTTTTCCTATAGCTACGATGGTATCCGTTTTATTCCGATCGGCAAAGTCTTTGATACAACCAAGTTTTCGGATGAGTACTGCAAATATGGCGAATTTACCGGTACAATGGTGGGGATTACCTGCGCTGATAGAGTAAAGCATGAGCATTATGCAGACTTTGACTTTCTGGAAGTGAAGTTTGAGCAGTAAAAATGAGAAAGCCAATAGGAATTATAGAAGATAAATAGAAAAGATTGGCGATAAAGGAATAAAAATAAAAGACTGGAAGTAAATGATTTCCACAGACACTGACGGGTGAATGGAGTGTGACGAGGGCTCCGGTTCATTCAGTCAGAGGTTTGTGGAAATTTTTTATAAACATATTGATTTTTGGTAAAAAAGCAGATACAATTACAATATCTTGAAGCAGTACGTTCTGTACTGAGATCATCCGTTTTGGATGTGTTATTCCACAGGAAGGAAAATTTTATATGGTTTTTGGTTATGTTTATGAGGCCGGTCTGCGTCCCACTAATCAGGATGCTGTTTTGGTACGAAGCACCAGACTTTCATCGGGCGAGCTTACCATGGCGGTTGTCTGTGATGGTATGGGAGGCGAGGAGTGCGGAGAACGGGCGTCGTATGAGTGCATCCGTTTTCTGGATACCTGGTATGACAGAGAACTGCTGCCAATTTTTACAAAGCATGAGCTTGATCATGCGGGACGGAAAAGAATGGTCAGAACCAAGGGGACGGCGGCTTTTTACGACATCAATAAATATTTGTTCTCCCTGATGCGTAAAAAAGAGGGAAGGCTTGGGACAACGGCATCGGTTTGTATTTTATACCGGAATGAGTATTATATCCTGCATATCGGTGACAGCCGGATTTATTTTGCAAAAAGGATGGCGGGACAGACTTTCTTTTTTGGCAGGACAAAGGATCATGCGCTTTATCACAGACTTACGAAATGCCTGGGACTGAACCGGGATTATAAGCCGGACTATATTACTGGACGGATACTGTTTCCACATATTTTTCAGGCTGCAGTTTTATTGTGCACGGATGGATTTTACAGAAAATATGAGAAGCATGTGTGGAAAGAATGTCTGGATATCCGGCAGATGGCAAATGAAAATTCAATCTGCAGGCGGTTAAAAGAGTTAGCAATGGATAACTTGAAGAGGCAGGAGAAGGATAACATTTCCGCAATATGGTTAAATATGAGTTCGTGATTAAAAACCGGGATGATAACTGCAATGGCAATCAAAATGGCGATCAAAATAGCAATCAAAATGACAATCGTAATGGCAATCGAAATGCTAATCGAAATGGAAGCGGTACGGACCATGGATAATTAAAATAGAAGTTGTCAGAAACAGAAAGGTGGAATTGGTATGACAGAAAAATATGAAATGATAAGAGAAATCGGACATGGAAGCCGGGCGCATGTCTATCTTGTGAAAAACAGGGACACACAGGAAGTGGTTGCCATGAAAAGGTATGAAGAGGATGGACAGGAAAGCCGGCGGGAGCTGGAAGTTTTGCGTACTCTAAAAAAGAGAGGAATACCATATTTGCTTGACTGCTTTCAGGATGAAAAGGGTGTGTGCATCTTTATGGAATATATATCCGGGAAAACGCTGCGACAGCTCATGGATGAAAAAAAGATTTTTTCAGAGGAACAGACAGCAGATATCTGTGTGGAAGTTTTGAAAATTTTATCTTTCTTTCACAAGCGCAGGCCACAGTGGATATATGGAGATTTAAAGCCGGAAAATATCATGATCTCAAAAGAAGGAGAGGTATACCTGATCGACTTTGGCTCTGTTTTATACCGGGATGAAAAAAACGTCCGGATGATGGGAAACAGAATGTACAGTCCGGATGGGTGGAATGGTATTTTACCATACAGGGACACCTATGCACTTGGGATGATCCTGTATGAGATGCTGACGGGCACGACATATCATAATGGGATTTTTAATGGCAAGGCAGATGTGGTGCAGCTGTCAGAGGGCTGTCGGAGCATAATGCAGAAAGCGGTCCGACTCAATCCGGATGAGGGTTATAAGGATGCTGCCTGTATGTTGTGTGATGCCGTAAGATGGCAGAAGCTGATTGCTAGGGGTGGGTGTACATATCATAAGGATCATCGTTATCTGATCGGAGATACCGTGCGCTTTTTCAGGCATGGGTTTGGACAGTATCTGTATCAGTCATTTTTGCTTCTGCTAGTTTTTGTTATTTTTATAATATTGAAATATGAATGGCTGATGCATGGTATCAGACAGTCTGTAAAGCAGGATGAGATACAGACACATGTTGTATATAATCAGGAGATTGGCAATCGACCCAAGATGAAGGATTCGGGAGTTAGTTATCTGATACGGAAGGAAATGGATGAATAGAATTCGTTGACAATGAAACAATAATAACATACAATAAAAGTACGAAAAAACATACGATTTTTAGTGCGAAAATGAGGTGTTAGAAATGTTAGCAGTAAAGAGCATGGATGTTAGAGATAATTTTAAAGCATTTTGCGATAAAGTTTTTAAGGGAGAAACATTGATTATTTCAAGACCCAAAAATGAAAATATAGTAATGATGTCAGAGGCTGAATATAATGAAATTATGAAAGCAAAAAGAAATTCGGAATATCTTGCTATGTTGGATAAATCTATGGCTGAAGCTGAGGCAGGAGGTTTCATTGTTAAGACAATGGAAGAATTGGGAGCTCATGATACATGAATGTAATATTTACACCTACTGCGTGGAAGCAATATACAGATTGGCAAAAGGAAGATAAAAGAATCGTAAAGAGAATCAATGAATTGATAAAGAGTATAGATCGTGATGGACTGTTAGAAGGAATTGGCAAGCCAGAGCCGCTTAAATATAGAAAAGTTTGCAGCAGAAGAATAACAGATGAACATAGACTTACATATAATTTAGACTGTAATCAGAATGTTATTATTTATTCTTGTAAATTTCACTATGAAGAATAGCACCTTAGGGTGCTTTTTCTTTTGGGGCATATTATAATTTCTCAAAATCCCGAATGACAGATATCAGGATAAATGATACAATATGGAAAGGTATAAAAATTAGGATTCAAAAATCATAAGTCGGAATCCGCATATAAAGATAAGAGGTATTTACATGTATCGAGATCATACAAAGGTAATTAAAATAGGCAATAAGGTGATCGGCGGAGGCAATCCGATCATGATCCAGTCCATGACCAATACAAGGACAGAGGATGTTGCGGCAACGGTTGACCAGATCAAACGTTTAGAAGCTGCCGGATGTGATATTGTACGCAGCACCGTGCCTACCTTAGAGGCAGCAAAAGCATTCCGCGAGATCAAAAAAGAGATTCAGATTCCTTTAGTTGCGGATATTCATTTTGATTATAAAATGGCGATCGCAGCCATGGAAAACGGCGCAGACAAGATCCGTATCAATCCGGGCAATATCGGTGGGAAAGAAAAGCTTTGCGAGGTGGTAGCCTGTGCAAAGGAGAGAAATATTCCCATCCGTGTCGGTGTGAATGGCGGCTCTCTGGAAAAGGATCTGGTTGAAAGATATCATGGTGTTACACCCGAAGGAATTGTGGAAAGCGCACTGGACAAGGTGCATATGATAGAGGATGCCGGTTATGACAATATTGTGATCAGCATCAAGTCATCCAATATTCCGATCTGTGTCAAGGCTCATGAAGCATTGGTCAAAAAGACCAACTATCCTCTGCATATCGGAATTACAGAGGCCGGTACCGTATATGGCGGCAATATCAAATCTGCTGTCGGTCTTGGCATTTTACTGCATGAAGGAATTGGAGATACCATGCGTGTATCATTATCCGGGGATCCGGTTGAAGAGATACGCTCTGCACAGACCATTTTACGTTCCCTTGGTCTGTACAAAAAAGGTATCGAAGTCATTGCCTGTCCTACCTGCGGACGTACACGTATTGATCTGATCGGTCTTGCCAATCAGGTAGAGCAGATGGTGCAGGGGATGCCGCTCAATCTCAAGGTGGCTGTTATGGGCTGTGTTGTCAACGGACCCGGAGAAGCCAAGGAAGCCGATATCGGAATCGCAGGCGGTGATGGCGTCGGTCTTTTGATCAAAAAAGGTGAGATTATCAAAAAAGTTCCGGAAGAAGATCTTTTAAATGTGTTGAGATACGAGCTGGAACACTGGAATGCATAATAAATAAACTGGTGGAAAATGGAACCAAAAGATTTTTTAGAGGCCTTTCCGACGCTTCAGCTCAAGAATGAACTCAAAAATGAACTGTCGGGTATCAAGGTCACACATATTACAACAACCAAACATAAAGACATTTTGCGGATCTATATTGCGGCGGACAGACTGATCGCCAAAAAGCACATCATTGCTGTTGAGGAGCTGATCAAAAATCAGTTGTTTGACCAGACCAATATCATGATCAAGATTTATGAAAGGTACAGTCTTTCCGAGCAGTATACATCGCAAAATCTATATAAAGAATACCGGGACAGTATTTTATTGGAATTACGCAAATACAGCCCGGTCTTATTTAGCATGTTAAAAAAAGCGGATGCCGATTTTACCGGAAGTCATCTGCTTTTAAAGGTAGAGGATATCCATGTCTATCGGGATCGTGCAGATGAGCTTATGGATATTTTAAACAAGATATTCAGAGAGCGCTGCGGCGTGGATACCGATATTGAAATCGAGTTTAAGCCTGCGGGAGAAAGTGCAACCAAAAAAGATGATGAGATGAAGCTCAAACGTCAGATTGAGGAAATTGCATCACGTCTTGATACGGCACATGAGACCGGGCAGGATGCGATACCGGAAACGGAAGAGGCAGCAGCAAAGACTCCGGAAACATCTGCAAAGCCTGTAAAAGAAAATGAGAAACCGGTAGAGAAAAAAGCACCACAGGCAGCCGGAAATGACCAGCAAAAGAAAAATACCTGGAACGGAAATAAAGGCAGTTACAGTAAAAAGAATGGATCAAGGAGAGATTCCTATCAGAAAAGATCCGATGATCCGAGCATTATCCTTGGCTATCATGATATCGAGGATGAACCGATCGCTATTTCTGAAATCATGGGTGAAATCGGCAATGTTGTCATCAGGGGTAAGGTCATATCAGTAGACACTAAGCCAATCGCAAAGCTTGAAAAGACTATTCTGATCCTGGCCGTGACGGACTTTACAGATACGATCATGGTAAAGCAGTTTGTAGAGGATGAAAGAATTGGCGAGGTTTTAAAGCGTTTTGATACCAAAAAGGGAACCTTTGTCAAAATCAAAGGTGACGTATCCGTAGACCGTTTTGATCATGAACTGACAATCGGCGGACGCGGACTTGTCATCAAGGAAATCGATGATTTTACCACCAAGCGGATGGACTATTCTGCCAATAAGAGGGTGGAGCTTCACTGCCATACCAAGATGAGTGATATGGACGGTGTATCGGATGTTATCGATATTGTCAAATGTGCATACAAGTGGGGACATCCGGCGATTGCGATTACCGACCATGGTGTTGTCCATGCACTTGCGGATGTGTTCCATACCTGGTGTGATCTGTGGGATGCAGAAAAAAAACGCTGCGAAGAGGCCGGAATTGCAGCCGACAGGCAAAACTTTTTCAAGATCATACTTGGAGTAGAGGGATATCTGGTAGACGATTCCAAACGGATTGTGGAAAATGGCGGGGATATGTCTATTGATCAGGACTATGTGGTCTTTGATATTGAGACGACAGGCTTTTCTCCGGTAAAAAATAACATCATTGAGATTGGTGCGGTAAAGGTGCAGCATGGAAAGATCACCGATCATTTTTCCACCTTTGTCAATCCGAGGGAGCCGATACCATACCGGATTACCCAGCTGACTTCAATTACCGATCATGATGTGATGGATGCGCCGACGATCGAGACCGTATTGCCGGAGTTTCTGGAGTTTTCCAAGGGCTGTGTCATGGTAGCGCACAACGCTTCCTTTGATATGAGCTTTATCAGGGAAAATGCAGCCAGACAGCATCTGGAAAGAGCGTTTACGGTTGTTGATACCGTTGGTATTGCCAGGATTTTACTGCCCAATCAGGCAAAGCATACGCTGGATGCCTGCGCTAAAACAATGGGCGTTTCCTTGGAAAATCATCACAGGGCTGTTGATGATGCGGAAGCAACGGCACAGATTTTTGAAAAGTTTCTGCCTATGCTGATGGCAAAAAATGTTGAAAAGCTTGAAGATATCAACCGGTTAGCAGAGGATAACAAAGATGCCATCAAGAAACTGCCATATTATCACATTATCATACTGGCCAAAAATGAAATCGGACGTATCAATCTTTACAAATTGATTTCCGAATCACATATTGATTATTTTTATAAAAAACCGCGTATCCCGCGAAGCCTTTTACAAAAGTACAGAGAGGGGCTGATCCTTGGCAGTGCCTGTGAAGCGGGTGAACTGTTCCGCGCCATGCTGGATGGAAAGAGTGATGCTGAGCTATACAAGATCGCAGGCTTTTATGATTATCTGGAAATACAGCCGATCGGCAATAACCGATTTATGATCGATTCACCACGTCATGAAAATGTCCAGGGTGAAGAAGATCTGAAGGATCTAAACCGCAAGATCGTAGAAATCGGAGATGCGCTGCACAAACCGGTCTGTGCAACCTGTGATGTGCACTTCCTCAATCCGGAGGATGAAATTTACCGTCGCATCATCCAGGCAGGACAGGGATTTAAGGAAGAGGAGCAGGCACCGTTATTTTTGCGTACAACAGAAGAAATGCTTGCGGAGTTCCAGTATCTTGGAAGTGACAAGGCAAGAGAGGTTGTTATTACCAATACCAATCTGATCGCAGACTGTATCGAATCCATTGATCCTGTGCGTCCGGATAAGAGCCCGCCGATCATTCCGCATTCAGATGAGATCCTTACGACGATCTGCCACAACCGTGCGCATGAAATTTACGGAGAGGTACTTCCGGAAATTGTTGAAAAGCGTATGGAGAAAGAATTAAATGCGATCATCAAAAACGGATTTGCGGTTATGTACATCATTGCGCAGAAGCTTGTATGGAAGTCCGTGGAGGACGGATATCTGGTAGGTTCGCGTGGATCTGTTGGTTCGTCCTTTGTGGCGTACCTTTCCGGAATTACCGAGGTTAATTCCCTGAGTCCGCATTATTATTGTAAAAAATGTCATTATTATGATTTTACTTCGGATGAAGTCCGCGCTTATTCCGGTAAGTCCGGCTGTGACATGCCGGATAAGGTGTGTCCGCAGTGCGGAGAAATGCTTGTCAAAGACGGATTTGACATTCCGTTTGAAACCTTCCTTGGTTTTAAGGGTGATAAGGAGCCGGATATCGACCTAAACTTCTCCAATGAATATCAGAGTAAGGCACATAAGTATACCGAGGTTATCTTTGGCTATGGACAGACGTACCGTGCGGGAACCATTGGTTCGGTAGCGGATAAGACGGCATATGGATTTGTACGCAAATATTTTGAAGAGCGTGGCATTTCCAAGCGCGGCTGTGAAATTGACCGTATTGCAGTTGGATGTACCGGCGTCAAGCGTTCGACCGGACAGCATCCGGGTGGTATCGTTGTACTTCCTGTGGGAGAGGAAATCAACTCGTTTACTCCTGTACAGCATCCGGCCAATGATATGACGACGGATATTGTTACGACGCATTTTGATTATCACAAGATTGACCACAACCTGTTGAAGCTGGATATTCTGGGGCATCTGGATCCTACCATGATCCGTATGCTGCAGGATCTGACCGGTGTGGATCCGGTTACGATTCCGCTGGATGATAAAGATGTCATGTCTTTGTTCCAGAATACAAATGCTTTAAAGATCACGCCGGATGATATCGGCGGAATATTACTCGGCTCTCTTGGTATCCCGGAATTCGGTACGGAATTTGCCATGCAGATGCTTCTGGATACCAAGCCGACCTCCTTTACAGACCTTGAACGTATTGCAGGTCTGGCACATGGTACGGATGTTTGGCTGAATAATGCCCAGACTTTGATTCAGGAAGGAAAAGCAACGATTTCAACAGCTATCTGTACGCGTGATGATATCATGATCTATCTGATTGATAAAGGACTGGACGAGAGTACCTCATTTAAGATCATGGAGGCGGTGCGTAAAGGAACGGTAGCCAAGGGCAAGTGTGGAAACTGGGCAGAATGGAAGCAGATGATGAAGGATCATGGTGTTCCCGACTGGTATATCTGGTCGTGTGAGCAGATCAAGTATATGTTCCCGAAGGCCCATGCAGCTGCATATGTTATGATGGCATGGCGAGTGGCATACTTTAAGGTCAACTATCCTTTGGCATATTATGCTGCATTTTTCAGTATCCGCGCGAGTGGTTTTTCTTATGAGATCATGTGTCAGGGAATTGGAAAAATTGACGCTACTCTGGCAGATTACAATTCCAGAAAGGATGAGCTGTCCAAAAAAGAAGAGGATAGCTTAAGAGACCTTCGTATCGTAAAGGAAATGTATGCCAGAGGCTATGAATTTGTGCCGATTGATATTTACAAGGCACATTCGAGACTGTTCCAGATTGTAGACGGGAAGATCATGCCTTCCTTTAACAGTATCGACGGCATGGGTGACTCAGCTGCCGAATCTTTGATGGAGGCTGCCAAAAACGGACCGTTTTTATCAAGGGATGATCTGTGTGAGCGCGGAAAGATTTCCAAGACAACAGCTGAAAAGATGGCAGAAATGAATCTGCTCGGAGATATTCCAATCTCCAACCAGTTCAGTCTGTTTGATTTTATGTAAACCATAATTTTACAAAAATATGCTTAAAAATACGATAACGGATAGGATTATAAAATGAACCAACTGGAAGAGTATTACAATAAATTTAATGAAGAAAAGCGGTTGAATTCGAGACACGGTCAGGTGGAATATCGTATTTCCATGGAATATATCCATAAATATATTCCGAAGGACAGAGAAAAAAGTGAAATTAAAATACTGGATATCGGCGCGGGAACGGGCCGGTATTCCATTCCGCTTTTTGAAGAAGGCTATGATGTTACCGCAGTTGAGCTTGTCCAGCACAACCTGGGTATCCTCAAGCAGAAAAATCCCGATATAAAAGCCTATAAAGGGAATGCCATGAAACTAAAGCGCTTTGCGAATGAAAGCTTTGACGTGACACTTTTGTTTGGACCCATGTACCATCTGGGCAGCTTTGAGGAAAAGAAAACAGCGCTTTTGGAAGCAAAAAGAGTGACTAAAAAAGATGGAATTATACTGGTTGCCTACTGTATGAACGAGTACAGTATCATTACATATGCGTTTAAGGAAAAGCACATTTTGGAATGTCTGGAAAATGGCATGATAGATGAAAAGTTCCATACCTGCTATCAGGAAGAATCATTGTATGATTATGTCAGGACAGAGGACATAGAAGCGTTGAACGAAGCCTGTGGACTAAAACGTCTTGTGATTTTGTCTCCGGATGGGGCTGCTAATTATATCAGACCATTTTTAAATGCATTGTCCGAAGAGGAGTTTGAAGCATTTGTCAGATATCAGATGAGTGTCTGCGAAAGAGCGGATCTTCTGGGAGCAGGGGCGCATATTGTGGATGTTTTGCAAAAATAAAAGCATATAATCATAAGATTATATGCTTTAGAAAGCAGCTTGTAGGGGAATCGAACCCCTGATTCCGCCGTGAGAGGGCGGCGTCTTAACCTCTTGACCAACAAGCCATTTACAAAGGACTTTTCTCGCGTCCTTTGCTATCTTACTAAATATTGGAGAATAATGCAAGGACTTTTTTATATTTTGTGTAAATTTTTTGGTGTAATATTTATATTTTAAGGTATACTATTTACATCCGGTGAATAATGAAGTAGACTATATGGATGAAGTCGGAAGGTACAAGCAAAATTGTCTGTACAGATAGTTTTATTGATACTGCCGGCAGATAAAATATTATGAAAGAAAAGAGGCAGATTGATCATGAGAAAAAAATTGTTTGCAATGATTATGGTTGTTGTATTGTGTATGGGTTTGCTGGCAGGCTGTGGTCAGGCAGGAGGCAAAGATAATGATGCAAAGGAACTGACGGGAACCATAGATGAAATCAAAGATTTTATGTTTGTTGTTGTGGATGACAATGATACGCCTTACAGCTTTTCATTTGATGAAAAACCGGACGGACTGGAAAATGTCAGTAACGGTGATCGGGTTATCGTTAAGTACACCGGAACAATATCTGAGGTAGATCCATTTGAAGGAAAGGTTATTTCTGTTGAAAAAACCAACTGAATATCTGATAAATAAGGTAATTTAAAGCAATTAGATATTGACATTGTCTTTTCATTAGGTGTAAACTTCCATCTTTGACAGTTGAGAAAGAGCAAAACCTCACAACCAGCGTAAATGCGCTGTTTGCGAGGTTTTCTTTATTGAAAGGAATGTAGCTGTTTTTGTTTCTTTTTGGTCTGAATAAAAAAGTTTATATATCGATTTCACATTTGTTTAGTTGACTAAAGCGTGAAAGTGTAGCATAATGACTTATGTAATAAACTAAAGATTCCTATGAGGAAAGGGAGAAAAAAAGAAAATGGAAACAAGTAAAATTATTAAACAGGCTAAGATTCTTAACTGGTTTGAAATCGGAATTACAATTGTATTGTACATTTTATTTCGAATCATGAACAGTGCAGCAAAGAATGCTACTACTCAGGATGCGTTAAATCGACTGACTGCGATTCAAAGTATCGGACTTTTGGTTGTGGGTGTTTGTGCAGTTGTTGTTATTGTTCTGACAGCCATCCTGATGAAGAAAAATCAGAAGAGAGTCAAAGGACTTGGCTTCCTTTTAGCCGCAAGTATCTGTACACTGGTATTCTCAATTATAGGGATGATGCTTGGTTTAGTAGTATGGATCTTATGCGGTATTTCTATCCAGAAGCTGTCCCAGAAAAAAGCCGAGGATAATTTTGAGGCACAGTTACAGAATGAGGTTAATACAAACGCATATGATCCGAACTATTCTGGCACTGTATATGATCCGAACTACTCCAACAATGCAAACAATGTATATAATCAGACACCTTCTGACACACCGCAGATGTAAATAAAGGAGAAGCTTATATGGGCAAGGTCTGTGAATCATATCTGGATTTTATGGCACCTCTTGAGACAACATCTACAGCTTTAAATGGATTGTTAAAGGTTGATGGACCATTGACTGTTGTGAGGGAAATTTATTCTCTTGATATTAAAAGAGATATTCAGAAAAAGAAGGATGAAGAACTGAGTATTTTGTATTCTCAGGTATTGGCAAATGCTAAAAATGCACAGTTCAGACTTGTAAGAGTCAATGATGGAGTGACCAGATTATATTACCGATTAGAAAAAAGAAGTTATACGGTACTCTTGATTTTTATGATTATTTTCCAGATATTTCTTTCAGTTCTATTTTCATTATTGGTATACTCGATGGTTGGTTCATCAGAGAAACTGGCGCTTATTGTGGGCGGTCTGGTATTTGTACTTTGTATGATAATTTTCAGCTTTATGCCGTATTTTGCGTTAAGACAGTCCCTCAATACCAGGATTATGCAGAATATGAGTAAGTATTTTGCCGAGCGTGTCAACGCATACATTGCGATAGCAAGAAAATACCAGGTAAACAATTATTATTAGTTTCCAAGAATCCCAATAAAAACGCAATTAGTTATTGACATTGCCTTTTTATTAGGTGTAAACTGAATAAGAACTAGATGATGATAGTAAGAAAGTGGGCTGGCAAGTCCACTTTTTTGTTGTGATTTCCTGATATTACCGGACGAGGCGATATCGGATGTCACAGGAAAAGCAGAGGTGAATGTATGTCAAAACGAGACACATATGAAAGCCGGACAGAAGCGTTGCTTTTACCAATCCTGGAAGCCAACAATTTTGAGCTGGTAGATGTGGAGTATGTAAAGGAAGGAAGCAACTGGTATTTAAGAGCCTATATTGATAAAGAAGGCGGCATCGCAGTGGATGACTGTGAGCTGGTCAGCAGGGCATTATCGGATCTGTTGGACAAAGAGGATTTTATCGAAGAGGCTTATATATTGGAAGTGAGCTCGCCGGGACTGTTAAGACCCATCAAAAAGGATAAGGACTTTGAACGCAATATGAATCAGGAAATAGAAGTCCATTTATTCAAGATGCTCGACAAGAAAAAAGAGCTTGTCGGTGTTCTGACTGCGTATGATGCAGATACGTTTACCATCGAGACACCGGATAAAGCCTATACACTTGGCAGAAAAGAAGCAGCACTTATCAGACCATATATAGAATTTGAATAACATTATTTTCAGGAGGAAAAAGGAAAAATGAACAAAGAATTATTATTAGCATTGGATATGTTGGAAAAGGAGAAAGAGATCAGCAAAGACGTATTGTTTGATGCAATCGAAAACTCACTGATCACAGCCTGCAAAAATCATTTTGGCAAATCCGATAACATCACAGTTGAGATCAACCGTGAGACCGGTGATTTTATGGTATGGGCCAACAAAGAGGTTGTTGAAACCGAAGATGATGTGATGGATGATGTTTTGCAGATCCCCCTGGAAAAGGCACTTGAGTACGATAAAAAGGCAAAAGTCGGAGATACTGTTAAAATTGAAGTCAGAAGTAAAGAATTCAGCCGTATTGCCGCTCAGAATGCAAAGGGCGTTATCGTACAGAAGATCCGCGAGGAAGAAAGAAATATCATTTACAACCAGTATTTTGAAAAAGAAAAGGATGTTGTCACAGGTACCTTCCAAAGATACCTTGGAAGAAATGCAAGCATCAACCTTGGAAAATGCGATGCTATCTTAGATGAAAAGGAAATGGTTCCCGGCGAAACCTTCAGGCAGGGCGAACGTGTTAAGGTATATGTACTGGAGGTGCGCAATACAACAAGAGGACCGCGTGTGCTCGTAAGCCGTACACATCCGGAGCTTGTAAAGAGACTTTTCGAAGAAGAGGTTGCTGAAATTGCAGACGGAACTGTTGAGATCAAGAGTATTGCAAGAGAAGCGGGAAGCCGTACCAAGATGGCTGTATATTCGGGAAATCCCAATGTTGATCCGGTCGGAGCATGTGTTGGTATGAACGGTGGCCGTGTCAACGCCATTGTCAATGAATTACGCGGTGAGAAAATCGATATTATCAACTGGGATGAAAACCCCGGTGTATTGATTCAGAATGCATTGTCACCGGCAAAGATCGTTGCTGTATTTGCAGATCCCGATGAAAAGACAGCAAAGGTTGTCGTTCCGGATCATCAGTTATCACTTGCTATCGGCAAGGAAGGACAGAATGCAAGACTTGCAGCCAGACTGACCGGATACAAGATCGATATCAAGAGTGAGACACAGGCAAAGGATGCTCCCGGTTTCCATTATGAAGATTACATGGATGATGAAGATTATGTGGATGACGAAGAGTATGCGGAAGATACCAATGAATACGAAGGCGACGGTGAATACGATGCAGCTCCCGAATATTCAGACAATGAGGAAGTAACTGAAAATTCAGAAACAGAGGAATAAGAGGTTTTATGGCAAAGAAAATTCCGTTACGGCAGTGTGTCGGATGCGGCGAAATGAAAAGTAAAAAGGAAATGATGCGTGTCATCAAAACACCGGAAGATGAGATCGTGCTTGATGATACCGGAAAAAGAAACGGACGTGGAGCATATATATGCAGGGAACGCTCGTGTCTTCAAAAAGCACAAAAGTCCAGAGGGCTGGAGCGGTCATTAAAGCATGCGATTTCCGATGAAGTGTATGACAAACTGTTAAAGGAGTTTGATAAGCTGAATGAGTAAACCGGACAGAGTGATATCCATGATATCCATTGCAGCTAAGGGACGAAATCTGGTAAGCGGCGAATTTGCGGTAGAAAAGGCCGTCAAATGCGGCAAGGCTTATCTGGTCATTGTTGCAGAGGATGCATCGGATAATACAAAAAAACAATTTAGTAATATGTGTGAATTTTATGAGGTTCCAATGGTCGTTTATGGTAATAAAGATACGTTAGGCCATTTCATCGGAACGCAGATGAGAGCAAATATTGCGATTACGGATGAAGGTATTGCAAACAGTATCTTAAAATCAGTTCATAACGGCAAATGAATTTCGGAGGTAGAATATGGCGAAAATAAAAATACATGAACTTGCAAAAGAGCTGGAAGTTTCAAGCAAGGAAGTAATTACATTTTTAAATGATAAAGGGATAGAAGTAAAAAGCCACATGAGCAGCATTGAAGATGATGCAGCTGCTCTTGTAAAGGCACGTTTTGGTAAAAAAAGTGAAGCACCTAAAGCAGAAGCACCCAAAGCAGAAACACCCAAAGCGGAAGCACCCAAGGCAGAAGCCGGCAGGTCTGACAGCGCCAAGGCTGATTCCATGAAGCAGGCAGATGCTCCCAAGAAAAAGAAAAACATTATCTTTGTTTCCAATATGCAGAACAGCTCTATGCAGCGTGGCAACAATAACCGTTCGCAAAATGGCGGAAATCGTCAGAACGGCGGATATAACAATGGCAATAACGGACGTCCGGGTAACGGAAGACCGGTTATCCAGCAGCAACAGCAGCACAGGCCGTTACCCAAGCCGATCATCAAGCCGGCAGCACTTCCCAGTATCGAAGAGGAGTTTGGTGTACCGGAAAAGGCAGCACCGGCACCTAACAGAAACGAAAACAGAAACGATAATTATAATCGCGGTGACAACCGCCGGGATAATAATAATCGTGGCGACAACCGTGGCGGAAACAGAAATGAAGGCAGAAATGAAAACAGGGGAGACTATCGCAGCAACCGTAATGATGACAGAAAAGGAAACTTTCAGGGAAATTCCAGACCGGGCAACGGAGAAAGACGTCAGGGAGGTTATCGGGACAATCGTCAGGATAACCGCGGTGGCGACGGTAATCGCGAGAATAATCGGGATAATCGGAGACCTTACGGCAATAATGACCGCCCTAACAGAGGAGATGGCAGACCGGGGAACAACAATTTCAGAAAGCCTGGTGCCCCCAATAAAGGATTCGCTGTTGATGCTCCGATCAAGGATCAGGAAAAGCATCGCGATGAGGAAAAACGTCGTCAGGGACAGGAAAGAGACAAACGCTCCAAGAAGGATCATCTTTACGAAGAAGATGAAATGAATGCAAAGAGCAAAATGAATAAGCCCGGTCGTTTTATCAAACCGGAAAAGAAGGTCGAGGAAAAAGAGGAAGAACAGATCAAAGTGATCGTTATTCCTGAAAATCTGACGGTCAAAGAGCTGGCAGATAAGATGAAGATCCAGCCTTCTGCAATTGTCAAAAAACTGTTTTTACAGGGACAGATTGTGACAGTCAATCAGGAAATCTCATATGAAACAGCCGAAGAGATCGCTATGGACTATGATATCCTCTGTGAAAAGGAAGAAAAGGTTGACATTATTGAGGAGCTTCTGAAAGAGGATGAAGAGGATGAAGCAACCATGCAGCAGAGACCTCCGGTTATCTGTGTAATGGGTCATGTCGATCATGGTAAAACTTCTTTGCTTGATGCTATCCGAAAGACCAATGTGACAGATCGGGAGGCCGGTGGTATCACACAGCACATCGGTGCATATACGGTTACCGTCAATGGACAGAAGATCACATTTTTGGATACACCCGGTCACGAGGCATTTACCGCCATGCGTATGCGTGGAGCCAATTCAACCGATATTGCGGTGCTGGTAGTTGCTGCAGATGACGGTGTCATGCCCCAGACCATCGAAGCTATCAACCATGCAAAGGCAGCCGGAATTGAAATTATCGTTGCTGTCAACAAGATTGATAAGCCCAATGCCAATATTGACAGAGTAAAACAGGAATTGACCGAATATGAACTGATCCCGGTTGACTGGGGCGGAAGCACAGAATTTGTTCCGGTATCGGCTAAGAGCGGTGAAGGTATTTCCGATCTTCTTGAAACAATCATACTGACAGCCGAAATCCTGGAATTGAAGGCTAATCCCGACAGAAAGGCCAGAGGCCTAGTGATCGAGGCAGAGCTTGATAAGGGACGCGGACCGGTAGCAACTGTATTGGTACAGAAGGGTACCTTAAAGGTTGGAGATTTTATTTCCGCCGGAGCAGCACACGGCAAGGTTCGTGCCATGATCGATGATAAGGGCAGACGTGTAAAAGAAGCTACACCTTCTACGCCTGTTGAAATTCTCGGATTATCCGATGTGCCCAATGCAGGTGAGATCTTTATCGCACATGATACCGATAAGGAAGCCCGCAACTTCGCAGAAACCTTTATCGCACAGAATAAAGAGAAAAAACTGGAAGAGACCAAGGCTAAAATGTCTCTGGATGATCTGTTCTCCAAGATTCAGGAAGGTAATTTAAAAGAGCTTGACCTGATTATCAAGGCAGACGTTCAGGGTAGTGTGGAAGCTGTTAAGCAGAGTTTGATGAAGCTTTCCAATGAAGAGGTTGTTGTTAAATGTATTCACGGTGGTGTCGGTGCTATCAACGAATCCGACGTTTCACTGGCTGCAGCATCCAATGCCATCATCATCGGCTTTAATGTACGTCCCGATGCACTGGCCAAGGCAAGCGCTGAGCGTGAAGGTGTCGATGTACGTCTGTACAAGGTAATTTATCAGGCAATCGAAGATGTTGAAGCTGCCATGAAGGGCATGCTTGATCCGGTATTTGAAGAACAGGTAATCGGCCATGCAGAGGTAAGACAGTTGTTTAAGGCATCTGCTATCGGTAATATTGCCGGCTCCTATGTATTGGACGGCCGCTTCGAAAGAGGCTGCAAGGTTCGTATTTCACGTGATGACGAACAGATTTACGAAGGTGAGCTTGCCAGTCTGAAACGTTTCAAAGATGATGTAAAAGAAGTAAAAGCAGGTTTTGAATGTGGTCTTGTATTTGAAGGCTTTGACCAGATGCAGGAAGGCGACATTGTAGAAGCCTACATTATGGTAGAGGTTCCCAGATAGAATGAGAAAAAACAGTATTAAAAACACTCGTATCAACAATGAGGTGCAGAGAGTACTGGCCAACATTATCAGAGGTGAAATCAAGGATCCGCGTATTTCACCTCTGACCAGTGTGGTTGCCGTTCAGGTTGCACCGGACTTAAAGACAGCCAAGGTATGGATTTCCACACTCGGAGATGAGCAGGCACAGGCAGAGACCTTAGCCGGTTTAAAGAGTGCGGAAGGCTATATCAAAAACTGCCTTGCAAAAGAGATCAATTTAAGAAATACACCGCAGCTTACCTTTGTGATGGATCAATCCATTGCATATGGTGTGGATATGACAAGAAAAATTGATGAGGTTAATAAAAATCTATGATCCACTTATTGGAGTTGTGTAAAAATGCCGGCTCAATCGGTATCAGCGGGCACGTTCATCCGGATGGAGACTGTGTCGGCTCTACCATGGGCTTGTGGCAGTTTTTAAAAAAAGCATATCCGGATAAACAGATTGATGTACGTATTGAACCGGTTTTGGAAGCCTATGCCTTTGTAAGGGGAGTTTCCGAAATTGTTTCCGATCACAGCGATGAGCAGTATGATGTGTTTATTGTAGCGGATTCGGTTCCCGAACAAGAGCGGATAGGAGCGGCTTATCCGTATTTTCAAAATGCCGGCTTCAAGATCAACATTGACCATCATATTACCAATCCCGGTGTTGGGGATGCCTGCTATATCGATGCGGGGGCAAGCTCTGCAAGTGAGCTTGTGGCAGATCTGATCCGGTATGCCGATCCGGACGGCCGTTATATGGATGCGGCATTGGCAGAAACCTTGTACTTTGGTATTATTCAGGATTGTGGAGTTTTTCAGTATTCCAATACATCGCCAAAGACATTGCAGACTGCAGCGTGGCTGATCGGTTACGGATTTGATTTTCCAAAGCTTATTGAGAAAACTTTTTATGAAAAGACACTGGTTCAGTCAAGGCTTTTGGGCTATGTTTTGCAAAATTGCGATATTTCCCTAAACGGTCTGGTATGCAGTATGGTGATGACCAAAGAAGATATGGCACGTTTACATGTTACATCCAAAGATTTTGAGGGTGTTGTCAGCCAGATGCGCTATATACAGGGAGTAGATGTATCCATCCTCTTACGCGAAAACGAAGATGGAAGCTTTAAGGGGAGTCTGCGCAGTGCGGAGCTTGTCGATGTGGCTCTGGTCTGCTCTGCTTTTGGCGGCGGCGGACATGTAAGAGCTGCCGGATGTACCATGAGAGGAAATAAGGAAGCACTGGTTTATGCAATTCTGGATGAAATAAAAAAACAACTATAATACAGGGCCGCTTCGTCGGCCTTTTGCTTTGCTAATATACAAAAGGAGAAAAAAAGGCATGTTAAAGGACGTTATTGGAAAATACTATTTTGAAGGCAATTATAACTGTGCAGAGACCATTATCCGCGCCGGAAATGATTACTATGGTCTCGGACTGCATGAAGAGGATATGAAGATGCTCGGTGTTTACGGCGCAGGTATCCAGTGTGGAAACACTTGTGGTGCTATACTTGCCGCAGCCAGTATCCTTTCCATGAAATATATTGAAACAAAGGCTCATGAGAGCGAGGAGATCAGACCGGTTACGGTATTGCTGATGAGAAAATTTAGGGAGGCTTACGGTTCGCATCTTTGCAAGGATATCAAACCGCAGTCCTTCAAACCGGAATACCGTTGTTTGAAAACCATCGAAACAGCCTGCGATATTTTGGAAGAAACGATTGTGGAATACGAAGCTTCCAAGTCATAAAATCGGAATGAAACAGGATATGATAAACGGAATTATTATTATTAACAAGGAAAAAGGATATACCAGTCATGATGTCTGTGCCAAAATGCGCGGAATTTTAAGACAGAAAAAGGTAGGACACACAGGGACGCTGGATCCGGATGCACAGGGCGTTTTGCCGGTATGCCTTGGGAACGCCACCAAGCTTTGTGATATTCTGACGGATAAGACCAAGGAATATATTGCAACCGTGCTGCTTGGGACGGTTACAGATACGCTGGATACCTCGGGAACTGTACTTGCACGCAATGAAGTGCATGTGACTAAGGAAGAGGTTGTAGAGGCCGTTCTGTCATTTCAGGGTAAATCCATGCAGATTCCTCCGATGTATTCTGCATTAAAGCAAAACGGCAAAAAGCTCTACGAGCTTGCCAGAGCCGGGATAGAAGTGGAGAGAGCGCCAAGACCGATCGAGATATTTGAGCTTGAGATTTTGGAGATGAGATTGCCGGAGATTGTTATCCGGGTTTCCTGTTCCAAGGGAACTTATATCCGTTCGCTTTGCGATGATATCGGTAAAAAGCTTAAGTGCGGGGCCTGCATGAAGGAACTGACCCGTTCAAGAGTGGAGCAGTTTCGGTTAGCAGATGCTTACCGGTTGCAGGAGGTTGAAAAGCTCCGGGATGAGGAAAGACTGTCTGAGATCATTATTCCGGTTGACCGTGTTTTTGGATATCTGAAAAAGATAACCGTACAGCCGGAATACAGGCGTATTTTGGAAAACGGAAATACAGTCACAAAGTCGATGGCTTTGGCAGATTGGGATATAGACGGACTGCAGGATGGAGAACGTGTACTGGTATATCATGACAATGGCAGCTTTTATGGAATTTATGAATACCATGAAGAGGAAAAGCTGTTAAAGCCTTACAAAATGTTTATACCTGTGTAAAAGCCAAAGCATTGGACTGTTGGCGCATATCATGACATTACAGAAAGCAGGAGTATTATTTTGCAGATCATAGAGAATACGACAGAATTTCATATTTCAGAGCCTACCGTGATCGCAATCGGTAAATTTGATGGTATCCACCGTGGACATCAGAAAATTTTTGAGAAGCTTTTTGAAGCTAAAAAACAGGGACTGAAAACGGCGGTTTTTACATTTGATCCGTCACCGGAGTCATTTTTTAGCAAAAAACAGCAGCCGGAGTTGACAACCGGAGCTGAAAAAAGAAGCATCTTTTCGAAAATGCAGATTGATTATCTTGTCGAATATCCTTTCAGACAGGAAACGGCAGATGTCCTGCCACAGGACTATGTGACTGACTTTTTGCTTAACAAGATGAATGGCAGAAAAATTGTTGCAGGTACGGATGTTTCCTTTGGAAAAGGCGGCTGCGGAGATGCTGCCCTTCTGGAAAAAATGTCAAAAGAGTATGATTTTCAGTTTGAAAAGGTGGACAAGATCCGTCTTGGTGAACGGGAGATCAGCTCTTCCTATATAAGAGAAGAAGTGGAAAAGGGCAATATGGAAACTGCCGAAAAGCTTCTTGGAAGACCGTATTTTTTATATGGAAAGGTCGAAGACGGTAAAAAGCTTGGCAGAACGATCGGGATACCTACGGCTAATCTCTATCCCAAAAAAGAAAAGCTGCTTCCGCCAAACGGTGTTTATTACAGCCTTGTTCTTCTTGATAAAGAGCAGTACTATGGGGTCACCAATATCGGATGCAGACCGACGATAAAGGATGGCAGCCGGATGAGTGCCGAAACCTATATCCTGGATTTTGACAGGGATATATATGGAAAAGATATCGTTGTGGAGCTCAAGCATTTTGAAAGAGCAGAGCATAAATTTGCTTCCGTCGATGCCCTGACAGAAGCGATCAGACGTGACATTGAAGAGACTTCGCGGTATTTTAATGAAAGAAAATGATCGGAAAACAAAAATAAATGTTGTATCTTGTTTTTACATACTTTATTATAAGTAATGTAAAATATATATAAGGAATGGGTAAAATAATGAGCAGTTCCATCTTGTTGTCGATGGCTGGCGGACTTGGTCTGTTTCTTTTCGGTATGCATACCATGAGTGATGCAATTGAAAAAGCGGCCGGCGCCAAATTAAGAAGTGTTTTAGAGTTTTTTACAACCAATCGTTTTACCGGCATGCTGGTAGGTATGATTTTTACGGCGATTATCCAGTCGTCATCAGCCTGTACGGTTATGGTGGTCAGTTTTGTCAACTCCGGTCTGATGAATCTGTATCAGGCGGCCGGTGTTATATTCGGTGCCAATATCGGTACGACGATCACTTCTCAGCTTGTTTCTTTCAATTTGTCTGAGTATGCACCTGTTTTTCTATTGGTAGGTGCTGTTTTCGTTATGTTCTGTAAAAATCCCAAGATTGTCAAGGTCGCAGAAGTGATTCTGGGTTTCGGTGTCCTGTTTACAGGTCTTAGCAGT
Source organism: uncultured Lachnospiraceae bacterium (assembly GCA_900549665.1). GTDB lineage: Bacteria > Bacillota > Clostridia > Lachnospirales > Lachnospiraceae > UBA2882. The sequence goes on along the minus strand of URPH01000002.1, from coordinate 110,718 downwards.
CTGAGCACAGCTATGAGTGCATTGAGAGATGTACCGGCCGTTGTGGATATGTTAAGCTCCCTGAAAAGTCCTTTATTGGCCGTTTTGGTCGGAACTGTCCTTACCTCAATCATTCAGAGCTCCTCAGTTACCGTCAGTATTGCATTGCTGATGTGCAATCAGGGACTGCTCGGATTAAACATCTGTCTGTTTATCATCCTTGGATGTAATATCGGTGCCTGCACACCGGCGGTTCTTACATCCATGACCGGTAAAAAGGATGCAAAGCGTGCGGCTATGATCCATTTGATGTTCAATATTATTGGAACGGTTATTGTATTTTTTATTTTCCTGTTTGGAATGGAGCCGGTTTTGGCACTTTTACACAGGATTTCCGGAGATAATCCGGGAAGATGTGTTGCCAATGCCCACACAATTGTCAAAATCTTCCAGGTTATCCTGTTGCTTCCGTTCTCCACATGGATTGTCAAACTGACATATCTGCTTGTGCCGGGAGAAGATAAATCGGTTAATTACAGAGAAAATCTACAGTTAAAATATATCGGGGAAAAAGCCGTTTTCAATCCGGCTACCGCAGTTGTGGATGTTTTAAAAGAGGTTGAGCGTATGGCATGTCTTGCCAGTGAAAACCTGAATCGTGCGATGAATGCCCTGATCACGCTGGATGATGAAGATGTCAGGGAAGTATATGAGGTTGAAAAAAATATCAACTTCCTCAACAAATCCATTACGGATTATCTCGTAAAGATCAATCAGACAACCCTGCCAATCGAGGATTTAAAGAGTCTCGGAGCTTTGTTCCATGTTGTCAATGATATTGAAAGGATCGGAGATCATGCAGAAAACTTTGCGGAGGCAGCACAGAGACGCAAAGAAGGAAAGCTTGTTTTTAGCAAAGAAGCGATCAAGGAGCTGGGGGACATGCTCAATATGGTCAATACCATTGTCCAGTTCTCCATCAATACCATTCATGATACCAATGATGAACATATGGAAGATATTATGCGTTTAGAGCAGGCGGTGGACGAAAAAGAGAGAGAGCTTCAGCAGGCACATGTTGACCGGCTGACCAAAAATGAATGCACTCCCGAAGCCGGAATGCTGTATTCCGATGTAGTATCCGGTCTGGAACGAATTGCAGATCATGCGACCAATATTGTATTATATCTTAATAATGTAGAAGCTTAAGGGAGTTTTAAAGAAAATTTATTGCACTTTATTTTGGTGGTTGACGTAAAATGATTCTATGCTATAATAATCTTGTAACATTTTTGTAACATTTTATGTTAATAAAGGATATAGTAAATGAAAAATAAAATTGTTCAGTTACTGATTGGGGTGGTTGCACTTACAGCTGTTACCGGAGCAACGGTATCGGCAAGGACATTTGCAATCGGATTATCTGTCGGAGGAGCATCCCTGATAGAAGGAAGTCTCATGTGCCAGATGCCTGAGAAACAATCAGATAACGGAGTAAAGACAGCATTGACAGCCGGTTATACCATGGCTGATGACTTAGCAGCAGAAGCTGCAACAGAAGAAACAGTAACAACAGAAACAACAAACACAGAAACAACAAACACAGAAATGACAAAGTCAGCAGATGATTTTGTTACAGCATACGAGACAATGGTAACAGACAGTGCCGCTGTTTCTGATACGGCAGATGATCAGACAAATGTATCACAGGATGTGACTTTTACGGATACTCCTGTCAGCGGCAATGATCAGGCAATACTGGAAGGAGCTGTTGAAGAGACGGTTCCGGATGCAGAAACAGATGTGGCACCGGTTGATCCCAACGCCCAGCTTGGAACAGCACCGGAGGGATCCAAGATCGCAGCTTTAGAGGAAAGTCTCAATGCGGAGATACAGGCAGAGGCAGAGGCTGCTGCAGCGGCTGAAAACATTGTGATTTCAGCAGGTGCAGTCGATTCAGAATCACTGATTTCACTTCCGGCAGAAGGCGAGGAAGAGGATGATGTTGATACTCTGTATGGATATACCAATTTAGGCATTGCGATCGTTGATGACCATCTGAATGTACGGGAGACTGCTGATGACAGCAGCAAAATCGTTGGAAAGATGTCCAATGATTCGGGATGTGAAATCTTGGATGTGACCGGTAATAAAGCTCATATCGTATCCGGTTCGGTGGAAGGATATGTTACAACGGATTATCTGCTTACCGGAGATCTTGCCAAAACTTATGCTTCACATATTGTGAAAAAGCTGGCAACGGTTTCGGCAGATGGATTAAAGGTCAGAAGCACTCCGGATCTGGAAGCACCGATTATCAATATGGTGGCATATGGTGAAGAGCTTGAAGTTGTTGAAGAGCTTGACGGATGGGTCAAGGTATTATTTGACGGTCAGGAAGCATATGTCAATGCCGATTATGTCAAGGTTGGTGAAAATTTAAAGACTGCGCTCAACATGAGTGAGTTTTTATTTGGCGAAGGGGTATCTGATGTACGAGTTTCCCTTTGCGAATATGCAAAACAGTTTTTAGGCAATCCCTATGTATGGGGTGGTACAAGCCTTACAAAAGGAGCTGACTGCTCCGGATATGTTCTCAGTATATTTGGAAAATACGGTTATTCACTGCCGCATTCCTCCAGAGCCCAGGCGACAATGGGAAGCAAGGTCACAGTTGCTGAAGCCAAGCCGGGAGATCTGGTATTTTATTCAAAGGGCGGACATATCAACCATGTAGCTATTTATATCGGTGGCGGACAGGTTATTCATGCCAGCAGTCCCAAGTACGGAATTCGTATCACAAGCGTATATTACCGTACACCGACAACGGTTCGACGCATTATTCAGGACTGAGATACCGGATATCGTTGAAAGGATACAGACAGATGAAACGCTTAGAAAGCAGGAATGAGTTTTCTAAGCGTTTTTTGTTGAAATAAACAGATGAAATTTTAAATTTTACATTTTCAATATGTATAATAATTGGTATAATTTTTTTTGGCGGTTTTGACAAAGGGACCGCCGGCGGAAGAAGTAAGAGGTCTGTAAAACAGACAATATAAATAAAAATTCAGATTGATAGAAATGAGGAACCAGATTTGAGCAGACAACATGAAGATTATAATTATACTCCGGAGCAGAGACAGCGGATGGCGATGCGCAAAAAAAGGGTGGCATTGAGACGGAAAAAGGAACGCCGGAAGCGACTGTTATTTGCAGCGGGAATCCTGATTTTTGTATTGATCTGCATCGGAGGAATATCCTCATTACGCAAAAAAGACAAAAATAACGAAACGGATGAAACCATACAGGCCAATCAGATGACCAATGCAGAAATGGCGTCGGCAAACAGTGATGCATTGGCAAAAAATACGGATCAGCTGCAGGAAGATAATGCGGAGAACGAAGCAGATTCCGGGCAGACGGCAGACGGTTCTGATGCTGCCGGACAGGGGACTTCATCCGGAAACGGAGAAGCTTTGGACAGTTCTGCATATCAGTTTGCAAAGACAGATAACACAGTCGGACTAAACAGTGCGGAGGTGACCAGCACATATGCACTGGTAGCCAATGCGACGACCAATCAGATGGTAGCACAGAAAAATGCCTATGACAGGATCAATCCGGCATCCATGACAAAGATACTTACCTTGCTGGTTGCATGTGAAAATATAACCAACCTCGATGATACATTTACCATGACACTGGATATTACCGATTATGCCTATGTACATGATTGCAGCAGTGTTGGTTTTCTGGATGGAGAAAAGGTTACGGTAAGGGATCTGCTGTATGGTACGATTTTGCCTTCGGGCGGTGATGCGGCTGTTGGACTTGCTACCTATGTTGCAGGATCACAGGAGGCTTTTGTGGATAAGATGAATCAGAAGCTTGCAGACCTGGGGCTGTCGCAGACAGCACACTTTACCAACTGTGTCGGTTTGTATGATGAAAATCATTACTGTACGATTTATGATATGGCTGTGATATTAAATGCAGCGATGAAAAATGAGCAGTGCAGGGAAATTTTAAATGCCAGAACCTATACAACATCTGCAACAGAACAGCATCCGGAGGGGATCACGGTTTCCAACTGGTTTTTGCGCAGGATCGAGGATAAAGACATGGGTGGAAAAATCATGGGAGCCAAGACCGGTTATGTTGTCCAGTCCGGAAACTGTGCGGCAAGCTTTTATGAAAGAGACGATGGTAATGAATTTATCTGTGTGACAGCCGATGCACACAGTGGATGGCGTGCTATCTACGATCATGTGGCTGCGTACAATATTTATGCTGCAGGCAATACTTCTTATACGAAACAGTAAGGATTGGAAATTGTGATTGCAAAGAAATATCAGGATCCAATACCGTGGAAAAACTATAATCAGGAGGACATAAGAGGATGAAGGTTAAGATTACAGATGAGATCAGGTACATGGGAGTGGATGATACGGACATTGACTTGTTTGAAAGCCAGTATATCGTTCCGGACGGAGTATCCTATAATTCATATCTGATCATGGATGACAAAACTGCCATCATGGATACGGTCGATGCACGGAAAACAGCAGAATGGGAGAATAAGCTTTTAGAAACACTGGATGGCAGAAATCCCGATTATCTGGTGGTTTCCCACATGGAGCCGGATCATGCGGGAAGCCTTGCAAGAGCACTTGAGCTTTTTCCGGATGTGACTGTGGTTGGCAATGCCAAGACCTTTGTATTTATGACACAGTTTATTGGTGAGGCTGTAGAGAGGCTTCATAAGCTTGTTGTAAAAGAGGGCGACGAGCTGTCACTTGGTAAGCATGTGCTGACTTTTTATATGGCACCCATGGTTCACTGGCCGGAGGTTATGGTCACATATGATAAGACAGATAAGGTGCTGTTTTCGGCAGATGGATTTGGAAAGTTCGGAGCACTGGAACTGACAGAGGATAAAGACTGGGCATGTGAGGCCAGAAGATATTATTTTAATATTGTCGGTAAATACGGAGCACCGGTGCAGACATTATTAAAAAAGGCAGCAACACTTGATATTGAAAAGATCTGTCCGCTTCACGGACCTGTGCTGACGGAAAATCTTGGCTATTATATCGGACTTTATGATACATGGAGCAAATATGAGCCGGAGGATGAGGGTGTTTTGGTAGCATATGCCTCCATTCACGGAAATACGGCAAAGGCTGCCGAAAAAATTGGAGAGCTGTTGAAAAATGCCGGCGTAAAAAAGGTCGTTGTCAGTGATCTTGCCAGAGCAGATATGGCAGAAGTGATAGAGGATGCATTCCGCTATGACAGAATGGTGCTTTGCGCAGCAAGCTATGATGGAGGTGTATTCCCCTGCATGCAGGATTTCTTAAATCATCTGCAGGCCAAGGCTTATCAGAACAGAAAGGTTGCACTGGTAGAAAACGGCACCTGGGCACCGTCTGCCACAAAGGTAATGAAGGGCATGTTAGAGAGCATGAAAAATATCACAATATTGGAGCCGGTTGTTACGATCCGGTCTGCCATGAAGGAATCCGATATGGATGCGATAGATGCTCTTGTAAAGTCTGTTGCGGAAAATGACTGATCATCTGACGGTACAGGATAAATATTATGGTTGATAAATATTATGGTTGCAAGGAAGTCATTGACAGGCAGATGGGCAGTCGATATAATAAAGTCTACTGAAATTGTAGGAATAGAAGGATACGATACGATGTTAAACCAATTTTCAAGAACACAGCTTCTGTTAGGAGAGGAAGCCATGGACCGGCTGAAAAGATCACGGGTAGCCGTGTTTGGTGTAGGCGGTGTCGGAGGATATGTCTGCGAGGCACTTGTCAGAAGCGGTGTGGGCGCCTTTGATCTGATTGATGATGACAAGGTCTGCCTGACCAATCTAAACAGACAGATTATCGCCACCAGGAAAACGGTAGGGCAGTACAAGGTTGATGTGATGAAAAACAGGATGCTTGAGATCAATCCGGATGTCGATGCCAGACTGTACAAATGCTTTTTCCTTCCTGAAAATGCCGCTGATTTTCCGTTTGAAGAATATGATTATATTGTTGATGCAGTGGATACGGTTACTGCCAAGATCGAGCTTGTTATGAGAGCAAAAGCGTCAAATGTGCCAATCATCAGTGCCATGGGTGCCGGCAACAAGCTGGATCCCGGAAGATTTAAAATTGCGGATATTTATGATACCAGTGTCTGTCCTCTTGCAAGAGTTATGAGGAGAGAACTCAAAAAAAGAAATGTCAGAAGCTTAAAGGTTGTTTACTCCGATGAGCAGCCCATCCGGCCGATCGAAGACATGAGCATCAGCTGCAGGACGCATTGTATCTGTCCTCCCGGAGCCGAACATAAATGCACGGAGAGAAGAGATATACCGGGCAGCACGGCGTTTGTTCCGGCTGTTGCTGGACTTATGATCGCGGGGGAAATCGTAAAAGATCTTTCACTTCGGGCCAGGTAACTTTGTCCGATAAGGGGTTTACAAGTTATATAAATCATGTTAAAATCTATTTTGCATGAATTTTAGCCGACGCTCAGTTTTGGGAAGCCTAGACCCATTACTTAGATCGGCCAGATTAAAAAACAGGAGGATTTAGAAATGATTTCTAAAGAAAAGAAACAGGCAATCATCAACGAATATGCAAGAACAGCCGGAGATACAGGTTCACCGGAGGTTCAGGTAGCTGTATTATCAGCTCGTATCAAAGAGTTAACAGACCATTTAAAGACACATCCCAAGGATCATCATTCCAGACGCGGTATGTTAAAGATGGTAGGTCAGAGACGTGGTCTTTTATCTTACTTAAAGAAAACAGATATCAACAGATATCGTGCTTTAATTGAAAAACTCGGTTTAAGAGATTCAATTCAGTAAATTCAAGATATGCATATTAAGGACGGATATACGACATATCCGTCCTTTGTATGTTTATTAACAGGCGGAAGTTATATTCCGAGACCACTGACGGAAGGATTATCCGGCATAAGGATAGTCACTCGGTCAGTAGTTTCGGCATCTTCTGCCTGATATAAAATCAGAAAAGGAGAAACAGAATGAGTTACAAAACATTCAGCATGGAGCTTGCAGGACGTACCTTATCCGTAGATATCGGACGAGTTGGTAAGCAGGCTAACGGATGTGCATTTATGCACTATGGTGAGACAACAGTATTGTCTACCGCTACAGCGAGCGAAAAGCCTCGTGACGGAATCGACTTCTTCCCCTGCTCTGTAGAGTATGAAGAAAAATTTTATTCCGTAGGCAAGATCCCCGGAGGATTCAACAAAAGAGAAGGAAAGGCAAGTGAAAACGCAGTTTTGACAAGCCGTGTTATCGACAGACCGATGCGTCCTTTATTCCCCAAGGATTACAGAAATGATGTTACCTTAAACAATATGGTTATGAGTGTGGATCCTGAGTGCAGACCCGAGCTTGTTGCCATGCTTGGTACATCCATTGCAACCTGTATTTCGGATATCCCGTTTGACGGTCCCTGTGCCATGACACAGGTTGGTATGACAGACGGAGAATTTGTCATCAACCCCAGTCAGGAAGTATGGGATAAGGGTCAGATGAGACTGACTGTTGCTTCTACCGCAGAAAAGGTTATCATGATCGAGGCAGGATGCAATGAGATCCCGGAAGCTCTGGTTATTGAAGCAATTTACAAAGCACATGCAGTCAACCAGACAATCATTGAATTTATCAACAAGATCGTTGCTGAGGTTGGCAAGCCCAAACACAGCTATGAAAGCTGTGCAGTTCCGGAAGAATTATTTGCGGCAATCAAAGAGATTGTTCCCCCGGCTGAAATGGAAGAGGCTGTTTTCACAGATGAGAAACAGGTTCGTGAAGAAAATATCCGCAATATTACAGCTAAGCTCGAAGAGGCTTTTGCTGACAAAGAAGAATGGCTTGCTATTTTAGGTGAGGCTGTATACCAGTATCAGAAAAAGACCGTCCGCAAGATGATCTTAAAAGATCACAAGCGTCCGGATGGCCGTGCATTAAATCAGATTCGTCCTCTTTCTGCAGAGATTGATATCATTCCCCGTGTTCATGGCTCTGCTATGTTTACACGTGGACAGACACAGATCTGCAACGTTACAACCCTGGCTCCTTTATCAGAAGCACAGAAGGTTGACGGACTGGATGAAAATGTTACTACAAAGCGTTATTTACATCATTACAACTTCCCGTCATACTCTGTTGGTGAAACAAAAGTAAGCAGAGGACCCGGACGTCGTGAGATCGGTCATGGTGCTTTGGCAGAGAGAGCTTTGCTTCCGGTATTACCGAGTGAAGAAGAGTTCCCTTATGCAATCCGTACCGTATCTGAGACTTTTGAGTCAAACGGTTCTACATCTATGGCATCTACTTGTGCATCATGCATGTCCTTGATGGCTGCCGGTGTACCGATCAAAAAGATGGTTGCAGGTATTTCCTGTGGTCTTGTAACCGGCGATACAGACGATGATTTTGTATTACTTACCGATATTCAGGGTCTGGAAGATTTCTTCGGCGACATGGACTTCAAGGTTACCGGTACAACAGAAGGTATCACAGCAATCCAGATGGATATCAAGATCCACGGACTGACAAGACCGATCGTTGAAGGTGCTATTGCAAGATGCCGTGAAGCAAGAGAATTTATCATGGATACCTGTATGAAGCCTGCTATCGCAGCTCCTCGTGCAACCGTTGGTAAATATGCGCCCAAGATCATCCAGATCAAGATCGATCCTGAAAAGATCGGTGATGTCGTTGGTCAGAGAGGCAAGACGATCAATGCAATCATTGAGCAGACAGGCGTTAAGATCGACATTTCAGATGAGGGCAATGTCAGCGTATGTGGCACAGATCAGGCTATGATGGATAAAGCAATCGACATGATCCGCATCATCACAACCGATTTTGAAGAAGGTCAGATTTTCAAGGGCAAAGTCGTAAGCATCAAAGAGTTTGGTGCATTCATCGAATTTGCACCCGGCAAAGAAGGAATGGTTCACATTTCCAAGATCGCAAAAGAGCGTATCAATCACGTAGAGGATGTTCTTACACTTGGCGATATGGTTACCGTTGTATGTCTGGGCAAAGACAAAATGGGACGTATCAGCTTCTCTATGAAAGATGTACCTCAGCAATCATAATTGCATCATATGAGAATTTCAGGCATCCGATTTTTATCGGGTGCCTTTTTATGGAAAAAAATAAATAAACCCGAAGAAAACAGCGTAATTCTAATTTGTCATACGAAAGAAGTTGTGTTAGAATAAAGCGTAGTCTCTATGGAAGCGGGGAAAAAGGATGGCAAGTCAGGATTTGGAACACCTGCCCGAGAATCGTAGAAAAAGGATTAACCGTTTAAAAAAGATGATCATAGCAGTCATCATTGCTGCAATTGTGATACCGGTTATTGTCTGTATTGTTCTGGCTGTGTGTCTTCACAACACAAAGGTCAGTCTCCATGAGACCAGACAGCAGCTTGAAGAGATGCAAAAATATCTTGAAAGCAGTCAGGATAATAAAGCCATAGAAAATGCTGATGTTGAAGGTCATGATGCGGATTCAAAGGCTTCGGATAGTTTTGGCAACAGTCTGATCAACAGTGATACCGCCTTGACGAGTACCGGTAATGAAAATGCCAATTCCAGTCAGGATGCTGAAACTGTGGATGGCAAAAAACGAGTTTATTTAACCTTTGATGACGGTCCGAGCAACAATACGGAAGAGATTCTGGATATTCTGAATAAATATGATGTCAAAGCTACTTTTTTTGTGGTTGGTAATACATCCGAGCATGGACAGGAGGTCTTAAGGCGGATCGTATCCGAAGGGCATAGCGTGGGACTTCATTCCTACAGCCACAAATATGCATCCATTTATGATTCTGAGGACGCTTTTTTTGATGATTTCAATCAGATTTCTGATTATGTATATGAAACAACCGGTGTCCGGTCCAATATCTGCAGACTGCCGGGAGGAAGCAGCAATACTGTCAGCAGGATTGATATGGCTGATCTGGTCCGAAAGCTCAATGATAAAGGAATTGAGTGCTACGACTGGAACATAGCGGGAGGCGATGCCAGTGGTCAAAAGCTTACCGCAGAAGAAATTGCTTCCAATGTGCTAAACGGGATCGAGAGATTTCAGACAGCAATGGTCTTGCTGCATGATGGGGCAGATAAAGACAACACCGTTGAAGCACTGGATATTATATTGGAAAATTTGACAGCACGTGATGATATTGTAATTGACAGGATAACGGAAGATACACCTGTGATTTTACATATTTCACTGTAAATACATGAGGAGGAAGAAAAGCAATGGGCTTTTTTCAGGATTTAAAAGAAGATTTGTCTCTGGCAGTAAATGAATTATTGCCCAATGATGAAAAACCGGATGAGCAGGCAGCTGCAGATCAGGATGCGGCATTACAGCCTGAACATGATAATGCAGAGGCTGCTGTTATTATACAGGAGGATCCTGCAGAGGATGCTGAGGCAGAGGAAGTCAAAGCAGAGGAAACCGCAACGGAAGAAGCCGAAGCAGAGGAAGCCGATGTGGAAGCATTTGCCGCAAATGAACTGATCGGGATGGATCGTGTTTCAGATGAACAGACAGAGACAGTAGAAGAAGTGCCTGTCATGGAAGAACCGGCAGAAGAAGTCGGTGAGGCAGTGGAAGAATCAGCTGCAGCAGATGAATTGCCGCAAGAAGCAGATGAGACGATAAACGATCTGATGAAGGAAATAGAAACACCCAAGCCGCAGGAAGAGGATTTTGCAGACATTTCTTTTGAAAAAGAAGTCTATGATGCGGTTATGGAAAAAGATCATGACAATAAACAAGTGGAAAGTGAACTTGAGAAAGCGGTTGATGAAGTGATGGAAGAAAGAGTAGAATCAGTTATGGGACAGGATGTTATTGATGAAACAGCGATTGTGACCAAAGGAATGAAGGTAAGCGGTGATATTTCCAGCCAGGGTTCCATGGATGTATTTGGAGATATCAAGGGAAATATCGAGGTCCTTGGCAAGTTAAACGTTGCCGGCACCATTGAAGGCAATTCCAATGCGGCTGAGGTATTTTCGGATGCAGCTCATATTACCGGAGATATTCATGCAACCGGAAGCATCAAGGTAGGTTTAAATTCCGTTATTATCGGAAATATCTATGCAACAAGTGCTGTTATCGCGGGTGCCATTAAGGGTGATATCGATGTTCACGGACCGGTTGTGCTGGATTCGAGTGCAATCGTGATGGGCAATATCAAGTCCAAATCCGTTCAGATGAACAATGGTGCTGTTATCGAGGGTCTGTGCTCACAGTGCTATGCAGATGTGAGTCCCGCAGCTTTTTTCAAGGATATTAAATAATAAAGATTTTAAAGAGGGCTAAGAGTATGAAGAGAATCATGTTAAAGCTGAGTGGAGAAGCTTTAGCCGGTAATAAAAAGACCGGTTTTGATGAGGAAACGGTACGCGGTGTTGCCAAGCAGGTCAGACAGTTGGTCGATTCGGAGATTGAGGTCGGGATTGTGATTGGCGGCGGCAATTTCTGGCGTGGAAGGACCAGTGAAAATATTGACCGTACAAAGGCCGACCAGATCGGTATGCTTGCTACGATCATGAACTGCATTTATGTATCTGAAATCTTCCGCTCGGTTGGAATGGATACCGAGATCCTGACACCGTTTACCTGCGGAGCCTTTACCAAGCTGTTTTCCAAAGACAGAGCCAACAAGTATTTCAAGCAGGGCAAGGTCGTATTTTTTGCCGGTGGTACAGGACATCCTTATTTCTCAACCGATACCGGCGTTTTATTAAGAGCCATTGAGGTTGATGCAGAGGTTGTTTTACTGGCAAAGGCTATTGACGGTGTATATGATTCGGATCCCAAGGTCAATTCGGATGCCAAAAAATATGATGAACTGACCATTCAGGAAGTCGTCGATAAAAATCTTCAGGTAGTCGATATGACAGCTTCCATTTTGGCAAGAGATAACAAGATGCCTATGTGGGTATTTAGTCTGAATGAGGAAAACAGTATTGTAAATACGGTTACAGGAAAATTTAACGGCACCAAGGTGACGGTTTAGGAGGATAATAGAATGGACGAGAGAATAAAAGTATACGATGAAAAGATGCAGAAGGCCATTGATTTTTTGGCTTCCGACTTTGCTTCAATCCGTGCCGGAAGAGCCAATCCGCACGTGCTTGACAAGATTAAGGTTGATTACTACGGCACACCCACTCCGATTCAGAGTGTGGGCAATATCAGTGTACCGGAACCGAGAATGATTCAGATTGCTCCATGGGAAAAAGGTCTGATCAAGGAAATTGAAAAAGCGATCATGATGTCTGATGTCGGCATTACACCTTCCAATGACGGTAATGTTGTACGTCTTGTATTTCCTGAGCTTACAGAGGAACGTCGTAAAGATCTGGTAAAGGACATCAAGAAAAAAGGCGAAGAAAACAAGGTTGTTGTCCGCAATGCAAGACGTGATGGCAATGATGCATTTAAAAAGCTTGGCAAGGGTGAGATTTCCGAAGATGAAGCAAAACAGCTTACCGAAGATCTGCAGAAACTGACAGATAAATATATTAAGACAATTGACCAGATGGTCGACGAAAAATCCAAAGAGATTTTAACTGTCTAATCAGAATGAAAATAGTTAGGGGCACAGTATGCCCCTAATTTTGTTGTATTTATAGGAATTTGCGTAAGAAATCATTTCTGATGAACGTATTATAATGATGATAAGGAAAAGGATTCGATCATATGAATGTACCAAATCATGTTGCCATTATTCTGGATGGAAACGGAAGATGGGCAAAGAGTAAGGGAATGCCCAGAAATTACGGACATGTCCAGGGAAGCAAAAATGTAGAGGTTATTTGTGAAGAAGCATACAAAATGGGAATCCGGTATCTGACCGTATATGCTTTTTCCACTGAAAACTGGAATCGGCCCAAGGATGAAGTTGATGCATTGATGAAGCTTTTGCGTAACTACATGAAGACCTGTCTTAAGACTGCTGAGAAAAACCGGATGTGTGTCCGTGTGATTGGCGATAAGAGCAGACTGGATGAGGACATCCGCAACCGGATTGATGAACTGGAGAAAGCTACGGTCAACAATGACGGACTGCATTTCCAGATCGCACTCAATTACGGAAGCCGTGATGAAATATTAAGAGCTGTCAGAAATATTATGACAGATACCAAAAAAGGTATTATTGATCCGGATATGATGACGGAGGAGTTGCTTGCATCTTATCTTGACACAAAGGATATTCCGGACCCGGATCTGTTGATCCGCACAAGCGGTGAAGAGAGGATTTCCAACTTTTTACTATGGCAGTTGGCATATACGGAGTTTTATTTTACAGATGTTCCCTGGCCGGCATTTACAAAAGAAGAGCTGGTAAAGGCAATTGAGGTCTACAATTCCAGAAACCGCCGGTTTGGAAAGATTGAGGAGGAATAACGGATGTTTAAAACCAGACTTATCAGCTCCATAGTGTTGGTTATCATCATTGCGGGTGTACTGACTTTGGGAGGACCGTGTTTATTTTTGTTTACGCTTGCAATTTCCGGTATCGCTTTTTTTGAAATGACAAAGGCGATGCGTGTGCGCAAGGACAGTAAAAGACCGTGCCTGATCGAGTGGCTTGGCATTCTGGGGGTGATCGGATATTACCTGATCATCTATTTTGCCAACTCAGAAACATTTGTTATGTTAACCATCACCCTGACAATTATTTCAATTTTATTTGTTTATGTTTTTACATTTCCAAAATATGAAGCTGAGCAGATCATGGCGACGGTTTTTTCCTTTATTTATGCGCCGATCATGCTTTCTTATCTGTATATGACACGATGTCTGAAGGATGGATTTTATATTGTATGGCTGATCTTTATCAGTTCATGGATCTGTGACACCTGTGCATATCTTGTGGGAATGGCAATCGGTAAACATAAGCTTGCACCTGTTTTAAGTCCAAAGAAATCCATTGAGGGAGCGATCGGCGGTGTTGTGGGAAGCTCGATCGTCGGTCTTTTGTATGCATTGCTTCTGACACAGGCAGATCCGGATATCGAAAATATACGGTGGGTATTCCCGGTTATCTGTGCAGTCGGAGCCATGATCAGTCAGGTTGGTGATCTGGCAGCATCTGCGATCAAACGCAATTACGATATCAAGGATTATGGAAAGCTGATCCCCGGACATGGTGGAATCATGGACCGGTTTGACAGTGTTATTTTTACATCACCGATGATCTATTATATGGCTGTTTTGCTGTTGAAATAAGCACGAACGGCTTTTTGACCTTTTGATCCTGATACCATATCATAAAATATGAAAAAAATAAGATACTAAAAAGTAAGATATTAAAATAATAAAAAGTAAGATACTAAAAAATAATAAAAAATAAGATACTAAGAAATAGGGAATAAGATATGAAAAATATTGTCGTTCTGGGCTCTACGGGATCCATAGGAACACAGACTCTGGAAATTGTGGATGCATATCCGGAGAAATTAAATATTGTGGCGATGGCTGCATCCAAAAATGTGGAAAAGATCGAACCGCAGATTCGCAAATATCATCCGAGGAAGGTTGTTATGTATGATGTTTCTGCCGCTGAGGATTTAAAGACACGTATCCGGGATCTGGATGTGGAAGTGCTGGCAGGCATGGACGGACTGGTTGAAATCTCCACCATGGAAGAGGCGGATGTCGTATTAACAGCTGTTGTGGGCATGATCGGAATTACACCGACCATTGCAGCTATCAAAGCAGGCAAGGATATCGCGCTTGCCAACAAGGAGACATTGGTTACAGCAGGACATATCATTATGCCGTTGGCTAAAAAAATGGGTGTTTCGATCCTTCCGGTTGACAGCGAACACAGTGCTATTTTCCAGTCGTTAAACGGTGAACCTAAAAATCGCTTAAAGAAGATCCTTCTGACAGCATCCGGTGGACCGTTCCGTGGAATGACAAGGGAACAGCTTGCGAATAAAACAGTAAAGGATGCCCTGAAGCATCCAAACTGGTCTATGGGACAGAAAATTACCATTGATTCGGCTACCATGGTCAATAAAGGACTGGAGGTTATGGAGGCCGGATGGCTCTTTGATGTAAATTTTGACCAGATTCAGGTTGTAGTACATCCCCAGAGCATCATACATTCTATGGTAGAGTATGTGGATGGTGCGGTGATCGCACAGCTTGGTCTTCCGGATATGAAGCTGCCGATACAGTATGCATTGTTTTACCCGGACCGGCTGCCGATGGAGACATCCGGAATTGACTTTTTCAAACTGGGTCAGGTTACCTTTGAAAAACCGGATCCGGAAGTCTTTCAGGGTCTTGCACTCGCATATGAAGCATTTCGGGCAGGAGGCAGCATGCCGACCGTATTCAATGCAGCCAATGAAAAAGCGGTCAGTCTGTTTTTAAGAGAGAAAATCGGTTTTCTGGATATTGCCGATCTGATCGGGGAGGTTATGTCGCGCCATACGGTGATTCCCAATCCGGATGTTGAACAGATCCTTATGACAGAACAGTGGTGTTATGATCAGATAGCAGAAAGGTGTTGCTAAATTGGGTATTATTTTATTTATTTTGATATTTTGTGTTGTCGTGGTCGCACATGAATTCGGACATTTTATCATCGCCAAGGTGAATGGAATCCATGTTGTGGAGTTTGCGGTAGGAATGGGACCTACGCTCCTTGGCTTTGAAAAAAACGGCACTAAATATTCGCTGAAGCTTCTTCCGATTGGCGGGGCATGTATGTTTGAAGGCGAAGATGGCCGCGAGGAAGCCGCAGACGGGCAAAATCAGGATGACCCATCATCAGATAAATCAGATCACATAACTCAAAAAGGAAAATACGGAAGGTCCTTTCCGGAGGCACCGTTATTTGCCAGAATTGCAACTGTCGTAGCCGGACCGATCTTCAACTTTATTCTGGCATTTTTTCTGTCGCTGTTTATTGTGGGCAGTATCGGAACGGATCTGCCGGTGGTTGGAGATGTCACGGAAGGTGGCGGTGCTGAAGCGGCAGGACTGATGTCCGGTGACGTGATCACAAAGATCAACCATCACAAGATCCATCTTTTCCGGGAAATTTCACTGGAAGCCATGTTAGCGGACGGAAGCTCCATGAATGTGACCTATGAGCGTAATGGTAAAGAGTACCGGACGGTTCTGACACCGGTTTATAGTCAGGATGCAGGCAGATACTATCTGGGAATTACCATGACCGGAGGATATACCAGGCTATCTCCGCCAAAGGTCATTGTCTACAGTGGATATGAAGTCAAATACTGGATTGACACAACGATCAAAAGCCTTGGAATGCTGTTGAGCGGTAAAGCGGGTGTAAAGGATTTGTCCGGACCTGTGGGAATGGCGGATGCGGTTGGTGATATCTATACGGAATCCAAGTCGGACGGAGCTTTTTATGTATGGCTCAATATGCTCAACTTTGCAATTCTTTTGAGTGCCAATCTGGGAGTGCTCAATCTGATCCCGTTCCCGGCTCTTGATGGCGGCCGGCTGTTTATATATCTGATTGAGCTTGTACGCCGCAAACCATTGCCGGCAGAAAAGGAAGGCATTATCAATTTTGTCGGATTTGCTTTGCTGATGCTCTTAATGGTGGTTGTTTTATACAATGATATTGCAAGGATTGTTACCGGAAGGTAACAATCCTTTTTTAGTTCTATTATCAAATCTGTTTCATATATTTAAAGGACAAACATAGTTTGTACAAGGAGAATATATGAAAAAATCAGACCAGATCAAAAATCTGTTTCCAACAAAATTTCATCCCTTACTTTCATCCTTAAACCATGTGATTCAAAAGCTGCAGGAAATCCGTATCAGAGTCCTTTGTCCGTGTATTTTTATCATTGGGAAAAAAGAATATTATCCGGATTTTAACGGTGTACTCTCGGAAGATATCAGACAGGCCTATGTTTTTTCCGAAGAAGATGTAGATATGATCTTTAACCATATCTGTGATTATTCTCCATATGCTTATGAAAGTCAGTTAAAGCAGGGGTTTATGACGGTGGCCGGCGGACACAGAGTAGGCGTTGGCGGACAGGTTGTATTGGAGAATGGCAGGATCGCCATGATGAAGAAGGTTGCATTTTTACATATCAGGGTTGTGCATGAGGTCTTAGGTGCAGGAGATGAAATCCTGCCATACCTGTTTGAAAAAAAGGAATTTTTAAATACGCTGATCATTTCTTCTCCGGGAGCGGGAAAAACGACCATGCTAAGAGATCTGACCAGAAGTCTGTCGGATGGCAGCACGTATGCAGACGGCAAACAGATCTGTGTGATCGACGAGCGTTCTGAGCTTGCCGGATGTTATATGGGTATACCGCAAAATCATATCGGGATCCGGACTGATGTGCTGGATGCCTGTCCGAAAGCAGATGGAATGATGATGGCAATCCGTTCCATGGGACCGGAAATACTGGTCGTGGATGAGCTTGGCCTGAAAAATGATTATGAAGCCCTGGATATGGCTTCGGTATGCGGTATCAGACTTCTTGCGTCGGTGCACGGCAACTGTCTTTCACAGATACTTGCCAAGGAAAATACATATCAGGACGTTATGAAAAGAATTTTTCAGAGAATCATACTGCTTAAATGGAGACGGGATAGAGACGGAGAAAAAAAGCAGATCTGGCAGATTTATGATATAGGACAAAAGCTTCTGGCAGAAAAGAAAGGTGGGTAAGCTATGAAGATAATCGGCAGTGGACTTGTTCTTTTTTCCGGGGTTATGCTTGGATTTTATAAAGCCCTACGGTATATGGAAATACAGGAGAATCTGCATATGATGATTTCAGTCATGGAACTGCTTATCGGACAGATAAAGACGGAGCGGGCAACTCTAAAGGAGGCTGTCTGCAGGATTTCCGTCAGGCAGTCGGGAGAAATCGGAAGAGTATTACAAAGTACGGCACGATCCATCCAAAAAAATGACGGAAAAGAATTATATATGATCTGGCATGAGGAGATGGAAAAGCTTTCTCTTGTCCTGCCGGAAACAGTCAGAAAGGTATGGATCCATATGTTTGACCAGACAGGCTTTTATGACAGAAAGATCCAGCTGAAACAGTTAGCCGATGCTAACGAACAAATAAAACAGGAATATGAACTGATGAATAAAAAGGAAAAAGAAACCTGCAGATTGTACCGGTCGATGGGATTGTTGATCAGTCTGTTTGTCATCATATTACTATGGTAAAGGAGGATTCCATGAGTATTGGTATCTTGTTTAAAATCGCGGCAGTCGGAATACTGGTCACGCTGCTCAATCAGGTATTAAAACACAGTGGAAAGGAAGAACATGCCTATATGGTCAGCTTGTGCGGCTTTATTCTGGTCCTCACCTGGGTGCTGCCGTATATAGTTGATCTGTTCCATACGATGGAGGATCTGTTTTCGTTTTAGGAGGATGGATAGCGTATGCTCAAAATCGGACTTTTAGCCATTGTTTCCGTAGCGATTATTTTGTTTATCAAACAGACAAGACCGGAATCAGCCTATGTTTTTTCCGTTTGTGCCAGCATGTTTTTGTTTTATATCTGTATGGATTCCTTTATCAATATTGCAGACATGATAAAAATTGTTTCCGGACAGTTAGCCGGTGCTGATGCGTATATACAGATGCTGCTGCGGATCGTAGGTATATCTTATATCAGTGAATTTTGCGCGGGAATCTGCAAGGATGCCGGGTATGCAGCGATCGGGAAGGGCGTTGAAACGGCAGGAAAATTCAGTGTATTGCTGATCGGCATGCCGGTATTTTTAAATCTGATTGATGTCATAAAGGAGTTTTATTGATGGATAATGCTTTGATCAGGGGGATGGATCTTAGGAATATCGATACTTTTCTTAATCGGATAATGGGAGGAAATACAGTTTCCGCGGATGATCTGATCACGGAGATCATGCAGGGAAATATGGACACGATAAAAGCACTGCTTATACAGTATGTCCGGGATGTGTGTATCGGAAATCTGACACAGTGCAGGGAAATCTTCCTCGGAATTTTTCTGCTGGGTATATTTGCGCTGCTTTTGCACGGATTATCGGATTTGTTTGCAAATGAAAAAATTACGATCTTTTCCAATTATTTTATATTTTTATTTGTATCCCTGATCCTGATGAAATGCTTTTTGCGTTCCTATGAACAGTGTCTGTCTTTTTTAGATGAAATGAAAAGCTTCTGTGGTGTTTTAATGCCGGCCATGTGTATGGTAATGGGGATTTCCGGCGGTCCTGTGACTGCGGCCGCATATTATGAGCTGCAGCTGTTTTTTTTATTCATTGTGGAAAATATCATGGCTGCTTTTGTGATGCCGATGGTTCAGTTTATCTGTGTATTGTATGTGTTAAATCAGTTACCTGATGGAAATCGTTTTGGCGGAATGATAGCGCTTATGAGAAAACTGGTCATTTTTATGACACGTTCCGCAATCTTTGCGGCTGTTTCCGGAAGTCTGCTCCAGGCAGGGATCATGCCGGCTGTGGACGGTGTACAAAGCCGTGTGATCTTAAAGACCGTTTCCTTTATACCGGGGCTTGGGGATTATGCTATGGCAATCACGGAAACAGTCCTGAGGGGAGCCGTTCTTGTGAAAAACAGTATTGGAATTGTCGGCATTTTTATACTATTTGTCATGTGCTTCAGACCGGCAGTCACGACCCTGATGCTTGGTTTTGTCGTACGGCTGGCATCAGCTGTTTTACAGATATCCGGAGAAAAAAAGTTTACCTCTCATGTATGGAAGATGGCAGACTGTTTTTTTCTGCTCTCCCGTGTGCAGCTGTTCGCAAGCGGTATGTTTTTTATTGCAATTGCGGTTGCCACCCTGGGTATGAATGCTTTGTATTAACCACAAATATCAAATGGAGTGTGAAAGGTAAATGAGTGAATATATCAGAAATATCTGTATTTTTGTCTGTCTGTGTGATTTTATATACCAGCTTTTTTTGTCGGAGAAATTTCAGGGACTGTATAAAAACATATCCGGTATTTTCATTATTCTGTTTTTAATATATCCGCTTGGAAGAAATCTGGTGGATATCACGAATGTATCCGATCAGGGCCTGCTTTCGCAGTTTGAGGAAAATCTGAAAAAAAGTGATGAGATCTGGAGTATGGATACAGATCATATCAAGGATGAATCGCAGAGGCTTCTGGAGCGGTATGTAGACGAAACGGTGTCGGAGTATGAAGAAGAGCTGGACGCTGCTTTACCAGAACAGAAAGAGGCTGAACAGAAAGAGGCTGAATAGAAAGAGGTTGAATAGAAAGGGATTGAATAGACAGTGACTGAATAGAAAGAGACTGAACAGGAAGTGACGAAGTAGACAGTGATCGCATGGGAGAATTGGGCAAAACATGAGAAGGGATGTGGAAAAATGGATCCGAATGAAAAATGGAATATGAAGCAGTGGAAACAGTTGATAGAAAAAATAGGGAAGGACAGACTGGCGATCCTGTTGATCGGCGGATTGCTGATTTTGGTGATCAGTATGCCGGTTAAGGATGATAAAAAGACTGACAGCTCCCTAAAATCAACACAGAGCCTGACAGGCCTGACTGAAAAAATGTCGGAGGAGCCGGCAACCGGCAGCACATATGATGCAGCGTTACCGACAGATCAGACGATGCAGTTTTATGATGCTTATGCATCGTATCTGGAAAAAAAACTTGGCAATGCACTGATTGCGATCAATGGAGCCGGAAGAGTAAAGGTTATTGTGACACTGGAGGATGTCGGCAGCTGTATTGTGGAAAAGGATATTTCATATCAGAGGGATAACGACAGTGAAAATAATGGAAATGCGTCTTCATCGGCAGCACGTTATGAAGATCAGGAGAAAACGGTTTATACTGTTGATTCACAGGGGCGGGACATCCCCTATATTTCAAAACAGCTCTTACCGTCTATAGAGGGAATTCTGATCGTGACGGATGGTGCGGATCGTGAAAATGTGAAAAAGCAAATGGAAGATGCGGTGTTGTCATTATTTGATTTGGATGAGCATAAAATAGCAATAGTAAAAATGAAAAGTAAAACCGGGTAAAGGGGCGAAACTATGAAAAAAGAATTTTCAGTTAAAAACTTGTGGAAGAGGAATCAGATTATGATAACAGCGTTAGCGCTTATGATCGCAATCGCCGGATATCTGAATTTTACCGGAAAACAGGTGGATGACGATGTTTTATTTACAACATCGGCACAGTTTGAGGAAGCAGATGCAGAGACGGTAGAAGAAACCATGAACAACAGTCTTCTGGAGGATGCTGACATTACTTATGATGAGACAGCTTTGTATGACATTTCAGACGAGGATGATACATATTATACAGAGATCGACAGTCTGGATGAAGATTTGGATACAGTTGCAAGCACAGATGGCACCGACGATACAGAACTGTATGCACAGGATACTACGGGGATGGATGATCCCGGTCTGTATGCACAGGCACAGGATACGGCGGATGCGGCAGTGGAAACCAACGCGGAGGCAGAAGCCGGCACTGAAACAGCGGATATTCCCGGGGAAGCAGTATTTACCAATACCATGTCTGTCACATCGTTAGCAGAGGCTAATTTGATCAAAGAGCAGACCAGATCGCAGAACAAGGCAGTTTTGCTGGATATCATCAACAATGAAAATGTATCTGAAGCGGCCAAACAGGATGCCGTTAACAGCATGATCGCCCTGACGGATATCGCGCAGAAGGAATGTGATGCGATGGTAATGCTTCAGGCAAAGGGATTTTCAGAGAATGTGGTAAGTATTAACGGGGATTATGCGGATGTCTGTATCGGTATGAATGAATTGAGCCAGGCACAGATTGCGCAGATTGAGAATATTGTAAAGAGAAAAACCGGTATTCCGGCAGAGAATATCACAATTTCACCGGTCGGGGGAAATTAAAAACATGCTTTATATAGATGGCCGGTTGTGGTATAATTTGTTCATCTATGGGTAACAATAAGACATTCGTGAAAATAAAATGTACAAGGGAGATGATAGCTGTGAAACGAATCATTTTAATTGTTTTAGATAGCTTTGGAATCGGTGCAGCCAAGGATGCAGAGGCATTTCATGATGCCGGAACATCAACCATTGCATCCTGCGCCACCAGTCCTTATTTTAAAATGCCCAATATGCAAAGGCTTGGCCTGTTCAATATAGACGGTGTCAGTGTAGGACAGAAAGAGGATTCTCCGATAGCCGGATATGCGAGGATGCAGGAGGCATCTCAGGGAAAGGATACGACGATCGGACATTGGGAGATTGCAGGCATTCAGTCCATGCGTCCGCTTCCGACATATCCCAACGGATTTCCAAAAGAGATCATTGATGAGTTTTCAAAGAGAACAGGACGTGGGGTATTGTGCAACAGGCCATATTCCGGGACAGAGGTTATCAGGGATTACGGAGATGAGCATGTCAAAACCGGGAAACTGATCGTGTATACATCCGCAGACAGTGTGTTTCAGATCGCAGCCCATGAGGATGTGGTTCCGGTTGAGACATTGTATGAATACTGTCATATAGCGAGAGAGATCTTAAAGGGAGAGCATGGTGTCGGGCGTGTCATTGCAAGACCGTTTACCGGCAGGGACGGCAACTATCAGAGAACCAGCAGAAGACATGATTACTCTCTGATGCCTCCAAAAGCTACCATGCTCAATCTGATACAGGCTGCCGGAAGGGATGTTTTGGCTGTCGGCAAGATCCACGATATTTTTGCGGGAAGCGGCATTTCCGAGTTTGTATATACGACCGGCAATGAAGATGGTATTGAAAAGACACTTCAGTATATGGACCGGGATTTTGACGGTCTGTTGTTTGTCAATCTGGTTGATTTTGATATGCTTTACGGACACCGGAGGGATATTGACGGATATGCAAAGGCACTGGCTTATTTTGATGAAAAGCTTCCTGAGATCATGGACAAAATGCGTGATGATGACGTGCTGATGATTACCGCAGACCATGGCTGTGATCCGGGCTATACATTGTCAACCGATCATACCAGAGAATATACACCGTATATTTTCTACGGCAAAGATATTCCAGCCGGCAATTACGGCACAAGGGATACGTTTGCCGATATTGCAGCCACCGTTCTGCATTTACTGAATATAGAAAATAAGACAGACGGAAAAAGTCTGTTATAACAGTTGGAGGAAACATTTGTGAGTAACCTAGAGTATGAAATCAACAGAAGAAGAACATTTGCCATTATTTCGCATCCGGATGCCGGAAAGACGACCCTGACGGAAAAATTCCTGCTTTACGGCGGAGCTATCAATCTGGCAGGAAGTGTCAAGGGAAAGGCGACTGCCAGACATGCGGTGTCCGACTGGATGGAGATTGAAAAGGAAAGAGGTATTTCCGTTACATCTTCTGTATTGCAGTTTGAGTATGATAACTACTGTATCAATATTCTGGATACTCCGGGACATCAGGATTTCTCGGAAGATACCTACCGTACCCTGATGGCAGCCGATTCGGCTGTCATGGTCATTGATGCATCCAAGGGTGTTGAGGCGCAGACCAGAAAATTGTTTAAGGTATGCGTCATGCGCCACATTCCGATCTTTACCTTTATCAACAAGATGGACAGGGATGCCAATGATACCTTTGATCTTTTGGATGAAATTGAAAAGGAGCTGGGAATTGCCACTTGTCCGATCAACTGGCCGATCGGTTCCGGTAAGGGCTTCAAGGGGGTATATGACAGAAAGAGCAGGAGTGTTGTGACCTATTCCGATACACAAAAGGGCACCAAAGAAGGCGAAACACAGGTTATTTCCGTGGATGATGATAAAGCACTGCTTGGACATATCGGACAGGAGGCCTGGGACAAGCTTTCAGAGGAAATCGAGCTGTTGGACGGCGCAAGTGCAGAATATGATCTTGACCTGATCCAGAGCGGAGATCTGACACCGGTATTTTTCGGATCGGCCCTGACCAACTTTGGTGTAGAAATCTTTTTACAGCATTTCTTACAGATGACAACAACACCGCTTCCCAGAAAAGCGGATATCGGCCTGATCGATCCGGTAAAAAATGATTTTTCTGCTTTTGTATTCAAGATCCAGGCCAACATGAACAAGGCTCACAGAGACCGTATTGCATTTATGCGTATCTGTTCCGGACGTTTTGATGCGTCCCAGGAGGTAAAGCATGTGCAGGGAAATAAGGTTATGCGCTTATCGCAGCCGCAGCAGCTGATGGCCAATGACCGCAAGATTTTGGACGAGGCATATGCCGGTGATATCATCGGTGTATTTGATCCGGGCATCTTTTCCATCGGAGATACGATCTGCATGCCCAAGGATAAATTCCGCTACGAGGGCATTCCGACATTTGCACCGGAGCATTTTGCCAGAGTGCGTCAGCTTGACACCATGAAGAGAAAACAGTTTGTCAAGGGTATTACACAGATTGCACAGGAAGGTGCCATCCAGATCTTTCAGGAGTTTAATACCGGTATGGAAGAGATCATTGTGGGGGTAGTCGGTGTCCTGCAGTTTGATGTTTTAAAATACCGTCTGGAAAATGAATACAATGTAGAGATCAAGCTGGAAAATCTGCCTTATGAATTTATCCGGTGGATCGTCAATAAGGATCTGGATCTGAATCAGATTTCCGGCACCTCAGATATGAAGAAGATCAAAGACTTAAAAGGAAACCCTCTTCTTTTGTTTTCACATGAATGGAGCATCGGCATGACTCTGGACCGCAATAAGGGGCTGGAGCTTGCTGAATTTGGTAAAAATGATTAAATTTGGAGTTTAAATGAAAAAAAGAAATGCCATTTTGTTGTTGTGCCTGTGTCTCGCATTTTTTCTGCCGGGTTGCAGTGAGGATGATTTCACAGATGAGGAGACAGGACAATTTTCATCCTTTTCAGACATAACGGATCAGGAAAACGTAGACTCTGACATTACAGGAGAGTCTGATGAGCAGGATGCTTTGGTTGCCATAGATGAAAACGGCTATTGTTATTCGCAGCTGTCATCAGATGAGCAGATTGTGTACGGACAAATCCTTTCAGCTGTCTTAAACAGGACAGAGGTCAGTGTTGCGACGCTTTCTGACGATTTGCTGGACAAGGTATTCAACTGTGTTCTGTATGACCATCCGGAATTGTTTTATATCGATGGATACCAGTATACGACCCGGACCAGAGATGATGAAATCGTTGCCATTTCTTTTCATGCCAATTATATTTATGACGAGGAATTGACAGCACAGTACAATGAACAGCTGGAGACTGCCATTTCTGAACTGATTGCCAATGCACCGGTTGATGGTTCGGATTATGACAAGGTCAGATATGTCTTTGATACCCTGATCATCAATACGGATTATGTGATGAACTGCAGGGACAATCAAAATGTGCTTTCGGTCTTTTTGTTTCACCAGTCCGTCTGTAACGGCTATGCCAAGGCTACCCAGCTTCTTTTAAACAGACTTGGGGTGGAATCGGTTGTTGTAAACGGAAGTGCCGATGGAGAATCGCATGCATGGAATCTGGTCAAGGCAGACGGTGCATGGTATTATCTGGATACGACCTGGGGCGATTCGGACTTTAAAGACAGCCGGTATCAGGATGCCAATCCGGTCAATTATGATTATTTCATGGTGGATTCTGCTACATTGAATCAGACGCATGTTGCCCAAAATCCGGTTGCCCTGCCTGAATGCGTTGCAAAAGACTGCAATTATTATATTCATGAAAACCTCTATATAAGCGGACTTGATCCGGAACAGCTGCAGTCTGTTTTTGACAGGGGTTATGAAAGCGGAGAGCAGACGGTACGCTTCAAATGTGCCAATGACGCAGTCTACAATGATATATTCCGGTATCTTGTGGATGAACAGCATGCATTTGATTATCTGGATGCGGAAGACAGCATTACCTATGCAGTCGATGACATCTCCAATACATTTTGTTTTTGGCTTTTCAATTAAGCGTTTTTTTGTTATAATCATGTATAAAGTTGTAAACAGAATTAAAGTATATGAAATAGATATGGACGAAAGGAGTTTCTTATGGAAAAAGAGTTTGAAAGAGAAGCTTATACCTTAAAAAGCAATGGAAATGATGGAATTGTTTCAATCGCAGATGACGTGGTAGCCATGATTGCTTCCATTGCAGCAACCGAAGTGGACGGAGTGGCATCCATGGTGGGCAATATCACCAATGAGCTGATGAGCCGTGTCGGTGTCAAAAAGCTTACAAAGGGTGTTAAGGTTATGGTTGTTGATGGCAAGGTTAATGTTGACCTGGCTATTATGATCGATTACGGATACAATATCCCGGAAACCTGCCAGAGCGTACAAAATAAAGTAAAGGCAGCGATCGAAAGCATGACAGGTCTTACTGTAGACATTGTCAATATCCGCATTGGCGGTATCAATATGAAAGACTGAATACCGAGGACATACGAATGACCAGAAGAAATTTAAGAATACAGATATTTAAGCTCCTGTTTCGAGTTGAATTCAACAGTCCGGAGGATATGCCGGAGCAGGTCAGACTTTTTTTTGATGCAGATGAATCGGCAGATCCGGAAGCACAGGAAGAAATTCAGAAAAAATATGAAGCGATTGTAGATAAGATTGATGAACTCGATCAGATGATCAATGAAAAGGCAACCGGATGGACCACCACCCGTATGGGAAAGGTGGACTTAGCCATCTTAAGGCTTGCGCTTTTTGAAATTCTGTATGATGACAAGGTTCCGACCTCTGTTGCGATCAATGAAGCTGTTGAGATTGCAAAAAAATTCGGACAGGATGAATCACCATCCTTTATTAACGGCATTTTAGCTAAATTTGCAAATTAGAGGATGATCATGAAAAATGTTTATTCCGTTTCATGGGTAAATGCATATCTGAAGGATATGATTGTCAATGACATATTATTAAAGTCCTTATATGTAAAGGGTGAAGCGAGCAATGTGAAATATCATTCCTCGGGTCACCTTTATTTTACATTAAAGGACCGGACTTCTATCATTCAGTGCGCCATGTTTTCCGGCTATCAGAAAAAGGGGCTTCATTTCCGCTTAAAGGATGGGGATGAGGTCATTGTCGGCTGCAGTGTGGACCTCTATGAAAAGGGCGGTTCCTACAAATTAAAGGTCATGGAAATTTATCAGGCCGGAGCCGGCAGGATCAATGAGGCTTTTGAAAAATTAAAAGCCGAGCTTGAAGAAATGGGAATGTTTGATGCATGTTACAAGCAAAAGCTGCCGGATTATATCAACCGGATCGGTGTTGTGGCAGCCTACCCCGGAGAAGCAGTGCATGATATTGTCGAAAATGCGACCAGACGCAATCCTTTTATAGAGATTCTGGTATATCCGGCCTATGTACAGGGGGAACAGGCTCCGCTTAGTATTGTACGCGGAATCGATACTCTCCAAGGCAGGAATGTTGATGTGATTATCCTTGCAAGGGGCGGTGGCTCAACAGAAGATCTTTGGGCTTTCAATGAACGGATGGTGGCGGATGCTGTTTTCAACTGTCCGATCCCGATCGTATCTGCCATCGGACATGAACAACAGGTATCCATATCTGATCTGGTAGCTGATATGAGGGTATCTACACCGACTGCGGCGGCAGTTGCCGTGACAAAGGATATCCGCGAGGTATTTTTACAGTTTGAGACCTATGAAGAGCGGTATTACCAGATCATTCAAAGAAAGCTCAGATTTTTACAAAATCAGCTGGAGCAGAAACAACGGCAGGTTCTTTCCCTGTCACCCAAAAATAAATTAAAAGAGCAACGGCTTAAGCTTGTACACAGTGAAAAGCTTCTCATCCAATATATGGACCGGCGTATCCTTCAGGCAACGCAGAGATTGGATCACGATTCACAGATGCTTCCGTATGGCTTTGACAGAAAATGGCAGCTTTATAAACAACAGTTCACGCTTTTAAGCGGCAGGATGGATGCCGTTTCCCCGCTCAAAAAGCTTTCGGGCGGATATGCATTTGTCAAAAATGAGGCAGGAGAAAAGATAACCGGAGTTTCAGACTTAGCGCCCGGAGAAAAAATATTTTTACATTATCTGGATGGATGTGCAACGGCTTCCGTTACCGGGATAAAAAAGGATGATGGATATCTGAAGGCACAGAGCTGAAAATGAAAACTATGACCGGACATGGATATGACCGGTTTGTCGATATGACCGGATCAGAGAGGAATAAAAATGGCGGCAAAAAAGAAACTAAATGTAGATGAAATGTTTCAGAAAATAGAAGAACAGATTGAACTGCTTGAGCGGGATGATATTCCATTGGAGCAGGCACTTTCCGCTTATGAAGAAGGTATGAACTATATCAAATCATGTCATGAGGCAATTATCGCGGTAGAAAAAAAGGTAATGCTGATACGTGAGAATGGAGAAACAGATGAACTTTAAAGAAGAGATTACAAACCGGGTACAGCAGATCGAGGAGATTATTTTTTCCATGCTTCCTAAGGAAGAGGGATTGCAAAAGCAGGTGATCGGGGCTATGCGCTACAGCGTGATGGCAGGCGGAAAACGCTTAAGACCGATGCTTATGTGGGAAGCTTACCGGTCATTTGGAAAAGAGGATGAAAAGGTATATCCCTTTATGGCAGCCCTTGAATATATACACAATTATTCACTGGTGCATGATGATCTTCCGGCAATGGACAATGATGAGTATCGCAGAGGCCGCAAAACGACACATGTTGTATATGGTGAGGATATTGCAATCCTTGCAGGCGATGCTTTATTAAATTATGCCTATGAGACGATAGCAAAAGCTATGCAGGATACAGCTGTTGATCCGGGCATGATAAGGGCCTTTGGCATTCTTGCAAAAAAGGCCGGTATTTTCGGAATGGTCGGCGGTCAGAGTGTAGATGTTGTCAATGAAAACAACAATGCCGATATGGGACTTTCCGATATTTTATTTATTCACGAAAATAAGACGGCAGCCCTGATCGAATGTGCCCTGATGTGTGGAGCTGCGTTAGCAGGTGCTAACGATGAACAGATTGCCATGATGGAAAAGGTTGGCTCCAATATCGGTCTGGCTTTCCAGATCCAGGATGATATTCTGGATGCTACCGGTTCTTTTGAAGAGCTTGGCAAGCCGATCGGCAGCGATGAAAAAAATCAAAAGGCTACCTATCTGTCATTAGAGGGTATGGACAAGTCCAAAGAAGATGTGGAAAGATTGTCCAAAGAGGCTGTTGATATTTTGAAAAATGTACCGCAGAGAAATGAATTTTTGGAAGAGTTAGTCATGTCTTTAGTAGCAAGACGCAGTTAATTGGTGATTACAATGATTTTGGATAAAATACAAAAAGAAAATGATATCAAAAAAATTGATCCGAAGGACTATAAGCAGTTGGCAGAGGAGATCCGTTCCTTCCTGATTGAAAAGATCAGTGAAAACGGTGGCCATCTGGGTTCTAACCTGGGTACGGTTGAGCTTACCATGGCACTCCATCTGGTGCTGGATCTGCCGGAGGATAAGATTATCTGGGATGTGGGACATCAGTCCTATACGCACAAGCTTCTGACCGGAAGGCGCGACGGCTTTGATACCCTGCGTAAGTTTGGCGGTATGAGCGGCTTCCCCAAGAGGAAGGAAAGCCGGTGCGATGCATTTGACACAGGGCACAGCTCTACATCTATTTCAGCAGGACTGGGGCTTGTCAAGGCAAGAGATATCCAGCACAAGGATTACAAGGTTGTTTCTGTCATTGGTGACGGATCTTTGACAGGCGGTATGGCATATGAAGCATTAAACAATGCATCCCGCATGGGTTCCAATTTTATTATTGTGCTCAATGATAACAATATGTCGATCGCAGAAAATATCGGTGGTATTTCCAATTATCTGAATGGTATCAGGACGAACCAGAAATATCTGGAATTAAAAGACAGTATTTACTATGGATTAAAGGATGGCTCTAAAAAGAGCCAGAAGGTAGTAAGAAGTATCCAGAATGTAAAAAACAGTATCAAGCAGCTGGTGATTCCCGGCATGTTTTTTGAAGATATGGGAATTACATATCTGGGACCTGTGGACGGGCATGATATCCGTGCGCTTAAAAAGGTGCTTAATGAAGCTAAAAGTGTGAAAAATGCAGTTTTGGTACATGTGCTTACCCAGAAGGGCAAGGGATATGAGCCTGCCAGAAAGCACCCGTCCCGTTTTCATGGGGCGGAGCCGTTTGATATTGAGACAGGCATTCCCAAAAAGCAAAAAGAGCTGGCAACCTATACCGATGTTTTTGCAACGGTTGTCAATAAACTGGCTGAAAAGGATGACCGGATTGTGGCTATTACGGCGGCCATGCCGGATGGGACAGGACTGAAACGTTTTTCCATTAAGTATCCCGATCGTTTTTTTGATGTTGGAATTGCAGAAGAGCATGCGGTCACGTTTGCAGCAGGATTGGCAGCCGGCGGTCTGAAGCCGATCGTAGCCATTTACTCCTCTTTTTTACAGCGTGCTTATGACCAGATCATTCATGATGTCTGCATCCAGAATCTGCCGGTTATATTTGCGATCGACAGAGCCGGACTTGTAGGAAGTGATGGAGAGACACATCAGGGCATTTTTGATCTGTCTTATTTATCCGGTATCCCCAATATGCATATCATGGCGCCCAAAAATAAATGGGAGCTTTCCGATATGTTAAAGTTTGCGGTTGATTTTGACGGCCCGATTGCCGTGCGATATCCAAGAGGTGTTGCATGTGACAGCATGAAGGAGCAGCGCGCGCCGATCGAGTACGGAAGGGCGGAGCTTTTGAAAAAAGGAAAGGATATCGCATTGCTTGCGGTCGGCAGCATGGTACAGACTGCACTTTTTGTGGATGAGCTGTTACAAAGGGAAGGCATTGATGCAACGATCGTCAATGCAAGATTTGTAAAGCCGATTGATACGGATATGGTGGATACCCTGTTAAAGGATCACCGGATGATCGTTACCATGGAAGAAAATGTCCTGTGTGGAGGATTTGGTGAGCATGTATTATCCTATGTTCAGCAAACCTATCCGGGCATCAGGGTTTTACCGGTTGCCCTGCCGGATTCTTATGTAGAGCATGGCAATGTCGATCTGTTAAAGAAAGAAGTCGGCATTGACGCAGAAACCATTGCCGATACCGTCAGCGCGGCATGGAATCAATATAAAAATGAAAAACGATAAAATTATAGAAAACAGTAAAAGAGAAGATCTATGAAAGAAAGATTAGATGTGCTTTTGGTTAAGCGCAATCTGGCAGCATCCAGGGAAAAAGCAAAAGCGATCATTATGTCGGGAATTGTATATGTGGAAGGGCAGAAAGAGGATAAAGCCGGTTCTGTCTTCGAGGATACGGTTTCTATTGAAGTAAGAGGTAATACCCTTCCTTATGTGAGCAGGGGAGGATTAAAGCTTGAAAAGGCATTTCAGGTTTTTCCGATACAGGTACAGGACTTTGTATGTATTGACATTGGTGCTTCCACAGGTGGTTTTACAGACTGCATGCTCCAAAACGGAGCCAAAAAGATATATGCGGTTGATGTCGGACACGGACAGCTTGACTGGAAGCTTCGCAATGATGAGCGGGTCATCTGCATGGAAAAGACCAATTTCCGTTATGTGACAAAGGAGCAGATTCCGGAGGAGCTTGATTTTGCGGCAACCGATGTTTCCTTTATTTCACTGACAAAGATCCTGCCTCCGGCCAAGGCTTTACTCAAAAAAGATGCTTATATGATCTGTCTGATCAAGCCACAGTTTGAAGCAGGAAGAGAAAAGGTCGGCAAAAAAGGTGTTGTCACGGATCCTAAGGTGCATAAAGAAGTGATTGTCAATATCGAAAGCTTTGCGGCATCCATCGGCTTTGAAATCATGGGACTTGATTATTCACCGATCAAGGGACCGGAAGGAAATATCGAGTATCTGCTGTGGCTTAAGAATTCATCGGATACTCCTGTCATGCCAAAACTGGAAGAAATAGATGCTGTTGTTTCGGCCTCCGAACAGGCACTCGCACACAAGTAGGTTTTTATATGAAAAAAGTATATATTATTACAAATACGGCAAAGGATCCATCACTTTCGGTTACCGGGAATCTGGTTTCCCTGTTAAAAAAACAGGAAATTGAAAGTGTTCTTGCTCCGGCCCCGATGGAAAAAGATGTAGATTGTATTTTTGTACTTGGAGGAGACGGCACACTGCTAAAGGCGGCAACGGATTTTGCAGATGTTGACATTCCTTTTCTTGGTATTAATCTCGGAAATCTGGGTTTTATGACAGAAATCGAAATCGGACAGATGGATTCGGCGGTTGCTGCATTAAAAAATCATGCATACAGCATTGAGGAACGTATGATGATTAACGGCAGACTTAGCAGAAAAGACAGTCAGCCTGCGGTGTACCATGCGTTAAATGATATTGTACTGACCAGAAAGGGTTCTTTACATATTCTCGCCTTTGAAATCTATGTGAACGGACAGTTCCTCCATAGTTATAAAGCGGACGGCATGATCGTTTCTACACCGACCGGTTCCACCGGATACAATATGTCAGCCGGAGGACCTATCATAGAGCCGAGGGCAAAGATGATTTTGCTGACACCGATTTGTCCGCATACACTGAATGCCCGCAGCATTGTTCTCTCCGCGGATGATGAGATTATGATCCGGATTCCCAATGGCAGAAATGGTGAAAATCAGGATATGGAAGTCAATTTTGATGGTGCGATATCCGAAGCTCTGGCAACCGGCGATGAAGTCTTTATTACCAGATCGGAAAGAGTGACCAAGTTTATACGGTTAAGTCATGTCAGCTTTCTGGAAATACTAAATAAAAAATTTAACGATTAAAATTGATTTTCTTATTGTTTCATTGCATTTAAAATGATAAAGGAAGGCAAATGAAAAATAAAAGGCAACAGGCAATAGCTGAACTCATTACACAACAACATATTACCAGACAGGAGGATCTGGCAGCTCTTTTAAACGAACGTGGCTTTCATGTCACACAGTCTACGGTATCCAGGGATATCCGGCAGATGAATCTCCAAAAAGAGGCAGCCGGAGGACAAAAAGCCTGTTATGTCATGCCAAAGGCTGCCAACGAGTTGTCAAAGACCTACGTCCGTGTCATAAAAGAAAGCGTTATTTCTGTTGATACGGCCATGAATCTACTGGTTTTAAAGACACAGCCCGGTATGGCAATGGCGGTTGCTGCCTGTGTGGATTCCTTTCAATATCATGAAATTGTCGGGACGATCGCAGGGGATGACACGGTTATGGTAGCCATCCGCTCGGTGCAGGATGCACTGGTTGTGCAAAAGAAAATTCGTTTACTATTATCTGAAGCATGATCATTAAGGAGAGATAATGCACGGATAAGGAGCAGATAAGGATGTTAGAGAGTATTCAAGTTAAAAATGTAGCCCTGATCGATATGGCTGAGGTGGAATTTGGAGAAGGACTGAATATCTTAACCGGTGAGACCGGTGCCGGAAAGTCGATTTTGCTATCCTCTGTCCAGCTGGCTTTGGGAGCAAAGGCTGATAAGGGGCTGATCAGAACGGGGGCGGAGTTTGCTTCCGTGACCCTGACCTTTTTGCCGGATGATGAACAAAAGGAGCGGTTAAAAGATCTGGATATTGACTGTGAGGATGATATTCTGGTGTTGCAGCGCCGGATTTATCCCAATAAAAGTGTTTGTAAAATAAACGGAGAAAACGTCATTTTAAAGACAATGCAGTCTGTCGCACAGCTTTTGATCGATATTCACGGACAAAGAGAGCATCAGGCTATTTTAAAGGCCGATGTACAGGAGGAAATGCTCGATTCCTATGCCATGAATGAAATTTCCGGTGACCTTCAAAGAATCCGGGAGCTTTACAGGGATTATAAAAAGCTGAAGCTTCAATATGAAGAGCTTGCCAATCAGGATACAGACTATACAAGAGAGCTGGATTTTGCCAGATTTGAGCTTGATGAAATCGAAAAAGCAGAGCTTACCGAAGGCGAGGATGAGAAGCTGCAGGAGCAGTACGAACGCCTTTCCAATGCCAAAAAAATTCAGGATTCCGTTGGAAGTGTACAGGAAATACTCGGCGGACAAAATAACAGCCTGTTAAATGAGATGTCAATGGCACTCAGGACACTTTTGCCGGTACGGGATTATGATGAAGAGTTAGCAGATGCTTACACACAGCTATCCGATGTGGAAATGGTATTACAGGATTGTATCCATTCCCTTGACCGGTATCTGGATCATTTTGAAATGGATGCATCCGATTTACAAAGGATTTCCGACAGACTAAATCTGATCAATCACCTAAAGGATAAATACGGCAGTCATATGGAAGATATTTTCCAATATGCACAGACGCTTTCCGAAAAGATCAGCCGGATGGAAAATAGAGAGCAGACACTTGTCAGTCTGCAAAATCAGATGGAAGAGCTGCTTTCTTCCTATGATGAGCTTTCTCAAAGTCTTTATGAAAAGAGAAAAAAAGCCTGTATGGAGCTTTCCGAAAAGATGACGCAGGCTATGGTTGATCTCAATTTTGAACAGTGCCGTTTTGAGGTGTTTTGTGAGCATGATAAGGAGCATCGCAAAAAGAATGGCTGTGACAGCATTGCTTTTATGATATCTCTCAATCCGGGAGAGCCGTTAAAGCCGTTAGCCAATGTTGCAAGTGGCGGTGAACTGTCGCGCATCATGCTTGCTGTTAAGACAATATTTGCAGATAAAGACCGGACCGGTACACTGGTATTTGATGAGATCGATTCCGGTATCAGTGGTAAAACCGCGTGGAAGGTTTCGGAAAAGCTAGCAGTTTTAAGAAAAGAGCATCAGGTGATCTGCATCACGCATTTACCGCAGATCGCTGCAATGGCGGATTGCCATTTTTGTATCCGGAAGTCTACAACCGACAACCGTACAAGTACTTCCGTACACAGGCTTACCGAAGAAGAGAGCATAGCTGAGATCGGACGTCTGCTCGGAACAGACGAGCTGACAGATGCTGTTTTACAAAATGCGACAGAAATGAAAAATATGGCAAAGCAGACAAAACAATACTAAAGTAAAAAATCGAAACATTGAAACACTAAAGAAGGAGAATAACACTCCTTCTTTTTTGTTTTGTCTGATATGAGGTGACGGGAATTATGAAAAAGTATAAAATTTGTTTATATACGGCTTTTATTTTGTCCATATGTTTGGGAATTATCACATTTGAAATGCTGTTTTACAGGCAGATTCCGGATGTGATCTATGTAAAAAAGGGTGAAAAGGAAGAAATTAATTTTGCACTTCCGGTTACCGGTGAGATCCGTGAAAAAGAGGATGTCGTGGAAACCTTTGGGAATGGACAGAAAAAACTTCCGACTGCTGATACTTTGACAGAAGAAGCTTCCGGCCTGTATACATGGAATATCAAATTGTTTGGGGTTGTTCCGTTAAAGGAGATCCGGCTGGAGGTCGTAGAGGAGCAGTATGTCTACCCGGTCGGCTGTCCGGTCGGAATCTATGTCAAATCGGAAGGGGTGCTTGTGGCCGGACTTGGAAATGTAAAGACGACACCGACAACGGAGGCATGTCCAAGCAGTCATATCTTACAGCCCGGTGACTATATTTTAAAAATTAACGGCACAGATGTCGCATTAAAGGGCGAGGTGATCCGGATGATCCGGGAATCCAATGGTGAGCCCACACTTTTAACCATTCAGAGAAATGGCGAGATCAGTCAGGTACAGATCGTTCCGATACAGAATCTGGAAGGGGAGTACCAGATCGGTGTATGGATCCGTGATTCGGCACAAGGCATTGGTACGCTTACCTATGTGACCGAGGACGGAGATTTTGGGGCCCTTGGTCATGGTATCAATGATATAGATACGGCAAAGCTTCTGGATATCGATTATGGCGGTTTATATGAGACAGAGATTGTTGGTGTGAAAAAAGGAATGACCGGAAACCCCGGTGAAATTTCCGGCGTGATCCGGTTTTTAGATTCGGCAAAGATCGGTTCGATTGAATCCAATACGGCAAACGGAATCTACGGAAAGGCACTGCCGGATGAAACCGTGGTGGACTTTTCCTGTGTGGAAAAATATCCCATTGCCTTAAAACAGGATATTCATACCGGTGATGCAGAAATAGCCATGATGTCCGGAAATGAATGGGATTTGTATGATGTTGAAATTGTCAGCATTGATTACAGTCAGAGTGAGGGCAACCGGGGACTGATCATAAAAGTGACGGATCCTGATCTGATCGAAAAAACAGGCGGAATCATTCAGGGAATGAGCGGAAGTCCCATTCTTCAGGACGGAAAACTGATTGGAGCAGTAACGCATGTATTTGTCAATGATCCGACAAAGGGCTATGGTATTTTTATCGAGAATATGCTGGCACAGAATTCGTAAAAACCGACGAAAAATTTATTGGCATATAGTTCATAAAAAATTAATTGGATAAGATTTCAAATTATGCTAAACTACAAAACAGGGCAGCTTATACTGATTTTTACATTTATGAACAAGTAGTATTATAAAGTGGATTGATAAGGTGAAAATCTAAGCTGGATAGGAAAATGTAAAGGAAAAAATAAAAGAAAACCAGAAAAAGAAAAGATAAGAAAATATAAAAGGAAAGAAGTATATACAATATGAGATTCGAAACAAAAGATAATTTAAGATATTTCAACTTCGAAGAAGTCAGTATTATGGATATTGAACTGAAAAAGGAGACGGTCATACTTGTTTTAAAGGGCTTGATCGTAAAAGGAACCAATCCCAATAATGAAGAATGTGTGGATCGTTTTGTCGATACTGCCAATATGCGTTTTTTAAACGGTGCAGTTACCGGTATGGTCAAAGAAGGTTTTAAATACTATGATGCCAACGGAAAGCTTTTGGAAGAAAAGCCGGATGAGGAAATTGTCCTTACGGATATTGACCGCATTTTAAAGCAGTGCAAGGATGTCCCTCTGTATGATGTCGTGGCGGTATCAGAAACACCTGATGAAAAAAAGTACCAGATTGGTGTGGATCTCAATGAGGATGATACCTACTGGATTGATATTACCTGCAGCGGTACGGTTATGGAATGGGAGCGTTTTATGAACCGGGTTACTTATTAAATTTTTTGTGACTTGAAATTCTCAATGCAATATGGTATTATGATGTCTGTATTGCGTAAGGAGGTCAATCAATGAGCACATTGAGATTAATTCTGACTGTTATTTATATTTTAGATTGTGTATTTTTATTAGTTGTTGTATTAATGCAAGAAGGCAAGTCACAGGGACTGGGAGCTATTGGCGGTGGCAATGACAGCTACTGGACCAAAAACAAGAGCAGGTCGAAGGAAGGTAAGCTGGTTATGGTTACTACGATTTCGGCAGTATTGTTTATTGTTTTTTCAGTCGTTTTAAATTTAAACCTGTTTTAGATGAGACAAAAGCACTCTTTGCAAGGGTGCTTTTTTATGTAGGTAAATTACAATGAAAAGTTTTGAAGAAAGAAAAAACAATATAGAGCAGTTTGTTCTGAGTGAATTTTATGTTCCGATGAAGGAAAAAGAGCTTGCGATCATGCTGCAGGTCTCATCCGGGGACAGACCGGAATTTAAAAGAGCGCTTGAGGAGCTTTTATCGGAAAACAGACTGCAGATCACAAAGCGCGGAAGATATATAAAGCCCGAACAAAAGGTTTTGACCGGGACCTTTATATCCAATGCAAAGGGCTTTGGCTTTGTTGAAGTGGAAGGCTTTACAGAGGATTATTATATTCCCGAAAACAAAGTAAACGGAGCCTTTCATCAGGATACAGTCAGCATACGCTTACTGCCCGGACAGAGAGGAAAGAGACAGGAGGCAGAGGTTGTAAGCATTGTATGCAGATCGCTTGAAACGGTTGTCGGAACCTATCAGAAAAGCAAAAATTTTGGGTTTGTCATACCGGACAATACCAAGATCGCGCAGGATATTTTTATTGCAAAAGAGCATACAAACGGTGCTGTGGACGGACATAAGGTTGTTGTCAGACTGACAAGCTACGGCGGCCCTGATAAAAATCCGGAAGGAATTATCACAGAAATCATAGGCCATATCAACGATCCGGGTGTGGATATCTTATCGATTATAAAGGGCTTTGACCTGCCTATGGAATTTACGGAAAAGCAGCTTAAGCAGGCAGAGAGGGCATCCAGGGATGTTTCAGAGGCTGACAGAGAAGGAAGGCTGGATCTAAGAGACGTCATGATGGTCACCATCGATGGTGAGGATGCCAAGGATCTGGATGATGCCGTGAGCCTTACCGTGGATGAAAACGGATATCATCTGGGCGTGCATATTGCAGATGTTTCCAATTATGTGCAGGAAAATTCCGCACTGGATAAGGAAGCCTTAAAGAGAGGAACCAGTGTCTATCTGGTAGACCGGGTAATTCCGATGCTGCCGCATACGCTGTCAAACGGGATCTGTTCCCTCAATGAAAAGGAAGACCGGCTGGCCCAGAGCTGCCTGATGGATATCAATGAAAAGGGCGAGGTTGTAGACTACCGGATTGCCGAGACCGTGATCAATGTCAACCGGCGTATGAGTTATTCCGTTGTAGCCAAAATTCTGGAAACACACGATGAGGAATGCTGCAGAGAATACAAAGAGCTGGTCGGCATGTTTGAGCAGATGGCAGAGCTTGCCGGAATTTTGCGCGAGCGCAGGAAAAAACGCGGCTCCATTGATTTTGATTTTCAGGAAAGCAGGATCATACTGGATGCCAATGGAAAGCCAACCGATATTAAGCCCTATGAGAGAAATGTTGCGACCCGGCTGATCGAAGATTTTATGCTGATCGCCAATGAGACGGTGGCTGCACATTTTTACTGGCTGGAAGCACCGTTTGTATATCGTACGCATGAAGCACCGGATCCGGAAAAGATCAAAAAGCTTGCGCTCTTTATCTCCAATTTCGGCTATCGTTTAAAGACCTCTGCAGAGGAGGTTCATCCCAAAGAGCTTCAAAAGCTGTTGGCATCTATTGAGGGCACGGATGAGGAAGGGCTTATCAGCAGACTGACCTTGCGGAGCATGAAGCAGGCAAGATATTCTCCGGACTGTACCGGACATTTTGGACTGGCATGCCAGTATTACTGTCATTTTACATCGCCAATCCGCAGATATCCCGATTTACAGATCCACAGGATCATCAAGGATTATCTGCGCGGACGCCTGACAGAGGATAAGATGGAGCATTACCGAAGCATTTTAGACAATGTGTGCAAAAAATCCTCAGAGCTGGAACGCAGGGCCGATGAGGCAGAACGCGAAACGGAAAAATGCAAAAAAGCCCAGTATATGGCAGACCGCATCGGCGAGCATTTTACCGGCGTCATTTCAGGGGTGACTGCATGGGGCATTTATGTCGAACTGCCCAACACGGTCGAAGGACTGATCCATATTTCCAAAATTCCCGGAGATTATTATATCTTTGACGAAAACCGGTATGAAATATATGGGGAAAAGACAAACCGGACCTTTAAGCTCGGACAGACAGTGCGGGTAACGGTTCATGACGTGGATTACGTTTCCAATACGATTGATTTTATGCTGGATGAAACGGAGGAAGTATAATGGCAAGAGAAACAATGAAACTGGTAGCTAATAATAAAAAGGCATACCATGATTTTTTTATTGATGATAAATATGAGGCCGGAATTGAGCTGCACGGCACAGAGGTAAAGTCCCTGCGTATGGGAAAGTGCAGCATCAAAGAGGGCTTTGTAAGGATTGAAAACGGAGAAGCATTTATTTATGGAATGAATATCAGCCCCTATGAAAAGGGAAATATATTCAATAAGGATCCGCTGCGTATTAAAAAGCTCCTGCTCCATAAGGAAGAGATCCGCAAGCTGGATGGAAAAATGAGTGAAAAAGGCTATACCATCGTGCCGTTGCAGGTCTATTTCAAGGATGGAAAGGCAAAGGTGGAGATCGGCCTTGCCAGAGGTAAAAAGCTCTACGATAAGAGAGAGGATATTGCCAAAAAAGACTTAAGAAGAGAGACGGAGAGGGAGTTTAAGATCCGCAATCTGTAAAGATGTGCAACAGATTTTGCTGCTTTCGTTGCAATATTTTATTTACATGATAAAATAATTATAAACTTATTGCTTTTAGCAGACAAACCGGTTGACTTGTCATCCAAATTACGTTATATTTTAAAAACGCA
The DNA here is from genome assembly GCA_900549665.1 of uncultured Lachnospiraceae bacterium. GTDB lineage: Bacteria > Bacillota > Clostridia > Lachnospirales > Lachnospiraceae > UBA2882. Next base: position 70,392 of record URPH01000002.1, on the reverse strand, counting down.
AGGTTGTGTACAACTCACCAAACGGGCCAGTAAAGGTTTCGACAGGGGTTTTGCAGCTGGAGAAGCTATCCGCATGCAATGCGTCAAATGGCAAAAATAAATATAAACGCTGAAGAAAATTTAGCATACGCTGCCTAATTGGCAGCTGTCCGACTTAGGGCACCTACACTTTAAGACCCGGGCATCGACTATGTAGGAAACGACTCAGTCAAAGCTTTGAGGCTGTGGGCGTATCATGAAGCTACCAAAATCAAAAGGGTGTTTGTTCCCGTTTGACGGAGGGAATGTCAAATAACAGACTATGATAGTAGAAGGACAGGGAATAGGCTTTTGGACACGGGTTCGACTCCCGTCTGGTCCACTTTAAATGATACAAATGAGGAGAATGCAGCGTGAAGGTTTTAGATTACATTAACAAAAAGAGTGCAGATCATACGGTCTATATCATATCCAAAAACAGTCTTGCTGTAGTCAGTTCATCTGATTATGCCACGCAGCAGCGCAAATTGTATGCCGCCGCTGTCCAGCATGCAGAAAATCAGAGCAGAAGAAGCCGTAATAACCGCAGGGGGAAAAACAATTTCCCCAATACAATTTATTACGGAAAGGTACAGTATCTTTTGAAAAATAAGGGTATGATGTCATGGATTTCTAATATTGATATTTTAGAAGAGATATCTTATCCGGCAGAGACGGTCAAGGTCAAAAAGGAATATGAGCTTCCGGAGCTTGAGCTGATTGAGATCTGAAATAAAACGGGGAAACGCAGGAATAAACCTTTGTTTCCTCGTTTTTATTCTGTATAAACTGTGTGAATTTCACGGAAATGACCTATTTTCCGGGCTTTTTATCAAATTCCGGATTGTACAGGTAGAAGTTGACGGGATCCAGATCCTCCTGTACTTTTCGCAAAGCTTCACCGAAACGCTGGAAGTGGACAATTTCTCTTTCCCGTAAGAAGCGGATCGGTGCACAGACCTCAGGATCCTTTACCAGGCGCAGGATGTTGTCATAGGTTGTGCGGGCTTTCTGTTCTGCCGCAAGATCCTCGGTAAGGTCTGTAATGATATCACCCTTTGACTGAAATTCGCAGGCATTAAACGGAATGCCACCGGCAGCCTGCGGCCAGAGAGCCAGAGTGTGATCCACATAGTAGGGAGCAAACCCCTGTTTTTCAATATCCTCCATGCTCAGGTTCTTGGTCAGCTGATAGACAATGGCGCCGATCATTTCAAAATGCGCCAGCTCCTCTGTACCGATATCGGTAAGCAGTCCGGCGATCTCTTTATAAGGGATGGTATAGCGCTGGGATAAATAGCGCATGGATGCACCCAGCTCGCCATCGGGTCCACCGTACTGGGAGATGATGATCTTGGCAATTTCCGCATTGGGCGTTGTTATATTGATGGGAAACTGCAGTCTTTTTTCATAATTCCACATTTATTTGGCACCTCCTTCCCAAGGTAACGGCATTTTCGCCCATACCCAGTCTGTGTTTTTGGAATAAGTTGAATCGTAGAGCGTTAAGGGACCGTATAAAGAAGCGTATTCTTCTTTCAGCTTGCGTAAAATGGCTATATATTGTTTGACATAAGAGACAGCGTCTTCATCGTCAGGATGTGTGTCGAGATATTCTGTTAATTCCACGATGGCAAAATCCACCATGGAAATTTCTTTTAACAGCTGTTGTTGCTTTCCTTTGTTGGAGAATGAAACAGAATTGGCATACATCATTTCAGACGCCTCCCCTCAAAGGGCTTATTTAATTCCGGGAAAATGGTGCCGATGGAAAAGGCTTCATCCAGATTTTCATAAATATGTTCCATTTTCTGCCAGGGAACATAGGCCATGCCGACCGGAAAATCTGTTTTTGTTTTTAAAAAATCAGAATCTTTCATTTTTGTGCTTCCTTTTTGCTTTATTGGTATTGTATGCAAAAAGAATTTGCAGGTTCTTGCCTAAAAGTTAGAAAATGTGATACAATTAATACAATAAAGCAGATTTGTCAGATATATTTTAAAATAATCTGTATAATAATCTAAGTTTGCTGTTTACAAATTTTTATTCCATGCTTATAATAAAAGTAGTATATAAATCCATAAAAAGAGATTTATTTTAGAGAATTAAAATATTAGATATAGGGAGTGAAAACGTATGAAATGTTTAATCTGTGGTGGTGAATCAGCTGGCGAAGTATGCAACCAGTGTATTCGACTTGAAAAAATCATATTTCAGAAAGAATGGTCTTTTAAAGCAGGTTTCATTGGCAAGTCCGAAGATTTAAGAGTTGCTGTATCAAATCTCCGAATCAGCGGAAGATTGCCTATGTCTGATAATCCGAAGGGATTAAATACAAGAGTGGACAATGTATCTCATTATCTGTTAAATGTTAAATCTGTTGATGAGACTACATATTCCGGTAAAAAGGCAATGATGGTAACAATCGAGAATCCCGCAACCAAATTTGTGAGATATCTGTATCTGCCCGCTCTGGATGATATGGCCGGATTTGCGGCAGCAATTAAGGATGCCAAGACGAAAGCAGAGACCCTGACGGATCGTATTCGTCAGCAGAAAGGTCTTGCACCGGTTGGTGGTGGTTCAGCACCTGTTGCAGCCCCCGCACCTTCAGCACCGACACCGACAGTGGCACCGGCTCCGGCAGCAATTCCGACACCGGCAGCACGTGATGAAGATGTATCTACTGTTGCATTGTCAGGTATGGCAGAAGATCTGTCAGAGTTCGAGACCAAGATCAAAAAGTTAAAAGTATTGAGAGACAATGGTATTCTGAGTGAAGAGGAATACATCGAAGAAAAGAAAAAGCTTGTTAGTATTTTCTAATAAAAGAGGCTTTTGACAGTATTCATGATTTAAAACAACAAAAGTATGACTGCCGGGCAATGTATGCCTGGCAGTTTTTCTGTTGCCTGTCTTGATTTTCTGATGTGTTTGTGTCAAAATATTAACAAATATAGGAGGTATCAGATGAGAGGGATAGATACTGAAGTTCGCAAATCACGAAGGAGAATATTTAAAGAGGTTGCAAAGCTTGCATATGATTCAGAAAATCTGATAGATGATATGGAAGCATTGCCTTATAAAATTATTGATAATATTGATCCGGACAGTGCAGATGATGTCTACAGGAACCGTGCGATTGTCAGAGAGCGTGTACGTCTTGCCATGGGAATGTCGCTTCGTCCGGAAAATGCACCGGTTCATATATCGGAGGGTGTAGAGGAAAGTAATATTGCTGAAAAATATTATGAGCCGCCGCTTATGCAGGTTATTCCGTCTGCATGCAATAAATGTCCGGAAAATGCTTATATCGTGACAGACCGTTGTATGGGATGTACCGCGCATCCGTGCCGGGAGGTATGCCCCCGTGGCGCAATCACTATGGTCCACGGCAAGTCACACATTGATCCGGAAAAATGTATCAAATGTGGTAAATGCAAGGCTGTGTGTCCTTATGATGCCATTTCCCATCAGGTGCGTCCCTGTTCGGCAGCCTGTGGTGTCAATGCCATCAAAAATGATGCTTACGGGCGTGCATGTATTGACAGTGAAATGTGCGTTTCCTGCGGACAGTGTATGGTAAGCTGTCCATTTGGTGCTATTGCCGACAAATCACAGATATTCCAGCTGATTCGTGCAATCCAGAGCGGAGCGCAGATCATTGCGCAGGTGGCTCCCGCATTTGTCGGTCAGTTCGGTCCCAATGTGACTCCCGGTAAATTGAAAAAGGCATTAAAGCTTTTAGGCTTTGCCGATATCTATGAAACAGCGATCGGTGCAGATATGGGTGCCATGGCAGAGGCGCATCATTATGTAGAAAAGGTTGCGACCAAAGAGCTTCCGTTTTTATTGACAAGCTGCTGTCCATCATGGTCAATGCTTGCGAAAAAGTTTTTCCCGGAGACCATTGGCAATATTTCCAATGAGCTGACACCGATGGTGGCAACTGCCAGAGTGATCAAAAAAGAACATCCGGATGCCAAGATCGTATTTATCGGCCCCTGTGCTTCCAAAAAGCTGGAGGCATCCCGCCGGACAGTACGTTCTGATGTGGATTTTGTAATAACCTTTGAAGAACTGAGTGGAATGTTTGAAGCCAAGGGCATTGTACCTTCCGAGATTGAGGATGATGAGATTGATGAACGCGCTACCGGAGCCGGTCGTGGATACGGTGTAGCCGGTGGTGTGGCAAGTGCAATCGAGGCCGTTATCCGGGAATATTATCCGGATGTCGAGGTCAATATTGAGCATGCGGAAAGTCTTGCCGAATGTAAAAAGATGCTGATGCTTGCCAAGGTAGGTAAAAAGAATGGCTGTCTGATCGAAGGTATGGCATGTCCCGGCGGTTGTGTTGCCGGAGCAGGTACCTGTATCGCCATTCCGCAGGCGACCAAGGCTGTTAATACCTTTAAGGCTGAATCTGCTAACAAGCTTCCGTCTATGGATGATATGAAACAGGAGGAAATAGAATAATGACAAAAATCAGAACGCGTTTTGCGCCAAGCCCGACAGGAAGGATGCATGTAGGCAATTTACGCACGGCTCTGTATGCTTATCTGATCACCAAGCATGAGGGCGGAGATTTTATTTTACGTATTGAGGATACAGATCAGGAAAGAGAAGTTGAGGGTGCTGTTGATATTATCAAGCGTACTCTGGCTGCAACCGGACTGGTGCATGATGAGGGACCGGACAAGGATAAAGGATATGGCCCTTATGTACAGAGTGAGCGTCAGGCGCAGGGACTGTATTTAAAATATGCCAAAGAGCTGATCGAAAAAGGCAAAGCATATTATTGCTTCTGTGATAAAGAAAGACTGGAAGAGTGCCACAAGGTTATCCGGCTTGAAAATGGAGAAACCAAAGAGATCAATGTCTATGACAAGCATTGTCTGTCATTATCCAGGGAAGAGGTAGAGGCCAATCTGGCAGCCGGCAAGCCCTATGTTATCAGACAAAATGTTCCGACCGAAGGTACAACCACCTTCCATGATGATATTTATGGTGATATTACCGTCAACAATGATGAGCTTGATGATATGATTCTGATCAAGTCAGACGGATTTCCGACTTACAATTTTGCCAACGTGGTAGATGATCATCTGATGGGCATTACACACGTTGTCAGAGGCAATGAGTATCTATCATCCTCACCCAAGTACAACCTCTTATATGAGGCTTTCGGATGGGATGTGCCTGTTTATGTACACTGTCCTCTGATCACCGATGAAGAGCATCACAAATTATCCAAACGATGCGGACATTCTTCTTATGAAGATCTGATCGAGCAGGGCTTTGTTTCCGAAGCTGTTGTCAATTTTGTCGCATTGCTTGGATGGAGTCCCACAGACAACAAAGAGATCATGTCGTTGGATGAACTGATCAAAGCCTTTGACTATCATCATATGTCCAAGTCACCGGCTGTATTTGATTACGGTAAATTGAAATGGATGAACGGTGAATATATCAAGGCCATGGATTTTGATAAGTTTTATGAAAGAGCACTGCCTTATATCAGACAGGCGATCAAAAAAGACCTGGATCTGAAAAAGATCGCAGCCATGGTCAAGACCAGAATCGAAATTTTCCCGGATATTCCTCCGTTGATTGATTTCTTTGAGGAATTGCCCGAATATGATATTGCCATGTATACCCACAAAAAGATGAAGACCAATACGGAGACATCTTTACAGGTATTAGAAGAGATTCTTCCGACACTGGAAGCCCTGGATGATTATACCAATGACAGTATTTATGCGGCAATTTCTGCATTTACCGCAGACAAGGGATACAAAAACGGCTATGTATTATGGCCGATCCGTACCGCTGTTTCCGGCAAGCAGATGACACCTGCCGGTGCAACAGAGATTATGGAGATCATTGGGAAGGACGAATCGATCGCCCGTATCAAAAAGGGTATCGAACTGTTAAAAAATGCCCAATAAAGAGCAATTAAAAGCAATACAATCCAAGGCCGGGCCACTGCTTGTCTTAGCAGGGCCCGGCTCCGGAAAAACATATGTCATCACACATCACATGATCTATCTCATATCTGAATGCCACGTTCCGGCCAATCAAATTCTTGTGATCACCTTTACAAAAGCAGCTGCTCTGGAAATGCAAAAAAGAGCGGTAAGCGCCAATCCCGCCTGTTCTTATGTGATCTTTGGTACCTTTCATTCTGTTTTTTACCATATTCTGAAATTATCCAATCCCAATAAAGCCTATCAGCTTGCCGGCGACAAGGAACGTTTCTTACTGCTGAAAGATCTTATTAAAAATGAAAATTCCCATGATACATCTGTTGATCTGATACAGGAAGCGGAATGCTGTATGCAGGAAATCAGCCGGTTTAAAAATCTGTTTCCGGATTCTTTGTCGCAGCGAAATGAAAAAATGCCGGAAAAATACCGGAAGATCTATCATTTATATGAAGAATGGCTGCAGGAAAACGGAAAGCTTGATTTTGACGATATGATTAAGCTTTGTTATCAGCAGCTAAAGTCGGATTGGAAGCTCCGGTCATACTGGCAGGACCGGTTTTCCCATATCCTGATCGATGAGTTTCAGGATATTAACCGCCTGCAGTATGAAACAATCTGTCTGCTTGGTGCAAACCACAATATCTATGCAGTAGGGGATGATGATCAGGCAATTTATTCCTTCCGGGGATCGGATCCGGCACTGATGAACCAATTTATCCGGGATTTTGATGCAAAGACCGTCAGCCTGGTCGATAATTACAGAAGCAGCCGGGATATTGTAGCACTTTCATCGCGGTTTATTGCCCATAATAAAGACCGTTTTGAAAAACATCCACAGGCTGTCAGTGACCGGACGGACAGTCTGAAGGTAATACCTTGTCAATCGGCAAAAGAGGAATTTATGACGATTCGGGAGGCTGTCTTTCAATATCATGATCAGTATCCGGATAAGACGCAGGCCGTTCTTTTGCGCACCAACAGACAGGTATATGCCTACCAGAATATCGGGCAGGGACAAAGAGAAGATACGATATTGGCACTGGATCTGCTTTCATATCTTGCTTTTTTTAATGAAGGGTATAAAAGATCGGATTTTATTAAGATCATGAATAAGCCGGTGAGGTATATCCCTTATGGGATTTTATCGGAACCGGTGATTGATTTTGCCAAGTTGAAAAAGCGTGCCATGGGGAAAAGCTGGGTAGTGGAAAGACTGGTGGAGCTGGAAAGGCAGGTGGCGTTTGCCAAAGGACTGGATATGGCTGGTCAGGCCAGATATATTTACAAGGCCATGGGATATGAAGCTTATTATAAATCCGGTGTAAAGACACGTCCGGGAACCGGTACGGATCAGGCATTTGAATTGTTTCTTGAACGGTTAAAAAAATGCAATGATCCTTCTGCCTTGCAAAAGGAATATGAAGCAGAACAGAAAACGGATCAGAAAAACAGCCATGTGACGGTTATGACATACCATGCCTCGAAGGGACTGGAATTTGACCGGGTGTATCTGCCAAATCTGGAATACGGAAAGGTTCCGCATGGAAGAATGCTGACATTACAGGAACTGGAAGAGGAGCGGCGGATGTTTTATGTGGCATTGACAAGGGCAAAGGAGAGCCTGTGGCTTTTACATGATAAGAGTCAGACGGTATCTCCGTTTTTGGAGGAGTTAAAGAATACAGAGAAAAAGCGGTGATAAGAAAAAAGCTTATCACCGCCATAACGGATTCATGTTTCATTAAATTAATTCGTCAAATTCGCAATTATCCAGATACTCATCAAAGGCTTCTTCCACCTTTTCATATTCTGCATCATCTTCAATGTAGATCAGCTCCGGCTCTTCATTGGGATCATCCTTGTTTTCTTTATAACCGTAAAACCAGACCTCACCATCTTCATTTTCACCATTTTCGTCCAAGGGCATCAGAGCGATATAATCCTTTTCATCAACAGTAAGAATGGTAACAACGGCACAGTCTACATCGCCATCGTCCAGCTCCAGTGTGACGGTCATTTCTTCCCCGTCAATTTCTTCAAATGTATTTTCATCAGCCATAATGTGTCCTCCTGTGTGTATGTGTCCGTGTTTTTGTTGAAAGGCATCAGGATGCCTGTTACTATCCTAAATTGTATCATATACTTTGCGGAAAGTATAGACGGCGGTTGTGGACAAATTCTTTTTTATTTCAGGGATGTGTGTTATAATAAACCTGAATTCTGGATAGTGTGACATGATTGTGACGGAGTTTATCTGATTTACAGGAGAATAAGAGTGGAATATAGATTACAAATTATAAAAGGGGAATTATATCCTCTTGGTATACATAGAGTTGCAGCCGGTTTGTCCATTGTCAGTGAACCGGTCGGAAAAGAACATGGCGGAATTGTTTTGTATGTGGTCGCAGATGGCCGGAAAAAGGAATACAAAATCGACTTTAAACCGGAATATCTGGTAAATGGTCTGTATTGTATTCTGCTGCCGGATTTTCCATATACTGATTTTGAATATTTATATTATGCAGATGGAAAAAAGATCACGGACCGGAATGCTGTCCTGATTGCTTCCTCACACAGATTTGGCGATGCGGTTTCCGGTCAGAAGACGGTAAGATGCTGTCATCATGAAGATGTATTTGACTGGGAAAATGATGTGTCACCGGAGATACCATTTCAGGATGCCATTATTTACAAAATGCATATGAGAGGCTTTACCAGGCATGCATCAAGCAATGTCATGGCAAAGGGGACCTTTCGGGGATTAAAGGAAAAGATAGCCTATATCAAGGCTCTTGGCGTGACAACAATCGAGACCATGCCGATTTTTGAATTCAATGATGTTATCTACAATCCCTTATATACCGGACTGGATGATAAGCTTGTACCTTATCTGGATGATAAAAAGGGTGCGTGGAAATCCAAGGTTAATTACTGGGGATATACAGACGGACATTATTTTGCACCCAAACGAGCTTATGCATATGGTGACAGACCGGATCTGGAATTAAAAGAGCTTGTGAAGGCATTGCATGCCGAGCAGCTGGAGCTGGTGGCTGATTTTTATTTCCCTCCGGAGATTCCGCAGTGGTTTATACTGGATGTATGCCGCTACTGGGTAAGAGAGTATCATTTAGACGGTTTTAAGCTGATGGGCTGCTATCTTCCGGTACAGCTTCTGATCACGGATCCGTATCTGAAGCATACCAAGCTGATTTTTGAATCTCTGCAGTGTGATGTGACTGTCAATAAGGATAGCTGTAAGCATGTAGCTGTGATATCCGGCGGCTTTTTATATGATGTCCGCAGATATTTAAAGGGTGACGAGGATATGATCCGACCGGTTATGCAGCGATTGAGGGACAATCCGTCGGATTATGCGCTGATCAATGAAATTTCGTCCTATCAGGGCTTTACACTTGCCGATTCTGTTTCATATGACCGCAAACACAATGAATTAAACGGTGAAGACAATCGCGATGGCAGTGATTACAACTATAGCTGGAATTGCGGTGCCGAGGGAAAGACACGAAAAAAGAAGATCATAGCACTGCGTGAACAGCAGAGTAAAAATGCTCTGTTGTTACTTTTCAGCGCACAGGCGACACCGGTGCTGCTTGCCGGAGATGAATTTGGCAACAGTGCATACGGCAACAATAATCCATATTGTCAGGACAATGCAGTAAGCTGGCTTGAATGGAAAGAGACTGCCTATGGCAGTGAATTGCTGGATTTTACCAAAAAGCTGATCGCATTCCGGAAAAAGCATCCGATCCTGCATATGGAAAAAGCATTGACGCAGAGTGATTATTTATCAGCAGGATATCCGGATGTATCATACCATTGCGAGCAGGCATGGTATGCCGGGACCGAAAATTACAACCGTCATTTCGGTGTTTTATACTGTGGAAGCTTTGCCACGACACCGGCCGGTAACAGAGATGATTTTATTTATATTACATATAATACACATTGGATTGAGCACGAATTTGCATTGCCAAAGCTCCCTGACCGGCTGAAATTCAAGCCGGTGATGGCTACATGTGCAAATGACAGGATCAGAATACCGTGTGATAAACAGGGAGAGCGCAAAGAGGCAGTCATATTACCGCCCCGCTCCATGGCTGTATTTATAAGTGTAAAAGAAACGGAGCTCTAAACATGAAGACATGGAAACATTTCAAGACAATCTGTTATCATAAATATCTGGTCATGCAGGGGTGCTTTAAGGTAGGGCTTTACTGGCAGGGAATCTGGCATGATCTTTCCAAGTTTTCTCCAACGGAATTTATGGTTGGAGCCAGATATTATCAGGGAGACCGCAGCCCCAACAATGCAGAACGCGAGGCTATCGGATATTCCTCTGCATGGCTGCATCACAAGGGAAGAAACAAGCATCATTTTGAATACTGGATCGATTATAGTGCCCATGAAATCAAGGGCGGGATGGCGCCGGCACCGATGCCGGTCCGGTACGTTGTTGAGATGATGATGGACAGGATCGCGGCATCCAAGGTATATCTCAAGGATCAATACACCGATTCGGCCCCCTTGGAATATTTTCAAAAGGGAATTGACTGCGCCATGCATCCAAAGACCAAGAAACAGATTTATATTTTACTAAAGATGCTTTCCACGGAAGGAGAGAAAAATACTTTCTGGTTTGTAAAGCATGTTGTGCTCAACAAATAATCATTTGATCACATTTTCTTTATATCTGCATAGGCTACAAATATAAAGGAGAGTGAAAATATGAATAATATCTGGTTGATTTTATTTCTGCTGGCCGGCTTTGGCCAGTCTGATGGCTGTAATAAACAGCCCGGCTGTGGATGTGTTCAGGGCAGCAAAAATTGCGAAAAAAAACAAAGTGATTGTGGAGGCAAAAAAGAATATTGCCCTAATCAGGTGCAGGCGGTTCCGTTCCAGAGGGATGGAGATGGACAGAGTCGTTGCTGTGAAATGTCGGAAATGCCGGAAGATGAATAAATGGCTTAACAAGATTTTTGATACATGCTATACTTTTTATGTGGGCGTTGGCCTGCTAAACAGATAAAAAATAAGAAACGGAGCGAGGACTATGAGCGGTAGTGACAGATATGTAGCTTATGTTTCCACTTATACAATGAATGACAATCACGGCATTATCATTTATGATGTGGATATAAAAAAAGGACGTTTTCAAAAAAAATCGCAGATTGAGATTACCAACTCATCCTATTTGACGATTTCGCACAATCAGAAATTTTTATATTCCATCACGGATTTCGGTGTTGAATCCTTTAAAATTTTAAAGGATGGCAGTCTGAAGCTGATCAACCATGCTTCGATCAATGGTATGAGAGGCTGCTATTTATCAACCGATTATGAGGATAAATTCCTGTTTGTTGCAGGATATCATGATGGTAAGATTACCGTACTCCGGTTAGGCAAAGATGGTGGAGTGGGTGAAATCACGGACGAAATTTATCACAAGGGTCTTGGCAGCATTGCTGAGCGCAATTTCAGACCGCATGTCAGTTGTGTCAAGATGACCAGGGACAACAAGTATCTGATGGCAGCTGATCTGGGGATGGATCATACCAATGTATACAGCTTGAATCATGATAACGGCAAGCTGAGACTAGTTGATGTTATCCGCAGTGAGCAGGAATCAGCACCGCGTCATATCAAGATGACAAAGGATGGACGGTATATATATATTGTTCATGAGATCAAAAATTATATAGATGTATATTCTTATCATGAGGTTTCAGACGGAGATCCGGAATTTACCAAGATCGCGACATATCCGACGTTAAATGATTACCATGCCGGCGGTTCTGCAGCCAGCGCCCTGAACTTTTCGGAAGATGAAAAATATCTTTTAAGCTCCAATGCTGGAGATAACAGTGTGGTACTCTTTAAGATCGATCACAAAAACGGTGAACTGGAAAAGATTTTCTGTCTGCCGATCAGTGGCGAGTATCCCAAGGATGCGGCACTTTTCCCGGATAATAAAAATCTGGTATCGCTGAATCATGAGTCCAACACACTGACCTTCTTCCATGTGGATATTCAAAAGGGAGTGATTGTCATGAATGGCAAGGAAATGGAGATTGATCGCCCTAACTGCATTATTTTCCACAAGCTTGAGCCGGAAGTGGCTGAGAAAAAAGAAGCTAAGGAAAGTAAAGAAGCTAAGGAAGATAAAGAGAGTAAATAATTTTAAGACCTTTGACTGAGATACTGGAAATGCAATGTTCGATAGAAATATATTCAAAAGTCGATATTTAAAAGTCAATACTCAAAAGTTGGTATTCAAGGACAATGATATAAACAACTGCAACTATACAGATTATAAAAAGAGAGTCATCCGGTTTCGGAAGGCTCCCTTTTTTTATTGATTTTAGTTGATTTATCACATATATCACAGTCTCCATCATTCCTCTTTATGACCGGGTTGATATATTTTTTTGAGATAATCCATTCTGGAAGAAAGATTGTCCATCATCAGATCTAAAACAGTAAGGGCTGTCATGGCTTCTACGACAACAACGGCTCTCGGTACAATGATGGGATCGTGTCTGCCCTTGATGTTGATATCGATCTCTTCCTGCTTTTTATTGACCGTCTGCTGGGTCTGGAAAATAGAAGGTGTCGGCTTGAAGTGGGCACGGAGCACGATCGGATCTCCATCGCTGATGCCACCGAGAATACCACCGGCATGATTGGTCTTTTTGGTCACATTGTGATCGACAATGGTAAAGGAATCGTTGTTTTCACTTCCTTTTTTCCGGGAACAGGTAAATCCGTCGCCGATCTCAAAGGCCTTAACGGCTCCGATGGACATGATAGCCTGCGCGAGGCGGGCATCCAGTTTGTCAAAAACCGGTTCGCCGATACCGGCGGGAACATTTTTGACATAGCATTCGACAACGCCGCCGGCAGAATCACTTTCTTTCATACATTCTGAAAGATAATCACTTGCCTTGCGGTCTGCATCTGCATCCGGCATACCGGTCTGTGTCTGGGTGATGAGCTCTTTTTGAAAATGATCATATTGAATGGATACGGGGCCGATGGACTTGGTATAAGCACAGACCTCAATTCCGAGTTCTTTTAAGATCTTGAGGGCAACGGCACCACCGGCAACACGTCCGATCGTTTCTCTTCCTGAGGAACGGCCGCCACCGCGGTAGTCCCTGAAACCAAATTTCCGGTCAAAGGTATAGTCAGCATGACCGGGACGATAATAAGAGGCAATCTCACTGTAATCGCCGGAACGCTGGGAAGTGTTTTTGACAAGCATTGCGATCGGTGTACCGGTTGTTTTTCCTTCGAATATGCCGGACAGAATGGAAACGCTGTCACTTTCCGCACGTTTGGTGGCAAATTGGGAACTGCCGGGCTTGCGTCTGTCTAAATAAATCTGGATATCCTCCTCACATAAGGAAAGACCTGCGGGAACTCCGTCCACAACAACTCCGAGCGCTTCGCCATGTGATTCTCCAAATGTCTGTATTGTAAAATGTTTTCCGAAAATAGAGCCGGCCATATCTTTACCATCCTTGTTTTCATCATAAAATGGGATAACTCCCGAAATTATTATATATATTTTTTTTCTGTGCCGCAATATAAGTTTTTTTGGACTGACAAAAAATATAAAGCATGATATGATGATGTAAGCGTTTAAATTATGTAAAACAAACCGGATAAATGGTATTTAGTGTTGCGAGTGGAACTATGAAACAAAAGTCAAAGAATAAAAAGCATACACCTGAAAAGTGGATTATGTTGTTGGCGGCGGCCTTGTTTTTTATCTGTAACAGCAGTGTTATGTGGGCAGAGGTGCAGGAGCATTTTTTTGAAAACAGCATAAACGATTCACTGTCGGCAGCTGTTATGAGCAGTCAGGCGGTTATAACGGATCCAAAGACAACAATGGCGGATGAAAAGACGGAGGATTCAAAGGATAAAAGCTCAGAAGAAGCAGTCTTCCGTACGGATGACTGGAGACTGATTTTAGTAAACAAGCAGCATCCGATCCCGGATGATTATAAATTGAAGCTTGGTTCATTTAAGACATCCCGCGGAAATATGAAATGTGACAGAAGGATCATTTCAGATCTTGAACAGATGATAGAGGATGCAAAGGATGATGGCATTACACTGGTGGTATGCTCGCCGTACAGACCGTCCACAAGACAAAAGTATTTATTTGACAAAAAAGTAAAAGCCTATATAAAGAGTGGTAATTCTTATATGGATTCCTATTATCTTTCGGCACAGGCTGTCAATATTCCCGGTTCATCCGAGCATGAGATCGGTCTGGCTCTGGATATCATATCAGACCGTTATTCCGGTCTGAATGAAGGCTTTGCGGATACAGATGCGGGCAAGTGGCTTGCCGGGCACTGTATGGAGTATGGATTTATACTGCGGTATCCAAAAGGAAAGGAAACCATTACGGGAATTGAGTTTGAGCCATGGCATTTTCGGTATGTTGGAAAAGAAGCAGCCAGATATATAAGCAGTAACAATATCTGTCTGGAGGAATTCAAGGAGCAGATCCGGGAATGATACAGATGGAATAAACGATCATAGAAGATGATTTGAGAATAAAAATTTGAGCAAACAGTTAAGGAGAGCACATAGCATGTATGAATTGATAAAGACAGAAGGACGTGCCAAGAGAGGACGTTTTCACACACCGCACGGCGTGGTTGAGACCCCGGTTTTTATGAATGTAGGTACGGTTGCCGCCATTAAGGGTGCAGTATCAACCGAGGATCTTGAACAGCTGGGGACACAGATCGAGTTATCCAATACCTACCATCTGCATGTACGTCCCGGCGACGAGGTGATCAAAAAGCTTGGCGGTTTACATAAGTTTATGAGCTGGAATAAACCGATCCTGACCGATTCGGGTGGATTTCAGGTTTTCTCGCTTGCCAAGCTCCGCAGCATCAAGGAGGAAGGTGTCACCTTCCAGTCACACATTGACGGACACAGGATCTTTATGGGACCGGAGGAAAGTATGAGGATCCAGTCCAATCTGGCTTCCACGATCGCCATGGCATTTGATGAATGTGCACCGGCTTTGGCGGATAAGGATTATGTGGTAAAATCCGTGGAGCGTACGACCAGATGGCTTGAACGATGCAAAAATGAAATGCACCGTCTGAATCAATTAGAGGATACGATTAACAGGGAGCAGATGCTTTTTGGCATTGACCAGGGAGCCATTTATGATGATGTGCGAATTGAACATGCCAAGCGCATATCCGAGTTTGATCTGCCCGGATATGCGATCGGCGGACTTGCAGTAGGAGAGACTCATGAACAGATGTACCATATTCTGGATGTGACGGTCGAGCATCTTCCCCAAAATAAACCAACCTATCTGATGGGTGTCGGTACTCCGGAAAATATTCTGGAGGCTGTTGAGCGCGGAATTGATTTCTTTGACTGTGTATATCCGACCAGAAACGGCAGACATGCCAATGTTTATACGGCATACGGTAAGCTCAATCTGTTAAATGCCAAGTATGAGCTGGATGAAAGACCGATTGAAGAGGGCTGTCAGTGTCCGGCCTGCCGCAGATACAGCAGAGCCTATATCAGACATTTGTTAAAGGCCAAGGAAATGCTTGGAATGCGTTTCTGCGTTATGCACAACCTGTATTTTTACAATCACATGATGGAAGAGATCCGGGATGCACTGGACGAGGGCAGATTTGCGCAATACAAAAAAGAAAAGCTCGATTCTATGAAAAACGGACAGGCCTAATTCTTAAATCCTTATGAAATTTGCAAAAATACTTGAAGTAAAAGCCTGTTTTGTGTATGATATTTTTTAGTGAAAAAATTAGGAGGTCCGGTTATGGGAATGTTATTAACAGCCAGTTCAGGAATGAGCACAACAAATACAGTTGTATATATAGTTGTCTGGATTGTAGCAATTGTAGCTATGTTTTGGTTGATGGGTGGTTCTCAGAGAAAAGAACAGAAACGTATCAACGCCATGCTTGCAGATATGCAGATTGGTGACAGTGTCCTGACAACAAGCGGTTTTTATGGTATGATCATCGATATCACGGATGATACTGTTATCGTAGAGTTTGGCAGCAACAAAAACTGCCGTATCCCGATGAGTAAAAGTGCAATTGCCCAGATTGAAAAAGCAGGCGCACCCGCTCCCGCAGAGGATAAAAAAGATAAAAAGAAAGACAAATAATTTTTGTCATGACACAGACTATGAAAAGGCCGACAGCAGCTGCTGTTGGTCTTTTTTATAATTGATAATAACCGCCGTTTATACAAATTATTCCAACCGGTTATAGTAGGCAGTTTTACCATGAAAAATGTTGATATTTCCGACAGTTTCTATTATGATATTAGAGACGGCATATACGTTTTGTTCATACTGTGGGGCAGATGGCCCTGACAGCTGTATTGCAATAGACGGAATGCCTGATTTTTTAGGGAAAAGAGGATTGATTATGAAATTAAATATTGTATGCATTCCCGGTGACGGAATTGGACCGGAGATTGTGACAGAAGCCAAAAAGGTACTGGATGCTGTTGGTAAAAAATATGGTCATGAGATGTTATATACAGATATTCTGATGGGAGGAGCATCCATTGATGTGCACGGCGTTCCGCTTACCGATGAAGCAATCGCTACTGCCAAAGCAGCAGATGCGGTTTTGATGGGCTCTATTGGCGGCAATACGACCACCAGTCCCTGGTATAAGCTTCCACCCAACTTAAGACCGGAGGCAGGACTTTTAAAGATCCGCAAGGCACTCAATTTATTTGCCAATTTAAGACCGGCGGTACTGTATGATGAGCTCGCAAGCGCATGTCCGTTAAAAGAAGAGATTTCAGCTGCGGGATTTGATATGATGATCATGCGTGAGCTGACCGGCGGATTGTATTTTGGTGAAAGAAAGACCGAAGAGGTAGACGGCAGGCTGGTAGCTGTCGATACCCTTACCTATTCCGAGGATGAGATCCGCAGGATTGCGATCAAGGGCTTTGACATTGCGATGAAGAGACGCAAAAAGGTGACCAGCGTGGATAAGGCCAATGTTCTGGATTCTTCCAGACTTTGGAGAAAGATCGTCAATGAAGTGGCAGAGGATTATCCTGAGGTGACGGTAGAGCATATGTTAGTTGACAACTGTGCAATGCAGCTTGTCAAGGATCCGGCACAGTTTGATGTGATCCTGACGGAAAATATGTTTGGCGATATTTTATCGGACGAAGCAAGTATGGTAACAGGTTCTATCGGTATGTTAGCATCCGCTTCCTTAAACGACAGCAAGTTTGGACTGTATGAGCCGAGCCACGGAAGTGCACCCGATATCGCAGGCAAGGATATTGCCAATCCGATCGCAACCATTCTTTCCGCATCCATGATGCTCAGATATTCCTTTGATCTGGACAAGGAAGCTGATGCGATTGATGCAGCGGTTAAGCAGGTCTTAAAGGAAGGCTATCGTACAATCGATATTATGCCACAGGATGAAGCACAGAAAGATAAGTTTACGCTTGTCGGATGCAGACAGATGGGTGATCTGCTTGCAGAGAGAGTATAAAAAAGAATATTATTATTTTAGTTAAAGGCAGGTACATAGATATGAAGAGTGATAATGTTAAAACAGGAATGGCGCAGGCGCCTCACAGAAGTTTGTTCAATGCTTTGGGATTTACCGAAGAAGAAATGAAAAAGCCCATGGTCGGTATTGTAAGCTCATACAATGAGATCGTTCCCGGCCATATGAATCTGGATAAGATCGTCAATGCCGTTAAGCTTGGTGTTGCAGAAGCAGGCGGTGTGCCTGTTGTATTCCCGGCTATTGCAGTTTGTGACGGAATTGCCATGGGACATATCGGTATGAAGTATTCACTGGTTACCAGAGATCTGATCGCCGATTCGACTGAATGTATGGCACTGGCACATCAGTTTGATGCCCTTGTCATGGTTCCCAACTGTGATAAAAACGTTCCCGGACTTTTGATGGCTGCAGCACGTATCAACGTGCCGACCGTATTTGTATCCGGCGGACCGATGTTAGCAGGTCATGTAAAGGGACAGAAGAGAAGTCTTTCTTCCATGTTTGAGGCAGTAGGTGCCAACGCAGCCGGTACAATGACCGAAGAAGAGGTACGCGAATTTGAAGAAAAGGTATGCCCAACCTGTGGTTCATGCTCCGGTATGTATACAGCCAATTCCATGAACTGTCTGACAGAGGCACTTGGTATGGGACTTGGCGGAAACGGCACTATCCCGGCAGTATATTCTGAGCGTATCAAGCTTGCAAAGCATGCAGGTATGGCTGTTATGGAAATGTACCGCAAAAATATCTGCCCGAGAGACATCATGACAAAGGATGCGATCATGAATGCGCTGACCGTTGATATGGCACTTGGCTGCTCTACCAACAGTATGCTGCATCTTCCTGCAATCGCTCATGAGATCGGTTTTGATTTTGATATCGCATTTGCCAATCCGATCAGTGAAAAGACACCCAACTTATGCCATCTGGCTCCGGCAGGCCCGACCTACATGGAGGACTTAAATGAGGCCGGTGGTGTATACGCGGTTATGAAAGAGCTTGCGGATATCGGATTATTAAATACAGACTGTATGACCGTAACCGGTAAAACAGTTGGTGAAAATATCAAAAATGCAGTCAACAAAAATCCCGAGGTTATCAGACCGGTTGACAATCCGTACAGTAAGACCGGTGGCCTTGCAGTATTAAAGGGCAATTTGGCTCCCGACGGAAGTGTTGTAAAGCGTTCTGCCGTTGCAGAGGAAATGCTGGTACACGAAGGTCCTGCCAGAGTATTTGACTGTGAAGAGGATGCGATCGCCGCTATCAAGGGCGGAAAGATCGTTGCAGGTGATGTTGTTGTCATCCGTTATGAAGGTCCCAAGGGAGGTCCCGGTATGAGAGAGATGCTCAATCCGACATCAGCTATCGCAGGCATGGGACTTGGTTCCAGCGTGGCCCTGATCACTGACGGACGTTTCTCAGGAGCATCCAGAGGTGCTTCCATCGGTCATGTTTCTCCGGAAGCAGCAGTCGGCGGACCGATCGCTTTTGTAAAAGAAGGCGATATCATTTCCATCAACATCCCGGAAATGACCTTAAATGTCAAGGTTTCCGACGAGGAAATGGCTGAAAGAAAAGCAAATTGGCAGCCCAGAGAGCCCAAGGTTACCACAGGCTATCTGGCAAGATACAAAGAGCTTGTTACAAGCGGAAACCGCGGGGCTATTTTGGAAGTTAAGAAAAACGAAGCAAAAATTTGATGTATTATGGATAAGGGAGAATAGATATGCAGTTGACAGGTTCAGAAATTGTAATCGAATGTTTAAAAGAGCAGGGTGTGGATACCGTGTTTGGATATCCGGGCGGAACAATTTTAAATGTATATGATGCATTATATAAGCACAGCAATGAGATCAGACACGTTCTGACATCCCATGAGCAGGGTGCTGCACATGCCGCAGACGGCTATGCAAGAGCTACCGGCAGGGTCGGTGTCTGCATGGCTACAAGCGGACCGGGTGCGACCAATCTGGTCACCGGTATTGCGACAGCTTATATGGATTCCATTCCGGTTGTTGCCATTACCGCCAATGTGACACTTCCGGCTCTTGGCAAGGATTCCTTCCAGGAGGTGGATATTGCAGGTGTTACGATGCCGATTACCAAGCACAGCTTTATCGTAAAGGACGTGACAAAGCTTGCTGAAACGATCCGCAAAGCCTTTTATATTGCAAAAAGCGGCAGACCGGGTCCGGTGCTTGTGGATATTACCAAGGATGTGACAGCCAATACGACCGAATATACAAGAGAAGAGCCTGTCAAAGAAGAAAAAAAGAGCAGATATACCATGGATCAGATCGATGAAGTGGCCAAGATGATCGATGAGGCTCAAAAACCGTTTATCTTTGTAGGTGGCGGTGCAATCCTTTCCGGTGCCTCCAAAGAGGTGCGTGAGCTTGCCAAGATCATTGATGCCCCGGTCTGCGATTCGTTGCTTGGCAAGGGTGCATTTGACGGCAATGATGCGCGTTATACCGGTATGCTTGGTATGCATGGCACCAAAGCGTCCAATCTGGGTGTATCCGAATGTGACTGTCTGATCGCACTTGGTGTACGTTTTTCGGACCGTGTTATCGGCAATCCCAAGCACTTTGCTGAAAATGCCAAGATCATACATGTCGATATTGATGCGGCAGAGATCAATAAAAACATCAAAACAGATGCGGCCCTGATCGGTGATCTGAAAGAAATCCTTTCCAAATTAAATAAACATGTGTCCAAATCGGAGCACAAGGAATGGATGGAGCATATACTGGATTTAAAGAAACAGTATCCCTTAAAATATGATGATAAGGATCTGACCTGTCCGTATTTTATCGAAGCACTTGATAAGGCCACCAAGGGTGAGGCGATCATCACAACAGATGTGGGACAGCACCAGATGTGGGCAGCACAGTTTTATCATTATTCTGAACCCCGTACATTTTTATCATCCGGCGGTCTTGGAACCATGGGATACGGACTTGGTGCCTGCATAGGAGCCAAGCTTGGACGTCCCGACAAGACGGTTGTCAATATCGCAGGTGACGGGTGCTTTCGTATGAACATGCAGGAGTTGGCAACAGCATCCAGATACAATATTCCGATCATCGAGGTTGTGATCAACAATCAGGTGCTCGGTATGGTAAGACAGTGGCAGACATTGTTTTACGGACACCGCTATTCACAGACTGTTTTAAATGATGCGGTTGATTACTGCAAGGTGGCTGAGGCTCTTGGCTGTGTGGCTTTCAGGGTGGAAAAGAAGGAAGAGGTACTTCCCGCCATTACCAAGGCTATGGAGTGCAAGCGTCCGGCTCTGATCGAGGTTGTGATCCATGAGGATGATAAGGTATTTCCGATGGTATCACCCGGTACACCGATCAGTGATGTATTTGATGCGGATGATCTTTCAAAACAGAAGTAAAAAGAAAAGGTACATAAGATGAAAAAGGTTATTACAGTTTTGGCAATTATCATTTTTGTCCCAGTTGTTTTATGCGCCGGTATCTATCTGTATATTGCATGGCAGTATCATGATACCTATATGAACGGTGTGATGATAAACGGTATCTATGCGGCAGGAATGACACCGGACGAGGTCAATGATTTATTGGTTCAGAAAACAGAAGATGCAGCCTTTTCCATCATAGATAAGTCCGGAAGGGAAACGGAAATTCCGATTATGGAAATGGATTACCGTTATTCCTATATGGACGATTTAGACAGGATTTTGCAAAAGCAAAATCCGCTTATGTGGGGAATTAAGTTAGCATATGCTGACATTGAGGATGAAACGGTTGAACCAAAGGGGACATGCAACGAGGAAATGCTCAGAGATTATCTGAATGAGCTTGATCTGATCAAAAATCAGGCGGATCCGGAAAAGGTGCGTGTGGAAATCGTCAGATCCAAAGACGGGTATCAGTTGATAGATGAAACAAAGGATCTTTTAGATGTGGATCTTACCATACAGACGGTTGTTGATGCTGTATTAAACGGTGATACCTGTGTAAATCTGGCCGATGCGGGCTGCTATATTCCGATGGAATATACTGCCAAAATGAAAAAGACACTCAGACTTTGGAAAAAGATCGATAACCTGCAGAGTGTAGAAATTGTCTGTTGCTTTTATGATGGTGATGAAACGGTGGATGCGTCTGTGATCGCTTCCTGGATTTCAAAAGATGATAAGGGTGAGTTTTCTTTTGATGACAACGGCAATCTCATGATCGATGAGGAGGCTGTTGCAATGACCGTGCAAAAGTGGGCAGACAGGCATGACAGTGTAGGCGGTCCA
This sequence comes from uncultured Lachnospiraceae bacterium, assembly GCA_900549665.1. Lineage (GTDB taxonomy): Bacteria > Bacillota > Clostridia > Lachnospirales > Lachnospiraceae > UBA2882. Next base: position 48,502 of record URPH01000002.1, on the reverse strand, counting down.
TGGCAGTTCAACCCTACACGGGGCGGTACGGTTGTCATTGAAAAAGGTAATTATGGATATAAACTGGATCAGAAAAAGCAGAAGGAATACCTGCTTACATTGATAAATGACAAAAAAAGTGATAAATCCGAGGCAATCTACAGCCAGAGAGGCTATGGAAAAGGCAGTAATGATATAGGTAATACTTATATTGAAGTGGATATGACCAACCAGACCATGTATTATTATGTCAATGGCAGGATCAAGCTTCAGACACCCGTCGTGACCGGCTGTACCGGAAAAGGAAACGGAACCCCGCAGAGGGTGTGCTATGTATATTATATGCAGAGAAACCGGGTGCTGATCGGGGCAGATTACCGTACTCCGGTTTCATATTGGATTGCTGTCTACAACAATATCGGGATCCATGATGCCAACTGGCGAGGCAGGTTTGGTGGTGAAATTTACAAAACAAACGGGTCACACGGGTGTATCAATACACCGATTTCAGAGGTAAGCAAGTTATATGATATGGTAGAAATCGGCACCCCGGTTATCCTGTTTTACTAAATTTTCATTGACGAAAATTTTATACAAGTCTAAAATGGAGTTTGAAGTGTTATTTTTGATATACATTTCAGATTCGCAATAATATATTAAGAGGAGGGACTTTCAGTGTCCAGAGTTTATAACTTTTCAGCAGGTCCGGCAGTTTTACCTGAGGAAGTATTAAAAGAAGCTGCAGATGAAATGTTAGATTATAAGGGAAGCGGCATGTCGGTAATGGAGATGAGCCATCGTTCCAAAGTGTATGATAACATCATCAAAGAAGCAGAAGCTGATCTTAGAGAATTAATGAACATCCCTGACAATTACAAGGTATTGTTCTTACAGGGCGGTGCTTCGCTGCAGTTTGCCATGATCCCCATGAATCTGATGAAAAACAAAAAAGCCGGTTATATTGTGACCGGTCAGTGGGCAAAGAAAGCTTATCAGGAAGCTAAGATCTACGGCGAGGCTGTAGAGCTGGCATCCAGTGCAGATAAAACATTCTCTTATATTCCGGATTGCAGTAATCTTGATATTCCGGAAGATCTGGATTATGTATATATTTGTGAAAACAATACCATTTATGGTACCAAATACAAAAAATTACCTGACACCAAAGGCAAGACACTGGTTGCCGATGTATCATCATGCTTCCTTTCAGAGCCTGTTGATGTAAGCAAATACGGTGTGATCTATGGTGGAGTTCAGAAAAATATCGGTCCGGCCGGTGTTGTGATCGTCATTATCCGTGAAGATCTGATCACAGAGGATGTACTTCCCGGAACACCTACCATGATGAAATACAAGATCCATGCAGATGCTGAATCTTTATACAATACACCTCCCTGCTACGGTATCTATATCTGTGGCAAGGTATTCAAATGGTTAAAAAAGATGGGAGGCTTATCTGTCATGAAAGAAAAAAATGAAGAAAAAGCCAAGATCTTATATGATTTCTTAGATGAAAGCAAGATGTTCAAGGGAACTGTAGTCAAAGAGGACAGATCGCTTATGAATGTGCCTTTCGTTACCGGTGATGCAGAGCTTGATGCCAAATTTGTCAAAGAGGCAACAGAGGCAGGATTTGTCAACTTAAAGGGACACAGAACCGTTGGCGGTATGAGAGCATCCATTTACAATGCAATGCCCAGAGAGGGTGTTGAAAAATTAGTTGCATTTATGAAAGAGTTTGAAGCTAAAAATTCATAAAGCATGCGATGATGATTATAAAAATGTCGGGACCTGTACAGTAAACAGGTCCGGCATATTGATTCAGAAAGAGGGATGAAAAAATGTATCAGTATTATTGTTTAAATCCAATTGCTCAGGTCGGACTTGATCATTTTGGCAGTGAATATACAAAAACAGACGATGTCAATCAGGCAGAGGGAATCCTTGTCAGAAGTGCAGACATGCATTCCATGGAGTTTTCCGACAATCTGCTGGCTGTTGTCAGAGCCGGTGCCGGCGTCAACAATATTCCGTTGGATGAGCTTGCAAAGAAAGGAATTGTTGTGTTCAATACACCGGGAGCCAATTCCAATGCGGTTAAAGAGCTTGTTCTCTGCGGTATGCTTTTGGCAGCCCGTGATGTGACCGGCGGTATCGAATGGGTCAAATCCCAGACCGGCAATGCAGATGTTGCCAAGGCTGCTGAAAAAGAAAAGAAAAAATTTGCCGGATCAGAGATCGATGGCAAAAAGCTTGGTGTCATCGGACTGGGAGCAATCGGTGCAAAAATTGCCAATGCTGCCATCAGTCTCGGAATGGAAGTTTACGGATACGATCCGTATCTGTCTGTAGATGCTGCATGGAGCTTATCACGCGCTGTTAAGCATGTTGTCAATGTAGAAGATATCTACAGAGAATGTGATTACATTACAGTACATGTTCCTGCTCTGGATTCTACCAAGGGTATGATCAACAAAGAAGCCATCGACATGATGAAAGACGGCGTTGTGATCTTAAACTTCGCAAGAGACGTGCTCTGCAAGGAAGAGGACGTATTGGCAGCCATTGAGGCAGGCAAAGTCCATAAATATGTGACAGACTTCCCCAACACCATTACAACCGGCAAGGCCGGTTGTATCGTGACACCCCATATCGGAGCTTCTACAGAGGAATCCGAAGACAACTGTGCGGTTATGGGTGTTAAGGAAATGGTTGATTATCTGGAAAACGGCAATATCACACATTCCGTAAATTACCCGGCAATTGATATGGGCGTATGCACCAAGGCCGGACGTGTTGCCGTATTCCACAAAAATATCGCCAATACCATCACAAAGCTTGCTGCATGCTTTGGTGATGTCAATATCAATATTTCCGATATGATCAATAAATCTCGCGGAGATTATGCTGTATCCATGTTCGATATTGAAGCAGCTGCTACCGATGATGTGATCAACAAGTTAAAAACAATTGAGGGTGTATTCAGAGTACGTGTTGTAAAATAATCACAAAAGAGGCAGACCGTTCTGTGCGTATATAATGAAATAAACCATAAGGGAAAGATGTCAGAATCTTTCCCTTAATTTTATCGTCTGTCCTTTGGCATATTGGTCACCGATGTCAGCTTTCCGACAATCGGTTTCATAAAATTGTTGTAAATGAACAGGGAGATTTTAAATGGAAAAATATGAAATTTGGAAGATTTTGGGAATTGCCGAGACAAAAGATACAGATGCAATCAGGCAGGTGTATCACGAAAAGTTAAGATCAGTCAATCCGGAGGATGATCAGGTCGGATTTATGCGCTTGAGAGAGGCATATGAAAATGCTTTATCCTATGCGGAACAAAAAGATGAAGCGGAAAATGCCGATCTGCAGGATGCATTTGAGGCATTAAAGGACGGCTCCGAGACAGACCGCTTTATTTATCAAATGAACCGGTTGTACGTGGATGTGGATTCCAGAAAGGATGAAGCACAATGGCAGAGCCTTATGGATTCCTATGAAGATGATTTAGATGGCGAGCTGCAGGAACGAGTGCTTGTCTATATCATGGATCATCATTTTTTCCCATGGAATATCTGGAAAATCCTGGATGACAAATTTCATATCTGCGCAGAGACAGAGCTTCTAAAAGAAAAGTTTCCCGAGAATTTTTTAGGATATGTTAATTATTATATTCAGCATGATTCCTTTATCGACTATGATATTTTCGAGGGTGATGTATCGGATCATGTTGATGAGTACATAAACCGTTATCTGGATCTCAAAAATCAGATTGACAGACTGGAAGAGGCGATGGACCCTGCCGCATCTGCAGAAACGGATGGTACAGATACGGCAGCCGGGATATCAGAGATCAGGCATGAGTTTGAACTGTTGGATGCATACGAGATCCATCATCCGTATGCAGATGCGGAAAAGCTGCATTTCTGGCTTATCTGCAGCAAAGCCGAAAAGCTTCCGGATGCCGCCATGGAGATTGCTGACCGTCTGGCTTCCGATTATCCGGACGACTGTTATACAGGTTATTATGCGGGACTGGTATTTCTGGAGCTTCAAAAGACAGAGGTGGCAGAGCAGATTTTTGAAGGTTTGTTAAAGCAGGATGAAGCCTCTTATCTGGCAAATCTTGGAATGCTGAAAACAAGACAAAAACAGGGGAAATATGCAGATGCCAAGGAGCTGTGCCTGGATATTTTAGATATGGGAGACCGTTCTTTCAAGTTAAACAATCTTTTGGACAGTCTCAATGAAAGTCTGGTGCCGCAATACAGGGAAATGCTAAATGACAATCCTGAGGATACGGAAACACGGATTGAAATCGGGTGGTGTTATTTCCAACAACAAAAATTTGATCAGGTCGAAAAAACACTGAAAGCTGCACCGGAGGATCAGTTTAAAGAATATGATTTTGTCAATCTGATGGGGCGCAATTATCTGGCTATGGAAAAATATGATCTGGCGCTTCCTTATCTGATTCGTTGGCGTGATATGATCGATCAGACGGTAGATGATCATACAAAGGACAGCAAAAAAAAGTTGAACCGGAAAGGCTTTTCTCATTTTTCGGTCGGAATGTGTCATTGGAATCTGGGACAAAAGGAAATCGGTATACAGGAAATCAAAGATGGCGTGACATTAGAAACAGCCGTTATGTACCAGATGTCATATAATGACCAGCTGGCCCAGTATTATATAGAGGACGAAGAATATCAGAAAGCATATGATCTTTGCAGTGAGCTGATCCAAAAGGACGAAACTTATTATCCCGCATATCTGCATCGTCAGGAAGCTGCTTTTCATATGCATAAGGGACAGAGCGTTATCGATGATTTTTATCAATGTAAACGTATTTTCCCAGGATATGTCAAGCCATATGAGTATGCGATGAAGGTCTTTTATTATGCGGGTCAATATACAGATGCTTTAAATATTTATGAGCAGGCGCAGGAAGAAAAACAGGAAAGCGATGTCCTGCAGCTTTATTATTATAAATGCAGACGCAATCATTCTTCGGACAATGAAGAACTGAGACCTCTGATCTGTGAGTTTTACCGGTTTAAAAAGCAATATATTGAAAAGTATGATAAGAAGAAAGCGGAAGTCGGCTCTTTAAATCACAATCCGGAAAAGCCGGGAGCCGGGGAAAACGAAATAGATGAGACATCGTTAGAGCTTAGTGAGCTGTTTTTGGAGGATGCCTTATACAGACTTGCCCTGGACGATTCCAGAACAGCGTTGGAAAGCATCCGTGAGGGACTTGTCAGATGTCCGGATGATATCGGTCTTTTGGAACTGATGGGTGATGTGTTATGGGACAATGACAAAAAGGATGAGGCTCTGGTGTGCTATCAGCGTCTTGTCGCGCTCAATCTGCACAGCTACAATGTTTTCTTAAAGCTTGGTAAATATTTCTACAACAAAGAAGACGATCAGGGTAAAGCTTTTGATCAGGCAATTGATTATTTCAGGATGGCATATGAGGTCAATCCCAAAGGGCAGGAAAATCTGTATTATCTGTCCAGGAGTTTCCGCTATAAGGTAGCTCGCCTAAAAGAGGAAAGAGAGAAGGATGATGCCTATCAGTGTGCACTTCTTTATGCAAAGAAAATGTATGAGCTGGAAAAGGATGCCTTTAACACCATAGAACTCGGGCTGGCGTATGAGTTTGGCAGGGATTATGAAAAAGCCCTGCATTATTATATAAAAGCAACTGAGCTTGAGCCCGATAATGTATATGCACACAATAATGCCGGAAATATTTTTATAAGGACCAACAGACTGGATGAGGCCGAAAGAGAGTTGAAGATATCTGAAAGGCTGGAAGACGATGAGGAGCCTACAAGGGTCTATATTTATCTTTCGGAATTGTATGAAAAAAAGAAGGACTATGCCCTTTGTGTACAATATATCAAAAAGCAGCTGGACCGTTATCCGAAGGATTATGATTTGTGGATGAGACTGATCGGCTGCTATGAAAAAGAAAAGAACTATATGGACGCAGCCGGAGCATATCAGAAACTTTTGGAATTGGGCTTTATCAAAAAGTATGAATTGTGTTATCATAATGCTAAGTACTATTATATGGACGGCAAAAAGCTTCATGCGATGAAGCTGTATCACGAAGCACTTGCTCTTACCAAAAATGACCCCAAGGCCAAGGATGAGGTTGTCAGATCCAAAAAAGAATGGAAATAGAGTACTTTGAGAAATTAGAAATAGAAAGACAGTTTTGAAGTTATGATCGTAGGTATTGATTTAGGAACAACAAATTCATTGATCGCTTATTTTACAGAAGAAGGCCCCAGGATTATCCCCAACAGACTGGGCAGTCATCTGACACCGTCGGTGGTAAGCATGGATGAGAATGAACAGATTTATATTGGGGAAACCGCAAAGGAGCGCATGCTTTTATATCCGGACAGTGCCGCTTCCGTATTCAAAAGAGATATGGGAAGCTCACGTAAGTTTCAGCTGCTGCACAAACAGTTCAGACCGGAAGAGCTGTCAGCTCTTGTATTAAAAGCATTGAAGGAGGATGCGGAGAGCTATCTGGGACAGGAGGTCACAGAGGCTGTTATCAGTGTGCCGGCCTATTTCAATGATGACCGCAGAAAGGCGACAAAAAGAGCCGGAGAGCTTGCCGGATTTAAGGTGGAACGTATTATCAGCGAGCCGACCGCAGCGGCAATCGCATATGGTCTTTACCAAAATACAGACAGTGCCAAGTATCTGGTGTTTGACCTGGGTGGAGGAACCTTTGATGTTTCCATTCTGGAGCTCAATGACAATATTATCGAAGTAAGAGCCGTCGCCGGAGACAATTATCTGGGCGGGGAGGATTTTACCAGAGTTATCGAGGATATGTTTTTTGACAAAAATATCCAGCTTGACCGCAGCAAGCTTTCCTACCGGACACTTCGTCATATCCACAAGCAGGCAGAGCTTTGCAAGATCGGATTTGCGGATGGCAATTCCTCCAGGATGATTTGCAATGTGGATGGGGAAAGCATCGAGTTTGTCCTTTCCTTAGACGCTTATGAAGCAGCCTGTGCCGATTTACTTGAAAAAATGAAAACACCGATCAAACGGACATTATCGGATGCCCATATTAAGGTAAAAGACATAGATAAGGTTGTGCTGATCGGTGGGGCAACAAAGATGTCCTTTATCCGCCGTTTTGTCGGTAAGATGTTCCGTAATATGCCCGATACATCGATCAATCCGGATGAGGCAGTGGCTCTGGGTGCAGCAATCCAGGGAGCCATGAAGGAACGCAACGAGGTGATCCGGGAAGTGGTACTTACGGATGTATGTCCGTTTACATTGGGAACCGAGGTTGTTGTTGAAAAAGAAGAAAATGTATATGAGGGTGGTCATTTCTGCCCGATCATCGAGCGCAATACGACCATTCCCGCCAGCCGCACCGAGCGTCTCTATACGGTTAAGGACAATCAGTCTAAGCTCAATATCAAGATTTTACAGGGAGAAAGCCGTTTTGCTGAAAATAATCTGTTACTTGGAAAGTTAGAGATCACAATTCCCAAGGCGCCTGCCGGGGAAGAGGCGGTAGATGTCACCTATACCTATGACATCAATTCCATCTTGGAGGTAGAGGTAACCGTTGTTTCAACAGGTGAAAAGACCAAACAGATTATCAAGGGCGGACACAATGATATGTCGGATGAAGAGATTGCAGAGCGCATGAAGGAGATCGCATATTTAAAGATCCATCCGAGAGAAAAAGAAGAAAATAAACTGTTACTTTTAAAAGGGGAACGTTTATATGAAGAGTGCCTTGGCAATGACAGAAAGATGATCGAGCGTGAATTGCAGAAATTTGACGATGCACTTGATACCAGAAAACAGGAAGTGATCGATGAAGCCAGAGAGAGCTTCCGCATCTTTTTAAAAACATTTATGGAGGATGATTTATGATCAGAACAAAACTGGGGGATATCACAAAAATGCAGGGAATGGATGCCATTGTCAATGCAGCCAACAAGACCCTGCTCGGTGGCGGAGGTGTCGATGCAGCCATTCATGCGGCAGCCGGTCCTGAACTATTAAAGGAATGCAAATTACTCGATGGCTGCAAGACCGGTCAGGCCAAGATTTCCAAAGCCTACAATCTTCCCTGTCAGTATGTGATCCATACGGTTGGTCCCATCTGGCACGGCGGCAATAACGATGAGAGAGCATTGTTGTTTGCCTGTTATCAAAATTCACTCAAGTTAGCCGCTCAAAATAATATCCGCAGGATCGCCTTTCCGTCAATCTCGACGGGGGCTTACCGTTTTCCGGTATATATGGCTGCGGAAATCGCAGTAAAAGCTGTACGCACATTTTTAAATGAGCATCAGAATGATATTGATGAGGTTGTATTTGTATTATTCGATTCACATACCAAGTTTGCTTATGATCAGGCCTTAAAGGATGCCAACAAAGAAAGCCTTTCTGATCTGGTAAGCAAATATGATGTAGAAGAGGATATGGTTAAAATCGGTGCCGAAAAGGAAGATGACAGATACTTCTTTAACAATGCCTATCCGGCTCATTTTGTACTGGACGGACTTTCCTATGAATCCGTTGCTGAGTACTTAAAAGCAGAAAGAGCTGACAATCTGTTTGACTACAATGAATATGAAAAGCTGTTATTAAAAGCAAATATGGCAAAATATACACAAAATCCCGCATTGAGAGGAAAGCTTTTGGCAACAGGAGATACCACCTTGTGCGGCGGTGACAGCAAGGATAATGCATTGGGTAGATGTCTTGCTGAAATCCGTGAAAAATTCCGCAATGAGTACATCGAGCCGGTGGTTTCCGTGTCTAAAAAAGAAGAACCCGAACAGGAAGAGAGAGCAGAAGAGGTTCAGGCACCCAAAGCTCCTGTCAGAGTATGTATCAAGGACAGTGCATTGTCTGCATATGCCAAAAAACAACTGGCTGACAAGACGGAGTATGAATTTGTAGACGAACTGAAAGCGCTTTCCGATGAAGAGGATGCAAAGCTTCGGGATACCATCGGTATTGATGCCTATGGTGAGGTAAAGGGCTTTATAACCGAGTGAATCACACAAAATGAAGTTTTTATGAGATAGTAATTATGGCAAAGGGATCCAATCAAAAACTAAAATTATATTATCTTTTGAAGTTTCTGCAGGCAAAGACAGATGATGAGCATGCCGTTACCATGCCGGAGATACTTGCCTATTTACAGGATCATGATATCTCTGCGGAAAGAAAGAGTATTTATGCAGATTTCCGTGATCTGGAAAAGCTGGGATATGAGGTTGTGGGAGAAAAGACAGGCGCCTCTTATGAGTACCGGCTGCTTACCAGGGAGTTTGAACTGGCAGAGCTCAAGCTGTTGGTAGACCTGATCCAGACTTCCAGATTTCTGACCCTGAAAAAGTCGCAGGAGCTGATATCCAAGCTGGAGGGCCAGTGCAGTGAATACGATGCCAAAAAGCTGCAAAGGCAGGTCTATGTACAGGACCGGGTCAAGGCGGACAACGAAAGCATCTATTATTCGGTCGATGCCATCCAGTCCGCAATTTCCCAAAACCATATGATAAGCTTCCGGTATTTCCGGTGGAATACCGAAAAAAAGCGTGAGCTTCGGCATGGCGGTGAGCTTTATGAGGTATCGCCATGGATGTTGTCCTTCAATGATGAAAATTATTATCTGATTGCCTGGGATGAAAAGAGCCGGACCATCCGGCACTACCGGGTTGACAAGATGCTCGATATCACGATGCTTGACCGGGAAAGAGAAGGAAAAGAAGCGTTTGAGCAGGAAAATATAGCGACCTATTCCAATAAAAAATTTGGAATGTTTGGTGGAAAAGAAGAAAAAGTAAAGATTTTATTTCCAAACCATCTGGCAGGTGTTTTTATTGACCGGTTTGGAAAAGATATTATGATTGTTCCGAAAGGGAAAGATTATTCTACTGTTTTTGTATCCGTGACTGTCAGTCAACAGTTTTTCGGATGGATTTTCGGTCTGGGGAAAGAGGTTTGTATCCTTTCTCCGCCACATGTTGTAAATCAGATGAAACAGGCCTTAACCGATGCTTTGGAGGGGTAAATCCAGAGCATCTTTTTATGTGCAAATGACAGAGATGTCAGTATATATCTTATGAGGAGAATGAAAAAATGACAAAAGAAAAGTTAAAGCCCAAGTTGTTTAGTGTCATGAAGACCTACACAAAAGAGCAGTTTGTAAAGGACGTGATTGCCGGAATTATTGTGGCTATCATTGCGCTGCCGCTTTCGATCGCGCTTGCGCTTGCATCCGGAGTAGGACCGGAGCAGGGAATTTATACCGCCATTGTTGCCGGCTTTCTGATCTCGTTTTTCGGCGGAAGCCGAGTACAGATTGCAGGACCGACAGCTGCCTTTGCGACGATCGTAGCCGGAATTGTGGCAAAAAACGGTATGGATGGTCTGATTGTTGCAACTCTGATCGCCGGTATTATTTTGATCATCATGGGAATCTGCAGACTCGGAAGTCTGATCAAATTTATCCCCTATACGATCACAACCGGTTTTACAGCCGGAATTGCCGTCACAATTGTAATTGGACAATTAAAGGACTTTATGGGACTTACTTATGCACCGGGAACAGTCACGATCGAGACGATGGAAAAGGTAAAGGCTGTGATCCGTTTCCTGCCCACGATCAATCCGATGGCTGTACTTGTTGGTATGGTCAGTCTGGCAATTCTGATTGTCTGGCCTTTTATCAGTAAAAAGATTCCGGGTTCGCTGATCGCTGTTATTGCAGGAATCCTGATGGTTCGTTTTTTAAAGCTCAATGTCAATACGATCGGTGATTTATATACGATCAGTTCTGCATTGCCGGCCTTTCATATTCCGCATATCACACTGGAAACGATCCGGTCGGAATTTTCGGACGGTCTTACCATTGCCATTCTGGCTGCCATCGAATCACTGCTTTCCTGTGTGGTGGCAGACAGTATGATCAATTCCAGACACCGTTCCAATATGGAGCTGGTTGCACAGGGAATTGGTAATATCGGATCGGCGTTGTTTGGAGGAATTCCGGCTACGGGTGCCATCGCAAGAACCGCTGCCAATATTAAAAACGGCGGCCGGACTCCGATCGCCGGAATGGTACATTCCATCACACTGGTACTGGTACTCGTGATTCTGATGCCGTATGCGGCACTGATTCCCATGCCGACAATCGCAGCCATCCTCTTTATGGTTGCTTACAATATGTGCGGCTTTAAGACCTTTTTGCATTTGTGCAGGACCTCGCCGAAAAGTGATATTTTTGTACTGGTTATGACCTTTTTACTTACCGTTATCTTTGACCTTGTTATGGCAATCGAAGCCGGCATGATTGCAGCCTGCGTACTGTTTATGAAACGTATGAGTGATGAATCGGAGGTGCGTGGCTGGAAATACTTTGATGATGAAAATGATCCGGACGCAATCGAGCTTAGAAGTGTTCCGACACAGATCAGGGTATATGAGATCAGCGGACCGATGTTTTTCGGTGCGGCTGACAGAATGGCAGAGATCACATTAAAGGACTTTACCAAGGTGCTTGTTATCCGTATGCGTGGTGTGCCGGCATTGGATGCAACAGCTATGCATTCTTTGGAAAACCTTCAGGAAAAATGCGAACGACATGGCGTAGAGCTTGTATTTTCACATGTAAACGACCAGCCCTACCATACGATGCAGAAGGATGGCTTTGTGGACAAGGTGGGGGCAGATCATTTCTGTGCACATATTGACGATGCTCTGGCATTTGCCAATAAACTGCTGGAACAGACCGGTAAATAAAATAATTGTTTATTAAAAATATAAAAAGACCTTCAAATCCTTTGATGATACAAAAGATTTTGAAGGTCTTTTATCTGTTCTTTATCAGGTATTATGAATGGAATAGATCCAATCCGCCACTTCCGAATTCACCATCCGGAATATCGAAGATGTCAGAGGTATCCTTGCCGGCCTTTGTCATGTCTGCTTCCATGGATAAGTCCATGTAACGCACAAAAACATCTTCCACATCCTGTCCGTTTTCTCTGGCAATTTCCTCAAAAACCGGCATCATTTTGTCTAACCGGACGCTGGATTTGGTCTTTTTGGGATCAAGATCCTTGCAGTTTTTTTCTGCATAGGTCGTAACACGCTTTAAAAAGTCTTTGTCTTCCTGTGTCATAGTCAGTCTCTCCTTTAGTATTATTATAGTAGCACTCATTGTGTGACCTGTCAAAATACCGTGCTGATTATACTTCACATTTGTTTGTGAGTTTGTTATAATTTTTAAAGATAATACTTGTTACGGTACAAAAATACGGAGGAATTTATGGCAGAAATAAGACCATTTCGGGCAATTCGTCCAAAGGCAGGATATGAGGCAAAGATCGCATCCCTTCCTTATGACGTATATAGTCGCAAAGAAGCTAAAAAAGTGGTGGAAGGCCATCCGGATATGTTTTTAAACATTGACCGGCCGGAAACACAGTTTACAGATGATACGGATATGTATTCGGATAAAGTATACCAAAAGGCTGATGAAATGCTGCGCGGCATGATCGCTGACGGCCGTTTTATAAAAGAAGAAAAGCCCTGTTATTATATTTACCGTCTGACAATGAACGGCCGTTCACAGACAGGACTTGTGGGCTGCTGTCTGGTGGATGATTATGTAGATCAGACAATCCGGCGTCATGAAAATACAAGGGCGGACAAGGAGCTTGACCGTATCCGTCATGTGGACACGACCAATGCGCAGACCGGTCCTATTTTTCTGGCATACCGCAAGGATGATGAATTAAAAAAAATCGTAGAGCGTACAATGATAAAAGCTCCGGTTTATGATTTTGTTTCCGATGACCGGGTAGGGCATACGGTCTGGATCATAGATGATGAAAAGGATATTGCTTCGATCATGGGACGGTTTGCCGCCATGAAGTCTATTTACATTGCAGACGGACATCATCGCTGTGCATCTGCAGTTAAAGTATCGCTGAAGCGTAAGGAACAGTATCCGCAGGATGACAGATCGGAAGCATACAATTATTTTCTGTCGGTCTTATTCCCGGATGATGAGTTAAAGATTTTAGATTACAACCGTGTACTGAAAGAGTGGAACGGCTATACAAAGGACAGTCTGATTACTGCACTCCAAACAGATTTTGAGATTTCAAGAGCGGAACATACACCGTATGCACCCAGGCACAAGGGGACATTTGGCATGTATATGGATCATACCTGGTATTGTCTGAAAGCAAAAGAGCACCTGCTTGATTCTGATGTTGTAAAAAGTCTGGATGTATCCATTCTTCAGGATTATGTACTTTACAAATTGTTTTCCATAAAGGATCCTACGACCGACAACCGGATCGAGTTTGTCGGAGGTATCCGTGGACTAGGGGAGCTGGAAAAGAGAGTGGATGATGGAGCTGCCTGTGCTTTTTCCATGTATCCGACCTCCATTGGGGAATTGTTTGCCGTGGCAGATGCACATCGGCTGATGCCGCCCAAATCCACATGGTTTGAACCAAAGCTTCGCAGTGGTCTGTTTATTCATGACATAACAAGAGGAGAAAAACAATATGACGAATAAATTATATAAGTTGATGGACTGGGCTGCCATTGAAGGAATTACATATTCAGAAGAAGATCAGCCGCAAAATATTCTCGGAGTACATCCTGTCAGCGGCGGCAATCTGGTACAGCTTTTCTATCCGCAGGCGGTGGAGGCTGTCCTGCATACCAAAAATAAAGAATATGCTATGGAACTGGCGGACGAAGAGGGATTTTTTGCAGTTCTGATCCCCAAGACCGTTTCCTTGGATAAATACAGCTTTTCTGTCCGTATGGAAGACGGAACAACCGATACCTTTTATGATCCTTATGCTTATGAGCCTGTCATTACCAAAAAGGATGCTGAAAAATTTAATGCGGGTATCCATTATGAGATATATCATCTGCTCGGTGCACATCCCTATGTTATTGATGGGGTACATGGCGTGTTGTTTGCAGTCTGGGCACCCAATGCGATGCGTGTCAGTGTTGTCGGTGATTTCAACCGCTGGGATGGCAGAATCCATCAGATGCGCCGCCTGTGGGATTCCGGCATCTTTGAGCTTTTTATCCCCAGGGCAAATATCGGGGACAACTACAAATTTGAAATCAAGGCAAAGGGCGGACTGACCTTTCTGAAGGCGGATCCTTATGGCATATACAGCCAGAAGCGTCCGGATACGGCATCTATAGTATATGATCTGACCGGTTTTTCATGGGAGGATGATTCCTGGATCGAAAACCGTAAAAAAACAGATATGCACAAGAATCCCATGAGTGTCCTTGAGATCCACCTCGGATCTTTTGCAAAGCCCGATGATGGCAGGGATTTTTACAATTACAGAGAGCTTGCACCAAAGGTTGCTGAATACGCGAAAAAGACCGGATATACGCATGTTGAGCTGATGCCGGTTATGGAGCATCCGTTAGATGCTTCCTGGGGATATCAGGTCATTGGCTATTATGCACCGACCTCCCGATATGGAACACCGCAGGATTTTCAGTATTTTATCAATTACCTTCACAAGGAAGGTCTTGGTGTGATCTTAGACTGGGTACCCGCACACTTCCCGCGTGATGTACATGGCCTTTGCGGTTTTGACGGCACCAGCCTGTATGAGCCCGCTGACAAAAGAAAAGCAGAGCATCCGCACTGGGGGACACTGATCTTTGACTATGGCAGACCGGAGGTTAAAAATTACCTGATCGCCAATGCTTTGTACTGGTTTAAGGAATATCATGCAGACGGTATCCGTATGGATGCGGTTGCCTCCATGCTGTATCTTGATTATGGCAGAAATGACGGAGACTGGGTGCCGAATATGTATGGCGGCAAGGAAAATCTGGAAGCCGTGGAATTTTTGAAGCATTTAAACAGTATTATTAAAAAAACAGATCCTTCTGTTATGATGATAGCAGAAGAATCAACAGCATGGCCCAATGTAACCGCCTCTGTAAAAAAAGACGGGCTTGGCTTTGATTATAAATGGAATATGGGCTGGATGAATGATTTCCTGGATTATATGAAGTGTGATCCGTTATTCCGCGCCGGTCGGCACGGAGAACTGACCTTTAGTATGGTTTATGCATACAGCGAGCACTTTATCCTTTCGCTCTCCCATGATGAGGTTGTCCATGGCAAGTCTGCAATGGTTGGAAAGATGCCCGGGGACATTCCGGAGAAATTCGCAAACCTGAGGGCTGCATACGGATATATGATGATGCATCCAGGCAAGAAGCTCCTCTTTATGGGACAGGATTTTGGAGAATTTGATGAATGGAATGAAGAACGCAGCATCGAGTGGGATCTGCTAAAATATGATGACCACAAAAATATGCATCAGTATGTGACGGCACTCAACGAATTATATAAATCACATCCGGCATTGTATACAATGGATGAAAATCCGGATGGCTTTGAATGGATCAACAATATATCCGGCAATGAAAATACCCTTGTTTTCATCCGGAAGACAGGTAACGCAAAAGAATCATTAGTTGTTGTGTGCAATTTTTCCGGTGTGGACCGGAAGGGCTACAAAATCGGAGTTCCGTATGCCGGTAAATACAAGGAAATATTTAATTCCGACCTGAAAAAATACGGCGGAAACGGATTTAGCAATACAAAAGCACTCAGCAGTGATCTGGATGAATGTGATGAAAGAGAAGAATCCATCCGCATTACTTCACCAGCATTCAGTGTCGTTGTCTTTTCTTACACGCCGTTTTCAGAAAAGGAGAAGGCTGCAATAGAGGAAAAGCGTGCGATCGCAAGGCAAAGACGGGAAGAATCCAGAAAGCTCCAGGAGCTGATTGCCCAGGAAGATGAACTTAAAGAATCTGCAATTGCTGCAAGAGCTGTTGCCCAGGAGGCTGAACTGGTTGCCAAGGATGCTCTCAAAAAATCCATGGATGCGGCGCAAAGAGCACAGGATCTTGAAAAAAAAGCAAAGGACATCGAAAATAAACGTAAAAAGTTTGAGGAGGAAATGATCTGATATGTTTTTTCCCTGTTTTGGATCGATAGAAGGTCTTGCCACTACGGATATTGAGGAATTAACGCCCGAAGAGGTTGAAGAAAAGGTAAGTATCCTAAAAGCATATCTTGAACAAATGCCGCAAAAGGCACTCAATCTGGGCATCCGCATTGTTTTAGCCCTGATATTTTTATTTATCGGGATGTGGGTGATCAGGATGATTCGAAAGATTGTCAGGCATTCCATGACAAAGGCCAAGGTAGATACGGGAGTGATCCAGTTTACCGATTCATTTGTAAAAGTGGGCCTGTATGTCATCTTATTATTTATGATCGCAAGCGGACTGGGACTGGATGCGACAAGTGTGGTTGCCGTCATCGGTTCGGCCGGAGTGGCGATCGGCCTGGCACTGCAGGGAAGTCTTGCTAATTTTGCGGGAGGAATCCTGATCCTGCTTTTAAAGCCCTTCAAGGTTGGAGACTATATCAAAGAGGATTCCAATGGCAATGAAGGAAACGTAACAGAAATCCAGATGTTTTATACCAAACTGCTGACCGTTGACGGCCGTACCGTTATTCTGCCCAACGGTACACTGGCCAATACCAGTCTGGTCAATTATACAACAGCACAGTTCCGCAGGCTGGATGTCAATGTCGGGATTTCTTATCAGTCTGATATCCACAAGGCAAGACAGGTTTTGTATGATTTTGTAAAAGGTCATACCCTTGTCATGCAGGATAAGGATGTGGTAGTCAGCGTCGAAGAGCTGGCAGACAGTGCGGTCATACTCTGCGTAAAATGTTACGCCAAAACAGAAGATTATTGGAATCTTCGAGCGGAGATCCTGGAGGGGCTGAAAGATGCTCTGGATGGTGCGGGCATTGAAATTCCGTTCCCGCAGCTGGATATTCATATGGCAGAGTAAGAAAAACAGTTGCATTCTCAAATATCTTTGTATATAATAAGTTTTGGTCTGAATATTATATATCTAGATTGCTTCCTTAGCACAGTTGGTAGTGCGTCTCACTCGTAATGAGAAGGTCGACGGTTCGAGTCCGTTAGGAAGCTTTATTACACAGAGGATCTTTGCATAGGATCCTCTGTTTTTTTATTTTAAGATTGTTGTTATAAGCTGTTGCAGGATTTTACATACTTTTTACATGAGTATTATCTGACTTTTGATTTGTTTTGTTCACAATGTTGATTTTTTTGTCTGATTTTGATAAAATACTGGTATAATTTTATAAATATCAATGGGGGAAATGATATGAAGAAATTAAATTCAATAACTGGAAAAGTAGTATCTCTGGTTTCGGTATCCTTGGTCATTGTTGTCTGCATTGTGATGCTGATTGTCATTCCGAAGGCAAAGAGCAATCTGTCCGAGCTGACGGAAGACTATATGACTGATCTGGCAAAGATAACCGGAAAAGAGATCGACACGATCAAAGCAGAGCGTGGCAGTGCTGTTGCCCTCAATTCAAGTACGCTTGGCCGTGTTGTAAGAGATGTTGCTGTAAGTGATATTCCATCCAGCTATACATATGTTGTTTCTGGTGATGGCACGATGCTGTTTCATCCCACACCGGAAAAGATCGGACAGCCGGTAGAAAATGCCGCGGTCAAACAGCTGGTTAGTCAGATTGAGCAGGGAGAGATACCGGAGCCGGCGCTTATCAAATATGATTTTAATGGTGTCAAAAAATATGCATCCTATTATGTAGACGGTTCTGCTTCATTTATTGTTGTTGTTACAGCGGACGAGCATGAGATTTTTGCGGAAATGAGAGAGGTTACGATTATAGGAATTGCCGCAGCTGCTGGTGTACTGCTTTTCTATATCGCTTTTACCACATTTATTGCGATCAGGATCGTAAAGCCGATTACGGTATTAAATCAGGAAATCAAGAAAATGTCAGGATTGGATTTTACCAAGAATCCGGATCTGGAAAAATATACCGCAAGAGGTGATGAGAGCGGCGAGATCAGTGCTTCGGTTATCGAACTGGAGACAAGACTGGAAGAGTTTATGGCAGGGGTCAAGGATATGGCCGACCGTGTTTATGCCGCATCCGACAATATGACACAGAGCGTTGTGGACAGTATCGAAACGATGTCGCAGGTTGAGACTGCCACCAATGAAATTGCGACCGGTGCCGGTAATCAGGCTGATGAGACCCAGAAGGCAACAGAGCATGTTATTACGATGGGCAATATGATCGTAGATACTACCAATGATGTAGATGAATTAAGAAGTACCTCTAAAGAAATGAATTCAGCCGGTGATGATGCGGTTCAGATTCTGACACAGTTGAGCGCCGTTAATGACAAGACCAGAGAATCCGTTGAGCTTATATCCAAGCAGACAACGGTTACCAACGACTGTGTTACCGATATCAGAGCAGCGGTAGAAATGATCACAGAGATAGCAAGTGAGACCAATCTGTTATCACTCAATGCATCTATTGAAGCAGCGCGTGCCGGAGAGGCCGGAAGAGGATTTGCTGTTGTTGCGGCTGAGATCCAGAAGCTTGCAGAGCAGTCCAATACATCGGCAAAGCAGATTGAAGAGATCATTACCAAGATCACACAGGAATCTGAAAAATCTGTTGCGATCATGGGTGAGATCAAAGGCATTATTGAACAGCAGAACAAGGATGTTTTAGCCACACAGGAATCTTTCCAAAAAGTGAAAAACGGAATTGCATCTTCTCTGGATGGTATCAGACATATTACTGACAGGACTGAGCAGCTGGATGCAGCCAGAGTTCAGGTTGTTGATATTGTTTCCGACTTATCTGCAATCGCAGAAGAAAATGCGGCGAGCACTGAGGAAACACTTGCCTGTGCCACAGAAGCAAATGCCATTATTCGCAAGATTGGCAAAGAAGCACAGAATGTCAATTCTATTGCCATTGATCTCAAAAAGAATATTGACACAATAAAAATATAGTATTAGTCTTGTATCATGTAAAAGATCGTGTGATACAGGATGTGATGAATAAAGCATCTATCAATCTGATAGATGCTTTATTCATGTCTGGACCATCCGGAAAATGAGAAAAAGACAGATCAGATAAAGAAAGAGTAGAATCAGAGATGAAAGAGATTAAAATATCGGATATGAAAGCTATGGCTCCGGATTCATACGTTTTGATCGACATCCGGGATGAAGGAAGTCTGCTTTATGGTGGAATACCGGGGGCTGTTCCGGTAAATAAGGAAGAAATTTTTAAAGATTGCCGGAAGGCGCTTTCAAAGCTTTCGACAGATAAAGTATGGATATTGTATTGCCAGAGAGGTGAGGTATCACAGAGTGTGGCGGATTTCTTAGAGCAGCAGGGATTTGATGCCTATAGCCTGATCGGCGGATACAATGCATATCTGATCTCAGTCATGCAGAGTGAAACAGATGATTTAATGGAAAAGCAGAAAAGGGCAGAGGCCAGTATCCAGAAAAAATACCACAAGGAGTTATTTTCCAAATTTGCAAAAGCGTGTAAAAACTATCAGCTGATACAGGAGGGAGACCATATTGCTGTCTGCATATCCGGGGGCAAGGATTCCATGCTGATGGCCAAGCTGTTTCAGGAGATTCGGAGACACAGACAGGTATCGTTTGAACTGACCTTTTTAGTAATGGATCCCGGATACAACAAGGCAAACCGGATGTTAATAGAAAGCAATGCCAGACAACTGGGAATCCCGATCACGGTCTTTGAAAGTGATATTTTTGATGCAGTCGATACCGTTGAAAAAAGTCCCTGTTATCTGTGTGCAAGAATGCGGCGCGGATATCTGTACAGCAAGGCAAAAGAGCTTGGCTGCAATAAAATAGCCTTGGGACATCACTTTGATGATGTGATAGAGACGATCCTTATGGGAATGCTTCATGGCGGACAGATCCAGACTATGATGCCCAAGCTTCACAGCATCAATTTTGAAGGCATGGAGCTGATAAGGCCGATGTACCTGATCCGGGAAGAGGACATCTGCAAATGGCGTGATTACAATGAACTGCATTTTTTACAGTGTGCCTGCCATTTTACCGAAACCTGCAGCACCTGTCATGAAGATGGGACAACGTCATCCAAGAGGCTGGAAACCAAAAAGCTGATCGCGGCTTTAAAAAAGGATAATCCTTTTATTGAAAATAATATCTTCAAATCTGTGGAAAATGTTAATCTCAATACGGTGATCGCATACAAAAAAGACGGAGTGCGGCACCATTTCTTAGATGAATATGAAAAAAAGATATAAAGACAGATTCCAAAAAGAAAACATCGGAACCGACATTTGCCGGAACCGACTTTTCCTTTTTCTATTCTTCGTTCATAAACGGGATGTGGTTTTCCAAAATCTGAATCAGAAAATAAAGACCATAGGCAATAAAACAAAGGATGATAATAGCCGAAATGACCATATCCAGTTTAAATACCTGTGTGCCGTAAATAATCAGGTAGCCAAGTCCTCTTCTGGCAGCCAGAAACTCTCCGATGATAACACCGACCAGAGATAGTCCGATGTTGACTTTGGTGGAGTTGATCAGTGTGGGAACGGAGTAAGGGAGCACGATTTTACGGTAGACATCCAGATTGTTTCCACCGAGTGTCAGAATCAGTTTTCTGCGGTCTTCGTCTGTCTGTTTAAACTGTGTGAACAGGCTGATGACAGAGCCAAAGACAGCAACGGATATTCCGGCTATGATGATGGTTTTTGTTCCGGTTCCGAGCCAGACAATGAATAGCGGTGCAAGCGCCGATTTTGGCAGGCTGTTTAAGATAACCAGAGATGGCTCAAAAATATCGGCGAGCGGTTTGGAAAACCACAAAACAGATGCGATCAAAATCGTAAGAAGCATGACTAAAAGGAAGCTCAGAATCGTTTCAAGCAGCGTATATCCGATGTGCAGAAACAGTTCGCCGGAGATAATCGATTTCATATACCAGGCTGCAATTTTACCGGGAGAGCTAAAGAAAAACTCATCAATCCAGTCAAGCCGCGCAGCCACCTCCCACAGGGATAAAAAAACGACGAAAACCAAAATTCTGGTTATTTTTATAAAATTTTTATAGCGTGTGAGCTTTTTTAAATATAATTCATGAGCCTTCGTCATGGGAATTCATCTCCTTCCAAAGAAGTTGAAAATAATCATTAAATTCGGGCTGTTTGCGGACAAACAAGGATCCTTTTTCTTTTCCGGGAATAGAAATGTCAAGAATATCGATGACGCATGCAGGCCGTTTGGAAAGCACGATGATCTTGTCGGACAGACTGATGGCTTCCGACAGATCGTGTGTTACAAGCAGGGCAGTTTTTTTCTCACTCCGGATGATCTGTCCGATATCATCAGCAACAAGCAGTCTTGTCTGGTAGTCCAGGGCACTAAAGGGTTCATCCAGCAGTAAAACATCCGGATTTAGTGCCAGTGTCCTGATAAGAGCTGCTCTTTGACGCATGCCACCGGATAACTGGGACGGATATTTATTACGAAAGCCGGACAGGCCGTATTTTTCCAATAAGTCTTCAATATATTGATAAACAGAAGCGTCTTTTTTATGATGAATGGATGGACCAAGACACACGTTTTTCCAGACAGTCAGATAAGGAAGCAGCAGATCCTGTTGAAACATATAACCAAAATCGACGGATGGACTGATTTTCAGATGTCCGCCTTCTTCCTTCTGCAGTCCTGCAAGAATGGACAGAATCGTTGATTTACCGCAGCCGCTTGGCCCTACAATGGATACGAATTCGCCTTTTTTGACCGAAAAGGAAACGTCGGAAAGCGCAAGAATTTCTCCATCCTGTCTGTGATAAGAAAAAGAAATGTTTTCCAGTTGAATAATTGTGTCCATATTTCACTACTTCTTTTTTATTAATGTATGGAATTTATTAAGCATTGTTCATATCAACTTGAAAAAACAGGGTGTGTATGGTATTATCAAATTTAGTTTTAACATAAGAATCGGAGGAACGTCATGGCACAGCTTTGGGGCGGAAGATTTACAAAAGATACGGATGAACTGGTATACCGGTTCAATGCATCCATTTCTTTTGACCAGAAATTTTTCAGTCAGGATATTGAAGGCAGTATTGCACATGTGGTTATGCTGCAAAAGCAGGGCATTCTGACAAAGGATGAAAAGGATGCCATTGTAAAAGGACTTACCGGCATAAGAGATGATGTCGAAAACGGCACGCTCAAGATCACGGACAAATATGAGGATATACATTCCTTTGTAGAGGCCAATCTGATCGACAGGATCGGTGATGTGGGCAAAAAGCTTCACACAGGCAGAAGCCGCAATGACCAGGTGGCACTAGATATGAAATTATATATCCGCAGTGAGCTTCTTTTAGTGGATGAGCTGTTAAAGGAGCTGTTGGTTTCTTTGCTTTCCATCATGGAAGAAAATACGGAGACGTATATGCCCGGCTTTACGCATTTACAAAAGGCACAGCCGGTTACGTTAGCACATCATTTGGGCGCCTATTTCGAAATGTTTAAAAGAGACAGGCTTCGTATGAGGGATATCTATCACCGTATGAATTACTGCCCGCTCGGTTCCGGCGCACTGGCAGGTACGACCTATCCGCTTGACCGCGTGTATACCGCATCCTTGCTTGGCTTTGAGGGACCGACCCTCAACAGTATGGATTCAGTTGCCGACAGGGATTATGTGGTAGAGTTTTTAAGTGCTTTATCTACGATCATGATGCATCTTAGCCGCTTCAGTGAAGAAATCATCATCTGGAATTCCAATGAATATCAGTTTGTGGAGATCGATGATGCTTATTCAACCGGAAGCAGTATCATGCCTCAAAAGAAAAATCCCGACATTGCAGAGCTTGTCAGAGGAAAAACCGGTCGTGTATATGGTGCGCTTATGTCAATGCTTACGACCTTAAAGGGACTTCCTCTTGCATACAATAAAGACATGCAGGAAGACAAGGAGCTGACCTTTGATGCCATTGATACGGTCAAAGGGTGTCTCGGTCTTTTCAACGGCATGATCACGACCATGAAATTCCGCAAGGATGTCATGGAAAAGAGTGCCATGAACGGATTTACCAATGCAACGGATGCCGCTGATTATCTGGTCAATCACGGAGTGCCGTTTCGGGATGCACACAGCATTATCGGCAAGCTGGTACTGACCTGCATCGAGAAAAACAAAGCAATCCTGGATCTTACCATGGATGAGTTTAAAGCAATCAGCGATGTATTTGAGCCCGATATTTATGAAGCGGTCAGCTTAAAGACCTGCGTCGAAAAGCGTCTGACCATCGGAGCTCCCGGAAAAGCCGCCATGGACAAGGTGATTGCCATGGAAAAGGAATATTTGGAGAGCGACTGGAAGGACAATAACCGCATTTACTAGAGGTTATGAGAGCACATGTTACTATATAAATTACAGGTTCATACCGGATAAAGCGCCGGAAAAGGATCTGATAAAATTAAGATATGAGGAGATTAAAAAATGAGTGAGAAGTTGAAAGTCGGTATTTTAGGTGGAACCGGAATGGTTGGTCAGAGATTTATCTCTTTACTGGAAAATCATCCCTGGTTTGAGGTTACAACCATTGCAGCAAGCCCGAGAAGTGCCGGAAAGACATACGAAGAGGCTGTTGGCGGAAGATGGAAAATGACAACACCCATGCCGGAAGCTGTTAAAAATATCATTGTTAAAAATGTAAATGATGTAGAAGCAGTTGCTTCCGAGGTTGACTTTGTTTTTTCTGCAGTAGATATGACAAAGGAAGAGATCAGAGCAATCGAAGATGCATATGCCAAGACAGAGACACCGGTTGTTTCCAACAACTCTGCTCATAGATGGACACCGGATGTTCCGATGATCATTCCGGAAATCAATCCTGAGCATGTAGAAGTGATCGAAGCACAGAAAAAACGTCTGGGCACTACCAAAGGCTTTGTTGCCGTTAAGCCCAACTGTTCTATTCAGAGCTACGCTCCGGTACTGTATGCATGGAGAGAGTTTGAGCCTTATGAAGTGATCGCCACAACATATCAGGCTATTTCCGGTGCCGGAAAGACATTTAAGGACTGGCCGGAAATGGTAGAAAATATCATTCCTTATATCGGTGGTGAAGAAGAAAAGAGTGAAAAAGAGCCGCTTCGTATTTACGGAAAAGTTGAAAACGGAGAAATCGTACCGGCAACTGAGCCGAAGATCTCCTGCCAGTGCATCCGTGTTCCTGTATTAAACGGACATACAGCTGCTGTTTTCGTAAAATTCAGAAAGAACCCTACCAAGGAACAGCTGATCGAAAAGCTGGTAACCTTCAAAGGCCTTCCTCAGGAGCTTGAGCTTCCTTCAGCTCCCAAGCAGTTTATCCGTTATATGGAAGAGGACAACAGACCTCAGGTGCAGGCAGATGTGGATTACGAGCATGGAATGGGAATTTCAATCGGCCGTCTGCGTGAGGATTCCATTTATGATTACAAGTTTGTCGGTCTTTCACACAATACCGTAAGAGGTGCAGCCGGTGGCGCTGTGCTTTGTGCAGAGTTATTAAAAGCAAAGGGTTATATTAACAAAAAATAAATTATATCAGGAGCAAAGTGTAAGAGCATTTTGAGAGGGGATTATATATGAACAACCTACAGTTCCAATTGGACATGGCGCAGTCTGTACTTAAGCAGATGGATGGAAAAGAGAAGATGTATCAGTTAGTTTGTTCTACCTCTCGAAATGCTTTTATTTATGTCGATTTTAATAAAAGAAGCCTGAATGTTTTGGGAAACTGGTCCAGCTTTTTTGATTTTCCTGTCTTAAATGACGGAGATTTTATTAAGATCATGGAAAGTGTCGAAGATACCTATAAGGGAAATCTGCAAAAGCTCCTCTATCTGGAAAAAACACGAAAAGGAAATGCCGTATTGGAATGTCATTTAAAGGGACGCAATGTATGGCTTGAATTTGAATGTACGGTCATATACCATGATGATACTCCTGTAGAAAAGGTTATTCGCATACGGGATATCTCCAAGATGAAAAAGCAAAACGAAGAATTGCAGTATATGGCTTATTATGATACATTGACCGGATTATACAACCGCAATTATTTTGTACGCATCCTGAGCGAATGGATCCGGAATGCCGAGGACAAAAACGAGACAATTGCGGTTATCTGTATAGATTTTGATCATTTTAAAAAGGTCAATGACGGATTGGGACTTGTGGCCGGAGATGAACTGGTACAGTCGTTTGGCTTGTTTTTAAAGGAACTTTTGGATGACAGGATGATCGCATCCCATGTCAATGATGATACATTTTATCTGGCAGTCAAAAATCCGGTGGGGAATCACAGCGCCGAATATATTTTCAACCAGATATTAAAAAGGATTGAAAAACCGTTCCGTCTGTTGGGCGGACACGAAATCTTTATCACATTGTGTGCCGGTGTAGCGGAATATCCGGAAACGGCCACCAACAGTCTTGAGCTGATCAATTGCGCAGAGGTTGTTATGTTCAAGGCCAAAGAGCTTGGAACCAATCAGATGAAATACTTTGAAGTTCCGATATACAAGGATTTTCTGGATAAAGTCAATCTGGAAAACCGTCTCAAGGAAGCGATCAATACGAATCGGTTTGTCCTGTATTATCAGCCACAATTTGATTCAAAGACCAGAGAGCTGCGAGGGGTAGAGGCACTGATCCGCTGGAAGGATGAAAACGGTAAACTGATCAGTCCCGGTTATTTTATCCCGTTAGCGGAAAAAAGCGGTCTGATCGTACCGATCGGAAGCTGGGTTCTCGAAGAAGGTGTCCGTAAATACGCTGACTGGCGTAAAAAATATCACTGCAATATGGTTTTATCCCTCAATATTTCGGCTTTGCAGTATAAACGTCCTGATTTTGTCAGCAATTTATTTGAACTGCTTGAAAAGTACCGGGTCAATCCGGGAGATATAGAGCTTGAGATTACCGAGAGCGTTCTGATCGATGATTTTGAGCAGGTTGTTGAGAAGCTGCATATTATAAAGGATTATGGAATCAAGATTTCACTGGATGATTTTGGTACAGGCTTTTCGTCGCTTTCCTATCTGAAGGGCCTGCCGATTGATACGTTAAAGATTGATAAATCATTTATTGATACGGTCATTGAGGATGAAAGTACAAAGGTTATTACCGAATCTATTGTTTCCATGGTCAAAAAGCTCGGCTATGAGACTGTAGCAGAGGGTGTTGAGACAGAAGCGCAGTATGAGTATCTCAAACAAATAGAATGTGATAACATTCAGGGATTTTTACTTGGCAGGCCGATGCCCGAGAATGAGCTTGTCAAATTAATGAAAAAAAAGGAAGCATAAAACGGGTAAGAGGTATTTATGTTAGTTGGTCGCAATCGGGAATATACATTTTTTAACGGATATATGGAGCAAAACGGCAGTCAGATGATTGTTTTTTACGGTCAGAAATTCATTGGAAAGACATCGTTTCTTTTGGATTTCTGCAAGGATATTCCTCATTCCTATTTCCTGTCCAAGCCCATTGTAAAGGAATGGATGTTGGACAGTCTGGAACAGGAAATCCGGAAATTACAACAGCTTGATACCGATCAAAAGAAGATTCTGATCATTGATGAGTTTCAGGAATTTTCTAAAAATGAAGACTTTATGCCGGTTTTGATCAATCTGATGCAGAGTGGTAATTTCCTGATTATTCTTGTATCGTCTGAAGTCAACTGGGTCGAAACCGCGATGGTCAGGACCTTTGGCAGGACGGTAGCATCTATCAGTGGCTTTTACAAGGTAAAACCGCTGTCTTTTCAAAATATATGTCAGATTTATCCACAGTACAGCCGTGCAGATCTGTTTATTATGTATTCAATCTACGGAGGTATTCCCGGACTCTGGAATTATTTTGATGTCGAGTTGTCCGTTGAGGATAATATTATCACGTATATTTTATCACAGCGTTCTTTCCTGCGTCAGGCGGGATATTCATACAGCATGTCCGGTCTGCGGGAAAGCAGTGTATACGATACCATTTTGATCAGTATGGCAAATGGCAATACCAAGTTAAATGATCTTTACCGGATCACGGGATTTTCAAGAGCCAAGATCAGTGTATATCTGCGGACTTTGATGGAACAGGAGCAGATCAACAAAATTTATTCCATTGACTGTGCCGGTCATGATAACAGCCGGAAGGGAATTTACGATATCAGCAATCATTTTACTGCCTTCTGGTTTAAATTTGTCTATATTCATGAAGATGAACTGCTGCAGATGGATGAAAAGACCTTTTATGATAAATACATCCGCGATGAGCTTTTAAAATACTGCAGTAAATATTTAAAAGAGATCCTAAAGGAATATTTCTGCATACAGGGAATTTTGGATCCGGCGGATGTTTCGGCTTCGGACTGCTTTTTGGGGAAGCAGAACCAGATCCCGTTTGTATGGAAAAGCCACTCGGTGTATCATGTTGTTTTATGTGACCGGATCAAGACCAGGATGACCTACGATGACTACGAGAGTCTGGTACAGGCGGCCACCGAGGCAAGGATGAGAGAAAAAGAATATTATATTGTTTCTTTCCGTGATTTTGATGAAAAACTGAGCTTGGAGTCGCGGATGAAAAAGAATATACACTTACTTTCTTTTGCAGATATTTTAGAGCACTTCTAAGAAAGGAAGTTTTATGGGTAAAAATTTATTTATTGCTGAGAAACCCAGTGTGGCAAGGGAATTTGCCAAGGCACTGAAGGAAAATATGAAATCCGGCAATGGATATATGGAATCAGAGCATTATATTGTGACATGGTGTGTCGGTCATCTGGTTACCATGAGTTATCCGGATGCATATGATGAAAAGCTCAAGCGATGGAGCATGGCTACACTGCCTTTCTTTCCGCCGGGAGATCAGTTTAAATATCATGTCATTGACAGTGTCAAAGCACAGTTTAATATCGTAAGCGGTCTTTTAAACAGGGCAGATGTTTCCTGTATTTATGTGTGTACCGACTCCGGACGGGAAGGAGAATATATTTACCGTCTGGTCGAGCAGGAGGCTCATGTAGAGGGTAAAGTAAGAAAAAGGGTCTGGATCGATTCACAGACGGAAGAAGAGATCATCCGTGGAATCCGGGAAGCCAAGGATCTGTCAGAGTATGACAATCTGTGTGATTCTGCATATCTCAGGGCCAAGGAAGACTATCTGATGGGTATCAATTTTTCCAGACTTCTGACCTTGAAATACGGTGATTATGTCAAATATGCCTTATCCATGGATAAAAATGCCGTGATTTCTGTCGGAAGGGTCATGACCTGTGTACTGGGAATGGTGGTTGACCGGGAACGGGAGATCCGTCATTTTGACAAGACACCGTTTTTTCGAGTGGTTGCCTCGATGAAGCTTTCCGAGCATGATTTTGAAAGTGAATGGAGAGCTGTGGAGGGTTCGGAATATTTCCAGTCTCCGCTTTTATATAAAGAAAACGGCTTCAAAAAGAAAGAGACTGCGATGACACTGATCGAAAAGTGCAGTCCGCCGCAGGAAATGACGATAAAGAAGCTGGAGCGGAAAAAAGAAAAGAAAAATCCGCCGTTACTATACAACCTTGCCGAATTGCAGAATGACTGCTCCAGATTGTTCAAGATCAGTCCGGATGAGACGCTGCGGATCGCACAGGAGCTTTATGAAAAGAAGCTGACAACCTATCCGCGTACGGATGCAAGAGTACTATCCACTGCAGTTGCCAAAGAAATAGATAAAAATATCAGAGGGCTTACCACGTATCAGCCGATGGCTCAGAAAGCGGCATATGTTTTAAATGATAAAAGGTATGCCAATATCGCAAAGACAAAATACGTCAATGATAAGATGATTACCGACCACTATGCGATCATTCCGACCGGTCAGGGCTTTGGGGCATTAAACAGCCTGCATCCGACGTCAGCCAAGGTATATGAGCTGATATGTGGCAGGTTTTTAAGTATTTTTTATCCGCCGGCAGAGTATGAAAAGATGTCCCTGACACTTCAATGTCTGGATGAAAGCTTTTTTGCAAGCTTCAAGGTACAGACCTCCAAAGGCTATCTGGCTGTTACGGAGTATTCGTTTTTTAAGAAAAAAGAAGCATCGCCTGATAACGGAGAACAGACAAAGGACGGCAGGACGGATGACGGAGCCGACAACAGGGAAACAAAAGTCGACCCGCAGTTTTTTCAGTTGTTGTCACAGCTGAAAAAAGGCGATAAAATAATAAAAGATAAGCTGGAGATCCGGGAAGGCGAGACTTCACCGCCCAAGCGTTACAATTCCGGTTCGCTGATCTTAGCAATGGAAAATGCAGGCCAGCTGATCGAGGAAGAGGAGCTGCGGGAATTGATCAAAGGAAGCGGGATCGGGACTTCCGCGACTCGAGCCGAGATCCTGAAAAAGCTGGTATCCATCAACTACCTCAATCTAAACAAAAAGACACAGATCATCACACCTACCTGTATGGGGGAAATGATCTACGAGGTTGTCAAGTGCTCGATCAAGTCCATGCTTGAGCCGACGTTGACAGCAAGCTGGGAGAAGGGGCTTACACAGGTCGCAGGCGGCGAGATTTCGTCAGATGAATATATGGAGAAGCTGAAGGGATTTATCAACAGGCGTACGGATTATGTCAAAAAATATGACAACCGTTCCTACCTCAATCAGAGAGCTCCTTATGTCAAGAGCTTCTATACAGCATCAACTGCCAAAAAAGGCAAAAAAAGCAAAGCTTCCGGTTCGTAGTAAAATATTAAAACAGTCTTCTGTGCCGATGTTTAAGTATCAATAGGTGTAGGAAATTGCAATTTTATATAAGAGAAGGAGAAATGGGTTATGTTAGAGATGTTTAATGCAAAAAATTACTTTGATTACAGCAGGACAATTGCTGCACCGCTGTTTGACGGAATTGAATATCCGTGGGAGGTTCTTCCGCGTCTGGAATCCTTTATTCTGGCACTGGGACCGATGCTTCCTGCAGACGAATTTGAACAGGTTTCAGATAATGTCTGGATTTCGAGATCAGCAGTTGTTGCACCGACTGCAAGTATTACCGGTCCCTGTATCGTTGATTCGGGAGCACAGATCAGACACTGTGCATTTATCCGCGGTAATGTGATTGTGGGAAAGGGAACCGTAGTCGGCAATTCCTGCGAGGTCAAAAACAGCCTGCTTTTTGATGAGGTTGAGGCACCGCATTTTAATTATGTCGGTGACAGTATCCTCGGTTACAAGTCGCATCTGGGAGCTGGTGCGATCACTTCCAATATTAAAAACGACAAGAAAAATGTTGAGGTCCACTTCCAGCTTGGCTCTATCGAGACCAATATGAGAAAGCTCGGAGCCATTGTCGGTGACGGTGTTCAGGTCGGTTGCAACTGTGTCCTCAATCCCGGTACCGTGATCGGTAAGGAAACCCGCATTTACCCGCTTAATTCCATCCGCGGATGGATAGATGAAAAATCTATTTATAAACATGAGGGTAAAGTTGTGGAAATGATCTGATAAAAATATATTGACGACGGCTCAAACCCGGGTGTATATTTTTTTCAACACAGGTAGAAGCCTGTGTATATGCCGCAATATAAGATTGAGGCGTTAATGAAGGAGGAAAAGTTATGAAAAAATTAACAGCTATGCTTTTAGCTGGTGTGATGGCAGCGTCCTTACTGGTTGGCTGCGGTTCCACACAGGAAGCATCAACAACAGATGCATCAACAGCAGATGCTTCAGCAACAGCAGAAGAGACAACAACAGAAGCTTCAGATGCTGCAACAGGAGACAATACTTATACGGTAGGTATCTGTCAGCTGGTTCAGCATGTGGCATTGGATGCAGCTACACAGGGCTTTAAGGATGCGCTTACGGATGAATTCGGAGATGCCGTTACCTTTGATGAACAGAATGCACAGGGTGACTCCAATACCTGTTCTACCATTATCAACAGCTTTGTATCCAACAAGGTAGACCTGATCTTAGCAAATGCTACACCTGCTTTACAGGCTGCACAGGCCGGTACAGATACAATCCCTGTTCTGGGAACATCTGTTACCGATTATGCAAGCGGTCTGGATTTGGCAGATTTTAACGGAACCGTTGGCGGTAATATTTCCGGTACATCAGACCTGGCACCTTTAGATGGACAGGCAGATATGCTTCACGAGCTTTGTCCTGATGCCAAGACAGTTGGTCTGTTATACTGCTCGGCAGAAGCCAACTCACAGTTCCAGGTAGATACCATCAAAGGATATCTGGAAGAGATGGGCTATACCTGTTATTATTATGCATTCTCTGATTCCAACGATCTGGCAACCGTTGTTACAACAGCAGCCAACGAATCCGATGTTATCTATGTTCCTACCGACAATACGGTAGCATCCAACACAGAGATCATCCAGAATGTATGTCTCCCCGCAGGCGTTCCTGTTATTGCCGGTGAAGAGGGTATCTGCTCAGGCTGCGGTATCGCTACATTATCCATCAATTACTATGATCTTGGATATGCAACAGGCCAGATGGGTGTTAAGATCTTAAACGGTGAAGATATCTCCACTATGCCGATCGAATATGCACCTAAATTCACAAAAGAATACAACAAGGCTAACTGCGACGCATTGGGAATCAGTGTTCCTTCTGATTATGTTGCAATTGAAGCGGAATAAGCATTACATAAGCTTATGGATAAGGGCATCCGGTTTCGGATGCCCATTTTTTTGTTTCACAAATGATAAAAACATGGTATGATGATTAAGGCTTATCTGCATTCATGACAAAATTCATGGTGCATAGGCGGTAGTTTTCATAATTTTAGGAGGTTTTCATGAATATTTTAAATTTATTTGCGGCCATGCCCGGTGCCATTGCCCAGGGGCTGATCTGGGGAATTACCTCGATCGGCATTTACATTACATTCCGTATTCTGGATATTGCCGATCTTTCCGTTGATGGTTCGCTTTGTACCGGTGGTGCCGTATGTATTATGATGATGTTATCGGGACAAAATGTATTTATTTCGCTACTGGTTGCAACACTTGCGGGTATGGCTGCAGGACTGGCCACCGGCATTTTTCATACATTTATGGGTATCCCCGCAATTTTAGCAGGTATTCTGACACAGCTTGGGCTGTATTCCATCAATCTGAAGATCATGGGAAAATCCAACCAGGCGATCAACGTTGACAAATATGATCTGTTAGTTTCCCTGCGTTACATAAAAGGAGTTGCTTTTTACAAAAATACAATTTTTGTAGTCATCATCCTGATCGTGCTTTTAATTGGTATTTTATACTGGTTCTTTGGAACTGAACTCGGATGCGGACTGCGTGCAACCGGCTGCAATGCCAATATGTCAAGAGCACAGGGTATCAACACCAATCTGTCAAAGGTGCTTGGCCTTGTTATTTCCAACGGACTTGTAGCCTTATCAGGCGGACTGCTTTCACAGTATCAGGGCTTTGCGGATATCAATATGGGACGTGGAGCCATCGTTATCGGACTGGCAGCCGTTATCATCGGAGAAGCAATTTTCAGTAAGATTTTCCGTAACTTTGCATTAAAGCTCTTAGGCGTTGCCTTTGGTTCTATTTTATATTATATCGTTCTGCAGATTGTTATCTGGATGGGTATCGACACCGATCTGTTAAAGCTTCTTTCCGCACTGGTTGTTGCTGTATTCTTAGCAATCCCTTACTGGAAAGGTAAATATTTTGCAAAACCCGCCATCAAGAAAGGAGACAATCAGAATGCTGGAAATTAAGAATGTTACAAAGGTATTTAATCCGGGAACGGTCAATGAAAAGTTAGCTCTGGATGGATTTTCCCTGACTTTGGAAGAGGGGGATTTTGTGACGGTGATCGGTGGTAACGGTGCCGGAAAGTCAACCATGATGAATGCGATCGCCGGAGTATGGCCGGTAGATGCAGGTCAGATCCTGATCGACGGTGTTGATGTCACAAAGCTTTCCGAGCACAAGAGAGCCAAATATCTGGGACGGGTATTTCAGGATCCGATGACCGGAACGGCCGCTACCATGGGCATTGACGAAAACCTTGCACTGGCAAAACGCCGTGGCAAGACACGCAGCTTAAAATCCGGAACCTCCAAAAAAGAAAGAGAAGAGTACAAAGAGCTGTTAAAGACACTGGGACTGGGACTGGAAGACAGACTGACCTCCAAAGTCGGCTTGCTTTCCGGTGGTCAGAGACAGGCATTAACCCTGTTAATGGCTACACTCGTTAAACCAAAGCTTCTGCTTTTGGATGAGCATACGGCAGCGCTCGATCCCAAGACTGCCGCAAAGGTATTGGAAACAACCGAAAAGATCATTGACAGAGACCATCTGACAACCCTTATGATCACGCACAACATGAAGGATGCCATCGCACACGGCAACCGTCTGATCATGATGCATGAGGGACGCGTGATTTATGATGTAAGAGGAGAGGAAAAGAAAAATCTCAAGGTTTCCGATCTTTTGAAAAAGTTTGAAGAGGTCAGTGGCGGAGAGTTTGCAAATGACCGTATGATGCTCACGAACTAATGGAGAAATTTACATTGTTTTTTTTAAGATGATTAGCATATAATGACTAGATTTTTTTAGAAAAATGTGAGAAAATGTTTGAAGAATGTGACAAGCTATGGCATGCACCCGATTTGTGCTGTATTTTGTCAATATATATATTCTACATAATTGAAAGGAGATTTCACATGATTTATTCAAAAGAAGTGGAAGAAATGTGCCCGGTAGCACAGGGCGTTCATCACGGCTGTGCTCCTATCCCGGAAGAAGCAAAATGGGTTAAGGCAAAAGACGTAAAGGATATTTCCGGTTATACTCACGGTGTCGGCTGGTGTGCACCCCAGCAGGGCGCTTGCAAATTATCCTTAAATGTTAAGGAAGGAATCATCCAGGAAGCACTGGTTGAGACAATCGGATGCTCAGGTATGACTCACTCAGCTGCTATGGCTGCAGAAATTCTTCCCGGACTGACTGTTATGGAAGCATTAAATACAGACCTTGTATGTGATGCTATCAATACAGCTATGAGAGAATTATTCTTACAGATCGTTTACGGTCGTACACAGTCTGCTTTCTCAGAAGGCGGTCTTGCAATCGGCGCAGGTCTGGAAGATCTTGGTAAAGGTACCCGTTCTATGGTTGGTACAACCTACGGTACTCTTTCAAAAGGACCCAGATACCTTGAACTTACAGATGGATATATTACAGGTGTTGCTCTTGATGAAGATGATGAGATCATCGGATACAAGTATGTAAACTTCGGAAAGATGATGGATTTCATCAAAGCCGGAGATGATGCTCAGACAGCACTTGACAAAGCTTCCGGTCAGTATGGTCGTGTACAGGATGCTGTACGTGTTATTGACCCTAGAAAAGAGTAAGGAATAGGAGGAGAAAACACATGGCTTTATTTGAATCATATGAAAGAAGAGAACCTCAGATTCTTGCTGTATTAAAACAGTATGGCATCAATTCAATTGAGGAATGTAAAGATATCACAATGGCTGCAGGTATCGATGTATACAGCCTGATCGAAGGTATTCAGCCTATCTGTTTTGAAAACGCAAAGTGGGCATACACAGTTGGTGCTGCCATTGCCATTAAGAAAAACTGCCGTAAAGCTGCTGACGCTGCTGCAGCAATCGGTGAAGGTCTTCAGGCATTCTGTATCCCCGGATCAGTTGCTGATACCCGTAAGGTAGGTCTTGGACATGGTAACCTTGGTAAAATGTTACTGGAAGAAGAAACAGAATGTTTCGCTTTCTTAGCAGGTCACGAATCATTCGCAGCTGCTGAAGGTGCTATCGGTATCGCTGAAAAAGCTAACAAGGTTCGTAAGACACCTCTTCGTGTTATCTTAAACGGTCTTGGTAAAGATGCAGCTCAGATCATTTCACGTGTCAATGGATTTACATTTGTTGAGACAGAATATGATCCTTATACAAACACAGTAAAAGAAGTATCCAGAAAATGCTATTCCAAAGATGCTGAAAGCCCTCGTGCAAAAGTTAACTGCTACGGTGCAAATGACGTTTGCGAAGGTGTTGCTATCATGTGGAAAGAAAATGTAGATGTATCTATCACAGGTAACTCTACCAATCCTACCAGATTCCAGCATCCTGTTGCAGGTACATACAAGAAAGAAAGACTCGAAGCAGGCAAGAAATACTTCTCAGTTGCTTCAGGTGGCGGTACAGGACGTACTCTGCATCCCGATAACATGGCTGCAGGTCCTGCATCTTATGGTATGACAGATACAATGGGACGTATGCATTCAGATGCTCAGTTTGCAGGTTCTTCATCTGTACCGGCTCATGTAGAAATGATGGGCTTGATCGGTGCAGGTAACAACCCTATGGTTGGTATGACTGTATCTACAGCTGTTTCCATCGAGGAAGCTGCTACAGCAGGTAAATTTTAATTCATTAATAATGCAATTTTGGCTACCCGTATTTTGACCGGGTAGCCTCATTTTGCGTTTGGCATACTATGGTAGTAACAGCCAATTTTCGTATATGAGGAAAGGGAGAATTATGTTAGATCGTAAAGCAATTAAAAAACGTGCAAAAGAAGTTTTATCAGCGAATTACTGGTTATGTGTCGGTACACTGTTTGTCAGTATGGTGATTGCCTGTGTGGCTGCTTTTGTTCCATATGTCGGATATGTTGCAGGGATTATTGTAACACCGGTCATTATGGTTGGACTGATGAATCTGTATCTTCGTCTGTACCGGGGAGAAAATGTTGAATTTGGCGATATGTTTGATGGCTTCAAAAATTACGGACATGTGCTTGGTGGATACTGGTATATGCAGCTGTTTATTTTCTTATGGTCATTGTTGCTGTACATTCCGGGTCTTGTAAAGGCTTATGCTTATTCCATGGCACCTTATATTCTGATGGATCAGCCGGAAATTCCCGCAACAGAGGCACTCGAAAAATCCAAACAGATGACCTATGGTCATAAATGGGAAATTTTTGTAATGCAGTTAAGCTTTATCGGATGGGGAATTTTAAGCAGTCTTACATTTGGAATTCTCGGTATCTTCTTTACAGGACCCTATATGATGATTACTATGGCCGGATATTATGTTGTATTGCGCAATCAGCAGGTAAGTCCGATGGGAGGCGTTCAGCCCGAAAATCAGGGTAATCCATATATGGGATATAATCCTTCAAATGATGTAAACAACAGCAATCCCTATACGCAGGGAATGGATGATACGTTTTAGTCAGCAATATATTGTACAGTAAAATAAAAAATGCTATAATTAACCCTGTATGTTACATACAGGGTTTTTTATAGTAAATAAAAAGAGGTAGGATTTTTGACTAAACAGGAATTTCAACAATTATGCAGGCAGAGGATCATATATCTGGACGGTGCGACCGGTTCCAACCTGATGAAAGCAGGTATGCCGGTCGGTGTATGTCCCGAGCAGTGGATTTTAGAGCACGAACAGG
The DNA here is from genome assembly GCA_900549665.1 of uncultured Lachnospiraceae bacterium. Lineage (GTDB taxonomy): Bacteria > Bacillota > Clostridia > Lachnospirales > Lachnospiraceae > UBA2882. The sequence continues at coordinate 11,971 of URPH01000002.1, read as the reverse complement.
CATTGGTTGATTTACAGACCGCATATATAGAGGCCGGTACGGATATTTTGTATGCACCGACATTTACAGCGAACCGGATCAAATTAAAAGAATATGACTTAGAGGATCAGATCGAAGAGATCAATACCAGGCTGATCAAGCTATCCAAGACGATAGCCAAAGATAAAGCATTGGTAGCTGCAGACCTGACGATGACAGGCAAGCAGCTAAAGCCGATGGGACCGCTTGATTTTGAAGAGCTGGTGGATATTTATAAAGAGCAGATCCAATATGCAGAAAAGGCCGGAGCCGATCTGATCGTCATTGAGACGATGATGAGCTTGCAGGAGACGAGGGCTGCGGCGATTGCGGCGATGGAAGTCAGCCGGCTGCCGGTTATGGCTACTCTCACCTTTGAGAGCGATGGGCGCACATTGTTTGGCTCAGATGCAAAGTCCGCTGCCATTACCTTATCCCATTTACATGTGGACGCGATCGGAGCCAACTGCTCAACCGGTCCGGACCAGATGTGCAGGATCATTGAGGCCATGGCAGAGGTAACCGATATTCCCCTGATCGCCAAGCCCAACGCCGGTCTGCCGTCATTAGATGAAAACGGAATGACGGTTTATGATATGGACAGCGACACCTTTTCGGAGCAGATGATCCAGATCGTAGAAAGCGGAGCGACTATTTTAGGCGGCTGCTGCGGTACAAGTCCGGAATATATCAAAAAGCTTGCAGATAAGACCAAGAATCTTCCTGTTGTATCAAGATCTCTTGCAGGACGTCGGTTTTTATCATCTGAAAGACAGAGTCTTACCTTTGGTCTGGATGACTGCTTTATGATCGTCGGTGAAAGGATCAATCCTACCGGCAAGAAAAAGCTTCAGGCTGAGATCCGGGAAGGAAAGCTTGATTTAATTGACCAGTTTGCCGCAGAACAGGAAGAAAGCGGAGCTAAGATTTTGGATATCAATATGGGTATGAGCGGTATTGATGAAAAGTCCATGATGCTGACGGTTTTAGAAGAGGTTGTCAATATTACATCTCTTCCGTTATCGATCGATTCCTCACATGTTGATGTCATAGAGGCGGCACTCCGTAGATATCCGGGAAGGGCATTGATCAATTCAATTTCCTTTGAAAAGGCCAAGGTAGAGAGCCTGCTTCCCATAGCGTGGAAGTACGGAGCCATGTTTATTCTTTTACCTTTGTCAGATGAAGGCCTGCCAAAGAGCCTCAATGAAAAGATAAGTATTATCAATGAAATTGTAGACCGGGCCCTGAAAATGGGAATGAAAAAAGAGGACATTGTGGTAGATGGTCTGGTGGCTACCGTAGCAGCCAATCCGTTAGCTGCAAAAGAGACACTGCAGACGATCCGCTACTGCAAGGAGCATGATCTGGCTACGATCTGCGGCCTGTCCAATATTTCTTTCGGACTGCCGGAGCGAATGAATGTCAACAGTGCATTTTTAACCATGGCAATTATGGAAGGTCTTACCATGGCCATTGCCAATCCCAATCAGGAAATGCTTGTCAATGCAGCGTTTTCATCGGATATCCTGATGGCCAAGGATGGTGCGGATTTACAATATATCAACCGCATGAATGCGATCAAAGAGGCAAAAGAGGCTTTTTTGAAAGCCAATCCGGAGGCTGCCCAAATTTCCGGGTTGGCGGTTAAGGTTAAGCAGAAAAGTACCGCTGCCGATATAGGAAAAAATAATTCCGGCATGCAGCCGGAAGGAAGTCTCGGAAGTGTAAAAGAGGCTGTGTTAAAGGGTAAACAAAGAGATATTGTAGAAATTACAAAAACAGCTGTAGAGGATGGTTTTGAGCCGCAGCAGATCTTAAATGAGGCACTGATGCCGGCAATCAACGAAGTTGGTGATCTGTTTGATAAGGGAAAATACTTTTTGCCGCAGCTCATCGCCAGTGCGGAAACCATGAAAAAGTCGATTGACTATCTGGAACCGATGCTTAAAAAAGACGGTGTGGATGCAGACATGCCCACAGTCGTCATTGCGACGGTAAAGGGTGATATTCATGATATCGGCAAAAATCTGGTAGCCCTGATGCTCAAAAATCACGGCTTTACGGTTGTGGATCTTGGAAAGGATGTACCAAGAGAGGAAATTATCGAAGCTGCCAGAAAATACAATGCCCGAATCATTGCATTATCCGCATTGATGACTACCACCATGCAGGAAATGAAGCAAGTGATTGACCTTGCCAAACAGGAAGGAATTGAGGCAAAGGTCATGATAGGCGGAGCTGTTATTACACAGGATTATGCAGACGAAATCGGTGCAGACGGTTATTCCAGAGATGCCGCTGATGCCGTGAAACTGGCACAGAGATTGTGCGAATAGACAATAAATGGGAGGAAACAGACAAAGATGATAGGTGCAGACGCAATGGTTAAATGTTTGGAAAAAGAGGGAGTAAAGGTTGTTTTCGGATATCCCGGAGTGGCAATCTGCCCTTTTTACAACAGTATATTGGATTCGGATATTGAAAGCGTACTCGTCAGGACAGAACAGAATGCTGCCCATGCAGCAAGCGGACTGGCAAGAGTAACAGACGGTATCGGGGTCTGTGCCGTCACAAGCGGTCCCGGTGCAACCAATTTGATTACCGGAATTGCAACCGCATTTGCCGACAGTATTCCCATGATCTGTATTACCGGTCAGGTCAACAGCGAGCAGCTCGGCAGTGATGTATTTCAGGAGGCCGATATTACAGGAGCTGTGGAATCGTTTGTAAAATACAGCTATCTTGTCAAGGATGTCAATGATATCCCGCGTATTTTTAAAGAGGCATTTTATATCGCGACGAGTGGAAGAAAAGGACCGGTATTGATTGATATACCGCTCGATGTACAAAACGCCAAGATCGGCAATTTTGAATATCCGGAGGAAATTTCCCTTCGTACCTACAAGCCTACCGTAAAGGGACATCCACAGCAGATCAAGCGTGTTATCCATGAGCTGCAGAAGTCCAAACGGCCGATCATCTGTGTCGGCGGTGGTGTTGCTTTATCACAGGCAGATAAAGAGCTTATCGCTTTTGCGGAGCATCATCGGATTCCGGTTGTTTCCACAATGATGGGCATTGGCATTATGCCGACAAAGCATCCCCTGTACTTTGGAATGGTCGGCAACAACGGAAAGCCTTATGCCAACCGTGCCATGAATGAAGCCGATCTTATTATTATGGCGGGTGCCCGCGTGGCGGATCGTGCGATCAGCCAGCCGGATCTTATTTTTGACAACAAGGTACTGGTACACATGGACGTGGATCCTGCAGAGATCGGCAAAAACGTAGGACCGACACTTCCTTTGGTCGGTGATGCCAAGCATATTTTCAAAGATTTTGAGGAGCAGGAATTTTACTGTGATTCCGATGCCTGGGTAGAGCAGTTAAACGGATACCGCAGTGAAATGGAATTAAAACGCAAGGAGCACCCCGGATATGTGGATCCGGCAGCTTTTATTGCGAGATTATCCGAAAAAATGGAAGATGATGCGGTCTATGTTGCAGACGTAGGTCAGAATCAGATCTGGTCATGTGCATACCATATCGTGAAAAACGGCCGGTTTTTAACCTCCGGCGGCATGGGCACGATGGGATATTCCATTCCGGCGGCGATGGGCGCCAAATACGCATTAAAGGATAAGCAGGTCATTGCCGTATGCGGAGACGGTTCCTTCCAGATGTCCATGATGGAACTTGCTACAATGAAACAGCACGGCATCCAGAGTAAAGTGATCGTACTCAAAAACAATTATCTTGGCATGGTACGTCAGTATCAGCACTTTACTTACAAGGATCACTATTCCGTTGTAGATCTTTCTGGCAGTCCGGATCTTGAATATATTGCAAAGGCATATGATATGCCGTTTTTCAGATTGACCGATATGGATGATATGGAATCCATGCTGGATGCATTTTTGAAAGATGATACAGCCTGCCTGATGGAGGTCGTGATCGACCCCATGGATCTGGTATAATTGGAATGGGAGGAAGAAATACATGAAAAAAATATATTCTGTTTTAGTTGAAAACCGTTCCGGTGTACTGGCAAAGGTTTCGGGTCTGTTTTCAAGAAGAAGCTTCAATATTGACTCACTGGCTGTTGGTGAAACGGATGATCCGACAGTTTCCTGCATGACCATCGTAAGCTCCGGAAATGAACGTACCCTGGAACAGATCGAGAAGCAGTTAAATAAAAAGCTGGATATTATCAAGGTCAAAACCTTTGATGAAGGTCAGAGCATTTCACGTGAAATGATGCTTATGAAGGTCAAATACAACAAATCCAACAGACGTGACATCATGGAGATCTGCGAGATCATGAAAGCTGATATCGTGGATATGAGCAAAAGCTATATGATCATCCAGATTTGTGATGTACCGGAAAAGATCAAGCTGTTGATCGATATGTTTGCTTCTGTCAGTATTGTTGAAGTTGCAAGAACCGGAACACTGGCGCTTCCCAAATGCAATGAAAATGAATAGATAATAGATTTTTTATAACCTGAGGTTATGATATCTATAAGGGTTTTTCATACGTTGACAAAGCAAATCATAAGCTGATACAATTAGGTTCAACATGAAAGGAATAGAAAGTATGCAGAAGAAAGTATTTCAGTTATTGGTTGATAATACATCCGGTGTCCTGAGCAGGATTGCAGGTCTTTTCAGCCGCCGCGGATACAATATCGAGAGTATTACAGCCGGTGTTACGGCAGATCCGAGATATACACGTATCACCATTGTTACAAGTGGTGATGATGAGATTTTGGATCAGATTGAAAAACAGGTAGGCAAGCTGATTGATGTCAGAGATATCAAGGTGCTGGAGCCGGATGAATCGGTTTTTCGTGAACTGATCCTTATAAAGATCAAGGTTACTGCAGAAAACAGACTTTCTGTCATCGGTCTTGTAGACAGTTTCAAGGCACGGGTCGTTGATGTATCCAAAGAAAGCCTTACCGTCGAAATGGAAGTAAAGGGAATCAGCGACAGCAAGATTGACAACTTCATTCATCTGTTAGACGGATACGAGATTTTGGAGCTTGCCCGTACAGGTCTCATCGGACTTGGCAGAGGCACCAAAAATGTCACATATTTACCTTAGTGTTTATAAAGTTAATTCCAATATGGCGGACTAACTTTCTAAATAGAAATTATATTATTATCAGGAGGATTTAAAAATGGCACAGGATGCAAAGATTTTTTATCAGGAAGATTGCAACTTATCTTTATTGGATGGAAAGACAATCGCAATTATCGGCTACGGCAGTCAGGGACATGCACATGCATTAAACGCAAAAGAGTCAGGCTGCAATGTTATTATCGGTCTTTATGAAGGTTCTAAATCATGGGACAAAGCCGTTAAACAGGGATTTGAAGTATACACAGCTGCAGAAGCTGCTAAAAAAGCAGATATCATCATGATCCTGATCAACGATGAGAAACAGGCAGATTTATACAAAAACGATATCGAGCCCAACCTTGAGCCTGGCAACATGTTAATGTTTGCTCATGGTTTCAATATCCACTTCGGATGTATCGTTCCTCCCAAGGATGTTGATGTTACCATGATCGCACCCAAGGGACCCGGACATACAGTTCGTAGCGAGTATCAGGCCGGCAAAGGTGTTCCCTGTCTGATCGCTGTAGAGCAGGATGCTACAGGAAAAGCTCAGGATATCGCTTTAGCTTATGCATTGGCAATCGGCGGAGCAAGAGCCGGTGTACTCGAGACAACCTTCCGTACAGAGACAGAGACAGACCTCTTCGGTGAGCAGGCAGTTCTTTGCGGCGGTGTTTGTGCATTGATGCAGGCTGGTTTTGAAACATTGGTTGAAGCCGGATACGATCCTCGTAATGCATACTTTGAATGTATCCATGAAATGAAGCTGATCGTTGACCTGATCTATCAGTCAGGTTTTGCAGGAATGAGATATTCTATCTCCAACACAGCAGAATACGGCGATTATATTACAGGACCCAAGATCATCACAGAAGATACCAAGAAAGCTATGAAGAAAATCCTTTCTGATATCCAGGATGGTTCATTTGCTAAAGAGTTCTTACTTGATATGTCTCCTGCAGGAAAACAGGTTCACTTCAAGGCTATGAGAAAGCTTGCTGCAGAGCATCCTTCAGAGAAGATCGGTGAAGAAATCCGTAAGCTTTACAGCTGGAACAATGATGATGAAAAACTGATCAACAACTAATTGATAAATGGTTTTGTGATGAAGTTTTACATGATAGTGTGAATAATATACAGGCTTTTGTATAATTTTCGATTACAGATTATACAAAAGCCTGTTTGGGTTATGAAAAAGATTATAAAAAGGAAGAGACGAGGGAGGTCAAAATGGAAGGATTTGATTATACGGTTCCAAATAACGGAATGGGCAATTACAATCAGCCGGAAAATGGAAATAATGAGAGTGTACCGGGATTTTTTAAACAGTTTCCCTATGCATTCAATCCGCAGAAATATGGTGAGCTGGTCCGCACGAAAATCGGATCTGTCATCGGATTTGTGGTATTGCTTGCGCTTGTGTGCACGCTGATTTCTGCACTCAATTTTGTGATTTTTCACGGCAATACCGATGCGATCAAAGAGCAGCTGGATAAATTTCCGGATTTCTGTATCAAAGATGGTGAGTTATCCATGGCAGAAGACTTTGTGTACGCATATGAAGATGGCGATGATGGGATGTTTATTTCGGTCAGCAGTGATGTGGAAAGCTGCAATCTGAGTGATGCACAGGAGCTATATGAGGAAGACGGATATTCGATCATTGTTTTAGCATCCCGTACTAATCTTGTGATGGCGAGCGACGGGGAGTACAATACACTGGTATACAAGGATTTTGGAAACCTTGTCATCGATAAGCAGTGGATCATGCAGGTATTGATCCCGTTTTTCATGATATTTATCCTGATTGGTTATATTGTTTTCTTTGTGGGCAGAACCTTCTGGTATTTTGCATGTGCGGCATTTTACATGCTGTTAGGAATGATATGTGCTGCCATCTTCCACAAAAAGTTTGAAGCAGGTGTATTGTTTAAAACAGCTGTTTATGCGAAGGTACTGATGTTTGTGGTGACAAGCGTTTTAGCTGTTCTGCCGGTTACGATTGAGATTCCGGGCTTTATACGCACGATGATCACACTTGCCATGATGATATTTGCATTTCAGGTTATTCCTCAGAAACCGAATGTACAAAATCAATAAACTTTTTTAAAGCATCGGACATCGGCAGATCTTCGCGATAAGTAAAACCGATTTTTCTTTTGGGAATGGTACGTTTGAAGGTCAGTTCTTTAAACGTGCCATTTTCGATATCATCCTTGACAAAATCACGGATGACACAGGCAATCCCGAGATCAATCTTTGCAAGCTCGATCAACAGATCCATGGTATTGATCTCAAGGATATTGGTTATCTGGATCTGATGAGCAGCCAGATACTGGTCTACAAACATACGGGAAACGTTTTCCTTGTTGAGCATCATAAAGTTAGCATTGGATAACAATGAGGCTTTGTCATTGCCTTCACGGATCCGGAGATTTTTCAGATAATTGCCGGTTGCAATAAAGGTATCCTGAATTTCCCGGATCGGTTCAAAACAAAGTAACTGATTTTGAACAGCCGGCATACCGACAAGCCCGATTTCCGTCACGCCTTTTTCGATATCCGTGATCGTTTCCATTGACGGATGGCAGGTGATGGATATTGTGATATGGGGATTTTGCCGGATGAATTCTTTTAAATAGGGCAAAAGTACATACTTGCACAAGGTGATGCTGACACCGATGGACAAATGGGAAACTCCCAATGTGGCAAATTTACGAAGCTGATCCTCACCGGTCTGAATGGCACTGAAAGCATTTTTGACCTGTTCGTACAGGATGCTTCCCTCATTTGTCAGGGTTACACCACGGGAGCTTCGCATGAAAAGCCTGGTATTCAGATTGGCTTCCAGCTTGGCAATCGCTTTACTGATGGCAGGCTGGCTGATATAGAGCTCTTTGGCAGCTCCGGATATATTTTTATTGTTTGCTACTGTATAAAAAATGTGATATAAATTCAGATTATTGTCCATATTATAATACCTCGCTTTCAAAAGTGATGTTATCATAACTTACAATTATAGTAAATATAAATATTATGTATTTTATTCATGGTTTGCTTTTATGTTATACTGACAACATAAAATGAATGAAAATAGGATTAGGAGGAAATTATCATGGGAATGACAATGACGCAAAAGATTTTGGCTGCTCATGCCGGTCTCCCAAAAGTAGAAGCCGGACAGTTGATCGAGGCAGATCTGGATCTTGTTTTAGGAAATGATATTACCAGCCCCGTTGCAATCAAAGAAATGGACAAAATGAAGGTCGATGGAGTATTTGACAAGGATAAGATCGCTCTTGTTCCCGATCATTTTGTACCCAATAAAGATATCAAATCAGCAGAGCACTGCAAATGTGTGAGAGAATTTGCATACCGCAACCAGATCACCAATTATTTTGAGGTCGGACAGATGGGTATTGAGCATGCATTACTGCCGGAGAAAGGACTGACCGTAGCCGGAGACGTGATCATCGGTGCTGATTCACATACCTGTACATATGGCGCGTTGGGAGCCTTTTCAACAGGTGTCGGAAGTACAGATATGGCTGCAGGAATGGCAACCGGTAAAGCATGGTTCAAGGTTCCCGGAGCTATCAAATTTGAACTTTCGGGATCACTGCCCGAATGGGTCAGCGGTAAAGATCTGATCCTTCATATTATCGGTATGATCGGAGTTGACGGAGCTCTTTACAAATCCATGGAATTTACAGGGGAAGGAGTTAAGAGTCTGTCCATGGATGACCGCTTTACCATTGCCAATATGGCAATTGAAGCCGGAGCCAAAAACGGTATTTTCCCGGTTGATGAGTTAGCCATTGCTTACATGAATGAGCATTCTACCAAAAAATATACCGTATATGAAGCAGATGAAGATGCTGTTTATGATGAAGTATACAAGATCAATCTGAATGAGCTTCGTCCGACGATCGCATTCCCGCATCTGCCGGAAAACACAAAGACAATTGATGAGATCACAGAGGATGTCAAGATCGATCAGGTTGTTATCGGTTCCTGCACCAACGGACGAATTGATGATTTAAGATGTGCAGCCAAGGTATTAAAGGGCAGAAAAGTAGCCAACGGTATCCGTTGCATCGTGATTCCTGCTACACAGGCCATTTATTTACAGGCTATGGAGGAAGGCTTATTAAAGACATTTATCGAAGCAGGCGCTGTTGTATCTACCCCGACCTGCGGTCCGTGTCTTGGCGGATATATGGGTATCTTAGCAGCCGGTGAAAGATGCGTGGCTACTACCAACCGCAACTTCGTCGGTCGTATGGGACATGTCGATTCGGAAATCTATTTAGCTTCCCCTGCAGTAGCTGCAGCAAGTGCGGTAGCAGGAAAGATTTCATGTCCCTGCCGTTTATAGTTTATAATAGGACTGATAATGTATTTTCATTACAAATATCAGTGATATAGGTCAGAACGCTGTCTGACCGTAACATCATAAAATAACAGGATAAGGAGACTATCATGGAAAACGCAAAAGGTATTGTTTTTAAATATGGTGATAACGTAGATACAGATGTCATTATTCCGGCAAGATACCTGAATTCATCTGATCCTGCAGAGCTTGCAACACACTGTATGGAAGATATCGACAAGGATTTTGTCAAAAAAGTTAAAAAGGGAGACATCATGGTCGCAACCAAAAACTTTGGCTGCGGATCATCCAGAGAGCATGCCCCCATCGCGATCAAAGCATCCGGTATCAGCTGTGTAATTGCAGATACATTTGCAAGAATTTTTTATCGTAATGCGATCAATATCGGGCTGCCGATCATCGAGTGTGCACAGGCTGCCAATGAAATCGAAGCAGGAGATGAGGTTGAGGTGGATTTTGACTCCGGTAAGATCTATGATTTGACCAAACATACTGAATATCAGGGTCAGGCATTCCCGCCTTTCATGCAAAAGATCATTGATGCAGAAGGTCTGGTTAATTACATCAATAATAAATAAGATTGATATGATTATTTTGTGATTGAAAAGTAATATGGAGCACTCACAAATCTGAAACTGTTTTTCTGGTAAATATGCCGGATATGACAGATATCGGATTTGTGGGTGCTTTTTTAATTAATAAAAATAGGTGGTAAAAAAGGAACAAAGAAGCTGAAAAATGAAATCAGAAATAATTTAAAATGAGAATGGTATGTAAAAAAATAATAATGTAAAAATAAATAAATACTGAAAATAAGATATAGAAATAAAATATTGAAAAATAAATAATATCAGTTTTGTGATCAAATTATATAGAAAACAAAATAAAAACACAAACACATGTTCACATACCGGACGGTATGTGTTATAATCACTTTATGAGTGAACGTAAAAAGCATGTGATCGGATTTATCATATTGATTGGTATATGTGCACTGGCACTTTTATTTATGGCTTTGAGACCAAGGGCGACAGGCTCCTATTGTGAGATTCTGGTTCAGGGAGAAGTGGTGGATACACTTCCTTTATCGGAGGATGTGACTAAGCGTATTGATACCTCAGATGGCTACAATGTGATCCGGATACAGGATGGAAGTGTCTGTGTTTCGGAGGCGGACTGCCACAACCAGATCTGTGTGAAGTCCGCACCAATCAGCACAAACAGTCAGGTGATTTCCTGTCTGCCACATGGACTGATCATCCGGGTTGTCGGTACTGATGAGGAGGTTGATAGCATTGCCTACTGATAAAATCGCCAAAATGGGACTGCTTATCTGTCTTGGCATGATATTATCTTATGTTGAGACACTGGTTGTCCTTGTCCCCGGTGTACCGGGCATCAAGATCGGGCTGTCCAATGCTTTGGTTATTTTGTTACTGTATACATATGGGATGGGCTATTGTATTTTGTACCAGCTTTGCCGGATCGTGCTGACTTCCCTTTTGTTTGGCAATGTTTTCGGATGTCTGTTTTCACTCGCCGGAGCCGGGTGCAGCCTTCTTATCATGTATATTTGTAAAAAGATACGTTTTATAGATGTCAGTGCCAACAGCATGATCGGAGGAATTGCCCACAATATGGCACAGCTTGCGGTTGCGGCTGTTCTGATCCATCATGCATCAGTATGGTATTATTTTCCGGTGCTGCTTTTAGCCGGAGCCTTGTCCGGCTATGCGGTTGGCATGATCGGGACTATTATTTTGAGACGGAGATTATTATGATTGCATATGTTATTGGTGAAATTACAGATATTTCGGACGATTCGGTCGTGATCGAAAACAACGGTATGGGCTTCAATGTATTTGTGAGCAATGGGTATCAGTACAGTATCGGCCAGATGATAAAGATGTATACCTATACCAGCGTCAAAGAGGATTCTTTTACATTGTTCGGATTTGAAGACAAGGATCAGCTGGCATTATTCAAGATGTTGTTGACCGTTAATGGGATCGGCCCCAAGGGCGGACTGGCTGTTTTGGCCTGTATGAGTGCGGCTGATCTGCGTTTTGCCATATACAGTGGAGATGCGGCTGCAATCGCTAAGGCCAATGGAATTGGCAAAAAGACAGCCGAACGCGTGATTTTGGATCTGAAGGACAAGATCAGTTTATCAGATACCAATGAGATACCGGCAGCGCTTAGTAAAGGCAATGCATCCGTACCGGCCGGATTTGATTCGGAGAGACGTGATGCAGTAGAGGCTCTGGCGGCACTCGGTTACAGTGCTTCGGAAGCAACATCTGCGGTATCCATGGTAGAAATGTCTGAGCAGATGACGGCAGATGCCATTCTCAAGGCTGCGTTAAAATATTTATTTTGATATCAGGGTCAAAAGGTCAAAAAGTCGTTCGTGCTTGCACGATAAGACTTTT
>URPH01000001.1 GCA_900549665.1 uncultured Lachnospiraceae bacterium | reverse complement strand
GATGGCGAAAATAAAGGCTTTTTTGTGCAAAATATATAAGAAAGTATAGAGAGGATTTTATTATGCAGAAGAAAAAGTACAAATTCCTGGATCCATTGATTATAAGATTTCCTGGTGGAAGACTTTTTGAGAAAAGAGCAGGCAAGAAGGATGTGCAGGAGAATCAGCTGTGTGAATTAGAAGGAGGTCATATTACTCCGGAAATTGACACAAAGGTTAATGGCTATGATAGTCACATTAATAAGATTTTCCTTAAAACGGCACAGGAACTTGATTCAATGATTAAGGAAGCTAATTCAATGGTTGTAGAGCTTAACTTGTTGTTAAGTTACAAGGATTCAGTAATCGGTGGCAATAGTGAAGAGGCAAGAAGACAGGTAGCGATTGCAACAGCTAAAAGCGCTAAGGCTTCAGAAAGAAAGTCAGAAATCCTTACAAAGTTAGCATCAATAAAGTCAGAGTCTGATATGGTTGATGAGATGTTGCTTCATTATGAAGAAAGGGCTGGAGGCATTCTCCATTCTCGTATTTCTAAGTACTGGAAAGGTGTTCTTTCTGCATCAAGTGAAAAATTAGAGCATTTTCCATATATCTCTCACAAGGAATCATCGGGAAGAAAAGCATATCTCGAGAACAGAAAGAAACTCGTAAATATGATTGAAGCAGCTATTAGTTATGGAGGAGGTGTTCATAATGAGGAAGAACTTAAAGACGAACTCTGTGGATAGCAGGCCAACAGAGAAGAGAAGTATCAATAATCCTAATGAAATTAATACCTCTGTAGAGATACCTATGTATGCTCCTAATATGGGACTTATGCCAAAGGAATATCAGATTTCTCCACAGTTAAATGATTTAGAGAGGAGATTCAAGGAATTATGTGAGAATTTTCTTTCTAAGTCAAATCCTGATGAGTTTAATTCTAGTTATATGGATGCGATTGTTGAAAGAATATGTGTTGATGCTATTAGGTTTGTGAAGGTACAAAGATGTGATCATGAACAGCTTATTATGAAGGCTTTAGATGCAATGCATAATGGTGATTATAGTGATGCTAAGAACAAATTACAGTATTTTCTTGAAGATAGAGAAGAAAATACGAGAAAACTTGAAAAATATCGTCGTATCTACTGGTCCGGTACCAGTTTGGCAGAGGAGGTGTAAATTATGGCAGTTCATAATAATGGTGGATGTGATGCTTTAACACAGAAGGTTACATATAGTGACAGAAAGAGAGAAAGACAAGAATTTCACAAATCTGGAATGCCGTGGTGGGCAAGTGGTAAAGCAAATCTTATTCTTGTTCCAACCTTTAGTGTCATGGATGGCATGGTCTTATTTTCTATTTTTGACGAGTGTTTTACTCAGAGTGTATTAATGGGAATTATTATGGCATTTGGGGTTGCTGTAATTCTTAATGTTTTACCTCTTATAATTGCAAGATTTGTTCATGCAGCATTTGAAAAGACTACAAAAAATGCAATTCTCATGATGTGTATTTTTATTGTTGGTTTCATTCTTATTTACGGTGGAACCGTATATTTAAGGTTCGCATATAGTGATATGTACGGTCAGGAAAGTCAGTCAATGGAACTTGAAAATGTTGTTTCAGATGAGAAAATGTATACAGTTAGCAATAATTCATCGTCTGATAGTAGTAAAGGAACAGCGGTTGTTTTACTTTTGTCTATTAGCCCACTTATTACGTCACTTTTAGGCTTCGGTATTGCATATGTTAGTGATGATGAAACGAAAAGGAAGATTGAGTATTTAGAAATTGAAAAAATTGAAATTGATGAGAAGATTTCTGATACTCAGGCTGCTATTACACAAATGGAAAATGCTCTTAATGAGGGAGTTAAGAGAGATCTTGATCTAGATAAGATAGCAATGGATGCAGCGATAGAAGAAATTGTAGCAAGATGTGATATATTAAAATCTTTAGCGAGACTTTATCTTTCAGAATATCTTGCAAATCCATCTGCTACCTCAAAAATTTCACAGGAGATGCTTGTTGAATCAGAAGATTCAGGCGAGAAAACTTGCGAAAATGCATCTGAATATGGGAATATGACAGATTCAAATGATAAGGTTAGTACGGCTGATAAAGTAGCGTAGGAGGTGCGAGATATGAAGAAAAATAGAATTTATATCGGTATTCTTTTAGTAGTAGTGTGTATGATCATGGCTTATCTTATGACAGGCTATTCAGACACAGGTAGTGACGAAATTGCACTGGCAGTTGTTGGTAGTCCTCATAGTAATGAGCCGAGTTTTCCGTTAAATGCAGTATCTATTAGGGATAAGCTTTATAACTGTTGCTATACATATGGTTCCGTTTCTTTTATTACAAATGATGGCAAACCTGAAGTAGTATATCAGACAGACATTCCTAAACCAGAAAAATCGGGATTATCAGAGAACAAGAAAAAGACCATTGCTGCCAACTATACAAGTCAGCTGTTAAAGGAACTTTCTTCTTTACGTTCAGACGTTTCTGAAGTTGATACATTGAAAGCTATCACATATGCTTCAAAAACGCTCTCTGGTAGTAGTTCAAGTGCAGATAAAGTGCTTGTGGTAATGGATAATGGATTATCGACAGCAGGATATCTTGATTTTACAAAAGGGATTCTTTATACAGATACGGATGATATCGTTGAAGCGTTAGTGGAAGCAGAGGCCGTACCCAATTTAACGGATGTAAATGTAGTGTGGATGTATTTAGGACAGACTGCCGAACCACAGCAGGAGTTATCTGAGATTCAAAAACATAAATTAGAAGAAATATGGCGAGCCGTATTAACAGAAGGTGGAGCTAAAAGTATTGAGTTTGTAAATGATATTGCATCAGATGAAGCAGATAATAGTTTGCCAAGGGTTTCTGTGGTAGATGTTCAGGATCGTTCTATAGAAGTGGAAGTAAGTGATGCTGAACCTACTATTAAAACAATTGTTTTAGACAATACATCTGTACGATTTATAGGGAATACGGCAGAGTTTGTTGATTGTGAAGAAGCTTCAAGCGTATTGGAACGATATGCACAATTATTACTTGATCATCCTAATAACAAGGTGTATGTGATAGGAACTACAGCTATGGGATCAATGGATTTTTGTAATGAGTTATCTGTCAGTCGTGCTAATACTGTTTGCAAGGCTCTTATTTCGTATGGTGTCCCTGAAAGTCAACTTATTCCTCTTGGAATGGGATATGAGGATCCTTGGCATATAGATGATGTAGATGATAATGGTAAACGGATTGAGAAATATGCATGTCAAAATAGAAAGGTTCTTATTGTTGATGTAAATAGTGATGATGCTGCCAAATTAAATTAGATAGGTGTTCCTATGGTAGGTTGTAGAGTGAAACAAGTACTGGAGGAGATATGTTGAAAAGGGAGCTTGTGCGTATTGGAATACTGGGATGTATTGGTTTATTGATTATGCTTTTCGTTATGTTTGATAATGAAAACGGAGTAAATTGGGCATCATTGATAATCCCATTTTATGTAATTGGTATGTTTTATGCGGGTAAGATTCTGTTGAAGTTTTTAGGTGTTGTATTTAAAACATATTTTTGGGGCCAGTTTGTGAGCTTACTTATTAATCCGTTATGGGGAACTGTGATTTGCGTGGTGCTTTTGTGTATTGGACTTGCTGTAGTATTTGGTTTTGGATGGTTAATAGGAATTGGGCGATGTATTTATTGTTTGGTGGTTTACAACATAAGAAAATGATAGTGTAAAGAATCAGTATTAATGAAGGAAAGAAAAGTGGGTAAGGATAAAACATATAAAATGAAAAAAATAAAGGTATGTTGTAGAGAGAGAATATCGGAACTTTTTAAGATTGATCAATTATATAGTGTTTTAACGGAGGACAATGATATTCATGTAAATGGTTCAGTCGAAATAATAGGAAGTAATTACGGTAATATTAAGAAGATTAAGGTGTATGCCAATTTGTGTAATAAATATGGGGCAATTCTTTATGTTTTAAATGGATGGAAAAACTATCCTGTAAGTAAGGGAACGTATAATTCGTTTTCTCTTTATTGTAGCACTATAGATAGATTTTTTGATCCGGATGAACTTGATTATGTAGAATTGTATTTGAGTTTTAATGAGAAGGACTCATAAATGTAATATCGATGTACGAAGGAGATTGGTAATATGCAGTTGGCTTTATCAGGTGATAGGATAAGATATTGGAGTTGCTTAAGAGGAGATGATGAGCAATGCTGGAGAGCCTAAGACAAATAGAGCGAAAGTTCTTTTACAATCCCACATTATCTATTGCTGACTATCCTATGTTAGAGAGAGAATTATTCGAAATACAGGAATCAGAAAGCCTGATATTTGATTATTCCGTAAACAGCTTATGTTATATATATATATCAGAAAATTTAATGGCAATTGGTTTGTTGATATTTATTTATATTATGTTAATTATTTTGATAATCAGATCCACAGAAGACGTTTTATTATTGCTCCTGGTCTACAAATGAATGAAAAAAATGAAGAAGACTTTTGGGTGCTTATGAAAATGAAATCAATATTGTTTAATACCAGAGTGTGTGCTGATTATGTGAAAGAAATATCCCATATGGCACCAGATACGAATATGAGGCCATATAAAGATCTCAGGCTTGCGCTATTTCATACATATTTTGCGTCTTTTAAAAGCGGGATTAGAGAACTTTTGTTAAAAGCCGGCTTGGAATATTTAGCTATGGATGTTGCGACTGTAGATGGTTGGAACATCATTGCAAACAATATTGAAGAGGCTTTTGGTGGACTCCCTCTCAATTTGCTGAGAAAGTTTAATTATCCGGGAGGTCTTCAGAACGCAATATCAAATGACTTGTGTAAAAAAGAATTGCTTATGATGATATATAGAAAATATCATAGCATACTAAATGATATAGTTATGTTGAATGAGTTTCAAATGGTTTATCTGAAAGATTGCTTCAATAATACCGAGACAGTTGATAAACGATTGTTGCTTGAGTTAGCAGATCTTGAATCGGGATGGGATTATGATACAAATGATTATGTTGATGGATATAAAGTATATGAGGATGTTCGCAAATATCATTCTTTAAATTGTTATAAAAATATTTTCCCCAAATATCCAAGTCTTGCCTTTGGGGATATTGACCGATTCTACGAAATTTTCCATTTGCTTCGGACATACATGGAACATGAGGAAGAGTTCGATTGCATGATGAAACGGTATTCGGAAAAAAATAAGAAATACAGATACTGTGATGGAGAATATGAGATAATTATCCCTGGGACAATCAAGGATATATTAGAGGAAAGCGAACACCAGCATAATTGTTTGTATCAATCGGTAATGGAGATTCTTGCACAGGATATGGTCGTCGTGTTTATGCGGGAAAAATCAAAGAAAAATAAGTCTCTTGTTACCATTGAGGTGGGGGAACAAGAGATTCGTCAAGTAAAGGCTTGTTGCAATAGGAAGCCTTCCAGCAAGCAAATGATGTTTATTGATAAATTTGCAAAGGAAAAAGGGTTGTTGTTCAAAGACTTTTTGGAACGAGAGGACAAAGCAAATGATGACAGAAATCATACACAACGGACAATGCCCAAAGATGGTTGGGGATAAAAGATTTTTGAATGTGAGGTGGATACAAGATGTTTTTGAAAAATTCCAAAGATGATATTTTGAAAAAAGAACCTTATAGCACGTTTATGAAGAAATTCAATAAACTTAATTCGATTATCAATGAGAAGATACATATGAAAATTAATTCTGTAGATAAGGACAAACGTTATGGGTACGCTAATGGATTTAATCTGGATTATGTATATACAAAATCTTTTGATCTTGAATTTAAGTATTATATGTTTGTAGATGCTGAATATATTCAAAGACAATCATTTTGTATCCTCCACACATTATCATATAAATTTGAAGAAGAGGATGCTTTTCATGACATAATGATGGATACGATTAGTGATATTCAGAAAAGAAATGGTTATCTTTATATCTCATCATTGGTTAAGGCGTGTGAGGTGAATTGTTCAATAAATAATAAAAACATGGTAAACATTACATATACAGTGCTTTGCGAAAAGGACAATGCAAAAGAGGTCTGCTTACAATTGATAAGTAATGATATTGCAATGTTTACTCGAAGTTTTTAGGAGGTGTGGAGAATGAAAGAAAACTGGTTTTTGTTAGGAGATATTCATGGAGAGACAGGCCCTATAGAGTACTTTTATCATCAGAATAGAGATAGATTAAAGCTTGATGAGTGCATGAACTACATGCTTCTTCTCGGAGATGTGGGATGCAACTATGCCATAACCGGAAGGGGGGATTCAAAATTTAAGAAAAGCTTGTCAAGATTTCCGTTTACATTTATCCTTCTTCGAGGAAATCATGAAGCAAGGGTGTCAGATGTAATGGAAAAGTACCCGGATAGGTGGACGAAGATAAATAAATATGAAGGCAGGATATATGTAGAAAAAGAGTTTCCGAATATTGAATATTTAGTCGATATACCGGCAATATATAAGTTTGCTGGTTATAAGACATTATCAATTCCAGGAGCTTATAGCATTGATAAATGGTTAAGAATTTATAATCATTGGCAGTGGTTTGAGAATGAACAACTTTCAGAGAATGAAATGCAGTATGGTAGAAGCCTTGTTGAAAAAGAAAAATCAGTTGACTTGGTCATCTCACATACCTGTCCAATAGCATACGAACCTCGAGATTTATTTCTTACAACTATTGATCAATCAAAGATAGATAAATCGATGGAAATTTATCTTGGAGAGATAGAAGCAACATTGAATTATCGGCGGTGGGCATTTGGCCATTTCCATGCGGATAGGTTATTCCCGTGGGATGGCGAAAAAGAAAAGCTTATGCTATTTAATGAAAATGTAGTCGATTTAAATAAATATATGAAGATGAGTAAATCAGATGGTTTTGATGATATTTTAGCTTAGGTAATGGAACAAGAGAATTTTGATGAGTAAACTTGGGGAAGGTGATGGGATGGCAATATTATTTACAAGTGATTTGCATTTAGGACATGCAAATATAATTTCTACATGCGGTAGAAATCACGAAAGTTGTGGAGAAGATTTCGATACTGTAGAAGAAATGAATGATTTTTTAATCAAAAAATGGAATGAAAAAGTAAAAGAGGATGACGAGATCTATATTTTGGGGGACTTATCCTATCGTTCCAATATATCAGCGAAAAGTTATCTAAAGCGATTAAGAGGACGGAAACATTTGATTTTGGGAAATCACGACTTCAAATGGCAAAAAAATATTTCGAATATGAATGATTATTTTGAATCTGTCTCCAATATGGAGATAATACGATTGGATGAAAAGTTTATAACATTGTGCCATTATCCACTTTTGGAATGGAATGGCTCCGGAAGGGCTAATGATCAGAAAAAGTCTTCTTCGTGGCTGATTCACGGACATATCCATAATAATAAGGGAAAGGTTTATGAATATATTAAAGATAATCTTCCTTGTGCATTAAATTGTGGGGTGGACATCAACGGGTATGAACCTGTGGCCTTTGAAGAGCTGCTTATCAATAATAATAAATGGTATGGAAGAAATAAAAACGAATGAAATAGGGTTAATATACATAGAGGACTGATGAGGTGGTAGATTATGAATGAAAAAGAAGTAACAGAAAATTTGGTAAGAGCAATAATGTTTTATGGACTTGTTAAAGGATGGGATATAGCTCAATTATTAGAAGTATATGACTATTTGGGAGTCTCGCGAGATACTGTTGATGATATTTTGGGCGATTAATTTTTATATAAACGTCTGGTGCATAAATGACATACATTTATTGGAAATAAATATAACTATATTGTCAAAAAAATAAATAAAGATTTTGTATAAATAATTAAAAATGGCAAAAATGCAAGAAATATTGTTACTAATGGAAATATATAGATGTTCTTATCTGTTGAGTGCTATTATCAGAGGTTTTATAATTTAATAAGGACAAGATTACCATTGTGAAACGAAAGTTTATATATTTATGGGGAGGTACAAGTGTGGATAAACAGGTTATGGATTGTTATTGTGATAACTTAATAAAACAACTGAATGTGTCATCTGAGATCAAGAATGTGTTGAGTAGGATTAATTGTGTCGCATCCTCTTCTAATTTAAAAATGAGGCAGTCCGTGAAAGATTTATTTATTGTAAGTCCGGCTTGTAAAGAATTGTCTAAAATTGCCAGATGCTATGAGAGAATTATAACTGTGAATTCAGTATATCCAACTCGCGGAACCAATACATATCTTGAATTAGCCTTTCCAAATTCAGAGGACGAAAAAGATTATAAAATGTTTTTTGCGTCACCGAAACTTGCTGCTGTTACTCAAAATGATTTTGCCGGTGTCTTTCTCATAAGCTTTGAACAGTGGAAAAATGTAAATGAATTGTTGAAAAGCCCTGCATATGATGATCTAAAAAAATATATTGAAAAAAATAAATGGAGTATGTCTTTTGTATTCCATACAACTCCAGAATTTGGAGATAGCAGGTGTTTATACAATGAACTCCAAGGTGTTCTTAACATTTGTTATCTGGAACATCAATATCCCGATTTGGAAACTGCAGTTAATTATATCGAAGATAATCTTAATAAAGCAGGCATTAAATTGGACATTTCCGGTAAGGAAGAAATAAGAAAAAAATTCAAGGAAAAGATCGATTTTTCTAACGTCTCATATCGTGGATATGAGACGTTAGAAGTAATTGCGTCGAGACTGAGCTTCGAATTATATACATATATGTTTTCAAAAAATCGTGTAAATGAAAATGATTATGTTATGAAGAATGAAATTTGTGAGGTTTCGGAATGTATTAAAATGCCTTGCACATGTAGTGCTCATATGAGAAAATTGGGCTTTTAAGGTCTTAGAAAAGGTAGGTCTGACAAATATGTTTGATACAAAGTTACAGTCAAATCAGGCAAGATTTAGTGATAAAGAAGAAATTGAGGAGCATACAGAAGATGTGGATTATGAAAAAGGAAAGGCCAATAATGCCGGTATTACGATATCTATAGATGCAGATGGTAAACGGGGAAGGCTGTATACGGATGACGGATTCTATATGGTAGTGGGAGGAACAGCCAGCAAAAAGACACGAGATGTTGTTGCACCGTATATTTATAATAATGCCATTGCAGAAAGATCAATGATCATAACCGATCTCAAAGGTGATTTGTATAGATTAATGAGCAGAACGCTTCGAGCAAAAGGATATAGGGTGGTATGTCTGAATTTTAATGATCCGGCGCGAGGCGATGCATATAATCTTATTGCGCCTATTTATCAAGATTATAAGATGGGAAAAAAGGGCAAGGCAAATCGTGCACTAAATAACCTCGCGGGATTGATTTTCGAGAGTGTCAAGTCAGAAACTGACGTTTTCTGGCACAATACAGCTAGTTCATACTTCGTGGGGCTCGGGGTATCCCTTTTCGAAAACTATGAACAAAAATACGCAACAATTGCAAATGTTTTTAACCTTCATCTTCAGGGAAATAGAAAGTTTGGTGGATCAACCTACATGAAGAAATTTTACGAGAAAAATCAAGATTCTGAAGCATGGAAGTTGATGGTCTCAACGGTAGATGCTCCACATGATACAAAGGGCGGAATTGACTCCGTTGTGGCAGGAGCATGTAATAACTTTATGGGACAGAATGATGAATTGATGCAAATGATGTCACATTCAACATTTGAAGCCCGTGATTTACTTGATAGAAAAACGGCAATTTTCTTAATCGCTAATGAGGAGTGTATTTCTGTATTTGGTGGGATCATTATAGCGATGATTCAGCAATGGTATAGTATGCTGATTGATATTGCGGATCAAGAGCCAAATGGTATGTTAAAAAGAAAAGTTTCCTTTATCCTAGATGAATTTGGAAATCTGCCGGCACTGAGAAATGGTGAGATGATGTTTAGTCTGGCAAGAGCAAGGGGCATATCTTTTATGATTGCCATTCAATCATTTGCTCAATTGGATTCTCGATATGGGAGAGATGTTGCTGATATTATCATTGGCAATACCGCTAACTGGATATATTTGCATTCACCGGATCCTAAATTAAATGAGTATATAAGCCGATTGACAGGGACGGTTAAAGATGAGATGGGAAATGTTCGAAATCTTATAGATGCAAATCAACTGAGGCGTTTGAAAAAGTACACTGAAGAGGGACTTACGGAAAGCCTTATGCTTTTGGGAAGGATGTATCCTCAGGTTTCATATTTGCGCGATATATCAGAATATTATGGAATCGAATCTACAGAATGCATGGATATTCCACTTCGTGAAAATATTGAGGTGGAAGATATCGACTTTTGTGCTCTTGTTGAAAATGCTGAAAAGCAAAAGATTCAAAACGATATCTTGGAAAGAGAACGAAGAAAAGAGCAGGAGAACGAGGAAAAGTTAAAAGATTCAGATCCTAATGATCTGAAAAAAATCATAGACAATGTCATTGCTGGTTTATGGAAAGGAGCTAATTATGAAGCAGGTATTTAAAAAATTAGGCGACGCATTACGTTATGGTCTTATATATGAAATTCTAGATGCCTCCGATAATTCGGAAGTTCATTTATATGGAGCGATATCATATTTATATCTTAACGGATATATTCAAAATAAAACGGCAACAAGTATCTACGATTCTATGAGACTGAAGAAAATAAGCAATGATAATGAATTAAAAAAGATTGTTAAAAAAATAAGTGAAAAGGTATTTGACGACCTCAGGGATAGCTTAGAGTTGGGATTTAGTTATAAATCTTTAGAAGATTTTGTTGAAGATCTTAATAAGGTGAGCATATCATATTCTTATTTTGTTTTTGGCGAGACACTAACAGAAAAAAGTAGATGTGGAATGTTTTTGAATGAGCAAACACTTTATTATATAGCGATGGAAGATGAGAGGACAAGCCTGGCTAAAATTAAGCTTGTAGACCTTGAACAAGGTGTGAATCTGGATATGCAGGCTGCAAAAGAAAGACTTGGATATAATTATATTAAAATTTGTGGCTTTGATAAGGGGCTCAGAAGAGTTTATTTAAAAGGTGTTGGACAAGAAGGTCTTTATCATTATTATGATATGTTGACAAATCTGTTTGTTGTTTGTCCGGCTGCATTTATTGATTTTAAGATGAATGTGCCTTATGTTATTACAAATGATGGATATTTTGCAATGGTTCAGGGTGATGAGGTACATAAAATTAGAAAATACCAGACATTTGAACACTATATTGCAAGAAAAAATGACTTTCTTGTTGTTCCCAAAGATATAAACACAAAAGCGTTTCTGCCATATCGTGTAATGTTTAATGGAATGGTTGTTTCGGCCGATGCAGAAGCGTGCAGGCGCTTTATATGGAAGGAGTTAGAGATTGTTGTGAAACTACAGTCTCTTTCGTGGCTTTTTTCGAAAGGATTGCTTGATGTAAATGACATTTCAATGCCACCAAAAATGACGTTGGATTCCATAATTGGTACTTTTAAAAATGAAATTTCTGGAGATGAGCTCTGCACAAATAAAAGTTTTATTTTACTCGAAAGTACTTTTAATATATTAAAGGGATATATAAACTCAGATGAGGATGTCACAAAACTGCTATATGTTTTATATGATGTAAATCAACAGTTGAATGGTGAAGAAATGGAACGTTTTCCGTCGGAAAAACTATATATAAGGTTAAAAGAACTTAATATTAGAAAGAACGTGGAGTTAAATAAGATATTTGAAAAAAATGATTTTGAAGAATTAAAAAAGCTGATACTTGATGGCAAAACGAATGATAATGTTAATAAAGAAAAAGACAAGGAAGGACTGATCGGATGGTTTTATCTTGGGGAAAGTGAAATGGAATGTCATTCTTTTAAAAGAAAATATGGAACGATCGTCGGGAATCTGATCATTGGAAATCCGAATATTATCGGAATGAAATTGGATAAGGTTTCAGGGTTTGTCTCATATGATTGTTTTGAGGACTGCTATTATATTACCTGTGACAGAGTTCTTACTCCTGAAAATCAATTGACCATTTTATGCCGCTATAATCTTCGTGATGAAGAGTTCTATTTTACCACTCAGAGGAAATATGATATAGAAGGAGAAATAGAAGAAGATGGAACTGAAGAAGTTCTTGAGAAAGATGCAAAAATGAAAAAAATCGGAGAATTGATACCGGGAAGGTGTTTTGAACATGGTCCAATAACAGAGTTGTTAGAGCCTGTAGAAGGAATTGATCTGTCAGGAATAAATATTGATGTCGAATAGTCTCAAAAGAATAAAAAAATAATCCCCATTCCCCATTGAAAGCAAAATCCATATATGGTATTCTAAGTAAAATAAAATACAAAAGGAGGTACTTTCCATGACAGCAAAAGAATGTATTTTAGGTCGCCGCAGCATTCGTAAATTCAAATCAGATGCTGTAGATCACGAATTATTAAAGCAGATTGTTGAGACTGCTTCATACGCACCAAGCTGGAAACATACACAGATCACCCGCTATATCGTAGTAGAGGGTGACCTCAAAAATAAAATCGCAACAGAAGGCACTTCTATTTTCCCGGGAAATGGAACAATTATCCAAAATGCTCCCGCATTAGTTGCCGTTACTGTTATCAAAAACAGATCCGGATTCGAAAGAGACGGTTCTTATTCAACAGACAGAAAAGACGGATGGCAGATGTATGATGCAGGTGTTGCATCACAGACATTGTGCTTGGCAGCTTATGAAGCCGGTCTTGGTACTGTTATCATGGGACTGTTTGATCGCCCGGTCGTAGAATCTCTATTACAGATACCGGAAGACAGAGAACTTGTTGCATTGATTCCAATTGGATATCCTGACATTGATCCGGAAGCTCCAAAGAGAAAGCCGGTTGATGAATTAGTTTCATTTATGAGTTAGTTATTAAATCGAAGGGAATTTATTTCTCTTCGATTTTTTATGGCAATCCATGCCAAATTGATAGAAAGAAAGGAATAATTGATATGAGACACCTGATGAATCCCCTGGACTTTTCGGTGGAGGAATTGGACAAGCTGTTTGACCTTGCCAATGACATTGAGAAAAATCCGGAGAAGTACAATGAAAAATGCAAAGGAAAAAAGCTTGCGACCTGTTTTTATGAGCCCAGCACCCGTACAAGGCTGAGCTTTGAAACAGCCATGATCAATTTGGGAGGAAGGGTAATCGGATTTTCAGACGCCAATTCATCCTCCGCATCCAAAGGAGAGAGTGTATCTGATACGATCCGGGTTATTTCATGTTTTGCAGATATCTGTGCTATGCGTCATCCCAAGGAAGGAGCGCCTATGGTAGCGGCTTCCAAATCCAGAATCCCGGTTATCAATGCGGGCGATGGAGGACATCAGCATCCGACCCAGACAATGACCGATATGCTGACAATCCGCAGTTTAAAAGGCCGTCTGAACCATTTTACCATTGGTCTTTGCGGTGACTTGAAGTTTGGACGTACGGTCCATTCACTTGTAAATGCGCTGTCACGTTATGATGATATACAGTTCGTTTTCGTTTCACCGGAAGAGCTGCGTGTTCCGGATTATATCCGTGAAATGCTCAGTGAAAAAGGCATTCCGTACCGTGAATGTATCAAGTTAGAGGACTGCATTGGCGAGCTGGATATCCTGTATATGACAAGGGTACAGAAAGAGCGTTTCTTCAACGAAGAAGATTATGTTAGATTAAAAGATTTTTACATTCTGGATAAAAATAAAATGAGTATGGCAAAGGATGACATGCTGGTGCTTCACCCGCTTCCCCGCGTAAATGAAATCTCTGTAGAAGTGGACGATGACCCCAGAGCGGCATATTTCAAGCAGGTGCAGTATGGTGTGTATGTGCGCATGGCCCTGATTTTGACATTACTGGATCTGGCATAAATGCAGAGCATGTTGTGTTTGAGATACGACATATGGAATGAAAATAATAAGTAGCTGTTCGGACAGATCGGTCTGATTCCGTACAGTCATGCAACATAGTTTTAAAAGGAGATAAAAAGATGCTTAATGTAGGAAAAATCGAGGAAGGATTTGTACTTGACCATATTCAGGCAGGAAAGAGCCTTTCTTTGTATCATCATCTGATGCTTGACAAGCTTGATTGTACAGTTGCCATTATCAAAAATGCCAAAAGCAATAAGATGGGCAAAAAAGATATTTTAAAAGTAGAATGTGATATCAACATGCTGGATCTGGACGTCCTGGCCTTTATCGATCACAACATCACAGTCAATGTGATCAAGGATGGCGAGATCGTTGACAAAAAGGAACTGGTGCTTCCAAGAGAGATCAAAAATGTCATCAAATGCAAAAATCCCCGCTGTATTACTTCTATTGAGCAGGGGCTTCCGCATATCTTTGTTCTGACGGATGAAGAAAAGGAAATTTACCGCTGCAAATACTGCGAAGAAAAATATATTGAAAAAAGCATGGTCTAGGAATCAAAATGTGGAAAAAAATGTAATCCTATGGTAAAATGTCAGCATAGTGTAAGGAAAAAACAGGAGGTTCTTATGGAATTCAGAGAAAGAAAAAGAATATTGTTTTTTGGTTTGCCCTGGACATTTACAGTGTATACCATCAAAGAAAATGTGATCAATATCAAAGCAGGGCTTTTTAAGACCGTAGAGGATGACTGCTATATGTATAAAGTGACAGATGTTCAGCTTGAGACATCCCTGATGGAACGGATTTTCGGACTGGGCACGGTTGTATGTTTTACCGGTGATACCACACATCGCCACCTCAAACTGATCCATGTGAAAAATGCCCGTGCGATCAAGGATTTCATTTTGAAGGAATCAGAAGAGCAGCGTATGAAGAGACGTACCTTAAATACACAAAATATCTCACATGGTCATGATCTTGAGGATGGTCACGATCTTGATGCGGATATGGATGATGCATTCTGATATACATACTGCAGTCAAATGTGCACTGTGCGTGCTGGTGTATATACGCACTCTGGTGTGCACGATGCATTTTCGATATTAAATTGCAAATGTAAAGGGGCTTTGCATATCCGGCAGGGCCCTTTCTGTTTTATATTAAGAGTATGCTCGTAGAAAGACGGATTATGAAATGACGGAAAAAGAGACGTTTGAATATATTGATTCTCTACAGGCATTGGGAAGTCATCTGGGGCTTTCGAGTGTCAGGGAATTGTGCAAAAGAATTGGCGATCCGCAGGATGAACTGAATATTATTCATGTAGCGGGGACCAACGGTAAAGGCAGTATTGTTGCAATGGTCAGCCAGACGCTTACAGCGTGTGGATACAGGACCGGACGGTATATTTCGCCGGTTATCACAAACTACAGGGAGCGGTTTCAGATCAACGGCAGGATGATCTCCAAAAAATCACTGTGCCAGTATGTGGAGCGACTCAAGGAAGTCTGTGAAACAATGGTACAGGATGGTCTGGAGCATCCGACACCTTTCGAATTTGAAACCGCCCTTGCCTTTTTATATTTTAAAGAAAAAGGGTGCGATGTGGTTGTACTGGAAACCGGGATGGGCGGTCTTACCGATGCTACCAATATCATCAAAAAGCCTCTTGTCTGTGTGTTTGCATCGATCAGTATGGATCATATGCAATTTCTTGGAAAGACGCTTTCTGCGATCGCTTCCGTAAAAGCGGGCATCATCAAGGAAACGGTGCCGGTTGTTTCCTATCCGCAAAAGGCGGAGGCTATGGAGGTACTTCAAAAAGAAGCAGAGGCAAAAAAAGCAGAGCTCACAGTTGTGGATGCCACAAAGGCAAAGCTTTTGCGCGTATCGGGAAAGGGCATCCGGTTCCAATACGGCTCACATGGAAAAATGCTGTTATCCTTAGGTGGCACCTATCAGCTTTTAAATGCGGCAACTGCACTGGAGGTTTTGGACTGCCTGCGCAGTCGGTACGGTTTTTCCATTACCGAAGAAAAAATAAAAGAGACATTTTCACAGATTGTCTGGCCGGCGCGGTTTGAAAAAATCAGCTCCGGACCGGATGTTTACATCGATGGGGCGCACAATGAGGATGCCGCCGTACAGCTGGCAAAAACAATTGCTTTTTATAAAGAGCAGCCTTCGTTTACAAATAAGAAAATTATTTATATAATGGGGGTATTAAAGGATAAAGAATATGGCAAGATCATCCGCGAAACTTACTCATTTGCCGACATGATCATTACGGTTAAGACGCCGCACAATGAAAGGGCAATGGATGCTTATGAGCTTGCCCGGGCAGTGGCAGTGTATCATCCCAACGTGACGGCCGCTGACGGACTTTCGGAGGCAGTTGAAATGGCATATCTGATGGGTGGAAAGGATGCTGTTATTATAGCTTTTGGCTCCCTCTCTTATCTGGGAGAGCTAAAGCAGATCATACAGGACAATAAATGGACGAGGAGAGACTCCCATGGTAAATAAAGAAAAGATCAAAGAAGCAGTGACTCTTTTGCTGGAGGGCATTGGAGAAGATACGCAAAGAGAAGGACTTTTGGATACACCGGACCGGATTGCACGGATGTACGAAGAAATATTTGCCGGTATGGATCAGACAAGTGCCGAGCATCTGAAAAAGACCTTTACTGCCGGACACAATGAGATCGTACTGGAAAAAGATATCGTCTTTTATTCCATGTGTGAGCATCATCTGATGCCGTTTTACGGGAAAGCACATGTGGCATATATTCCGGATGGCAAGGTGGTAGGGCTTAGCAAGATCGCACGTACGGTTGAGGTTTATGCCAAGAGACTTCAGATCCAGGAAAAGATGGGTGCGCAGATCGCAGATGCCCTGATGGATGAGTTGGGGGCAAAGGGTGCCATGGTCATGATCGAGGCAGAGCATATGTGCATGACGATGCGTGGGGTCAAAAAGCCCGGCAGCAAGACAGTTACGATCGTGACACGCGGAGCGTTTGCGGACGATGAAAAGCTGCAAAACAGTTTTTACCAGATGTTACGGTAAGATTAAAATGACAGTCAGAAAAATGGTCTATTTACGATAATTATGAGACAGGGCAGTAACATAGAGCCCGGAGGGGAAAGATATGAAAATTGGAAATAAAGAGTTTGATACTGCTAACCATTGCTATGTCATGGGAATTCTCAATGTGACGGACAATTCCTTTTCAGACGGAGGAAAGTGGAATGATCTGGACCGTGCCTTATTCCATGCAGAAGAGATGATCCGGGACGGTGCAGACATCATTGACGTGGGCGGAGAGTCCACACATCCCGGCTATACCATGATCTCAGATGAGGAAGAGATTGGCAGAGTGGTACCGGTTATCGAAAAGCTGCGTGAGAGATTTGATATCCCGATTTCTCTGGATACCTATAAAAGCGGTGTTGCAAAGGCAGGTATTCTGGCAGGTGCTGATATGATCAACGATATCTGGGGACTTAAATTTGATCCCCAAATGGCTGAGGTGATTGCCAAGAATCACAAGACCTGCTGTCTTATGCACAACCGCAAGGAGCCAAATTACAATCATTTTATGAATGACGTGCTTGCAGATCTGGAGGAAACGCTTGAGATCGCACAAAAAGCCGGTATCTCGTATGCGGATATCTGTATCGATCCGGGTGTCGGCTTTGGTAAAACCTATGAAAACAATCTGGAGATCATCAACAATCTGCAGGAGCTGCATACCTTCGGACTTCCGGTGTTGCTGGGAACATCCAGAAAATCTGTTATCGGACTGACACTGGATCTGCCGTGCGATGACCGTTTGGAGGGAACACTGGCAACCACGGTTATCGGTGTGATGAAGGGTGCCGGTTTTGTCAGAGTACACGATGTAAAAGAAAATGTCAGGGTCATCCGTATGACGGAGGCTGTTCTTTCTGCAAAATAAATGGATAATATCGGATTGCCGCGTGTTTTGCGTTTTTGTGGCAGAAGAAAAGTACAAGAGGTGAGAAACATGGATCAGATCAGAATAGACCGTTTAAAGGTTTTTGCACATCATGGAGTATATCCCGAGGAGTCCCAGCAGGGACAAAATTTTTATGTGTCCGCAATTCTGGATGTTGATACAAGAGAAGCCGGATTAAAGGATGAATTGTCGGAGTCGGTTGACTACGGCTCTGTCTGCATGTTTATCGATAAATATATGAAGGCCAATACATACAAGCTTTTAGAGGCTGTTGCGGAGAATCTTGCCAGAGAGCTTCTGTTAAAATATCTTCCGGCGCAGTCCGTGACACTAAAGATCAGTAAGCCCAAGGCACCGATACCGCTGCCGTTTGAGGATGTTTCCGTGACGGTTAAAAGAGGGTGGCATGAGGCATATATCGGACTGGGATCCAATTTAGGAGACCGGAAAGATTATATTGAGCAGGCACTGGAAATGCTGGAAAACGAAAATGACATCTATGTACTCCGCACCTCGGAGCTGATCGAGACCAAGGCCTATGGCGGTGTTGCAACCGAGGATTTTATCAATGGTGTAGTCCGGGTACGGACACTCCTTGATCCATATGAGCTGCTGAGGGTATGTCATATGATCGAAAGAGAAGCCAAAAGGGAAAGAGATGTTCACTGGGGCAACCGGACACTGGATCTGGATATTCTGTTTTATGATGACCTGATCCTGAGTGATGAATATCTGACGATCCCGCATATAGATATTAAAAACCGGGATTTTGTACTGGTGCCGATGACTGAGATCGCGCCCGGTTTTGTACATCCGGTTTACCGGTTGACGATGAAGGATATGAAGGAGAACTTATGTCAGACAAAGTAAAATTGGTTTTGGTACTTGGAATTCTGGCTTTCTTGTTTGGTGGCTTTTTTGTCTATCAGACATACGGAGATTATCTGCATTCCAATCCGGAAGATCTGGTTGGCAATACGACCGGAAACCTCAATAATAACGGCCTGTTTTGTGAGCAGCAGGATAAGATCTATTTTTCCAATGCATATGATGAAGGGCGGCTTTATGTCATGAATAGGGACGGTTCGGATATCAAATGTCTGACAGACAGTCCGGTATCCTGCATCAATGCTGACGAACATCATGTCTATTATTATATCAACAATATTTCTTCTGTGTCCGGCATGGGTGGTTTCCGGGTGGCAATGCTTGGACTGTACCGGTCGGATTTAAAGGGCAGAAAGACCAAGTGCATGGATAAGGTGACCTGTGGTGTGGTCAAGCTCGTTGGGAATGATCTGTATTATCAGCGGTACGACAATGAAGACGGTATCAGTCTGCAGAAAATGGATGTCCGCTCCCGAGAATCGCAGGCAGCCCTGCCGACGGATGTCAATCCGGCATGCGTTTATGACGGCAAGATCTTTTATGCCGGGGATGAGACCGACCATTACCTCTATGCTTATGATCTGAATACCGGCAATTCTACCCTGATATATGAAGGAAATGTGTGGAATCCGGATTATCAGGATGGATATATTTATTATATGAATATTGATGAAGATTATAGACTGTACCGTTATCACTTATCGGATGGGCAGGTTGAAAAGCTTACGGATGACCGCTGTGATGCATACATCTGCTGCGGCGATTATATTTTTTATCAGAAAAATTCGGAAAGTGCTCCGGCACTTATTCAGATACAAAAGGATGGAAGCAATCCCAAGGAGTTAGCAGAGGGTAACTACACGGGCTTCGGAGTGGCTGGAGGACTGTTTTACTTTTCGGAATTTGGACAGTCAACGCCGATGTATCAGTACAATCCGCTGACGGATAGCAGTGCGCAGGTATTCCAGTTGGCAGAAAGTGCTGCTTTGAGCAGAAAGACGAAATAAGAAAACATCAAAAGGAAAAAGGAACATAATCATGGATTTATTGGAACTGAGAGACGAGATCGATGCGATTGACAAACAGATTGTGGAGCTGTACGAAAAGCGGATCGGCATCTGCAAAGAGGTCGCTGATTACAAGATCAAAAACGGCAAAAAAGTATTTGACCGTGTGCGTGAAGAAGAAAAGATACGAAAGGTCAAGGCGATGACAAGCAGCGATTTTACGAGCCGTGCGGTGGAAGAGCTGTTTGAACAGATCATGTCTGTCAGCCGCAAATTGCAGTATCAGATTCTTTCCGAGCACGGAAGTGTCGGAAGACTGCCGTTTATGGGTGTTGATTCTCTCAATGACGGAAGGGTAAGGGTTGTATTCCAGGGCGCTGAGGGAGCTTATTCCCAGGCAGCGATGGTGCAGTATTTCGGGGACAAGATCCAGAGCTTTCATGTCAATACGTTCCGGGATGCGATGTCTGCGATAGAAGAAGGAAGTGCTGATTTTGCGGTGCTGCCGATTGAAAATTCCACAGCCGGCATTATCAGTGAGGTATATGATCTTTTAGTAGAATTTGAAAATTATATTGTGGGCGAGCAGATCATCAAGATCGAGCATTGTCTTTTAGGTGTTCCGGGAGCAACCATGGATGATATTCGTACGGTTTATTCCCATCCACAGTCTCTGATGCAGAGCGCCAGGTTTTTGGGCGAGCATGACTGGAAACAGGTCAGCATGCAGAACAACGCGTTTGCGGCTAAAAAAGTTATGGAAGACGGTGACAAGACCCAGGCTGCCATCGCCAGTGAATATGCGGGCAAAATACATGGCCTTGAGATCCTCAAAAAAGGTGTCAATCAGTCATCGACCAACTCCACCCGTTTTATTATCGTGACCAACCAGAAGGTATTTTTAAAGGATGCAAAAAAGATCAGCATCTGTTTTGAAATCCCGCACGAGAGCGGTTCCCTGTATCACATGCTTTCTCATTTTATATACAATAATCTCAATCTGTGCAAGATTGAAAGCCGGCCGATTGAGGACCGCAACTGGGAATACCGTTTCTTTGTGGATTTTGAAGGAAATCTGGCAGACGGAGCCGTCAAAAATGCATTACGCGGACTGCGTGATGAGGCGCGCAATATGAAAATTCTTGGAAATTATTAGAAATCCGGTATCAGATTAAAAGCCCGGGAAGCTCGAGGCAGTCTGATATCACGAAATGGATATCACCAATATAAAGGGGTAATAAAATGGCGGTAAAATTATTTGCGGCAATTGATGTCGGCTCTTATGAGCTGATGATGAAGATTTTTGAAATTTCTCCCAAAAACGGAATTAAGGAAATTGATTGTGTCAATCACCGACTGGCACTGGGCGTTGATTCCTACAAATCAGGAAAAATCTCCGGAGAAAAAATGGATGAGCTGTGTGATACGCTCCGTGATTTTAAAGAGATTATGAAATCCTACAAGGTTGATGCCTACAAAGCGTATGGGACCAGTGCGATTCGTGAGACTGCCAATACTTTGATCGTGCTGGATCAGCTTAAAAACCGGACCGGCCTTGATGTTGACGTGATCAGTAACTCCGAGCAGAGATTTTTAAATTACAAGGCAATCGCGACCAGGGGAGAAGCCTTTGACAAATGTATCGAAGGTGGCTGTGCCATTCTTGATATCGGTGGCGGAAGTGTGCAGATATCCCTGTTTGAAAACGATTCCCTTGTGACCACACAAAACATGAGACTGGGTGTTATGCGTCTGAGAGAAAAATTAGAGGCGCTTTCTCCGAAAAGAGGACAGTCTGAAAAGCTGATTGAAGAGATGGTAAACAATCAGTTTTCTTTGTTTAAAAAGATGTATCTAAAAGAATGTAAGATCCAGAATCTGATCGTGGTTGACGATTATCTTTCCGTTGTCTTGCAGAAAAACAAGATCTGCAGCGCACCGGGAGAAATCGACTATGACCAGTATCTGAAATTTATGGATGAGGTCAGCCACAAAAATCCGGTTGACTGCAGTCTGTATCTGGAAATTTCGGAAGAACATGCGTCGCTCATGTTTTACAGTGCTGTCCTTATCAAGAGGATCATGGAGGTTACCGGTGCCAGTCATATCTGGGCTCCGGGAACAACCCTTTGCGACGGAATTGCCTATGAATATGCGCAGAAAAACAACCTGATCACAATCTCACATGATTTTGAAAAGGATATCATTGCATCAACACAGACGATCAGCAGGCGCTATATGTGCAGCAGGAAGCGCAACGAAAGTATTGAACAGTTAGCACTGTCTATCTTTGATACCATGAAAAAGGTCCATGGACTTGGGAAGAGAGAAAGGCTGTTATTGCAGATTGCTGCGCAGTTAAATGACTGTGGCAAATATATTTCCCAGACGGATGTCGGAGAGTGCAGCTTCCGTATCATTATGGCGACGGAGATCATCGGACTGTCCCATACAGAACGTGAGATGGTTGCCTATGTTGCCAAATACAACCGGGATGATTTTGAATACTACGAACAGCTTGGAGAGCATACTACGCTCAGCAGAGAGGCTTATCTGATGATCGCCAAGCTGACCGCAATCTTGCGTGTGGCAAACGGACTGGACCGCAGCCACAAGCAGAAGTTTCAGAATGTAAAGACCGGGCTCAAGGATGATGAACTGGTGATCACGGTTGATACAGCAGAGGATATCACACTTGAGACAGGACTGTTGACAGGGCGTGCCCAGTTTTTTGAAGAGGTATACAGCGTCCGCCCGGTCATTAAAAAGAAAAGACGTTAAAAGAGCAGAGTAAAATCCGAAGCAAAATAAAATTCGGAATAAAGTAAAACTTATAAAAAGCAAAATACATAGTAAAGTATAGGTGCAGGTTTAGATATAAGGAGACAATGATTATGGCAGACGAGATCAATTTTCAGGATCCCCAATATTATGAAAACAGGGAATTAAGCTGGTTAAAGTTTGATTACCGTATTTTATATGAAGCCCGTGATAAGGAAAATCCGTTGTTTGAAAGGTTGAAATTTCTGAGTATTACCGCTTCCAATCTGGACGAATTTTTCATGGTGCGTGTGGCGTCCCTAAAGGATATGGTGCATGCCAAATATCACAAAAAGGACATTGCGGGCATGACGCCCTTAGAGCAGCTTGATGCGATCAATAAAGAGACACATGCTCTGGTCAATATGCAGTATTCTACTTACAACCGCAGCCTTTTGCCGCAGTTAGCGCAAAACGGGATCAACATTATCACCCATCATGAGAATCTGACCAAAAAGCAGGCAGAGTTTGTGGATCTTTATTTTGAAAATGCCGTGTATCCGGTGTTGACACCGATGGCGGTAGATTCATCCAGACCGTTTCCGCTGATCCGCAATAAGTCACTCAATTTAGGACTTTTGGTGCGCAAAAAAGGAGAAGCCGATGCCGAGACCGAATTTGCGACCGTGCAGGTGCCGAGCGTACTGCCGCGTGTGATCGAGATTGAGGATCAGGAAAAGCGGACCTTTATTTTTCTGGAAGAGATCATAGAAAGAAATATTGAGAAGCTGTTTTTAAATTATGATGTATTGTGCATTCATCCGTTCCGTGTTATGAGAAATGCGGATCTGCCGATCGAGGAGGATGAAGCCGAGGACTTGTTAAAAGAAATTGAAAAACAGCTCAAAAAGCGTCAGTGGGGCGAGGCTATCCGTCTGGAAGTCGAAGAAGGCATGGACAAAAATCTCCTGCGCATCATCCGCAAGGAATTAAAGGTATCCGAGGAAGAGATTTATTATATCAACGGACCGCTTGATCTGACTGTTTTGATGAAGCTTTACGGCGTGGATGGTTTTGAAAATTTGAAAGAAGAAAAATATACCCCTCAGCCGGTTCCCGAACTTATGGGAGACTGTGATATTTTTGAACAGATCCGCAAGCAGGATATTTTGCTGCATCATCCCTACCAGACATTTACGCCTGTTGTGGATTTCATAAAAAATGCGGCAAAGGATCCGCAGGTGCTTGCCATCAAGCAGACCCTGTACCGTGTCAGCGGCAATTCACCGATCATCGCGGCACTTGCCCATGCTGCCGAAAACGGCAAGCAGGTATCCGTGCTGGTGGAATTAAAGGCGCGTTTTGATGAAGAAAACAATATTGTATGGGCGAAAAAGCTGGAAAAGGCCGGGTGTCATGTTATTTACGGTCTTGTGGGCTTAAAGACACACAGTAAGATCACGCTGGTTGTCAGAAGAGAAGAGGACGGCATCCGCCGCTATGTGCATCTTGGAACAGGTAACTACAATGATGCAACCGCCAAGCTTTATACCGATCTGGGTCTTTTGACCTGCCGGGAGGATATCGGAGAGGATGCGACAGCCGTATTTAATATGCTTTCCGGATATTCGGAGCCCCGTACATGGAATAAGCTTGCTTTAGCACCGTTGTGGCTCAAAAACCGGTTTCTTTATCTGATCAACCGGGAAGTTGAGCAGGCAAAATGCGGCAATCATGCAAGCATTGTTGCCAAGATGAATTCACTCTGTGACCATGAGATTATCGAAGCCTTGTACAAGGCAAGTGCAGCTGGTGTCAAAATCGATCTGATCGTCCGGGGCATCTGCTGTTTAAAGGTAGGCGTTCCCGGCGTTTCCGAGAATATCACGGTGCGGTCTGTGGTAGGCACATTTTTGGAGCACAGCCGTATTTTCCGCTTTGAAAACGGCGGCAATCCGGAATTTTACATGTCAAGTGCGGACTGGATGCCGCGTAATTTAAACCGCCGTGTTGAGATTTTATTCCCGGTGGAACAGCCGGATTTAAAAGAAAAGGTACAGCATATTCTGGACTGCCTGTTAAGAGATACCAAGAAAGCGCAGCTTTTGGATAAGGATGGTAATTATGACCGGATCGACCGAAGAGGCAAGGAGCTGTTTGGTGCGCAGGAAAATTTCTGCAAAGAGGCGGTCGCTAAGACAAAGAGTTTGGAAGAGGATCCTTTGCAGGAGCGGGTATTTGTACCGTCCACTCCTCACGAAGGGATAGAATAAGATGAATACAAAAATTAAACTGATCGCAACGGATGTGGACGGAACCTTAGTCAAGGATTCCTCGCCGGATGTTTATGATGAAATGATCGATATCATAAAGAAGCTGACAGATGCCGGGATCCGTTTTGTGATCGCAAGCGGAAGACAGTACGGAAGTGTGCGCAAGATGTTTGCGCGTACTGACAGAGAGCTTGATTATATTGTGGAAAACGGAGCGCATATTTTACTCCGGGCGAAGAATTATTCCATCACAAAGATGGAACGGAGGTATGTGGAAGAGATCATGCAGGATCTGCGCAGCCTCTACAAGGACGGCTGTCATGTGGTTGCATCCACACCGCACGGATGTTATCTTGAAAGTAAGGATGAGGAATTTATCCATCTGATCCGGGATTCTTATCGCAATGATGTGACCTTGACGGATGATATTCTTTCGGAGGATGAGGAATTTGTAAAGCTTGCTGTATACAAAAAAGGCAGTATCCGTTCCCTCGGAGAAGGGATTCTGATTCCGAAGTGGAAGGAGCTTGTAAAGACGACCATGGCCGGTGAGGAATGGGTCGATTTTATGGATTTCAGTGTTGATAAGGGAAATGCCTTAAGGACGATCCAAAAGACACTCGGTATCCTGCCGGAAGAGACAATGGTATTTGGTGACAACAACAATGACCTTGGGCTGATACAGGCAGCAGGTGAAAGCTATGCTGTTGATAATGCAGTTGAGGCATTGAAAAAAGAAGCCAGATATATATGCCCCGGTTGGAAAGAAAAAGGCGTATGGCAGGTGCTGGATGCATTGTATCAAGAGTTAGCAGAGGATAACTAATGCAGATCTGTGAAAAAGTTTATGAGAATGTTTATGAAAATGGCCTGACTGTAAAATTACAAATAAAAATAAGCAGTATAAAAATACAGAATAAGCAGAAAAAGGAGAATGAAAAATGCCAGATTTTGATGATAAGGTAGTAGAAAGCTTTTTAAACAACCAGTTGCAGTTATTCCCGGAGCCGGTTGCCCGGACACAGGAGGAGGCACGTGATTTTTTAGAGGAATGTATGGCTGTTGTCGTTGACTCCAAAAAAGAAGTATGGGAATACTTTGATGAAGAAGGCGTTGATATGGAAGCCATGGATGAGGATGGCATTGTAGAGGCGGACGAAGTATTTGAAGTCGGCGACGGAAGATATCTGATTGTAGAGTGTTAATATTTGATAACTATGAAAACTATCAGGCAACGTCAAAAGGAGAAGGGCATGGATATTGCATTTATTTCGGAAAATGCATCGAAAATAAAAGAGAATATAGCAAAAGTCATTGTCGGAAAAGATGACGTCATCAATCTATTGCTGACGGCTCTTTTAGCGGATGGACATGTCCTGATCGAGGACATGCCGGGAACCGGAAAAACAAAGCTTGCCAAGGCATTGGCAGCTTCTTTGGATGCAGATTTCAACCGCATCCAGTTTACTCCGGATCTTTTACCTGCCGATATCACGGGACTTGATATTTACAATCAGAAAAGCGGACAGTTTGAATTTACCAAAGGTCCGGTTTTTACCAATATTCTGCTTGCGGATGAGATCAACAGGGCAACACCGCGTACCCAGTCCGGTCTGTTAGAGTGTATGGAGGAGCGTCAGGTGACGGTTGATGGACAGACACATACGCTGGATGAACCGTTTTTTCTGATCGCGACGCAAAATCCGGTAGAGACGGCCGGTACATATCCGCTTCCGGAGGCACAGCTTGACCGTTTTATGATGCAGATCAAGATGGGATATCCGACCGTTGCGGAGGAGCTGCAGATCATAAACCGTTATATCAGCCACGATCCGTTGGAAGATCTTTTGCCGGTATGTAGTAAAAACGCTCTTTTCAAAATGAAAGAAATGGTAAAAGAAGTATTTGTGCATGACAGTGTGAAGGAATACATTACGCATCTGGTGGAGGCAACGAGAAAACATCCAATGCTGGTACTTGGTGTCAATCCAAGAGGAACGCTTGCACTTCTTAAGTGTACGCAGGCATATGCGGCGATCATGGGAAGGGATTATGTGACACCGGATGATGTAAAGGCACTTTGTACAAGCGTCTTTTCGCACCGTCTGTTATCATATTCGACAGACCGCAATACAACCGTTTCGCAAATTTTAAGTGAAATATTATCGTCGGCAGAGGTGCCGACAGAAAGCTGGAAACGCCTATGATGCTTTTGGTTGCGTTTCTTGCTTCGTTTGCAATTTATTATATAGAGATGAAACTGTTTCGTCATTTGTGGGAAAAAGGACTGTCTGTGGACATCCTTTTTTTGCAAAAAGGGATCAATGCCGGGCAGACCGGTGTGATACGGGAGACGGTCAGCAACGGCAAAAGACTGCCGCTGCCAATTCTGGAGGTCAAGTTTGCGACTGCCCCGTCTTTTCTTTTTGAAAAAGAAAAAATTACATCGGTGACGGACCGTTTTTACAAAAAAGATCTTTTTTCCTTAAGGGGGAGGCAGCGTACCGTTATATATCATGAATTTAAGGCGATGAAAAGAGGATATTTTTCCATTGATGAAATTGATGTGCTGACGAAGGATTATTTTTTTTCACAGGAGTATGCAGTGCGGGTAAAAAACGATACGGCGATCTATGTTTATCCGATGAAGCTGGATACACATATTCTCAATCCTTTTTTTGCACGGATGATGGGAGACGTGGTTACCAGGCGCAGGATGGAAGAGGATCTGTTTGCCTTTCGCGGAATCCGGGAATATCATCCCGGAGATTCCATGAGGCGGATCAACTGGAAAAATACGGCTCATACGGGAAATCTGCTGGTAAATGTGTATGAGACAACGACAGCTGTGGAGGTGTGCCTGCTTTTAGATCAGAGGATACGGCTTCCTTTTGATGAAGAGGAAATTTCAG
The DNA here is from genome assembly GCA_900549665.1 of uncultured Lachnospiraceae bacterium. GTDB lineage: Bacteria > Bacillota > Clostridia > Lachnospirales > Lachnospiraceae > UBA2882. The sequence goes on along the minus strand of URPH01000001.1, from coordinate 266,184 downwards.
AGGAATTGATAGCACTGGCTTCCTCTGTAAGCTCCTGTCTTTTGGAGAGCGGGATATCGGTGGAGCTTTATTCCAATTATACCGACATAGTTACCAGGGAACCTGTAACTGTGACGGATGGAGTGGGACGCGGACATATTGCCCGGATTGACAGAGCATTAGCTCGGGCTGATAAAAAGGTATGCGGACCGGATTTGGAAGAGCTGTTAAGAGAACAGGTACAAATCCATGGCAAAAAAAAGTGCTATCTGGTATTGTCTTCCGATTATACAACAGAATTTCTGGAACTTCTTATGGCATATCAGAGGCAGAAAACGGCAGTTTATGCCATTATGCCCTATTCATCCAGAAGCTTGAAAAAGATACAGAAAACAGGTCTTATGGAACACCGGAATATGATCTATCCATGGTGCGCTGAGGTGGCTAAATGAAAGATTCCTATTCTTTGCGTATTTTTTTGACAAAGGCAGAATCGGTAATGGTGCTTTTGATACATTACCTCTATATGCTCGCGCTTTTTTTACTGCTCTATGACGGAACCGGAATGGTGTTTACAAAATTTCACGGTATTCTTTATCTGAGCGGGTTGTATATGCTCTGTATTATCAGGCACCGGTTTTTGCGAAGCCTTCCGCTTATATTCAGCGGGTTTCTCATCCTTCTGACCTTGAACTGCCTTTTTTTATCGATAGCCGGGGCAGCAGACAGTATTATTTTTTTGTGCTCTGTCGTGATGCTGGGCTGGTTTCTTGTAATGGATATCGTGGGTTACCGGAAGAAAACCGATCATTTTTCATATAGGATGCGGTGGTATTTTATTGCGGAACCTGTGCTCATGTATATTTACGGAGCCTATAGCGGTCATTTTGCATTTCAGATTACGGCGCTGTTTCTTACCATCAGCTGGATATTGATACAGTTTATCTGTGCTTATCTGAAAGGAATATCCCGGTTTCTGGATATCAACCGTGACATAGAGGGAGTGCCGAGGACAGCCATTTTTAAAAGCAGTGCCAACAGTCTGTTTACAATATTGGGGGTAATGGCCGTCATATTGCTGCTGTGTGTGCATGCCGGTTATGATGAGGTATTTTCTGCGGTAGCACTTCTCGTACTGCGGATCATCGGGACGATTATTAAGGCTGTTATGACTGTGTTTAGCTGGATCGCCGGTCTGTTTGGCACCGGAGGATTGACCGGTACGGGACAGGATCCGGATCTCTTTTCAGCTATTACCCGGTCTGGGTGGTTCATATTGTGGGAAATTATAGGCAATCTGATTTTCTGGTTTGTTGTATTTGTATTTATCCGCAATGGAATCCGTTATTTTTACCGCAGGATAGAAAAACAGGATACCGTGGAGAAAAGAGAAATAATCTATGATGAACCGGAGAGGCAGACAGAGGATATAGCGGTCATGCCCAAAAGACGCCGCCTCTTTTTTCAAAAGAAAAACAGAATCCGCTATCTTTTTTACAAAGAAGTGCGGCGGATTTACAGGAATGATGTGCCCAAGGGGAAAACATCGCATGAACTGTTAGACCAGAATGAGAAAAATAAAAATCTGGCAACATCCTATGACGCTGCCAGATATGGAAGAAACGATTTAGATATTTAATTTATTGAAGATATTGGAAGATCTCCAGGAAACCGTCGTGATTATTGTCCTTTGCGGTAATATGATCGGCGGCTTTTTTGGCTCCGTCGGAACCGTTGATCATGCAGATGCCGTGACCGGCTGCCTCGATCATGGAAATATCGTTGTCTGCATCACCGATCGCGGCAGAATCTTTGATATCAATATCAAGGTATTTACATAAACGGCGGATGGCGTTTCCTTTGGAAGCTTCCTTCATGCAGCATTCCAGATAAAGCGGATCGGAATAAAAGGTGTGCATGGTATCGCCGAAATGCTCATCAAGGACCTGCTTGAAAGCGACGAGCTCATCATTTTCTTCCGGCAGACTGATATGATCCTTGAGATGAATGATCAGCATCTTGTAGGGATCCTTGTCCAGTGCTTTCGTCACGTCTTCGGATATGATGGATGGAAGATGCACATGAATCTTGTAATGCGCAAGCTCCTTGTCATCGGCCGGGGAGATGATGGCGTCATCGGTATAGGTGTGGACATGGATATGATGCTCTTTGGCAAGCTCCATGATCTGTCTGACCTGTTGCATCGGAACACGAATCTCGGACAGAGGTTTTTTGGCGGAAACATCATAGATCAGGGCACCGTTGTAGGAAATAATATAGGTATTGGGAAAATCAAGACCCAGTCTGTGGGCTGTTTCCAAAATGCTTCCTACGGGCCGGCCACTTGATAAGACGAAGGTGCCGCCCTGATCGGTAAAGCTTACGATGGCGCGATAAATCTCATCGGAGATATTTTTTTTGTCATCTAACAGCGTACCGTCCATATCGGAAAAAATGATTTTTTTACAAAAACGGCCATTCTCGCGGCGGTATGCTTTGAGGTTGGTCAGAATTTCTTCCGGGACAAAGAGCTTTCCGTAGCCGGTTCCCAGATCCAGCTTGGGCTTGTTGCAGCCGTGAAAATCGGAACCGCCGGACAGCAGTAAATCGTATTTTTTGGCAAGCTGTCTGATCAGGGCTTCTTCGGAAGTGCTGTAGGTGGAGTAGATGGCTTCGATGCCGACTAAACCGACAGCTTTTAGATCCTGTATGAGCTTTTCCAACTTTGGCTTGCTCAGATGATAGAGGATGGGGTGTGCCAAAATCGGGATGCCGCCAGCCTTTAAGATCAGCTCTACAGCCTGCATCGGTGTCACCTTTTCACGGGGCACAAAGCAGGGAGCATAATCTCCGACATATCTGTCAAAGGCTTCACTCCGGCTTTTGACGTAGCCGTGCTCCATCAGATAAGCGGCATAGTGTGCTCTTGTCAGTACGGAGCCTGCGTAGTGTGCATGAAGCTCGTCATAGGTGATATCGATACCGTGTTCGGCAAGCTTTTTGCACATCTTCTGATTGCGCAGGATACGCGCATCACGGAAATCCTGCAGGTATTTTTCAAATTCCTGACTGTGGTAATCGATGTAGAGCCCGACTATGTGAATATCTCTGCCGTCGTATTCGGTGGAAAATTCAATCGCAGGGATGACCTCGATATCCTTTCCTTTGGCGGCAGCCAGGGCTTCGTCAATACCGTCTGTTGTATCATGATCCGAAAGAGCAATGGCAGCCAGCCCTTTTTCTACTGCATAGTTGACAAGCTCTGTGGGAGTCATGCTGCCGTCGGATTTGGTTGAGTGAGTGTGTAAGTCTACGGCTTTCATTATGCTTCATCTTCTTCCGCATTGGCTGTATAAACAGTACGTTTTCTTGCCATTTCATCACTTGCAAGGTATTCATCGTAGGTGGTGATCTTGTCTACCAGTGTACCGTTGGGGAGAATCTCCATGATACGGTTGGCTGTTGTCTGTACAAACTGGTGGTCATGGCAGGCAAACAGCTCAACACCGGGGAACTTGATCAGACCGTTGTTTAAAGCGGTGATGCTTTCCATATCCAGGTGGTTGGTGGGCTCATCTAAGATCAGGCAATTGGCGCCGCTGATCATCATTTTGGAAAGGAGACATCTTACCTTTTCACCACCGGATAAGACCTTGACCTTTTTGACACCGTCTTCACCGGCAAACAGCATACGTCCGAGGAAACCGCGTACATAGGTGATATCATCAACGGGTGAGTAGCCCATCAGCCAGTCGGCAATGGTCAGATCGTTGTTAAACTCTTCGGTCGAATCCTTGGGGAAGTATGCCTGTGAGGTTGTAACACCCCATTTGAAGCTTCCTTCATCGGGTTCAAGTTCTCCCATCAATATCTTGAATAAAGTAGTCTTGGCTAACTCATTGCCGCCGACAAAAGCGACCTTATCATCATGACCGAGAATAAAGGAAATATGGTCTAATACCTTTTCTCCGTTGACGGTCTTTGTCAGATTTTCCACGGTCAGGACTTCGTTGCCGATCTCGCGGTCGGGTCTGAAATCAATGTAAGGATATTTACGGCTGGAGGGCTTGATGTCATCCAGCTCGATTTTTTCAAGGGCACGTTTTCTGGATGTTGCCTGTTTGGATTTGGAAGCGTTGGCAGAGAAACGGGAAATAAATTCCTGCAGCTCCTTGATCTTTTCTTCCTTCTTTTTGTTGGCTTCCTTCATCTGTTTGACCAGTAACTGGCTGGATTCATACCAGAAATCATAGTTGCCGGCATACAGCTGGATCTTGCCATAGTCGATATCTGCAGTGTGGGTGCAGACCTTATTTAAGAAATAACGGTCATGGGAAACAACGATAACCGTATTTTCAAAGTCAATCAGAAATTCCTCAAGCCATGCGATCGCATCCAGATCCAGGTGGTTGGTGGGCTCGTCGAGAAGCAGGATGTCCGGATTGCCGAACAGCGCTTTTGCAAGCAGTACTTTGACCTTCTGGCTGCCGTTTAGATCACTCATCATGCTGTAGTGGAGATCGGATTCAATCCCCAGACCGTTTAAGAGCATGGATGCGTTGGTCTCGGCATCCCAGCCGTCCATTTCTGCAAATTCGCCTTCAAGCTCACTGGCGCGGATACCGTCTTCATCGGTAAAATCCTCTTTGGCGTAGATGGCTTCTTTTTCTTTCATGATTTCATATAATCTGGCATTTCCCATAATAACCACATCCATAACCGGATAAGAGTCATATTTGAAATGATCCTGCTCCAGCACGGAAAGACGCTGGCCGGGCGTGATGACAATCTCGCCGTTGGTGGTTTCCAAAGCACCGGAAAGGATTTTTAAAAATGTGGATTTGCCGGCACCGTTGGCGCCGATCAGACCATAACAGTTGCCTTCTGTAAATTTGATATTGACATCTTCAAATAAGGCTTTTTTGCCTACACGGTAAGTAACATTACATGCCTGAATCATGGTAACACCTCTGTTTTTCTATAATTTGTTGTGGGATGCCGGACAAATCTGTACATGTGACCGGTATCCGTGTATGGACATACAGTATCAATTATATATATAAATCTCTTTTTTTTCAAGAAAAACAGCTATTATACAAATGCTATTATAAATTTCTAAGGAAAACCAGCTTCAAGTATTTCATTCGGAAACATGAAATCTAAGCTTTGCTTTTATACTGTTTTGTGATAAAATCAAAAAGAAATATACGATTACTTGAGATTATACAAAAAGGGGATAACAGAGACTTGCATCTCTGGCAAAAAGGAGGTATTGATGATGGATATTCCGTCTTTATCAATGACATTGGCGCAAAACAAATTAATGGACAGTATCGGGGTTGAAATGTTACGCAAATCCCTTGATTCCAATCAGGATGCCGGTGCACAGGTGGCAGCCATGATAGACAATTCCATGGAGCTTTCGGTGACACCATATCTTGGTTCTAATTTTGACGTTTCCGTATAAAATTTACTGTTTATGTATTAAGGGATTCTTATTTTATTTTTGCGATATGAAAAGTATAAAACAACTAAATCAAACGATACAATCTATATTAGCCGGTGAAAAGCAGATTTCAGAGCGGGGGAAGTATCGGTTTATATGTATGGCGCTGGCATTTATACATTTCCTGCTGACGGCACGATTTTATTTTTTAGAGTATACGATTTTATTTTTGTATAATATTCTGGCGATTGCTCTGTATCTTGTACTGGGGCTTTATTTTTCGGAACAGAAAAAATATGCATGGCTTTATTACGGCTGCTACACGGAGATTACTTTTTTTGCGGCCTTTGCCACGCTGTTAGCCGGATGGAACTGGGGATTTATGATCTATCTGATCGCATTCACACCGGTATCCTTTTACCTGGCCTATTCCTCGCCCTTATTCGGACACAACATCAAAAAGCCGCTTTTTTTTGTTCTGGTCACGATGCTTGTGTTTGCGGTAACGAGGATTTTGTCCGTTCATTTTAAGCCAATCTATACAGAGCTTGATTTTGATACCAATCTGACGGTCAGTTATTTGGCCAATGCGATTATCGCTTTTCTGGGTCTTATGTTGTTTTCTGTTCTGTTTACAATAGAGATCAGACAAAATGAGATCCGTTTGGAGGAGCAGTACCGGCTTCTGGAGACGATATCCAGCAAGGATCCGCTGACCGGGCTTATCAATCGAAGGAGTATGGATCACTCTTTGCTTGAAGCTGTTGAACAGTCCAAAAAAAGCGGGCTTGTATTTTCCGTCATCCTTGGAGATATTGATGATTTTAAGCGAGTCAATGATACCTATGGACACAATGTCGGAGACAAAGTATTGGTGCAGGTTGCGGATATGATCACGAAAAATTGCACGGAAGGCTGCAGAATCTGCCGGTGGGGCGGTGAGGAGATTCTTATCTTTGTACCAGAAAATGAGATCATTACCAAAGGAATCGCAGAAAAGATCCGTCAGTCGATAGAAAAGATCCGTGTAGAAACCGATGCCGATACTGTGAGCGTTACGATGACCTTTGGAATGACGGAGTACAGTCCGGGACTGCCGCTCAATAAGCTTGTTTCCATTGCGGATAACCGTCTGTATTATGGCAAGGAACACGGAAAAAACCAGGTTGTAAGCAAATTGCCGGATGATGCACCGGTGCTGGACAAATGACCGTGGGATGGATATAATGAATCTACCGGATCAGATGATGATTGAAAAGCATATTGCAATACGGTATCAAGGGGGACTGCCTATACGGCAGCATGAATGACAGTCATGGTATGGGACTGAGAAAGGATTTTTGGTATGGCATTTGGGTTGGTACCTTTAGAAAAAAGATTAAAAGATCATATACGCAATTATTCACTGGATCAGATATTTGATATCGGAGTCTTATCTGATTATCTGGACAGCATCAACAAGCTGACAGGGCTTAGTCTGCTGTTGACAGACCGCCACGGGGAAAAGTCAGTAAGCCTTGGCAATTTTGTCGGTTTTAAACCGGATACGGTACATGCTCCCGGTAAAAAGATCCGCGTGGAGGGACGCACCATAGCACATTTATATATCAAAGAGGAAGAGCTTGATACAGAATCTAAAAAAGAGTTCATAGACAATCTTGTGATCATGCTGACCAGGCAGGCGGAAAAGACGTATGAATCCGCAGAATTGTCTTTATATGCGGATGAGCTTGAAAAACGTCTTGAAAAGGAACAGTATCGGGTAACACACGGTCAGAAAGAGGATGCTCTGACCGGTGTTCTGAACAGTACATATTTTGACAATAAGCTGCATGTCGTGGATCGTTCCCAGGTTGTTCCGGTGGCAGCAGTATGCGCCAATATCAATGACTGGAAGTATGTCAATGATCATTTTGGCGATGAGGAAAGCGACCGTCTGATAAAGGTTGTGGCGGATATCCTCAAAGAGGAGGCAAAGCCGGAATATATCATCGGCAGATGCGGCGGTGATTTCTTCAATATTCTGATCCCCATGGCTGAGGATGATGAAGCAAAGGAGTACTGTGCCAGAGTCCAGCAAAGATGTCTGGATTTTGAGGATGAGCATCTTGCACCGAGTGTGGCATGCGGTTTTGTTTTAAAATACAATGTCGAACAGAAGCTAAAGGATCTGTTGTCTGATGCCGAGTATGAGATGTTTGATAATAAATTTGAGATTAAAAATGCTCCCGGATACAGGGAGCGTCTGGAGAAGGCTTAGTTTTTTGGACAGATCATGCATAAGATAAAATAAAGAGACCTTAAGGCATATGTGATATGGTCTCTTTTTTATGGCATATAACAACGAAAGAAAAGAGCCCGGGAAGGTTTTATGAAGGCAGTATTTTTTGATATTGACGGGACACTGTTTGTTGAAAAACAGGGAGTTCCGGCATTAACAATTGAAGCAATTGCAAAAATAAGAAAAAACGGACATAAGGCATTTATATGTACCGGCAGAAGCCGTGCCATGATTCCGCAGACTCCCATTCTGGATATCGGATTTGACGGTATTGTGGGAGCCTGTGGAGCATATGGGGCACTGGACGGTCGGACGGTGTTTGATGACTGCTTATCTGATAGGCAGCTTGCCGGGATGTACAGGATCTTCCGTAAGTATGATACTATGTATATTCTGGAAGGAACCGAATATATTTATTATGATGAGCAGACATTTTTGGATAATCCTGATGACTGGTATGTGCAGATGGTAAAAAACACACTGGGGGACAAATTTATATCCGTACAGTATGCCGAAAGGTTTTTGGGTGGAGTCAGAGCTAACAAAACAAGTCTGGCTGAAAAAAACGGTGTCAGTAATGCTGCAGTCTATGATCTGTTTCGTGATGAATATGAAGTGATGGTACACAGCTTCCGTGTGGCCGAGATCGTTCCGAAGGGATGCAACAAGGCAAGCGGTATGGAAAGGATGTGCCGGATTGCCGGAGTTGATCCAAAAGATTCCATTGCTTTTGGGGACAGCATCAATGATGTGGATATGCTTAAGGCAGCCGGAATTGGTATCTGTATGGGCAATGGTACGGAAGTTGCCAAGCAGAGTGCCGACTATATTACGGGAAATATTTATGATGACGGTGTATATGATGCACTAAGGCATTTTGGCCTGTTCTGAGATGGAGCTTGATATTTTTTATATTTATTTAATGATAATGTTATAGAAATTTAGTTGAAAAAAAACGTTATCGGTTATATAAATATGGTGTTGGGGTGAAACATTGGCTGCCCCTGATATCAGATTGCTGCATGCGATCCGGATATCATATCATTTATAGTTTGATATATTATATTACATATTCAAGGAGGCTTTATCATGAAATTATTACCACTTGGTGAGAGAGTTGTATTAAAACCCCTCGCAGCAGAAGAGACAACCAAATCAGGTATCGTTTTACCGGGATCCGAGAAAGAAAAACCGCAGCAGGCTGAAGTTGTTGCAGTAGGACCCGGGACTGATGATGTCAAAATGGAAGTTAAGGTCGGCGACAAGGTAATTTATTCCAAATATGCGGGAACAGAGATCAAAGACGGCGATGAAGCAGTTATCATCTGCTCACAGAAAGATATTTTAGCAATTATCGAAGCATAAAATCAGGGAGGCTTTTAAAATGGCAAAAGAAATTAAATACGGTGCAGAAGCACGTGCAGCATTAGAGGCCGGCGTCAATCAGCTGGCAAACACAGTAAGAGTTACATTGGGACCGAAAGGAAGAAACGTTGTTCTTGATAAATCCTTTGGTGCTCCGCTTATTACCAACGATGGTGTTACCATTGCAAAAGAGATCGAACTGGAAGATCCCTTTGAAAACATGGGTGCACAGCTTGTCAAAGAAGTTGCAACCAAGACCAACGATGTAGCAGGTGACGGTACTACAACCGCTACAGTATTGGCACAGGCTATGATCAATGCCGGTATGAAAAACCTGGCAGCAGGCGCTAACCCGATCATCTTAAGAAAAGGTATGAAAAAAGCAACAGCAGCCGCTGTTGAAGCAATCGAAGGCATGAGTCAGAAGGTCAACGGAAAAGAGCATATCGCAAAGGTTGCAGCTATTTCCGCAGCAGATGAGGAAGTCGGCAATCTGGTAGCAGACGCAATGGAAAAGGTTTCCGGAGACGGGGTTATCACAATCGAAGAGTCAAAGACCATGCAGACTGAGCTTGATTTAGTAGAAGGTATGCAGTTTGACCGTGGATATATTTCAGCTTATATGGCATCCGATATGGAAAAAATGGAAGCTGTATTAGACAATCCTTATATCCTGATCACAGATAAAAAGATCAGCAATATTCAGGAGATCCTGCCTATCTTAGAGCAGATCGTACAGAGTGGTGCCAAGCTTTTGATCATCGCAGAAGATGTAGAAGGCGAAGCATTGACAACCTTGATCGTCAACAAGCTGCGTGGTACCTTCAATGTCGTAGCAGTCAAGGCTCCCGGATATGGTGACCGCAGAAAGGCTATGCTTGAGGATATCGCAATCTTAACAGGCGGCCAGGTTATTTCTTCTGAGCTTGGCATGGACTTAAAAGAGACTACAATGGAAATGCTCGGACGTGCAAAATCCGTTAAAGTCCAGAAAGAAAATACCGTTATCGTAGATGGTGAAGGCGAAAAAGATGCCATCCAGGCAAGAATTGCCAACATCAAACAGCAGATTGAAGAAACAACCTCTGATTTTGACAGAGAAAAATTACAGGAAAGACTTGCCAAGCTGGCAGGCGGCGTAGCAGTAATCCGTGTCGGTGCTGCAACAGAAACAGAAATGAAGGAAGCTAAGCTTCGTCTTGAGGATGCTTTGGCAGCTACAAGAGCAGCTGTTGAAGAAGGTATCATCGCAGGCGGCGGATCTGCATACATCCATGCTTCCAAAGCAGTTGTCAAACTGGCTGATACACTGGAAGGTGATGAAAAGACCGGTGCACAGATCATCTTAAAGGCACTGGAAGCTCCGTTGTTCCACATTGCATCCAATGCGGGACTGGAAGGAAGCGTTATTATCAACAAAGTACGCGAATCAGAAGTTGGCGTCGGTTTTGATGCATTAAAAGGTGAGTATACCGATATGGTTGCTGCCGGTATTCTGGATCCTGCAAAGGTTACCAGAAGCGCTCTGCAGAACGCAACAAGTGTTGCATCTACACTGCTTACAACCGAATCGGTTGTTGCAACAATCAAAGAGCCCGCTCCGGCAATGCCCGCAGGTGCAGGTATGGATGGCATGATGTAATCCGTCTTCCGGTACAACAAGACATCTTTATGAATATGAATATATAAAAGAAAAAAGACATGGTCTGTATCAATACAGTCCGTGTCTTTTTTTTGATGGCAGAGAAAAGCCGAAACTGTATTGAAAAAAGGCATTGGATACGATATTATGTATACCAGATATAATAGTAGAACTGACTTTTTGGTGAACGGAAAATGAAAAAGGAAAAGGGATATCTGATTTTAGGACTGATATGTCTTGTATGTGCCGTGATTACCGGCGGATTGTTGCTTCGTTATGGCTTGCAGTCACAAAAGCAGCAGGGGCAGTACGATGCGATCGCGCAGATATATCATGCTAATGCCGGACAGCCTGATGAGGAAGCTTTGCCGGATACGGACAAAACATTACCGGATACAGCTGATGGTGAGCTTCCTGCTATAACCGGGCTGCAGGAAATTAATCCGGACTGTGTCGGATGGATTCAGATACCGGATACAGGGCTGGATTATCCGGTTGTCTATCGTGACAACCAGTATTATCTGACACACAATTTTATGAATGAAAAAGCAAGCGCCGGAGCTGTTTTTCTGGATGAAAGCTGTGATCCGGACGGAGACATACGTCTGCTTCACGGACATCATATGAAGGATGGCAGTATGTTTGGCATACTGAAAAAATATAAAAAGGCGGATTTCAGGGACACGCACAGAGAGATCATTTATCAGGACGGGCAGAAGGAAGGTCGTTACAAGGTGGTAGCTCTTTTACTTGCGGATCTGACAACAGAGGATTATTTTCATTATGAAAATATACCAAAGTCCATATTGCAGCAAAATGATCCGCAGCAGGATGATCTGTCGCAGAAGGATATGGAAAAATATGATGAAGATAAAAAGACATATATCCGTACTTTTTTAAAAAATGCACAGTGGAAAGATGCGGATTTTTTAAAAAAGGATTATGAAACCAGTATTTTACTGCTTTCTACCTGTGAATATGGCACAGCAGATGAGCGTCTGGTCGTTCTGGCTGTGAGTGAGGATAAGTGACCATAACCTGAGCAGGATGAAGAAGCTGTACAAAAAATAAAAATAAACGTATATAAACGTGATGATACCATAATAAAGTGAAATACGGGAAAGGAAAGCTTCTATGAAAAAGGGAATAGGAAAGAGAATTCTAACGATATTAATGGCGGTTGTACTGGTGTTTACATCAGGAATGCTTGATGGAATAAAGATACAGGCAGCAGATGACAGTATCTTTACCGGGACCGGTATCACGCTGGATTCCACGGAATTAAAAGCAAGCTGGCCCAATGGGACAGGCGGAAGTACATCCATTGATTTGTCTGTTAGTTCGGAAGCGGAGTTTCCTTACAATGCAACGATCGATATGCGGTTGAACTTTACGATTCCTGTCGGGACCGGACTGGTAGCGGGACAGGAGTATATTTATCATGTTCCGGGAAATATCCGGGTAGATGAAGAAGTGACTCATGATCTGATGGATCCGGACGGTGTGACTTCCATCGGAACCGTCCATATTTCCAAGGATGGCACCCTGACCTTTAAATTCAATGACAATGCCAGAAGTTCCGCAGGAACAATTCCTTTTTATGTTCGTTTCAGTGGTGGCCTGAGTTCAGACCTGCAGGAGGAAAATAAACAGTCAACCATTCAGTTTCCGACTTCTACCGGCTCCATTGACTATGAGATCAAGACAGATCCCAAAGCATATGGAAAAGATCAGGATATGTCAAAGAGCGGAACGGTTGTGACCGTTGACGGTAAGAAGTATATTGAATGGCGCGTGAATATTGAGCCTGACAGCAGCGGAGTTGTAAGCGGTGAGATTGTTGATAATCTGCCCACAGGATTAAAATATGCAAATGTGGATGGATATCCGAAGTTTGTTGATATCATTTCCGGACAGGGAGAGACGCTTCGGGCAAATTGTGCAGACGGTGCTTCACAGGTATCTATTGATGTATCAGGTGCAAAGACACACTACCGTGTGGGTGTTTTATTTCTGACAAGCTATGATGGTTTTACCGGAACGATTCAAAACGGAAGTACGATTTCCTATGACAATACGGTTGCTTTCAATCCGGAGGATGGAACCGGTGTGACAGCAAGCAATCGTGTGACGATCAGACCCAATATGCTGCAAAAGAGCGGAAGTACCATTGATGCAGACGGTTATATTACATGGACTGTAAAGTTGAACGAGGATCAGTTAGATTTAAACGGTGCGGTACTGGAAGATCAGGTAACAGCCGGTTCGGGTATGGAAATCGTGCCGGGGTCTTTTACGGTAAATCCGGCATTACCCGCTACAGCAACGCAGGATATTACGACCGATCATGTAAAGATTGCATTTGGAGAGGTAGATACCCGTACATATACCATCACATATAAAACGAAGGTAACCGATTATGGTAAATCGTCTTATTCCAATAGTGCGACCTTAAAGGATCCGACTTCATCTAATAAGTATGATTTATCCAAGACAGCAACTGTACCTGGAATCAAGGTTATCCGTAAGGAATTCAGTGGTTACAATTCCGTTACCAATACATTTACATGGAAACTGGTCATCAATGAAGATGGCAAAAGCTGTACGAATGTTGTGGTGAAGGACTGGTTTTCATCTGAACGGATGGAATTTGTCAGTGCAACACTGGATGATGGGTCAGTTCCGACATTTACAAAGGGAACCTGTACCGATACAATAGATGGAGTTGCCGGGCAACCATGTACAGAGTTGACTTTCAATCTTGGAGAACAGAACAGCAGACGCGAGATTACGGTCGTGACGAAATTAAAAGAATCTTTCCGGCCCATGGCAGAAGCGGGAGGTAGGCGATTTGAAAATTTCTGTTCCTTCAAGAGTGCAGAATATCCGGAGATAAAAGCAAAAAGTGAAACCTGGCAGCAAGTAACCAAGCCCAAGCTGATGAATAAGCAGGGAAGCTTCGATGAAAATACAGGCCGTTATACATGGACGATTAATTTTAATAAGCAGTCAATTTCGCTTACGAAATTGTCCTTTGAGGATCTGATACCGGAAGGTATGGAATACGTAGCAAATTCCATGCAGTTTTACGCATGGGAAGGTGCATATCAGTGGCAGAGATTTGATTTGAGTCCTACTCAGGATACTGTCAACGATTCCGGTGTGAACAAAGAGAAACTTTCCTATACCTTTGATTCCGGAAAGACAGGAGAGGATGAGCTGTTTAACGGAATTGGTTTCAGTATTGTATATTCCACAAAGATTTCGGATGTTACAAAGATAAATGACGGGCTCACCTATGAAAACAAGGCAACCATGAATGCGACATTCCATGCCGAAACAGATGTGGATGTTTCTGATACAGAAACGGCATCTGTAACCGGCAAGCCGGGTGGTGTCATTGGAAAGAGCGGTGCTTATACACAATCCAATGACTATGTTACCTGGACTGTGGATATCAACAAGGGACATTATGACATGAGTGCCATTTCGAATCCGGCGATTACAGACCAGCTTGCGGATTATCTCAAATACATTGAAGGAACTCTGTATCTGATCGATGATACTTATAATTCTTCTGATCCGCGATACAAGACCGAGGTTTCATCCTCTGATTATACGGTTGTGATTGTTAACAATAAAATGACCGTAATTTTGCCGAAAAATATAGGTAAAAATTATTATCAGTTTGTATTTAAGACACAGTTTACACGTACGGCAGCAGAGCTCTCCGGTGTGACAATTACCAATAAAGCCAACTTTGAAGGAAGTGGGGAAACCTTTGAAAAGACATCCAATGAGATTAAAAATGTGTCTTTCAGTTCTTCATCTGCAGGTACGATTATCAATCGTGAGCTCCGGATCAAAAAGGTTGATTCTGCTACAAAGGCACCTCTTGCAGGAGCCGAATTTGAATTGTATTTAAAGGGGGTACTTGTAGGAAGTGCTGTTTCGGGAGCAGATGGACTGGCTACCTTTGAAAATATTGATACGTTGATCGGATATGAACTAAAGCTCAAAGAGACCAAGGCTCCTTCCGGTTATCTGCCCCCTGTGGGAGATACAACGATCCCTGCATTTACTGCAGAGGAGATGACAAGCGAGGGTGAACGCATAAAGTACTATCAGATATCTGTCGAAAATGTTTCTGAAAAGACGGCAACGACCGGAGATATCAATCTGGTAAAGAAAAATGCAGATAAAACCCTGCTGTTAGCAGGTGCTGAGTTTGGATTATACCCTGGTACAGATTCTACTTGTGCCGGAACACCTCTTGAAACACAGACAAGTGGTGCAGATGGTACGATCAGCTTTAAAAACAGAGAAAAAGGAACTTATTATATCAAGGAGATTGACGCTCCTGAAGGTTATCTGCTTGGTTCTGCCGTTATCAAAGTGGAATTAAAGGACAATGGAGCCGGCGTTGTAAAGGCTTATTATAATGGTGCAACCGCTTCTTCTGATTTATTTGAAATCAGCAATACAGAAGCAACAGGCATCCTGGAGCTTACCAAGGTAGATTCGACAGATGCCACACTGTATTTAAGTGGAGCGGAATATGAATTGTATGATGATTCGATCTGCACCAACAGAATTGCAACGGCCGTAACAGACGCGGCAACCGGTAAGGCTGTATTTACAGGACTTAAGCTTGGTAAAAAGTACTATTACCGTGAAGTGAAAGCTCCGGTAGGATATGTACTGGATTCGACGATCCATGATGTGACGATCGGAACCGGAACAGAAAAGAGCAATCGGACAGAAACCGTGACACTGACCAATAAAAAAGCAGTGGCTAACATCGTTATTACCAAGACTGATGATGGAACGACACCTGCAAAACTGGCAGGGGTGGTTTTTGGACTGTATCAGGAAGATGGAACCCCCTATCAAAAGGCCGGTACTAATTATACCGTGACCACCAATAGTGAAGGTATTGCATCATTTACCGATATTCCTTTTGGAAAGTATGTGGTAAAAGAATTAACCGGAAAAACCGGCTACTATATTTCGTCTGCCGATACAGATGTCACACTGGATAAGCTTGGGAATGAAAGAATTACGATTGTCAATAAAGCAATCAAATGCAGGATCAAGATTTCTAAGAAGGTTGGTTCGACAACCGGAGCCTCGCTTGCAGGAGCCAGATTCAGTCTGATCAATTCCGTTGGAAGCGTGGTTGCCACAGGTGTGACAAACGCTTCCGGTGAGCTGTTTTTTGAGGATGTTGCTTATGGTGATTATACACTTCGCGAGATCAGTGCTCCTGATGGATATAGCAAAGCTGCTGATACAACGATCACTGCAACAGAGATTGAGACTATGTATAATACAGCTGCTGCAGCAGGAAGTGATGGTTCAACTGGTATTGTGGAAAAGACGGTTGTGGACCAGAAACAAAATGGTTCAATAAAGCTTTCCAAAAAGGGAGAGGGCGGAGCTGCTTTAAAGGGAGCTGTCTTTACCCTGTATGATTCCAATAAAATTGCCGTTGCAACCATGACGACCGATACATCCGGAGAGATTACCTTTACCGGATTGAAATACGGTACCTACTATGTAAAAGAAGTGACGGCACCGACCGATTATATTCTGGATACTACCGAATACAAAGTGGTTGTTGATAGTGATACAGTAGTGACAAAATATGTAGATGCAGCCGGTAATCTCCAGAATCTGGAACTTACCAATCAGAAGGTTAATAACCCGATCATCAGTATCAAACTGAAAAAAGTCAGTCAGTCTGATACGACCAAGCCGGTTGCCAATGCGGTATTCGGAATTTTCAGAAATGATGAGACAACGCCGATCGCACAGGCTGTCAGTGATATAAACGGTCTGGTTGTATTTTCACGTATCAATCTATCGGATGACGGAATCAGTACAAATGTTACACCAACCCATACCTTTACCATAAAGGAAATTTCCGCTCCTGCAGGCTACAAGGTATCCACCAAGGAATATCCGCTGGGAACTTATGAAGAAATTAAAAATCATGCCGGCGGATGCTATCTGGATAACGGAATCACAGCTAAAACAAATGCTGAGATTGCATGGTATCAGGATAGTGAGACAAATGCAACCGTTACCAATGAAGAAATAAAAGGCTCTATCGAGATCACAAAGCGTTCTTCCACTACCAATGCATTGTTGGAGGGTGCACAGTTTGAGCTTTTGGATTCGGCTAAAAATTCATTTACACCGAAAAAGATTGCCACGACCGATGCAAACGGCAAGGCTTCCTTTTCCAATCTTCCGGTTGGATACTATTATATCCGTGAAATCGTAGCGCCGACCGGCTTTACGGTAAACGCTACAGATGTTAATGTCAGTATATTGAATGATACACCGGTACAAAAGACGATCAAGGACGATCCGATTGAATTAAAGGTCAGCAAAAAGGCTGGCACCAGTGCTACAGAGCTTTCCGGAGCAACGTTGGAAATATATGAAAAAGCATCCGGAACCACAGGAGCTCTGATACAGAGATTTACAACAGGTGGAAGCGTTGTGACCATACCCAACAATCTGTTAAAGGCCGGCATGACCTATGTCTTAAGAGAGAAGGAGGCACCGGCGGGCTACGCCTATGCAGCAGATATTGAATTTACGATCAATACAGACGGCAGTATCACAACAGCTGCCGAAAAGAACGGACAGACCGTGATCATGCGGGATCAGCCGGTTTATACGACCATTACCAAGGTCGATGACAGCAGTCCGGCTGTAGCTGTTATCAATGCGACACTTGCAGTTTATGATGAAAGCAATACAGAGGTGCTTCGTTTTGTAACAGGGTCAAGTCCGTATACAACCGCGGTCGGCGTGCTCAAGGCACCGAAATCCGGTTATAATACCTATACGGTAAAAGAAATCATCACACCGGCAGGTTATGAGACGGCACCGCCTTTTACCTTCTGCGTAAGCAGTGACGGAAAAATCTGTGATGATACCGTTTCACACGTGGAAATTGCCGGAATTACCATGGTGGATCCGAAAAAGACCAATAACAGATTTTATATCCGTAAGCTGGATGATGCGACGAATCTGGATTTAGCCGGCGCACATATGGCTATTACAGCATCTGACGGCACAACCGTGTTAGAGGAATGGGATACAGACGGCACCATGCATGCTGTTAATATTGATGGTATAAACTTTAAAAAAGATGGTACAACGGAATATATTCTCAAAGAGACTAAGGCTCCGGGCGGATATATGTTGGCAGCCGGTGTCAGATTTGTCATAAAGACAGATGGCAAGCTTGAGCTTAAATCCGGAAACAGCACCAACTTAAATGGTGACAAGGATACTCTGCTTGTAAGGAATAAAAGCTTTGCAGTCAAAATCCGCAAGGTGGATTCATTTGGATCCTTGCTGGCGGGAGCAACACTTGCACTGAGTGAATATGATCCGACAAGTCATACGGTTGGAAATACCCTCAAGGAATTTACAACAACCACTTTTGAATATCAGTTTGACTCCACTCTTTTAAGGGCAGATGATACCGATATCCAGTGGTATATTTTACAGGAGACAGGTGTACCGGAAGGCTATATGAAGGCAGAGGACATCATCTTCCGTATTAACGGAAACGGTCTGATGCAGAAGGCAGACGGAAGTCTGATTGCAGGCAATGTGATCGAAATGGAAGATAAGGAAGCCGGAATCTGTGTCGGAAAAGTAGATGCACAGACCAATGAACCGGTAGCAGGTGCTAACCTTTCCATTACATCCGGAGACGATGCGACCTTTGTGCCGATCACATGGACCAGTGATACAACATTAAAATCATTTGATTTAAGCAAGTTTAAATTTGGTAATACCTATACACTGACAGAAACAGGCGCTCCGGATGGCTACAGCTATACAGAGCCGGTTGATTTTACGATTGATGCCGCAACCCACGAGGTTATCGTCAATTCCGAAGCGGTTCATAACCGTACGATTTATTTAAAAGATCAAAAGATCAGCCTTTCTGTAAGTAAGCTTAACAAAAACACCAATGAGGCGGTTGTCGGTGCCGAGCTTTCCATTGTGGATGAAACAGGAACGGAGCTTGCTTCATGGACAAGTACAGCAGAGGCATATGCGATCGATACTTATCGCTTTACAGTGCCCGATAGCGGATACAAGGAGTATACGCTTCATGAAAAGAAGGCTCCGAGCGGATACCGGACTGCGGCAGATATTCCTTTTGCACTTGATAGGGAAGGAAAGCTTTATACCGTAACAGAAAGCGGTGGCGTAAAAAGTTATACACAGATAACAGATGGACTGCTTAAGATGTATGATGAGCCATTGTTGACTGTTGCCAAGATGGATACGGCCGGTCAGATGATTTCCGATGCAGTATTAAAGATTTCTGCAAAGGACGATCCGGGCTTTGAAGCAATCAGTATTACAACAGGTCCCAAGCCCTATGTGATTGCAGATGGTGTACTTCATGAGGGAGTGACCTATGTGCTCAGCGAAGAAAAGGCACCAAACGGTTATTTATATGCCAGGGATATTACCTTTACGATCAATGCAGACGGAAAGCTTGTGGCAGACGGAACGGTTGTTGATAATATGAGGCTTGTGATGCTGGATGCGCCTCTGACCATAAAGAGCAACAAGACCGACAGTAATGGCAAGACGTTAGCCGGTGCTAAGATGGAAGTAAAGGACGCTTTTGGAAATGTTATTTACAGCTATACAACGACAGAAGAAATTTTGACACTTCCCAAGGAAATTTTTGCAGCACCTAAGACGGATGGAATGGCATATTATACACTTTCTGAAAAAGAAGCTCCGCAGGGCTATGGGCTTGCCAGGGATATAAGCTTTGGTATTGATAAGGACGGAAAGCTGTATGTGAAAAATGAAAATGGTGGATATTTGATGGTGGAGGATGGAGTTCTTGTTATGGTAGATGCTTTGTCGGCTATATTAACAACAACAAATACAACGACAATTACAACAACTACTGTTAAAAATCACAATACAAAGATACCCAAGACCGGTGACGGAACACCGCTTGGTACATTATTGCTGATTTTCTGGGTGATGATCGCAGGTATGGTAATGTCCTTTATCAAGTACTTCAGACAGAAGAGAAGACGCAATATGAGACTTAAGAAAAAACAATGCAACCGAACTCTATAAGCAAAAAAGAGTAGAAAATGCAGACGGACTTTATAAAAAAGCAGGAGGCAGCAGATGCAGAAAATTTTGATTGTTACAGACTCGGCAAGCGATATACCGGAGGATGTGGAAAAGGAACTTGGAATCCGTATATTGCCGTTTACGGTTGTAATAGGTGATAAATCTTATATAAGCCGCAAGGATTTTACACCGGAAGGCTTTTATGAGCTGATGACGGAGCATGATGAGATCCCAAAGACTTCGCAGATCACACCTTATGAATTTCAGGAATTTTATTTAGAGCAGGCAAAGGCAGGATATACGGATGTGATCTTAGTGCTGATCAATTCGCAGGGAAGCTCTACGTTTGCCAATTCCTTGATGGCAAAGGATCTGTTTTTTGAGGAATATCCGGAATATCAGGGTAAGATCCGTTTTTACAATTATGACGGCATGGGATATTCGGCACAGTACGGACAGCCGGTTGTAGAAGCAGCGCGAATGTTGAAAAACGGAAAAACACTTCAGGAGATCCTCGATTATCTGACCTACGAGCTTCCCAGGCGGAAGGTCTATTTTGGAATGTATACATTAAAATATGCCGGTAAAAGCGGTCGTATCCCTTCGGCAGCCGCATTTGTGGGAGACAGGCTGAATTTAAAGCCGATCATGAAAATCTATCACAATCAGCTGACAACCGGAGCCAAGGTACGCGGAGAGGTCAAAATCATTCCGCGAATGGTAGAGCTTACCATAGCCGATATGGAGCCCGGTACACCATACAGCATTATTTATGGCAATGAGCCGTCGGCTGTAAAAGCAACCGTAGAACTGATGAAAGATATTACAGGATATGAACCGGAAGGCTATTATCCGATCGGAGCCGCAGTTGCAGCCAATGCAGGTCCCAAAACTGTGGCAATTGCTTTCCATGTCAAAGAAGCATTTGAAAATGATGGATATAAGCCGCAATAGCCGCACGTCGTAAATTGACGAATATGTAAAATACCATTATAATTATTTTTACAACGAATGTAAGACTGACCGAGGAAGTGAAGACTATGGCTGAAAGTATTCTGCAGGATCACATTTTAAACAATGAAAAAAAGGCAAGGAAAACAGAGCTTGTACTGGATGACGGACGTATTGAATCCATTGAGGAGTATACCAGTCCGGAGGAGCTTTACAAGGATCTGATCGTGCGTGTGCGCAAATATCATCCCAGTGATGATATCAGTCTGATCGAAAAAGCATACCGCCTTGCAGATGATGCCCATAGGAATCAGGTGCGCAAATCCGGCGAGCCTTATATTATCCATCCTCTTTGTGTGGCGATTATCCTTGCGGATCTTGAAATGGACAAGGAAACGATTGCTGCCGGTCTTTTACATGATGTCGTTGAGGATACGATTTTTACGACAGAAGAGATCAGAGAGCAGTTTGGCGATGATGTTGCCCTGTTGGTAGATGGTGTGACAAAGTTAAGCCGCCTGCAGTATGATGGCGACAAGCTGGAATTACAGGCCGAAAATCTGAGAAAGATGTTTTTAGCCATGGCAAAGGATATCCGTGTTATCCTGATCAAGCTTGCCGACAGACTGCACAATATGCGTACTCTTGATCACATGACTCCCGAAAAACAGCAGGAAAAAGCGCGTGAGACGCTGGATATTTATTCACCGATCGCACAGAGGCTTGGTATATCCAAGGTCAAGGTCGAGCTGGATGATCTTTCGCTCAAGTATCTGGAACCGGAAGTATATTATGATCTGGTTGACAAGATTGCCATTCGTCGTAGTGAACGTGAAAAATATGTACAAAATATAGTAGATGAAGTCAGTGAACACATCGCCAATGCCGGTATCAAGGCCAAAATTGACGGTCGTGTCAAACACTTTTTCAGTATTTACAAAAAAATGAAAAACCAGCATAAATCGTTGGATCAGATTTATGATCTGTTTGCGGTCCGTATTATTGTGGATACCGTCAAGGACTGTTATGCGGCTCTTGGTGTCATTCATGAGATTTACAAGCCCATTCCCGGACGATTCAAGGATTATATTGCAATGCCAAAGGCCAATATGTATCAGTCGCTGCATACGACGTTGATCGGCTCGGCCGGACAGCCCTTTGAAATTCAGATTCGTACCTACGATATGCACCGTACTGCTGAATACGGTATCGCAGCACACTGGAAATACAAAGAGGCCTCCGATGGCAAAAAGATATCCTCAGGCGAGGAAGAAAAGCTTTCATGGCTGCGCCAGATTTTGGAATGGCAGAGAGATACGGATGACAACAAAGAGTTTATGACGCTTTTAAAGAGCGATCTGGATCTGTTCGCTGACAATGTATATTGCTTTACTCCCAATGGAGATGTCAAAAACCTGCCGGCCGGTTCTACACCAATTGATTTTGCTTACAGCATTCATTCCGCTGTCGGCAATAAGATGGTAGGAGCCAGGGTCAACGGCAATATTGTCAATTTTGATTATGTGCTGCAAAACGGTGACAAGGTCGAGGTCGTGACAAGCAACAATTCCCCGGGACCCAGCCGCGACTGGCTTTCGCTGGTCAAATCCACTCAGGCCAAAAATAAGATCAACCAGTGGTTTAAAAATGAATTTAAAGATGAAAATATTGTAAAAGGCAAGGAACTGCTCTTATCATACTGCAAATCCAGAAGTCTGGATCCGGTCAATCTGTTAAGACCCGATTATATGGAAGCTGTGATGCGCAAATACGGTTTTAAAGATTGGGAATCCGTATTGGCTGCAATTGGTCACGGAGCACTCAAAGAAGGTCAGATTGCCAACAAGATGAAAGAACTGTATGATAAGGATCATCCGGTGGAAATAACGGATGCAGAGGTCTTAAAGGAAATTGAGACCAAACGCGATGCTTATCAGATGATGCTTCCAAAGGGCAAGGCTCAGAGCGGCATTGTCGTAAGAGGTGTAGATGATGTGGCGGTCCGTTTTTCCAAGTGCTGTTCGCCGGTACCCGGAGATGAGATCATCGGTTTTGTTACCAGAGGACGAGGTGTATCGATCCACAGGACAGACTGTGTCAATATTATCAATCTTCCGGAGATTGAGCGTGGTCGTCTGATCGATGCCGAATGGCAGGCGGGAAGCGAAGAAAGCAGCAAATACCTGGCTGAGATCGTGATCTATGCGCACAACAGGAATGGACTTTTAGCAGATATTTCCAGAGCGCTTACCGAAAAAAATATTGATATCATGAGTATGAATACCAAGACGAGCAAGCAGGGAATTGCGACTATGGCGGCATCCTTTTACATTGGCAGCCGTGAGGAACTGAATCATACGATTGAAAAGCTTAGAAATGTTGAAAGTGTAATGGATATTGAAAGAACGACGGGGTGATAGCAACACCCCGTTTGTTGTATGTGGTGGGAAAATTGGCTGTGTAAAAAATGGTTGTATAAAGAAAGATCGTATAGATAAGAATTTGTACAGAGAATAATTGTGCATAAATGATTGTAATGAGATAGATTGTATAGAGAAGAATTGTATAAAAAAGAATTGTATAAAGATAGATTATAGAAATTAAAGAAGGAAGAAAAAACATGTTAAAGATTGGAAAATTTATTTTAAGCGCCTGTGCGACCAACTGTTATTTTGTTTATGAGGAGGGCAGTAAGGATGTCATATTTTTTGATCCCGGTGACAGAGGCGATTATATTTATAATAAGCTGACGGAGGCAGGACTTAAGGTGGCAGCCATTTATCTGACACACGGGCATTTTGACCATATCGGAGGCTGTAATGAACTGCGCAGACTTTCCGGTGCCAGGGTATATGCTCTGGATGTGGAAAAGGAAGTGCTGGAAAATCCGTCATATAATTTATCAAGTGATTTCGGAGCATCGTTTACCGTAGAGGCTGATGGATTTTTCAGGGATGGGGATATTATACATGAAGCCGGAATGACATTTGAGGTCATTGCGACACCGGGACATACCAGGGGCGGATGTTGTTTTTATTTTAAAGAAGACGGTATTCTGCTTTCCGGGGATACCCTGTTTGAGGAATCGGTCGGACGGACTGATTTTCCGGGGGGATCCATGTCAGAGATCGTCCGGAGTGTGCGTGAAAAGCTGTTTGTGCTTCCCGATGATACAAAGGTGTATCCCGGACATGGCGGTATGACGACGATCGGATATGAGAAGGAGAATAATTACTGCGTGTAAATTTCGGATAGGACAGTGGAGCTGAACCCAAAGTTGTTCTGGGATGAAATTGGTTTTATAAGCATGGTGTTTTTGGAATGAAAAGCAGTTTTATAATTATAGCGGTTATGACCAACCGTAAAATTTAGATTAGAAAAAAAGCAGCCGACAGGCAGCAGGAGAGTACAGTATGTTGGTAGTAAAAGTAGATGTTCCACATTTGGAATATGATATACATTCATTGATCAAGGCATTTTATCCGGAAGAAAATGTAAAGGTGCTTTCACCGGATACCGAAAAAGGTGAAGGAGGGCTGGTGGAGCATATCCTCAATGCACAGCCGGTGACTTTTTATCTGTCCCTGACATCACAGCCGGCGCAGCTTGTATACGAAGATGAAAAAAACGGGCTGACACATTGCTATACAGCCGTTGCACCGTACGATTTTAAAGTTAGCAATGGCTTACTTGAAAAAGAAGATAAAAATAAATTCAAACAGTTTTTATATCTGAGTCTTTGTGACATTCATCAGAAGGTATTGCCGTGGGGAAATCTGACCGGAATACGTCCGACCAAGATTGCCATGACGATGCTGGATGAGGGAAAGACAGATGATGATATCCGTGCTTTTATGAAGGACAATCATTTTGTATCTGACGAAAAAACAGAGCTGGCACTGGATATTGCGCACCGGGAAAGGGAGCTGCTTTCACCTCTTCATACCAAAGAGGGTTACAGTCTGTACATTGGGATACCGTTTTGCCCGACCAGATGTCTGTACTGCTCGTTTACCTCCAACCCCATCTGCGCATTTGAAAAAGAAGTCGGACACTATATGGAATGCCTGAAAAAAGAACTTTTATATGTAAAAGAAGCTTTTAAGGACAAGACACTGGATACGGTTTATATTGGCGGAGGCACGCCGACAACACTTTCTGCTAGGCAGCTGGATGAACTCATCGGTTTTGTGGAGGAGCATTTTGATCTGTCGCATCTATTGGAATTTACAGTTGAGGCAGGAAGAGCGGACAGTATCACAGAGGAAAAGCTGCAGGTACTGCATGATCACAGGATTGACCGTATTTCCGTCAACCCGCAGACTATGAAGGATGAGACCTTAAAGCTGATCGGAAGACAGCATAGCGTGGAGCAGGTCAAAGATGCCTATGCACTTGCAAGAAGGATCGGCTTTGCCAATATCAATATGGATATCATCTTAGGACTTCCCGGAGAGGACGAAACGGATGTGGCCAATACCATTGAGGAAATAAAGAAGCTGGATCCGGATTCGCTCACCGTACACTCGCTTGCCATCAAGCGCGCTTCCAAGCTGCGTGCCTGGATCGAGGAAAATGGCGTTGACTGTCTCAACAACACAGATAAAACCATGGAGATCGCAGCTGCCGGTGCAAAGGCTATGGGCATGAACCCTTATTATCTGTACCGCCAGAAAAATATGTCCGGCAATTTTGAAAATGTCGGATATGCCAAGCCCGGTAAGTATGGAGTGTACAATATCCTGATCATGGAGGAGGTGCAGACCATCGTAGCCTGCGGAGCCGGAACCGTGACAAAGAGAGTGTATGGAAACGGCAGGATCGAGCGGTGCGACAATGTGAAAGATGTCAAGCTTTATATGGAAAAGATTGATGAGATGATTGAACGGAAGCAGAAACTTTTTGCAGATTGAGAGATAAATTCTTAATGGCGTTTCGAAGTAAAATCGAGACGCCTTTCTTGTGCCATTTTGAAAATGATTATTTAAAAGTGTGTAAAATTAATGTAATGTTTACTATTGTTGACACAAATAAATATAATGTATATAATAATAAACATTAAAGGAGCGTATATAAATGAAAAAAGCAGCTTATAATATATTACCAGCAACAGAGGACATATTAAAAACAATGGGAGAGCAAATCAAATTGGCCAGATTAAGAAGGGATTTGTCAGCAGAATTGGTAGCTGAGCGTGCGGGCATCAGCAGAGCATCGTTATGGAAGGTTGAGTCAGGGAGCCCAGCTGTTGCTATTGGAATTTATGCTGCTGTTTTGCATGCACTGGGTGGTATGGACAAGGATATGCTTCTTGTGGCAAAGGACGATGAAATGGGCAGACAGATGCAGGATCTTAATCTTATGACAAGAAAACGTGCAACAAGGAGGAAAAATTAATGGCAATGGATGAAAAAATCATATATGTATATGATGATTTTTCCGAAGATGTTCCGTGCTTGATTGGAAGATTGTATGTAGGTGTTATCAAAGGTGGAGAGACATATTCTTTTGAATATGATGCCGACTGGCTTGTCAGGAACAAAATGAAGGTTAGTCTTGATCCACAACTGCAACCATTCACAGGACGGCAGTTTCCAACCGGGAAAAATATTTTTGGAATATTTGCGGATGCTTCCCCTGACAGGTGGGGACGTGTGCTTATGAATAAAAGAGAACGGATTATTGCAGGAAAAGAGGGAAGAAAACCAAGAAAATTATATGACAGCGATTATCTTCTAGGGGTATATGATGAGACCAGAATGGGAGGAATCCGTTTTAAGCTTGATGTCGATGGACCATTTCTTTCTGATGATAAGGAAAATGGAGTCCCACCATGGGCATATCTTAGGACGTTGGAGGAAGCAGCCAGAAATTATGAAAACGATGAAACCGGAATCACGGATCAGTGGATTAACCAATTAATAAAGCCCGGTTCATCATTGGGGGGAGCTCGACCAAAGGCTACAGTAATAGATACGCAAGGAAGACTTTGGATAGCAAAGTTTCCTTCCAAAAATGATGAAAGCGATACCGGAGCTTGGGAAAAAGTCGTTCACGATCTGGCCGGATTGTGTGGTCTTAATGTTCCGGAATCAAAGCTGGAAAAGTTTTCAAAATATGGAAGTACATTTCTTGTCAGGCGTTTTGACAGGGATGAAAAAAGAAGGATTCATTTTGCTTCGGCAATGACATTATTGGGGAAAACAGATGGTGCTTCGGCAGAAGACGGGACGAGTTACCTTGATATTGTTTCGTTTATTAAGGCATATAGCTCAAATCCCAAGGCAGATTTGTTGGAATTATGGAAAAGAATTGTATTTAATATGGCTGTTACCAATACGGATGATCATCTTAGAAATCATGCCTTTATATTTGGTAAAAACGGTTGGGAGCTGTCACCTTTGTATGATGTAAATCCGGTTCCTTATGGCGATGAACTGTCACTTCTTGTAGATGACGAAGATAATCATATATCAATGGAATTAGCTGTGAATACGGCCAGTCGTTTTGGTATACAAAGGGAAGTTGCGGAAAAGATAGTGAGCGAAATACAGAAAGTTGTGAGGGATAATTGGGAGAGACTTGCAAAAGAGAATGGTCTTTCACGTGGTCAGATAGAATATATGCGGCCTGCATTTAATGAATGCTATATTTAAAACCATTTTCACTTGCTCTATTTCTTTTTCCCAAAAAGTATGCTATCATCAAGGTTAGAAACAACTAACCATACATAACAAGGAAAATCAAACAAATGAAAGTACAACAACTCGATGAGCAGATCATCAAAGAGATCGGACATGCATTCGGATATTATGATTATGGCGATGAAACCGGTCTGGTCTCTGCATACCGGAGCAAAGAAGCCGCAGCTGTTTATATTGAAGGCTATGTCAGGATGGCATTAAAGGGCGGTTTCTTGTATACGACCGGAGAAAAAAAGGAGGGTTTTATCGCGTACAAGCTTCCACAGGATAAGCTGGGATTTGGAGCAGCCATGCAGTTAGTCAAAGGCTTTTTCCGGTCCATGAATCTCAAAGAGCTTATCCGGCTTTTAAATGGAATGTCCAAGGGTGGTCCGTCTTTAAGCGACCGGATGGCCAAGGAAAAAAGACCGTGTATCTTTGTCGGTCTTGTATGTGTCCGGGAAGAATATCAGGGGCAGGGCAATATGCGAAAGCTGATGAACCTTGCTTTTGAGGAAGGAAACAAATACAATCTGCCGGTTGTTCTGGATACAGATGCCAGGTCAAAATGCGATAAATACATGCATTTAGGAATGGAACTGGCGGGAATCAGAGATCTGGGTGAGTATGGAATCATCTATGATCTCATTAAGTATCCTGACAGGAAGAAATAGATATTTGATATTTTATGAAGCTTTTTAACATCTCATTGCTCCGTCAACAGACAGTATCTCACCGGTGATATACGCTGCCATGTCACTTGCCAGAAATAAAAACGCATTTGCGACATCTTCCGGTTCTCCGATTCTGCGGAGAGGAATACTTTGAATGAGAGGCTTTATGATCGAATCGGGCAGTGCGGATACCATATCGGTCCGGGTAATGCCGGGAGCTACCGCATTGACACGAATCCCAAAGGGTGCAAGTTCTCTGGCAAGAGACCAGGTAAGCCCGTTGAGTGCGGTCTTGCTTGCAGGATAGGCTACGCCGCTCGGCTGTCCGCAAATACTGACCATGGAGCTTGTTGAAAGAATGACACCGCTTTTTTGAGCCTTCATGATCCCGGATACGGGAATGATCATATTCATGACAGCATTCACATTGAGGTCAAAAACCTTGCGGAATGTATCCAGTGTATAATTATCCAGAGGTGTGCTGTCTGATATGCCGGCGTTATTTACGAGGATATCGATCCGGCCATACTTGTGAACAATCGTATTTACAAAATCCTTTACCTGTTTTTCATCCATGAGATCCGGATAAGCACCTGCCACATCCCAGTCCGGATTTTCGGATTTTAACGAAGCTACGGCATGATCCGCTGTCTCCTGTCTGGAGCTGAGCAGGATTACCTTTGCTCCGTTTTCAAGAAATTTTCTGACAACTGCATATCCGATTCCGCGTGATCCTCCGGTAACGATAGCTACTTTGTTTTTTAACATAACAATTCCCCTTTCTATTCCAATGACATTCCTTTTACAAAAGATATTAGGGACAAAAGGTATTCTGCCCTTGATATCCTGTAAATATAGTAACACAAAATGAGCACCCGGGAAACTCTTATATATAATGTTTTTTGCATCTTCTAATAGGACTACTGACAGGAAATGAGCAAGGAAAAGAGAAGGAAAAAGAGGGTGATTCCGGTTTATTTTTATCAATAAAAATGGTATAATATTTTATGCGTTTGTTGCGATTACAGATGTATAAATGAAAATACAGGCAGATGTGACCACAATAAAAGCTTGTGTAAAACTTATAAGGGAGAATTTTAAAAATGAAGAAAAAGAAATTTGGTTATCTACAGGTGATTTTAATGATCGGCTGCATTCCTCTGGCAATGGCCGTTGTCATTTTGACGGTGTTTGCCGCCGGTAAAATGAGGAGTGAACTGATTGACAGTACCTATCTTCGCCTGAAAGCCTGTTCAACCTCGGTAGAGCAGTATTTTACATGGGATATCAGGGAAAATATTCTGGAAAAGGATGATATAAGCTATCAGTTTATTGATTCGCTGCGGGGGGAAAATATTGAACAGACCTTATTCCTTGAAGATGAAAGATTTATTACATCCATTATTGACAAGGACGGTAACAGAATAGAGGGAACAAAGGCCGATCCGACAATCTGGGAAACAGTAAAAGAAGGAAATGATTACAAGGCTGACGGAGTGGATATTCAGGGAGAAAAATACTATGTGTATTATATGCCGGTACGCTCTGATGATGGTAAGATCCTTGGAATGGCTTTTTCCGGTGAAAAGGAGGCTATCGTACAGGATGCCATATCCGGCATGCTGTTGAATCTGTTTCTGATTTCCGGAATATTACTTGTCGTTATCATATGTATTCTGGTATATCTTGCATACAAAATCCGAAAGCCTTTATTAGACACATCCGAATATATTGGTCATGTGGCTTCCGGAGACCTGTCCGGGAATCTGTCTTGCAGTTCTGTTATCAGTGAAGTAATAACCCTGATCGAGGCATCTTCCATGCTGAAGGATAAGTTAAGCGGGATTGTTGCAGATGTCAACGAGCATACGCATCAACTGGACAGCAGTATGGAATCATTAAACAAGCTGGCTGAAACGAGCAGCGCAGGAACCAATCAGATCAAGCAGGCGGTCGATGAACTGTCCGCAACAGCTGTTACGCTGGCAGAGAATGTTCAGTCCGTAAATATCAAGATAATCGAGATGGGTGATAATATTTCGATCATTGATTCTGAGACAACGTCATTAAATGACAACTCGGATAAAATGAACCGGGCCAATTATAATGCCGCAGAATCCATGGAACTTGTACTTGAGAGCTCACAGACCTCATCGGATATTATTTCTGAAATTATTGAGCAGGTCAGAGATACAAATCAGGCAATTGCGTCTATCAATGAGGCAGTTGAGCTGATCTCTGATATTACGGCACAGACCAATCTGTTATCTTTAAATGCTTCTATCGAAGCAGCAAGAGCCGGACAGGCAGGTAAGGGCTTTGCGGTTGTGGCTTCTGAAATAAAGCAGCTTGCCGATCAGAGCAGTGACGGAACGGATACCATTAAAAATATCGCCGACAATATTCTTGAAAAATCAAATAAATCTGTGAATTTGACAGAAAAAATGAAAAAACTGGTGGAAAAGGAGCAGGAAGATATAGGAGGAGCAAAAGCAGGTTTTGATATCCTGAGCAGGATCATCGAGGCCAACATTGCAATTACCGAAACGATCGCTGAAAAGGCTGCCAATCTGGAAGAACTTAAGCAGACTATTATAAGCAGTGTTACCGAACTGAGTGCGATCAGTGAAGAAAATGCTGCCAGCAATGAAGAAGTAACTGCCAGTGTGACCAATATTGCGGAGTCCATTGAAAAAATCTCCGAAGATACACAAATGATCAAAAAAGTATCTTCCAATCTTGAGGAGCTTATGACATATTTCAAATAACGTAGATCGGGGAATAAGGAATTGATGCAGGAGATAAGATATGCCGCTTACATTCAGTAAAGCTCTGGCCGGTCTGTTCATCTTTCTTTCAGGTGGTGTGATTTTTTTCTATCTGGGCAGATTGAGCAGACGCCTGATATTCAAAGAAACAGAAAAACAGGAAGATGTAAATGTGTTAAAAAAGATGACGCCGGCAGAAAATCGGATGGTTTCCCTGGCCGGCGGCATTCTTGCACTTGTCATTACCGGTTATTATGGAATGAGCATGGCTGCACTTACTTTATTTTTGGTAAGTGCAGTTCTTGTTATGATTACAGTGATCGATGCATATACGCAGACGATCCCGCCTGTGCTCAATATCATTTTGGGTGCGCTTGGACTGGTCTCAATCCTGACTATGCCCGGAATATCCGTTGCTGAGCGGGTGATCGGATTTTTCTGTATCAGTGTTCCGATGTTTCTGATCGTACTTCTGGTGCCGGGTGGCTTTGGCGGCGGTGATATCAAAATGATGGCTGCCAGCGGGATTTTGCTTGGCTGGAAAGGAAATCTGGCGGCTTTTTTTATCAGTCTGATAATCGGCGGCATCTATGGTGCATTTTTGCTGATCAGTGGTAAAAAAGGACGGAAGGAGCATTTTGCATTTGGCCCATGTTTAAGCATTGGTATTTTTGTTTCTGCCTATGCCGGGATCGGAATGCGTATCGTGGATCAGTATCTTTATATGATACAGACGATGCTGACAGGATCATAGATGTGCGATCGGATCGCTCATTTTGCCTTTTGTTAAGGCTACGTTAAGACTGTGTTAAGAAATAAATACACAAAGTTAATGCCAAGTTAAGATGGGGTAAATGCCATAGAAAACACCATACAGGTTATGTTATGATGCGTGAAGTGATAAAGAAACGACAAAGGAATGGAGGCAATTATCGTGTCAGGCGTTGTAACAATTATTCTGTTTATTATCATGGCAATAGTCGGTGGATTATCATCTGTTGTCCTGCTTTTTAGTTTACCGGTATTACTGGTCTGGAAGATCGGCAGAAAAGTCAAATACGGTTATTCTTTATATGATTGATGAGTACTTTATGCAATGAATTAAAGAGCTCCGGTTTTATTCCGGGGCTTTTTGTATTATAATGAGCACAAGTGAGCCAACATGCTTGCATGATTGGCGAACGGCGAATGGGACCATGACAGTTGCGAAGCAACGAAGAACGTGAAACGTTTATGTCATGGTATAATGAGCACAAGTGAGCCAACATGCTTGCATGATTGGAAAGCGGCGAATGGGAGAAGGTACTATGAAAAGACAAAAGCAGTCATGGAGAGAAATAGGTAAAAACTGGCTGATCACGGCAGCAATACTTTTTGTAGCATCGGCGGTCTGTTTTATGCTGCAGAATATTGTTCCGACGGATAGTCATGTACCGCTTATTTTTGTGCTGGCGGTTTTATTTGTATCGCGTTTTACAAATGGATATATGTATGGAATCGTGGCTTCGGTTCTGGCTGTTTTTGGTGTTAATCTTGTTTTTACAAGACCGTATTTCAAGCTGGATTTTACAATCACCGGTTATCCCCTGACATTTTTAGCAATGCTTGCCGTGGCCGTCAGTGTCAGTGCACTGACCACACAGATCAAGCAGCAGGAGCAGATTAGGCTTGAAATTGAAAAAGAAAAGATGCGGGGCAATCTGTTACGTGCCGTTTCCCATGATATCCGGACCCCGCTTACTTCCATCATAGGTTCGGCATCAGCTGTGCTGGAAAATTATAAAGTGTTGTCTGATGATAAAAAAATGGAGCTTATCAAGGATATCAAGGATGAGGCCCAGTGGCTGATCCGGATTGTGGAAAATATACTGTCCATTACAAGGATCAATCAGGATGGTGCACATATCACAACAGAGCTGGAGGTTGTAGAAGAAATTGTCGGAAGCGCGGTTCAGAAGTTTGGCAAGCGTTTTCCGGATGTTGAGATTTCGGTACATATTCCGGATGAAGTGCTGATGGTGCCGATGGATGCCATTTTGATCGAGCAGGTACTGGTCAATCTGATGGAAAATTCCGTGATTCATGGAAAAACGACTCAGAATATTGAAATTACCATTGAAAGACAGCAGCAGAAGGTTTTATTTACGGTTGAAGATGACGGAGAGGGAATATCGGATGATGTCCTTCCGGAAATTTTTGAGGGCGGTTTACATAAAAACAACGAAGAGGAGTTGGATGGCGGACGGAATATGGGAATTGGACTGTCTGTCTGCATGAGCATTATCAAGGCACACAATGGTAATATGCATGCCGGAAATAAAAAAGAAGGCGGTGCCTGTATGACATTTTATCTGCCAATGGAGGAGGAAGTACAATAATATGGAAATCAAAGACAGAATACTGGTTATAGAAGATGATAAAAGTATCCGTAACTTTCTACGGGCTGTTCTTGAGGCCAACAGTTATGATGTCATTATGGCCAATACCGGGATTGAGGCATATAGTCTGATCACATCCCAGTGTCCGGATCTTGTCATTCTGGATCTGGGACTGCCGGATATGGATGGCATGAAGATTTTAAAGAGTGTCCGGGAATGGTCAAGTGTGCCGGTAGTCGTTGTATCGGCAAGAAGTCATGAAAAGGATAAGGTCGCAGCACTTGACATGGGCGCGGATGATTATATTACCAAGCCGTTCGGAACCTCTGAGCTGCTTGCCAGGATCCGTACCGCGATCCGGCATACGAGGACCGTTGCGACAACACCCGGACTTGGGCAGAGCGGAACCTTCAAATCCGGCGGTTTTGTGATCGATTATGATAAGCACCGTGTTTTTATCGATGGACAAGATGCCTCTCTGACACAAAATGAATTTAAGATCGTTGCTCTTCTTGGAAAGTATGCGGGAAGAGTTATGACATATGATTATATCATGAAGGAAATATGGGGACCGAATGTCAACCATGACAATCAGATTTTGCGTGTTAATATGGCCAATATCCGCCGTAAGATCGAGAAAAATCCGGCAACACCCCAGTATATCTTTACTGAAGCCGGGGTTGGTTACCGGATGGTTGAGGCTGATTGATGGCAGAGGATGTTTATCGGATAACGAAGATTGATTGACAAGCGGGAAATAACAATTGTAACAGGGATGGTTAAGATTCTGTTAAGAATTGAAAAAAGTAGTGGAAAAGAGAAAAAGATTCTCATATACTCAGTTATAGCCATAGAAGTGAAGAATGATGGAAGACCGATCAAAGTCGGATGACAGATAAAATTCATGGATATGGTAAGAATGAAAGGGAGTAGTTGACAGCCTGTATCGTGACTTGTGCAGAAAACAAAAACAGAGTGTAAAGCTGTTTTTGTGACCGCAGGGGGAGGATTATCAGGATGTTTACGAAGCCGTCAGTACGATTGCAAAAGGGCAATCCGGTTCGTAACTAAGCAGCGAGACTTTTGTTGTGATTTTAAATTACAGCAGAAGCTCGCTTTTTTTCGGCTTCTGCGCAAAACAGGAGGGAAAGAAAATGGAAATGTTGTTATCATGTTTACTACTCTGTATTGGCTTTGGCATGCTGGTAAAGGGTGCTGACTGGTTTGTTGATGGAGCGGCTGCTATTGCGGATCGTTTTGGAGTTCCGCAGCTGATCATCGGCCTGACCATTGTGGCAATGGGAACCAGTGCTCCGGAAGCCGCGGTCAGTATTACTGCCGGACTGAAGGGAAATGCCGGAATTACGATTGGAAATATTGTGGGAAGTAATGTCTTAAATATTCTGATCATTCTGGGCATTACATCTGCAATCGTGTCGGTAGCTGTGGCCAAATCTACAATCCGGTATGAAATTCCCTATATGATGCTCATCACACTTTTGTTTTTATGGATGGGGTATACCGGTCATGAAATCAGCTTTGTAGAGGGAATTGTCCTTTGGGCAGCGTTTATTTTTTATCTGGGTTATCTGTTTATCATGGCAAAAAAGCACCCTGAAAACAATGAAGATGATGGGAATGCCCTGGCAAATATGCCGGTATGGAAAATGCTGATAGCTGTTGTAGTCGGTCTTGGACTGATCATCTGGGGATCCGATATTGCAGTTGATGCAGCAACGGACATCGCAAAGTTTATCGGTTTAAGTGACCGTTTTATCGGCTTGACCATTGTGGCACTGGGAACTTCCTTACCGGAGTTATTTACATCGGTTTCCGCTGCGATCAAGGGGAAAGCGGATATTGCGATCGGAAATATTGTGGGAAGCAATATTTTTAATATTTTATTCGTCGTCGGTACGACAGCGTTGATCACACCGGTTGTTTTTGAAACGAACTTCCTGATCGATACATTGATCGCCTTTGGCGCCGGACTGCTCTTGCTTCTGTGTGTGATGAGAAGAAAGAAGCTGGTCAGATGGCACGGAATTGTCATGCTGGCGGCATATGGGATTTATTTTGCATATTTACTTATGGTATAATAATTGATATCAGGGGAAAAAGGTCAAAGAGTCGTTCGTGCTTGCACGATAAGACTTTTGAACTTGGGACCCGCCAAACATGAGAAAGTAGCGATTTACGCAGTAAATCAGCGGATTTCTCATGTTTGAGAATTGCGGGAGTTGCTTTGCAACGGAGCAATTCGTGGATATGATGTAATAAAAGAAAAACAAGGGAGAATGTACAGAATGGAAATTGCTATCATTTTAGTGGCAACGGTAATTATTTTATGTATAATGGCAGAAAAATTTTCGGGTAAATTCGGTATGCCGGCGCTGCTTCTTTTTATGATGATAGGAATGATGTTTGGCAGTGATGGTTTTTTTAAAATTCCATTTGAAAATTATGACCTGGCAGAAAAATTTTGTACAATATCCCTCTGTTTTATTATGTTTTACGGTGGATTTAATACAAAATGGAAGACGGCAAAACCGATTGCCCACAAAGCAGTGCTTTTATCGACGGTTGGCGTATTTTTGACAGCCATCATCACAGCCGTTCTGTGTGTTGTGGTGTTGGGCTATACATGGCAGGAAAGTTTTTTGGTCGGCGCTGTGTTATCTTCTACGGATGCGGCCAGCGTGTTTGCAATTTTAAGAAGGAAAAAGCTGAATCTGAAGGATGGAACGGCGCCACTGCTGGAAATGGAAAGCGGAAGTAATGATCCTGTTTCTTATATGATGACGCTGGTCGGAATTACCATGCTTCAGGCTGATCAGATGGACGCGGGAACGCAGATGGCAGCTGCCAATGTCAACATTGGAATCATGATGACAAAACAGATTGCTTTTGGTGTAGCGATAGGTCTGGTCATTGCACTGATGGTGATATACATATTAAAAAATACAAAGCTGGTAGCCGACGGACTTGATACCATTTTTATGATCGGTGCAGTGCTTTGCTGCTTTGGAGTCACACAGATTATTGGGGGCAATGCTTTTTTAAGTGTGTATCTGATGGGCATTTTGGTCGGAAACAGCAAGATCCGCAATAAGGTTGTCATGGTATCGTTTTTTGACGGTCTGACCGGGCTTGCACAGATATTTATCTTCTTTCTGCTCGGCCTGCTTGCGTTTCCCCATCGTTTTTCGCAGGTTTTGTGGCCGGCTCTGGCTATTATGATCTTTTTGACCTTTGTTGCAAGACCGGTTGCCGTGTTTTTGATCTTATTGCCGTTCAGATGCAGTATCAGGCAGTGTGCGCTGGTTTCCTTTGCGGGGCTTCGCGGAGCGGCATCCATTGTGTTTTCGATCATGGTGATTGCCAACAATGTAAATGTATCCTATGATCTGTACCATATTGTGTTTATGGTTTCCCTGTTTTCGGTTGCCATTCAGGGTACGTTACTGCCATGGGCAGCTAAAAGGCTCGAAATGACGGATGACAGCATTGATGTACGGAAAACATTCAACGACTATTGTGAAGAATCGGCTATTACGCTTATGCGAATGTATATTCCAAAGGGACATAACTGGGAAAATCGTAAGATCAAGGATGTCAGCATGCCGACCGGTTCTCTGGCTCTTATGTTGAAGCGTGGAAAGGAGACCATGATCCCGAAGGGAGATACGACAATTCTTGCGGAGGATACCCTGATTTTGAGTGTTCCGGCTTATGAGCCAAAAGATCAGGAGAAATTGCAGGAAATTGAGATCGATAAAAAGCATTCCTGGTGCGGGAAACGGATAGAAGAGCTGAATCTGCCGTCAGATATGCTGATTGCCCTTATTATACGAAAGGAGCAGAACCTGATCCCGGACGGAAAGACGGAGATCATGGAAGGCGATACGGTTGTGGCTTATGACAATCAATAAGGATTTGTCAAATCATCATAGAAACCACAGAGAAAAATCGGCTGCTGTAAAGAAGAAAGCTTATAAGTATAAGTAGATAAAGTCACAGATATAAAACAAAAGCTGCGAAAATGAATGTTCATTTGCACAGCTTTTTTTATGCATTTTTTACAAGACCTTTACTTGTGTACGGTAGTGGATTTTACAAGGCTGCAATATGATAAAAAAGTAAACCGAAGCGCTAAAGTTAAGTTTCCGGAAAACGAGTT
Source organism: uncultured Lachnospiraceae bacterium (assembly GCA_900549665.1). Classification (GTDB taxonomy): domain Bacteria; phylum Bacillota; class Clostridia; order Lachnospirales; family Lachnospiraceae; genus UBA2882. Next base: position 228,690 of record URPH01000001.1, on the reverse strand, counting down.
GAAACAAAAAACCGGATCAGGATTGCAATCCAAATTGAAATCAGGATCAGGACAGGAAACGAAACCGAGAGAAGAAATGGAAACCAATATCAAAACAGAAAAGGAAAAGAGGAAATCTATTATGAAGAAAAAATTAATCGCAGCAATTTGTACTGCAGCTTTAATGACAGCTGCATTAACCGGATGCGGAAGTAACGGTACAGCTACTGATACGACAGCTGACACTACACAGACAGAGGCAGCAGATGCTTCCGCAACAGATACAACGGCAGAAGAAGATACAGCAGCTGATTTAAGCGGAACCATTTCCCTGGCAGGTTCCACATCTATGGAAAAGCTTTGTGAGGCAATGTCAGAGAGCTTTATGGAAAAGTACCCCGGAATTACAGTAACCGTAGAATATACAGGATCCGGTGCCGGTCTGGAATCACTGGCAAGCGGAAGTGTTGACATCGGTGATGCTTCCAGAAGCTTAAAAGACGAAGAAAAGGCAGCAGGTTCTGTTGAAAATATTGTTGCAATCGATGGTATTGCAGTTATTGAAGACAAGGATAACGGAGTAACAAATGTCTCAGCTGAAGATCTTGCAAAAATTTACAAGGGTGAGGTCAAAAACTGGAGTGAGCTTGGCGGAAAGGATGAAGCAATCGTTGTTATCGGCCGTGAGGCAGGATCCGGTACAAGAGATGCATTTGAAGAACTGTTGGACATCGCAGACAGCTGTGCATATGCTCAGGAGCTTGACTCAACAGGTGCCGTACTTGCAAAAGTAGCTTCTACACCCGGAGCAATCGGTTATGTATCACTGGATGTTGTTGATGATACCGTAACCGCTGTATCCATTGATGGAACAGAGCCTACAGAGGAACAGATCCTTGCCGGCAACTATCTGCTTTCAAGACCTTTTGTAATGGCTACCAAGGGCGAAATTTCAGAACAGAACGATCTGGTAAAAACATGGTTTGATTACATTGCATCAGAAGATGGTAAAAATGTTATCAAACAGGTTGGACTTATCATTCCGGAATAGGAGTAATCTATGAAAAAAAAGGCAATCATTGAAATAACAGCTAAGTGTATCTTTACACTCTGTGCTGTACTTGCAATATTTGCCGTGTGTTCCATAACGATCTACATGTTTATAAAAGGAACTCCGACTTTTCACAGGGTCGGAGTTCTCGACTTATTGTTTGGGACGAAATGGGCACCTACGGCTGAAAATCCATCTTATGGAATTTTGTATATTATTCTTTCATCTATTGTCGGAACAGCTGCAGCTGTACTGGTCGGTGTACCGATCGGCCTGCTTACAGCCGTGTTCTTATCGGAGATGGCAGAAAAGAGAATTGGAGGAATTGTCCGTGGAGCAGTTGAGCTTCTGGCAGCCATTCCTTCGGTTATCTATGGACTGATCGGTATGATGGTACTGAATCCGTTGATGTATCAGATGGAAAAAGCTCTATATAAAGACAATCCGGCACATCAGTTTACAGGCGGTGCCAATATGTTGTCTGCCATCATAGTGCTGGCTATTATGATCCTTCCGACTGTGATCAGTATCAGCACCTCATCCTTGCAGGCTGTTCCGCAGATTTTGCGCTCGGCATCACTTGGATTGGGAGCAACCAAAATGCAGACTATTTTTAAGGTTGTTATTCCTGCTGCCAAGTCAGGTATTCTGACAGGTGTGGTTTTGGGTATCGGAAGGGCGCTTGGTGAGGCCATGGCGATCAATATGGTTGCCGGGGGCGCTGTCAATATCCCGCTGCCGTTTAATTCTGTGCGGACCCTCACAACGCAGATCGTTAGTGAAATGGGATATGCACAAGGCTTGCACAGACAGGTTTTATTTTCCGTTGGTCTCGTATTATATATCTTTATTATGATCGTTAATTTCATTCTTTTGAAAGCGCGCAGGAAGGGAGTGGGAGAAGCATGACAAAAAGCAGACAGATTAAAGATTTTATTGCAAAGCTTCTGATTTATCTTTGCTCCGCCTTTTCCGTATGCCTGTTGGTCGGAATTATCTGTTATGTATTCGTGAAGGGTATCCGCACCGTCAACTGGTCATTTTTAACATCGGTTACAAGTGTGCTGAAGGGTACGGTCGGTATTGCGGGCAATATTGTAAATACCCTGATCATTATTCTCATAACCATGATCATTGCGGCGCCGATCGGCATTGGATCAGCTATTTACTTAAATGAATATGCCAAGCCGGGAAAACTGGTTACCCTGATCGAATATGCAACCGAAACCTTATCCGGCATTCCGTCTATTTTGTTTGGTCTGTTTGGTATGATGTTTTTTGGAGAAAAGCTGGGACTTGGTTACTCACTGCTAACCGGATCGCTGACCCTGATCCTGATGGTCTTACCGTTGATCACCAGAAATACCCAGGAGGCATTAAAGACAGTGCCGGACAGCTACCGCAACGGAGCTATAGGCCTGGGTTCCGGTAAATGGCATATGATCCGTACGATTCTGATACCCTCTGCCATGCCCGGCATCATTACCGGTGTTATTCTGGCAATCGGACGAATTGTCGGTGAGTCGGCAGCTTTGCTTTTTACGGCAGGAAGTGCCAAGCTTTTACCAAAGGGACTTTCCGGTCTTTTGCAAAAGCCCCTGCAGTCAGGTGGTACTCTGACCATACAGATGTACTTGTCAGCAACCAGTGAAGGTGATTTTTCCACTGCGTTCGGTATCGCTGTTGTACTTTTGATCATTGTACTTTTGATCAATCTGGGCACCAAGCTTTTGACCGCACGTTTTGATGTAAACAGAAAGGACTGATATAGATGGATAAAATAAAAATATGTGTACGGGATCTGAACTTATATTATGGAGAAAACCATGCACTTAAAGACGTAAATATGGATATTATGGAAAATGCGATTACTGCTTTTATCGGTCCTTCCGGTTGCGGTAAATCGACCTTTTTAAAAACGCTTAACAGGATGAACGATCTCATCGACAATGTTTCCATTAAGGGAACCGTAGAGCTTGATGGAATGGATATTTATGATAAAAGCATGGATACCACACTGCTTCGTAAACGTGTCGGCATGGTATTCCAGCAGCCCAATCCGTTTCCGATGAGTATTTATGACAACATAGCCTACGGACCGCGTGTACATGGTATCAAAAATCATCATGAGCTTGATGAGATTGTGGAAAACAGTCTGCGTGGTGCCGCCATCTGGGACGAGGTCAAGGATCGTTTGAAAAAATCGGCGCTGGGTCTTTCCGGCGGACAGCAGCAGCGTATCTGTATTGCAAGAGCGCTGGCTGTAGAACCGGAAGTTATTCTGATGGATGAGCCTACATCTGCGCTGGATCCGATCTCAACCGCAAAGATCGAGGAGCTGATGGAGCAGCTGAAAAAGAAATATACGGTTGTTGTTGTCACGCATAATATGCAGCAGGCAGTCCGTGTTTCGGATTATACAGCATTTTTCCTTGTGGGAGAGATGGTTGAGTACGGAAAAACAAAGACGATTTTCTCTTATCCGCAGGATAAACGGACAGAAGAATATATCACAGGCAGATTTGGTTGATGTTTGATGGAGGATTTGAGGTATGAGAAGTAAATTTGATGAACAGCTGCGTGAATTAAATGATGAAATGATCGAGATGGGAAGAATGATCGTCCGGTCCATTTCCCAGGCTATTGAGGCTTTGACAACACAAAATGAGGAGTTGGCAAAAAAAATCATGGAGAGTGATTCGGATGTGGATCATGAGCAAAAGAAGATTGAAAATATCTGTTTTACACTTCTGATCCAGCAGCAACCGGTTGCAAGAGACCTGAGAACGATCACGGCAGCTATGAAAATGGTCACAGATATGGAGCGTATCGGAGACCATGCGGCAGATATTTCGGAAATGACAATTTTAATGGATGGAAAGAGCCCGGTTAAAAAATTTGACCATATCCAGAAGATGGCAGCAGAAACCGTTATCATGCTCAATCAGAGTATTGAAGCATATGTACAAAAGGACCGTGAAAAAGCGAAAGAGGTCATCGCTCGTGATGATGTCGTGGATGGACTGTTTGATGATGTCAAAACAGATATCATCGATCTGATCCAGAAGGACCGCGGAGATGGTGAGGAGGCATTGGATATGCTAATGGTTGCCAAGTATTTTGAACGTATCGGGGACCATGCCACCAATATTGCGGAATGGGTCATTTATTCCCTGAAAACAACGGAGGAAGAATGAAATACAGCGAACTGAATGACAATGAAGAAATACATAGTCTGATAAAGAAGGGCAATGACAATCTCGGGATCTTAGGATATACGGATCATTCCGTGGAGCATGCAAAGCTGGTGGCAGAGCGTGCCGCAGAGATCCTAAAAAAGCTTGGTTATAAAAAGAACCGGACTGAGCTTGCTAAAATTGCCGGCTATATGCATGACATCGGAAATGCCATTAACCGGACCCATCATGCAGAATACGGCTCTCTGTTAGCAAATGATATCTTAAAGGAAACGGATCTTTCTTTGGAAGACCGTCTGACGGTTGTATCCGCGATCAGCCACCATGACGAATCGACAGGCGGCGCAGTGGATGATGTTTCTGCTGCACTTATTATTGCTGATAAAACTGATGTCAGGAGAGACCGCGTACGAAAAAAGCCCAAGGCCTGTTTTGATGTGCATGACCGTGTCAATTATGCGGTCACACAGTCTGAACTTAATGTCAATCCGGATAAAAAGGTCATTACGCTGTCACTGGAAATAGATGAAAAGATCTGCACCATGTACGATTATCTCAATATTTTCCTGGGCCGTATGATGATGTGCCAGAAGGCTTCCGAAATCCTTGGAGTAAGCTTCCGCTTACTTGTAAACGGAAATAAAGTGTTATAAAGAATTGAAAATTCCACAAGCTTCTGCCGGACAGAAGGATTTGTGGAATTTTTTGATCTTTAAAACATCAGCTTGCAAAATTTTACACATATTTTACATAAACACACCCTGCATTTTACTTTCTATAGTTATCATTTAAAAAGTAACAAAAGAATTTGTCAAAAAATAAAAAGGAATATAAAGGGAAAAAGCTATGACAATCTTTAATTTTTTAACAATGCTGGGTGGTCTTTCGCTGTTTCTGTATGGAATGAATGTGATGGGAAACAGCCTGTCAAAGATGGCCGGAGGAAAACTGGAAACGATTTTGGAAAAACTGACTTCCAAAAGGATTATGGCAGTTTTACTCGGTGCCGCCGTAACGGCTGTTATACAGTCATCCTCAGCAACGACCGTTATGGTTGTCGGATTTGTCAATTCCGGTATGATGAGCTTATCCAGAGCGGTTGGTGTTATCATGGGTGCCAACATCGGTACGACGATCACATCATGGATCTTATCCTTATCCGGTATCAGTGGAACCGGCCTGATTTTACAAATGCTTAAGCCGTCCTCATTTTCGCCGATACTGGCAGCAGTCGGTATTATCATGACCATGACAAGCAAGGATGAATCCAAAAAGAAGGATGCCGGTAATATTTTACTGGGATTTGCAATTTTGATGTTTGGTATGGAAACCATGAGCGGTTCGGTATCGGGTCTTGCTGATAATGCTACATTTACCGGTATGATGACAGCCTTCTCCAATCCGTTTATCGGTATGGCGATCGGTGCGATTCTGACTGCCATCATCCAGAGCTCATCCGCCTCTGTTGGTATTTTACAGGCACTTTGTCTTTCCGGTGCCGTACCGTACAGTGTGGCACTGCCGATCATTATGGGACAGAATATAGGAACCTGCATTACCAGTATTATCTCAGCAGTCGGAGCCAACAGAAATGCAAAGCGTGCGGCCATGATCCATTTATATTTTAATCTGATCGGAACCTGCCTGTTTATGGTTGTTTTTTATACGATCAATATATTTGTCCCGTTTACATTCCTGGATAAAGCAGCGGATGTTGCAGGCATTGCACTGATCCATTCACTTTTCAATATCGGTGCAACCATCGTACTGTTTCCGTTTTCCAACCAGCTTGTCCGTCTGTCTGAGCTTACGATCCGTGATAAAAAGACGGAGAAAAAAGCGGGAGACGACAATGGGATGGAAGAAATCAATCTGGACGAGCGTTTTCTGGAAAGACCTGCTTTTGCCATGGAGCTCTGCCGCGGAAAGGCGCGTCATATGGCACAGATTACCAACGAGTCAATGCAGATCGCGCTTGAGACCCTGCTTGTCTATGATGAGGAAAAAATCGACCGGGTAAAATATCTGGAAGATACGGTTGACCGCTATGAGGATGCGCTCGGTACCTATCTGGTAAAGCTGTCCGGAAAAAATATTTCAAAGGCCGACAGTCAGACATTGTCAATTATTTTGCACAGTATCAGTGATTTTGAAAGAATTTCGGATCATGCGCGCAGTATTGTAAAGTCTGCTGATGAAATTCATGAAAAAGGACTGGCCTTTTCTAAAAATGCAAAGGATGAAATAGAGGTGTTGAGTGAAGCCATCCGTGATGTCTGCAATATGACAACCGAGAGCTTCTGTGATCAGGATTTAAAACAGGCTCTGCATGTAGAACCTCTGGAACGTGCGGTTGACAGTCTTACAAAGAGAATCAAGGAGCATCATATCAAGAGACTGCAGAAGGGCAAATGTACCATTGAGATGGGATTTATACTTGAGGATATCTTAAACTGTTTAGAGCGTGTATCCGATCATTGTTCCAATATCGCGGCCTGCATGATCACAGTCCGCGAGGATGAATTCAACACGCACGAGTATATAAAGGATATGTCCCGGGATGAACAGGAAGAATTTTGGGATGAGTATCATACGGCAATAAAAAGGTATCGCTTTAAGAAAGATGATGATAAAATAAAAGCGTAAGTAAAGAGGTGGATGATATGGCGTTGATTTATGTAGTCGAAGATGACGAGAGTATCAGGGAAATCGAGGAATTTGCATTGATGAATGCAGGACACAAGGTCATCGGATTTCCGGATGCCAAAAGTTTTTATAAAAAGCTGGAGGATGTTTCGCCCGACATGGTCTTATTGGATGTTATGCTTCCGGATGAAAGCGGATATGATATTGTACGAAAGATCCGTAAAGATCCCGATGTCAAGCGTGTGCCTGTGATGATGGTCACGGCCAAGACAACCGAGCTTGACCTGATCCGGGGACTGGAAGACGGAGCGGATGATTATATCAAAAAACCGTTTTCCGTTATGGAGCTTATTACAAGAGTAAAGGCGCTGCTTCGCCGGACTGAGCCTGCAGAGGTCAAGACCTTATCATTGGACGGACTTGTTTTAAACAATGAAAAAAGAGAGGTCCGTATTGATGGACAGTTGATCGAGCTGACATACAAAGAATATGAACTGTTACAGTTTCTGCTGATCAACAAAGGAATGGTCATGTCCAGAGATACGATCATGGATTATATCTGGGGAATCAGTTATGAGGGAGAATCCCGTACCCTTGATATGCATATCAAGACCTTGCGGCAGAAGCTTCTTTCTTATGGCACACGTATCAGAACAGTCAGAAACGTAGGATATGTATTAGAATGAAACAAAAGATCAACAAACAATTAGTCGGAATTGCATTATTGGCTATTTTAATTACGGTAATGGGTGTTACCTGTGTGTATTACGGATTGTTTACCGAGCAGGTAAAGCGCGATCTGTCGGTCAGTGCCAAATTACTAAAGGATACGCAGCTATTTGAGGCAGAAAATCCGGAGGTGAACGTGGCAGAAATCGATCTGTCAACCAATCTGGATGAACTGCGTGTGACATGGATCGCATCAGACGGAAAGGTGCTGTACGACAACGATCTGGATGCCCTGAAGCTGGAAAATCATATGAACCGGCCGGAGATACAGGAGGCATTTCAAAAAGGAGAGGGTGAATCGGTCAGAAAATCCGACACCATGAACCAGAACACATTTTATTATGCCATACTTCTGGATAATGGTTCTGTTTTGCGTGTAGCGACCAAGGCAGAGAGTATCTGGTTTGTTTTTGCATCAGCTGCTCCGCTTACTCTGATTCTCATATTCGGAATCATCGGACTCTGTGTCGGACTGTCCAGACTTCTGACCAGACAGCTGATCGAGCCGATTGAAAATCTGGGAGAAAATATAGAGGATGCTGCCAGTGATGTGCCATACAAGGAATTAGAGCCTTTTGTCGGCATGATACGCAAACAGCATATGGATATTTTATCGGCTGCAAAAGCAAGACAGGACTTCACAGCCAATGTTTCCCATGAGCTTAAGACACCGCTTACAGCCATTTCCGGTTATGCGGAACTGCTATTGGGCGGTATGGTTGCAGATGACCAGAAGCCCCGCTTTTATCAGGAAATTATCAAAAATTCCAACAGGCTGTTAGCCCTGATTAATGATATCATCCGGCTTTCGGAGTTGGACCGGAGTGAAAAGGAACCTTCCTTTGAAGAAATGGACTTGTGTGAGACTGTACGGGAGCTGATGGAGGGGCTTTCTGTCAGTGCGAAGAGTAAAAATATCACCCTCGATTTCAAGGGGGAGACTTGTATGATCCGAGGTAACAAGGATATGATCAGGGAGCTGACGGAAAACCTTGTGATCAACGGCATACGTTACAATAATCCGGGAGGCAGGGTCACCGTGCGCGTATTAAAAAGGGACCATCCGGTTTTAGTTGTAAAAGATAATGGAATTGGTATTCCGGCATCCGACCAGCAGCGGGTATTTGAACGTTTTTACCGTGTTGATAAGAGCCGTTCCAAGGCAACCGGCGGTACCGGGCTCGGACTTGCCATTGTCAAGCATATTGTGGAGCTGCACGGAGCAAGGATCCTGTTGGACAGTGCTCCCGGTGTGGGAACCACGATAGAAGTGGAATTTTAAATATAGAGACATCTGTTTTACCGATTGGCAGAATATGCCGTGGTAACAGATGTCTTTTTTTGCAATTACAGACAATCTCTGCTATACTCGGAGTATAATATACTCGTAAAAAATCATTTTTGATGATGTGAATGTACATTTTGATAATGAAAGAGAACGTGTGATTTATGGAAAGGAAAAAGGACAAGCTGTCTCAGGGGGAAAAAGAAAACCGGATATTTATTTCAAACAGACTGCGGCATGCACTGGATGACTGTGCGCACAAGACTGCGACACTTGTGGTCGCGCCCACAGGCTATGGAAAGACCGTGGCGGTCAGGAGCTTTTGTGAAAGTGTCGATCAGCCTGTCATATGGGTCAATATCTATGATAAAAATCCTTTTTATGTATGGGGACATTTCTGCCGTATGCTGTTTCCGGATCCGGCTGTTGCGGGTCAGTTTGAGAAGTGGCCGTTTCCTTCAGAGGGAATACAGAGAAACAATTTTGTGAAGCGTTTTGGAGAGGTGCTGGACAAAGGACCGGTGACGATTGTTTTTGATGACTATCAGCTGATCCAGACACAGCAGATCGGTGATTTTTTCCAGTATATCACCAGAGAGTTTACCAACAGGTTTCATCTGATCGTCATATCACAAAAGCAGATCACGGACACAGAAGCGATTGACTTTGCAACCGGAAAGATCAACCGGATCACATCAGAGGATCTTCGCCTTGGAAAAGAGGATTTTGCCGATTATCTTAAAATGTTCGGTATTGAACCGGACCAGACAGAAAACAAAGCAGATCTGGAAGCCATATATGATAAATCCGAGGGCTGGATTTCGATGATCTATATTTCCGTTTTGAATTATCTCAGGACCGGAAAGAGCGATACGAGTGCGGATATGGAGCATTTGGTCAACCGGGTTATTTATGAATCCTGTTCCCAAAATACAAGGTACTTTCTGTCCTTTCTGATCGGGATTCAGGACTTTACCAAGGAGCAGGCAGATTTCTTCAATGGCGGGGAGGACAGTCTGCCATATCTGACAGAGCTTTTGGAGAATCACGCTTTTGTCAGATATGACCGGGAAACGGAACTGTATCATATCCATACGATATTTATGAATTGTATAAGGAATCAGTTCCAAAAGCTCAGCATGGTGGAAAAATGTGTCCGTTATGAGCGTATGGCGGAATACTATATTATGGAGCATGATTACAGTAAGGCCATGACGTGGTATGAAATGGCCGGCAACTACGAGGGTGTGCTGCGAACGATTGAGCTTTTTAAAACCGTCGGGGCACAAAATGAGGACCGGGAGCTGTTTATTCGGTGCTTTGACCAATGTCCGGAATCGCTGTTTGAGGACTATCCGCTGAGCCTCATTCTGTTTATGTGGCGCTTTTTCAATTATGGAGAGCGTGAGCGTCTGGAACGCTGCAGAAAGCTGTTTGAACAGATTGTTCCCCAGATCCGGCTGGCAAAAGAGGATAAGGATTATCTGTGGAAGTCATATTATTTCTTCCTGTCCCAGAATGCATACAACGATATGGACCAGATGCTTTATTATCTCAAAAAAGCCTTTGAGTATTCCGAAAAGGAAGTGCCCGGCATTGACCGTTATGTACCACGCAATTTCGGCAATCCTTCCGTACTGCATATGCTTTACAGAGGAAGTGAGCCCGAAGAGATGCTGGACAAGCTGGCACTGCAGCTGGATGTATTACATGAGCAGAAGATTCACTCGCTGGATGGCATATTACAGCTTGCAAGGGCGGAGATCACATATTACAGGGCGGATTTTGATCAGGCGGAGATATTGTGCCATGAAGCGCTCAGGCTGATCCGTGTACATGGTCTTGCCTGTTATGAGATCAGTGTATATTATCTTCTTGCACAGATCTCCTATATGAGAGGAGATCTTGACGCCATCAAAAATTATCTGGCAGAAATGATCAGTGTTGTCCTAAAAAGAGGAAGCGACAATTCACCGCTTGCATACACTGTGGATATGTGTGAAGCTTTTTTCTTTGTCAACGTCAACTATCCGGAATATCTGGGAGAATGGATTGGGGATTTTGAGCATACTCCGTCTGAAATCATGCCGCAGACAGAAGCGTATTCTTATATGCTGAGGGCTGCGATGGCGCTGCACCGTGAAAAATACAGGCAGGTGCTTTCTTATAAAGACCTGTTTTTATCATCCTTAAACAAGTATCAATCCGAATTTACCAAAGGAGCGTTTTATCTGATATTTGCATCGGCAGCAGCGTCTCTTGGTAAAATAAAGGAGGCCGGGACTTATATCAGGCAGTGTGCAGAGCATGTGGGCTTCTGGCCGGTAATGCTGTATGCACGCTATGGGAAATGGATGATGCAGCCCCTGCAGGAGCTTGCGGATGAGGATGAACGTTTTAAAGAAGTGATCAATGTCTGCAGGATGATGTCCACTATCAACAAAAACCTTTGCCAGAAGGGCTTTGCAGGTGTTTTTCCAACCTTGACAGAGAGGGAAAACGATATTGCGATCCTTGCGATGGACGGACTGAGCAACAAGCAGATCGCAGCGCAGCTGTTTATCAGTGAAAATACGGTAAAAAGCTCCATGAAAAATATATTCGGGAAGCTGGGAATCAGTTCCCGCAGAGATTTATTGAAGGTTGCACAGGTCGGTACTTGTGGTATCTGATAAAAAGTTGTAAAATAATCGTTGGTAAAAAACAGAAAGAGGACAGACTATGGCTTTAAATAAAAAACCGGTTACCGGTATGAAAGATGTACTGCCGGCAGAGATGCAGATACGTGATTATGTGATGTCGGTGATCAAAGAAAATTATCGTAAATTTGGTTTTACACCAATTGAAACACCCTGCGTGGAATCCATTGAGAATCTTTCCAGCAAACAGGGCGGAGAAAATGAAAAGCTTATTTTTAAGATTTTAAAGCGCGGAGACAAATTAAACCTTTCTACAGCACAGAGTGAGGCTGATTTGGTGGACGGAGGTCTGCGTTATGATCTGACCCTCCCGCTTGCAAGATATTATGCCAACAATGCGGCGGTTCTGCCAAAGCCCTTCAAGGCACTGCAGATGGGAAGTGTGTGGCGTGCCGACAGACCGCAGAAGGGACGTTTCAGACAGTTTGTACAATGCGATATTGATATTTTGGGAGAGCCCAGCAATCTGGCTGAGATCGAGCTGATCCTGGCTACGACCACGACACTCGGGAAGCTCGGATTTTCCGGCTTCAAGGTGCGCATCAACGAAAGACGTATCTTAAAGGCAATGGCTGTTTATGCAGGCTTTGCAGAGGATGAGCTGGACAATGTATATATCATTCTTGACAAGATGGACAAGATCGGCAAAGACGGCGTGAAGGAGGATCTGATCGCCGACGGGTTTGACACAGATAAAGTAGAAAAGTACATGGCTTTATTTGATGGGATCGAAACTGCTGCGGACGGTATTGCATATCTGGGAGAGACTTTGGCTGATTGCCTGGATCCGGATGTGATCAAGAGCTTATCCGAGATCAAAGAAAGCGTATCATCAACCGTAGATACTGATTTTGAGATTGTTTTCGACCCTACGCTGGTACGCGGTATGTCTTATTATACCGGTACGATCTTCGAAATTGAGATGCCGCAGTTCGGAAGCTCCGTAGCCGGTGGCGGGCGTTACGACAGGATGGTCGGACGTTTTACCGGACAGGATACACCCGCCTGTGGATTTTCCATCGGATTTGAACGTATCATTACGATCCTGATGGATGAAAATTTCCAAATTCCCGATCAGGCGCAAAAAGTTGCCTACCTTGTAGAAAAAGGAATTGCGACAGAGGATCTTTGCAGGGTTATCGCAAAAGCCCAGCAGGAAAGAGCCAATGGCAGACAGGTGCTTGTTGTGCGCATGAACAAAAACAAAAAGTTCCAGAAGCAGCAGCTGATGGAAGAGGGCTATGAAGAGTTTGAGGATTTTTACAGGAATCCTCTTAAGATGTAAGAGAGATCATCTTATACAAAATATGATTTTACAGATATTCATAAAATACATCAGGAGGCATGAAAAATGGCAGAATCAATGCAGGGATTAAAACGTACTCATCGTTGTACCGAGGTAAGCAATGCCAATATCGGCGAAACGGTTACCGTTATGGGATGGGTAGCAAAACAGAGAAATAAGGGCGGTATCATTTTCGTCGATTTAAGAGACCGCAGTGGAATTTTACAGATCATTTTTGAAGAAGATAAATGTGGTGCCGAGGGCTTTGCCAAGGCAGAGAAAATGCGCAGTGAATATGTTATTGCCGTTGTCGGTGAGGTCTGCAAAAGAGAAGGCGCTGTCAATGCCAATATCCCGACCGGTGATATTGAGGTCGTAGCAAAGGATGTTCGTATCCTTTCCGAATCCGAGACACCTCCGTTTCCGGTTGAAGAAAACAGCAAGACCAAGGAAGAGATTCGTTTAAAATACAGATATCTGGACTTACGCCGTCCGGATATCCAGAGAAATCTGATCTTGAGAAGTAAGATCTGTGCGGAAGTCCGTGATTTTATGAGCAAAGAGGGCTTTCTTGAGATCGAGACTCCGATCTTAAATAAATCCACACCGGAAGGTGCCAGAGATTATCTCGTACCGAGCCGTGTGCATCCCGGATGCTTTTATGCACTGCCGCAGTCACCCCAGCTTTTCAAACAGCTTCTGATGTGCTCCGGCTATGACCGTTATATCCAGATTGCAAAATGCTTCCGTGATGAGGATCTTCGTGCTGACAGACAGCCTGAATTTACCCAGATCGATATGGAATTGTCCTTTGTCGATGCAGAGGATGTCATGGATGTCAATGAAAGACTGATCGCCGATGTATGTGAAAAAGCGATCGGCTTAAAGGTACAGCTTCCGTTACCCCGTATCACCTGGCAGGATGCTATGGACCGTTACGGCTCCGACAAGCCGGATACCCGTTTTGGCATGGAGCTTGTAGATGTATCTGACGTTGTAAAGGGCTGTGGCTTTGGTGTATTTACATCCGCACTGGAAGCCGGTGGTTCTGTCAGAGGTATCAATGTAAAGGGTCAGGCAGCGATGCCCCGTAAAAAGATCGATGCACTGGTTGATTCCGCAAAAGGAAACGGTGCAAAGGGACTTGCATATCTGTCTGTACAGGAAGACGGCAGCTACAAATCTTCTTTTGCAAAATTTATGACAGAGGAAGAACTGGATGCTCTTGTAAAAGCCATGGGCGGTGAAAAAGGTGACTTGTTACTGTTTGCTGCCGATCGCAATAAAATCGTATGGAATGTACTCGGTGCCCTTCGTTTGGAGCTCGGTCATTCTCTCGGACTGATCGATGAAAACCAGTTCAATTTCTTATGGGTTGTAGAGTTCCCGTTATTAGAGTGGAGTGATGAAGAAAACCGTTATATGGCAATGCATCATCCATTCACCATGCCGATGGAAGAGGACTGGCAGTATATCGACACCGATCCCGGCCGTGTCAGAGCCAAGGCTTACGATATTGTATTAAACGGTGTTGAGCTTGGTGGCGGCTCTGTCCGTATCCATCAAAATGATATTCAGGAAAAGATGTTTGAAGTGCTCGGCTTTACCAAGGAAAGTGCATGGGAACGTTTTGGTTTCTTATTAAATGCATTCAAATACGGTGTTCCGCCGCACGCAGGACTGGCATATGGTCTTGACCGTCTGGTTATGCTTTTGGTAAAAGCAGAAAGCATCCGTGAGGTTATCGCATTCCCTAAGGTAAAGGATGCAAGCTGTTTATTGACCAATGCACCGGATGTTGTAGACCAGAAGCAGTTGGATGAGCTGCAGATCGCACTGAATATTACAGAGCCTAAAAAAGAGGCAGATAGCGAATAACAAATAAGATACCGGTCTGTAAGATCAGATCATCATCGGATCCTGCAGCAGACCGGAGGATGAGCAAAATAAAGGAAAGGATTAGCTATGAATCATTATTCCAATTTTCAGCTTCCCCTGTGTCTGGTTGTCGAAGAGGGTGTGTTTGAACATGTTGACGAGACAGTCTGTGCATATCTTCCGCAGATCAAGGGGCAAAAGGCCATTATTGTATCTGAAAAATTTCTGATGGAATTGTATGCCGATATTGTCGGCGAGATCCAAAGGGATTTTGGTGGCGCAGAGGTATATGAGGTTGTAAACGGTGATTATGAGCAGGCAGTTGCCCTTGCCAAATACATCAGCATGGCCAATGTCAGGGTTGTGATCGGCTTTGGCGGAGGCAGAGTATTGGATGTGGCAAAATACGCGGCATTTGTCAGCAAAACAACCTACATCTGTCTGCCTACGACATTGAGTAATGACTCACTTTCTTCCCCGTTTTCTGTACTGGGAATGGAAGGAAAGAGCAGAAAGACTCTCGGAAGCACGATCCCGACCGCTATTTTAGTAGATACAGATATGATCATGAAGGCTCCGAAAGGGCAGACACTGTCCGGTATTGGAGATACCATCAGCAAGCATACCGCATTATTTGACTGGAAGCTTTCTGCTGAAAAGGAAGGAAAGCCTCTGGATGATTTTGCTTATGCGATTGCACGTATGAGCTATGATACGGTATATCACTGTGATGACAAGGACTTAAGCAGCAAGACCTTTATCCGTATTTTATCAAGATCTCTGGTTATGGGAGGTCTTGCCATGGAAATTGCCGGATCCTCCAGACCAAGCAGCGGCAGTGAGCATTTATTCTGCCACGCGATCGAGGAGTTTTATCCCGATATCAAGATCTCTCATGGCCTTGCAGTGGCACTCGGAAGTGTCGGCGCATGTATTTTTCAGGGAAGAGATGAGACACAGCTTGTCGAGGTATGCCGTGCATACGGCATTGATCTGGATCCTGCGGTTTATGGCATTACCAAAGATATTTTTGCGGATGCATGGCAAAGAGCCGGTAGCACCAGACCGGACCGTTACACCATATTAAATTCGACAAATCTCAACCGTGAGTGGCTCGATATGATCTATGACCGTATGGCAGACAAATCGGATGCCGTATACCGTCTGGGATTACGTACCAAATAGAGCAGTATATGAAGATCTATATATGTAAAGTATCACAATTATTTCAACAATATACAGGACAGGAAATTTATGAACAGATACCACAGGAACGCAGAAGGTCCGCCCATGCTTGCAAAAACGAGGCGGACAGGCGGCGCAGCCTTGCGGTATCTTTTCTGTTGGGGCAATGTATGAGGGCATGCCGAATCTCGTCCGATACCAGAATCGCTTATACAAAAAGCGGAAAGTTGTATTTTCCGGATCTGGATGGATTTTATGTCAACCTATCACATGCCGGTGATTATGCTGTCTGTGCATATGACAAGGAAGAGATCGGTGTGGATGTAGAAGCGGTACGGACCTATCAGGAAAGAGTGGCAGCAAGGCTTGCCACGGATCCGGAAAAACAGTATTTTGATGAGTGTACGGACAAAGAGCGGGATATTGCTTTTTCTAAATGGTGGACGAAAAAGGAATGTGCGGTAAAGCTTACCGGAATGGGAATTGCCGGTCTTGTAGACAAGGATAAAGAAACGGCTGAAATCTTTATCAAAGAATTTCAGCCGTATGATGATTGTTTTGTGTCTGTGGCATCATTTCATGATTGCTTTTGTGATGAAATTACAAAAGTCATATTTCAGGATGATGTATGATTGTTAATGATCCGCTTCTCATTATTTACCGGATGAAAAGATCAGTTTCAAAACAAGCAGGTTTATTCAGTCTGCCCGGAAACGGAAGCTGATGCATCAGCAGCTGTCTCATCTTCTTTTTGTTTGTCGGTATCCTCTGTGGGAGCAGGAGCAGAAGAGGTGCTGGCGGTATCGGTATCGGAAGGTGTCGGCAAGGTCACAACAACCCGCAGGATCCGGTTTTTATTGATGCTGGAAGCCTGAATCTGTGTGCCGTCTTCCAAAACGGCAATTTCATTTTTCTTTGGAATATGATCAAGGCATTCGATCATGATGCCGCCGATGGAGTCATAATCTTCGGAAGCAAATTCCGTGCCCAGTGCATCATTGATATCATCAAGCTTCATGGAGCCTGCAATATCATAGGTATTGGGACCGATCTCCTTGATCAGTTCTTCTTCTTCGGTATCATACTCATCACGGATCTCACCGACGATTTCCTCCAACAGGTCTTCGAGCGTGATCAGACCGACGGCAGAGCCGTATTCATCTAAAACGATGGCAATGTTGTTGGCGCTTTCACGCATTTCCACCAGCAGATCATCCGTCTTTTTGGTCTCGTATGTATAGTAAATATCGCGCATGATGTCGCGGATGTTGAAATCGGTTTTCTTATTTACCAGAAAAAAGTCTTTTAAATTGATACTTCCGATGATGTTGTCTTTGTCACCCTCATAGACCGGAATTCTGGAAAACAGGGTGTTTTTGAACAGAGCGGCAAGCTTGCTATAGGAAGCATTGACATCAATCATGGTCATTTCGATTCTGGGGATCATGATATCTTTTGCCAGCGAATCACCCAGATCGAATACGTTAAATATCATTTCACGTTCTTCGGTTTCAATGGCACCGTCCTCGTGGCTGACCTCCACATAGGTCTTTAATTCACTTTCTGTCATCACACTCTTTGCCGCATCACTGTCGATGCCGATGATTTTTAAGATGACAACGGAAAGCTTGTCGACAACAAAAATGACAGGTGTCAGTATAGTCATCAGAATGCGGATGACGGGGGCATAAAATAAAGCCATTTTTTCATAACTGATGCTGGCTGCGGTCTTGGGAACGATCTCACCAAAGAGCAGTAATAAAACAGTCAGGATGGCGGTAAAAATGCCAATATAGGCATTGCCGAAGACACGGATGGTTAGAGCGGTCGCAAGCGTTGTGGTCGTGATGTTGACGACATTATTACCTATTAAAATCGTGCTCAGCATTTTTCCCATATTTTCGAGAATATCCAAAACAGTCTGAGCTCTTTTATTGCCATCGTCAGCAAGTGTTTTCATCTTTATGCGGTTGACACTGGTGAGAGCGGTTTCTGCAGATGAGAAAAAGGCAGAAAGAAATAATAAAACGACAAGAATGATAAGTTGTATCGCGTCTGATGTGTCCAAGTGAAAAATAACCTCTTTTCTTTGTTTGATCAATATTTTTATACATAAATCATATTTCGAATCATAGTATTTATGTATAAGGAACGATACTATATCTGCCGTTGTTTTGTCAAGTAAAGATTATATAAACAAACGGTAATCAAATGGTAAAAAGCCCCCAAAGGAGATTGTTTTGAGAAAGTGGATGTTGAAACGTGATACGCAGGATAAAAAATTTTTGTCGGCACTTCTGATATTGGTATTGTCGTATGTACTCACGGCATGCCTTTTACTTCTTCTTGCTTTTATACTGTATAAATTCCGGATCTCCGAGAGCATTGTCAATATTGCGGTCATTGTGATCTACATCAGCGTGACATTTGCTGCCGGATTTATCGCAGGTAAATATTATAAGGTAAAGAAATTTTTGTGGGGGCTGGTTCTGGGAAGCGTATATTTCCTGATCCTGGTTCTGGTTTCCCTGATCGGAGGAGTATCGGATGCAGTGATCGGAAGCGGGGTAGTCACAACCTGGATTTTGTGTGCCGGCGGAGGAATGTTAGGTGGAATGTTAAGCTGAAAAAAAACTTTCAATACATGAAAAACTATGCTATAATGACCCAAGAAGTACAGTTATCGGTTTATAACTGTTTAAGTGAATAAGGAGGCTATGTTCATGAAGCATATCAAAACATTAAGCACAAGAGATCTGAAAAAGACTGTTAAAAAAGGCGGTTGCGGCGAATGTCAGACATCTTGCCAGTCAGCCTGCAAGACATCTTGTACCGTTGGCAACCAGAGTTGCGAACAGGTTAAATAATCCGATGTTTCATAAGCAGCGATTTTGGTCGCTGCTTAATTTTCGTCAGGATATCAGGACAAATTTAAAATAAATATTAGGAGAATACAAACGTGGTACATGTATATCAAAACAACGGTTTTAACATCGCGCTGGATGTCAACAGTGGGGCCGTACATGTCGTTGACGATGTCGTGTATGATTTGATTCCCGAGCTTGAAGAATGTGTGAAGGCAAAGTCTGATAAAGAAAAAATATCAGAGGTTGCCTTTAACGTGCTGTCAGATAAGGACAGGCATTATCCTACAGAAGATGTGATGGAAGCAATCGATGAGATCATCGAATTGTACCGTGCAGAGCTTTTATATACGGATGATGTGTATGAGCCTTATATCGAGCAGTTCGGAAAGCGCGAAACGGTTGTCAAGGCTTTGTGTCTGCATATCGCACATGATTGCAACCTGGCCTGTAAGTATTGTTTCGCCGAAGAGGGAGAATATCATGGCAGACGTGCGATCATGAGCTATGAGGTTGGCAAAAAGGCCCTGGATTTTCTGGTACAGAATTCCGGAAACAGAGTTAATCTGGAGGTCGATTTCTTTGGCGGGGAGCCGCTGATGAACTGGCAGGTCGTCAAGGATCTGGTCAGATACGGACGTTCTTTAGAGGAGCCGTATCACAAAAAATTCCGTTTTACACTGACGACCAACGGTGTGTTACTCAATGATGAGATCCTTGATTTTGTCAATCAGGAAATGGGCAATATCGTCCTCAGTATCGATGGCAGAAAAGAGATCCATGATCTGATGAGACCGCACCGCGGCGGACAGGGAAGCTATGATGAGGTGGTTCCCAAATATATTAAGGTGGCAGAGAGCCGCAACCAGATGAATTATTATGTAAGAGGTACTTTTACCCACAACAATCTGGATTTTTCCAAGGATGTCATGCATCTTGCAGATCTGGGCTTCAAGCAGATTTCCGTTGAGCCTGTGGTAGCCGACGAAAAAGAAGATTATGCGATCACCGAGGAAGATATCCCGGTTATCAAAGAAGAATATGACAAGCTTGCCAGGATGATCATAGAGAGAAAGAAAAATGGAAAGGATTTTAATTTTTTCCATTTTATGATCGACATGGAAGGCGGTCCCTGTGTATACAAGAGACTGTCCGGCTGTGGTTCCGGTACGGAATATCTGGCAGTTACGCCGTGGGGAGATTTTTATCCCTGCCATCAGTTTGTCGGTATGGAAGAGTTTTTGATGGGCAATGTCGATGACGGTATTGTCAGACCGGACATTATGCAGGAATTCAAGGACTGCAATGTCTATGCCAAAGAGAAGTGCAAAAACTGTTTTGCCAAATTTTACTGTAGCGGTGGCTGTGCTGCCAATGCATACAATTTCGGAAACAGCATTTATGATGCGTATGATATTGGGTGCGAGCTGCAGAGAAAGCGTATAGAATGCGCAATAATGATCAAAGCAGCCATGGCTGCGGGAGAGGAGAACGAAGTATGAAAAAGAAAACAGCGGTCATATGGCTGGTACTGTTTCTGATTGTGGCAGTCGGAATGGGCTATGTAGCCTTTTTCGGTATCGGACCGACTAAAACCGGTTCCATGAGCAACATCAAACAGGGTCTTGACCTTGCCGGCGGTGTCAGTATTACATATCAGGTAGTGGGAGATGAGACGCCTTCCTCAGAAGATATGTCTGATACTATTTACAAGCTTCAGAAACGTGTGGAAAATTATTCTACAGAGGCTCAGGTTTACCAGGAGGGTGACAATCGTATCAATATTGAAATCCCGGGAGTATCCGATGCCAATGCGATTTTGCAGGAGCTTGGACAGCCCGGAAGTCTGTATTTTATCTATCAGACCAATGAAAATGGAGAGGCCAACTACACCTTATCCGGTTATGACGAGGAAAAAGGCAAATATATCTATTCCCTGACCAAATCCATTGATGAGCTGATGTCAGAGGGATCCATTCCTTTGGACGGAACTATGGTTGCAAGCGCAGATGCAGGTGCAACACAGAGTAATGATGCATTAAAGCAGTCACAGTATGTGGTTGAACTGACCTTTACCAAAGAAGGAACCGACGCTTTTGCAAAGGCAACAGAGCGTGCATACAACAAGGGTGAATCCATCGGTATCTATTATGATGGCGAACTGGTTTCCGTGCCAAACGTTGTTTCCGTTATTACCGGAGGACAAGCTCAGATCACCGGTATGGAAAGCATCGACGAAGCCAAGACACTTGCATCCACCATCCGTATCGGTGGACTTAGTCTGGAATTAAAAGAAATGAGATCCAATGTCGTGGGTGCACAGCTTGGTAATGATGCGATCAAGACAAGCTTAAAGGCCGGTGTGATCGGTCTTGCCATTGTCTGCATCTTTATGACGGTCGTATATTTTGTGCCCGGCTTTACATCAGCGATTGCCCTGATCATCTATGTTATCATGACATTGCTTGTATTAAACGGCTTTAATATCACCCTGACTCTTCCCGGTGTTGCCGGTGTTATCTTAGCCATCGGTATGGCTGTAGATGCCAACGTTATCATCTTTGCACGTATCCGCGAAGAGCTGGCAACCGGAAAGACCGTACGGTCATCCATCAAGATCGGTTTTGATAAAGCAACATCAGCAATTCTCGATGGTAACATCACGACCCTGATCGCTGCGATCGTGCTGGTATTAAAGGGATCCGGTACAGTCAAAGGCTTTGCACAGACATTGATGATCGGTATTATCCTTTCCATGTTTACAGCCATGGTAGTGACAAGAGCTTTATTATATCTTTTATACTCGATCGGTTTACAGGATGAAAAATGGTACGGTATCGGAAAAGAGCACAAGGCGATCAATTTCTTAAGCAAGAGAAATCTGTTCTTTGCTATTTCCGGAGCAGTTATCATCGCCGGATTTGTGGTACTTGGTATCAACAAGTCAACCACCGGCAATGTATTAAATTACTCCATGGAATTTGTAGGCGGTACTTCCACAACCGTTACCTTCCATGATGATATGAGCATTGAAGAGCTTGATTCAGAGGTTGTTCCGTTGTTTGAACAGATTACCGGAGACGGAGCTGTCCAGACACAGAAGGTAAGCGGTTCCACAGAGGTTATTATCAAGACCAGAAGTCTTTCCGTCGAAGAGCGTGAAGCAGTAGAGACCATGCTTGCCGACAACTTCAATGTATCCAGTGATGATGTACAGTCTGAGACAATCAGCGCTACGATCAGTTCCGAGATGAAATCGGATGCCGTTGTAGCCGTTGTGATCGCAACCTTATGTATGCTGTTATATATCTGGTTCCGTTTCAAGGATATCCGTTTTGCGACCAGTGCTGTTGCAGCCCTGATCCACGACGTATTGGTTGTACTTGCATTCTATGCAGTCAGCAAAACAAGCGTCGGCAACACCTTTATTGCATGTATGCTGACTATCGTCGGATACTCCATCAACGCGACCATCGTTATCTTTGACCGTATTCGTGAAAACTTAAAGGAAATGCCCAAAAAGACAGAGCTTCAGGATATTGTCAATATCAGTATCACACAGACTTTGTCAAGAAGTATCAATACTTCCTTCACGACCTTTGTCATGGTAGCCGTTTTATATATCCTCGGCGTGACCAGTATCCGTGAGTTTGCACTGCCTCTGATGGTAGGTATTGTCTGTGGTGCATACTCATCTGTATGTATTACCGGTGCACTCTGGTTTGTCATGAGAAAGCACTTGGGCAAAAAGCAGAAATAAATAATCATAACAGTCATGTTTTTTGATATCATGATTGCAAATAAGAGCCGGAAGTTGTAAAGTACTTATTACGTAGGTTTTGCACTTCCGGCTCTTACTGCCTTTATATACAGAATGGGATAGTATGATGTTGAGGTGTCCGTATTTTTATATCTTGGAAAATGTATAAAAAACAGTATAATAAAAAAGAATAGAAGATATATTAGAAAAAGAGGAAACAAAATGAGTTTACTAATACAGGTTTTACTTTTGGTTGTCGGTTTTGTCATGCTTGTAAAGGGTGCCGACTGGTTTGTTGAGGGTGTGGCCGGAATAGCGGAAAAATTCGGAATTCCACAGCTTGTGATCGGACTTACGATCGTAGCAATGGGAACGAGTGCTCCGGAGGCAGCCGTCAGTATTACATCAGCCGTGAAAGGCAATGCGGATATCACAGTCGGAAATGTTGTTGGCAGCAATATCATGAATATTCTGGTCATACTTGGTTTAACAGCGGTTATTTCGACACTTGCCGTACAGAAATCCACAATCCGTTATGAAATCCCTTTCATGCTGGTGGTTTCCGTGATATTTGGTCTGTTCGGAATGTCCGGTGAGAAGATTGATTTTGTTGAAGGTGTTATTTTCTGGGCGCTGTTTATCGTATATCTTTTATACCTGCTTGTTATGGCAAGAAAAAACAAGGAAGAAACACCTGAGGAAAAGAGCAGACCCGTTATTGTCCTGATTCTTTTGGGTATTGTAGGGGCCGTATTGGTCGTATGGGGTGCAGATGTGGTCGTTGATTCAGCGAGTGCCATTGCTTCTTATTTTGGAATGTCAGAGCGTTTTATCGGTCTTACGATTGTCGCCTTTGGTACCTCTCTTCCGGAGCTTGTGACCAGTATCACAGCCGCATTAAAGAAAAAAGCGGATATCGCGATCGGAAATATTGTCGGAAGCAATATTTTCAATATCCTGTTTGTATGTGGCACCACAGCACTTGTGACACCGGTTGCGTTTCAGAAAAATTTTGTGATAGACAGTGTTGTGGCGGTCGGAGCAGGCATTTTATTATGGCTGTGCGTGGCACCCAAAAAGAGACTGGCACGTCCTGCCGGAATTCTGATGCTTTTATGCTATGCAGGATATTTTGCATATCTGATCGTATAGTTAAATTTGTGTGTAAAAGATAGCAAGGGCATTATTTCTAAGATGGGATAATGTCCTTTTTCATGAAAAGAAAGAGGATACATATGAAATGGATGTTAAATCCCGGGCGGGCGGATTTTGAAGGAATGGCAAAGCAGTACGGGATCAGTCAGTTTATTGCGAAAATAATGGTCAACAGAGGGATAGACAGTCCCGGAAAGATTGAAATGTTTCTGCATGGTACGATGGATGATCTGCACAGTCCGATGCTTTTAAAGGATATGGATAAAGCCGTAGCGATGCTAAAAAGCGGAATTGAGAAAGGCCAAAAAATACGGATCATCGGAGACTATGATATTGATGGGATCTGTTCCGCTTATATTCTGCAGACCGGATTAAATCATGCGGCACAGGGAAAATGCGATATTGACGTCCGTATCCCACACAGGGTGCGGGACGGATACGGACTGAATGATCATCTGATCGAAGAAGCGATCGCGGACGGAGTAGAGCTTATTATCACCTGTGATAACGGAATTGCGGCATATGATCCGATCCGGCATGCCAAGGAGAGCGGTCTGGATGTGATCATAACCGATCATCATGAAGTTCCTTATGAAGAGGTGGATGGAAATAGACATTATATTCTGCCGCCGGCAGATGCGATCGTAGATCCCAAGCAGGCAGACTGTACCTATCCATTTGACGGTATCTGCGGGGGTGTTGTGGCATACAAGGTGATCGAGTCACTGTGTAAAGAAGCTGCCGGGACAAAAAAACACATGTCAGATGCCAATGCGACAGGCAAAAATGTGGCGGCTGATACACAGGCCATGCTGGAGGAATGCTTTGCCTTTGCAGCCTTTGCAACCGTCGGGGATGTGATGGATCTCATTGATGAAAACCATATTATTGTAAAATATGGGCTGGATAAGATTAAAAACTGCCGCAATCTGGGACTTTCTGCACTGATTTCAGCTTGTGAGCTGGAAGGAAAGAAGATATCGCCTTATCATATCGGCTTTGTGCTTGGTCCCTGCTTTAATGCTTCCGGGCGTCTGGATGATGCTTACCGGGTTATTGATCTTTTAAACGCAAAGAGTAAAGATGAGGCCGAAAGGCTGGCTGCGGAGCTGAAGGCTCTGAATCAGGAGAGACAGGATCTGACCGGTATCGGAGAAGAAGCAGCCTATGCACAGGTAGAGGACATGGATCTTATGAAAAACCGTGTGCTTGTCGTGTATCTGCCGGGTGTCCATGAATCCCTTGCCGGGATCATAGCAGGAAGACTTTGCAATAAATATTACCGGCCGGCCTTTGTGTTGACGGACGGAGAGGGTTGTATCAAGGGGTCCGGACGCAGTATCGAAGCCTATCACATGTATGACGAGATGACCAAGATCAAGGATATCTTTTTAAAATACGGTGGGCATAAGCTTGCAGCGGGTTTGTCCATTGCATCGGACCGGGTGGATGAATTCCGGAGCCGTATCAATGAGGTCTGCACTCTTTCTGAGGAAGATCTGGAAGAAAAGCTTATATTGGATATGCATCTGCATATCGGCTGGGTCACGGATGCGTTTATGGATCAGCTGATGCTTTTAGAGCCGTATGGAAACGGAAATGAGAGGCCGGTTTTTGCAGAAAGGGTCTATATAAGCCGCCTGCGTGTCCTGGGAGCCAATAGAAATGTTGTGCGTATGCAGATCAGAAACGAGGATGGCAGCGTGGCGACCGGCATCTATTTTGGCGATGGGGATTCGGTTATGCGCGAATATCAGGAAAGCGTTGAAAAAAAAGCGCGGATTGCCTATTCGCCGGAATGGAATGAGTATCAGGGTGTGCGTTCTTTGCAGATGCGGATACGATATCTGGAGTGGTATTAAAAATAGCTGAAAAAAGTGGAAAACCATTTTTACCACTGGACAAAGAGATTGGATTTATGTAAACTTAAAGAAGATCGTACTGTGCTTTCATAAAGTGCTTGATAAAAATAAATGATACAGACAGATAAATCATAAAGAAGAGAGGGTTACATATGATATTAACAGTAAGCTGCAATCCGGCAATCGATAAGACATACAATACATCCAATGTCATGATCGGACAGGTAAATCGAATGCGGGATTTGGTCAGCATTCCGGGAGGCAAGGCTGTCAACGTGACAAAGGTTTTGAGACAGTTTGATGCCCATGTGACGGCAACCGGCTTTATCGGCGGATATACAGGAGAATTTATAGAAGAGCAGCTGCGGGATATGGGGGTCAATACTTCCTTTACCACGATCCGCGGTCTGACCCGTTCCAATATGAATATCATCGGAGATGACGGATACGTAACGGAGATTTTAGAGCCGGGACCAAAGATTTTGTCCTTTGAAAGGGAAGATTTTATGGACCGCTTCCGTGAGCTTGTCAAGATCAGTGAATATGTTGTTCTGTCAGGCAGTCTGACAGAAGGACTTTCGGAGGATTTTTATGCAAAGCTTATTAAAATCTGCAATGAAAGCGGATCCAAGGCTTTTCTGGATGCAAGCGGAGAGCCGTTAAAGCGCGGTATTGAGGCTGTTCCCTATTGTATCAAGCCAAACCGCCGGGAATTGGAATATGCAGTTGGTAAAAAGCTGACAACAGAAGCTGAGATCATTCAGGCAGCCTATGAATATGTAAAAAACGGTATAAGCAAGGTCGTTGTATCCATGGGAGATAAGGGACTTTTGCAGATCACCAAGACAAAAGTGATCAAAGCGGTTCCGCCGCATATCAAAAAGGTCAATACCGTCGGCTGTGGAGACTGTGTGGTTGCAGCCATGATCTTAGGCATGATCCAGGGACTGGAGGATGAAGATATCATGAAATTTGCTGCGGGTGTATCGGCAGCAAATGCGACAACCCTCGAGAGCGGTATGATCCCTCAGGATAAGATGGATCAGATTATTGAGGATGTTGTTGTTGTGACCGTTTGATGAAATGGAATCAGAGCCACAAACAGGGGCAGAGAAAAACAAAACCCCACGGATAAGGTAATATTTCGGAATTTGTTAGATAAATGAAAGAAATCATTAAGAAAGTTTCATTTTTTTTCATAGTTTAATCACAAAATGGACACATTTTACTTGTATAGTAGGTATCAAGATAGTTGAGACACAAATCACTATCTCCCCCCCCTCATAAGAATTCAGTGAAAACCCCGATTTTATATCGGGGTTTTTGCTGTATCGTGATTTTATTTTATAAGTTGAATAAAAAACAGAAATATGATATAGTAAGTCGAATTGAATACAGAGTAGTCAGGTGTCAGAGCAATTATTAATTGGCTCTGGTGAAAAGGGAAACAGGTGCAAATCCTGTACGAACTCGTCACCGTAATCAGGGAGCTTAGGCATATATATCACTGGGAAACTGGGAAGATGGCCGATGCGAAGATCTTTAAGCCGGGAGACCTGCCTGAATGCTGTACAGAAACAGTTGTTTCAGACCACGAGTAAAATTGGTTGTACGTATGAGGATGCATTTTTTATTGCTTTCTTTTTTGTGTACAAACTCTTTTCCTGTATAGGCGAAGGGTTTTTTTATTCATGTTTAGAATTGTTTTTGTTTTATTCAATATCATGACAAATTACAATGGCAGGAAAGCTGCCGAAGGAGGAGCAATGAAAAAGAAAGTCGTAACATTATTGATGATTTCCATGATGGGTGCTGTTTCATTAACAGCATGTGGAAGCAAAGAGGAAGCTGCAACAGATACTGCAGCTGAAGAAACTGTAGCAGAAGAAGCAACAGAGGATGCAGCAGAGGAAGAAACAGAATCTGAAAACTCTGAGGATGCTGATCAGGCAGCAGCTGATAACGTAGCAGCACTTATCGATGCTATTTATGTTCAGGAAAGAACGGATGAAACAGACAAGCAGTGCGAAGAAGCAAAAGCAGCATGGGATGCTTTAACAGACGCACAGAAGGAACTGGTAGAAGGCGAAAATGCAGATCCCGATTATTTTGGCAGAGATACCGGTGATGCATCCAAGGATGATGCACGCAACCAGGATGAGATCGGTGACAATGAAATTTTAGTTGTCAGCTTCGGAACTTCCTTCAATGACAGCCGTGTAGCAGATATCAAAGGCATTGAAGATGCCATCGCAGAAGCTTATCCCGACTGGTCTGTCAGAAGAGCATTTACGGCACAGATCATTATCAACCATGTACAGGCAAGAGACGGAGAATGCATTGACAACGTAGAGCAGGCACTTGACCGCGCTGTTGACAATGGTGTTAAAAATCTGATCGTACAGCCTACACATCTGATGCATGGTGCTGAATATGACGAGCTGATGGATGCAGTAAGTGCATATGAAGACAAATTTGAAACTGTAAAAGTAGCTGAGCCTTTACTTGGTGAGGTCGGAGATGATGCCACAGTGATCAATGCCGACAAAAAAGCAGTAGCAGAAGCCCTGACAGCCGAAGCTGTAAAGGATGCTGGTTATGACAGCATTGAAGCTGCCGATGAAGCAGGTGTGGCATTTGTATTTATGGGTCATGGTACTTCCCACGCTGCAAAGGTTACTTACAGCCAGATGCAGTCACAGATGAAGGATCTTTCCTACAACAATGTATTTATCGGTACGGTAGAGGGTGAACCCGAAGAAACATCCTGTGAAGCAGTTATTGAAGCTGTAAAGGAAGCAGGTTACAAACATGTTGTACTTCGCCCTCTGATGGTTGTTGCCGGAGATCATGCCAACAATGATATGGCAGGCTCTGATGACGATTCATGGCTGAGCATGTTTGAGGCATCCGGTGCATTTGACAGTGTTGATACACAGATCAAAGGTCTTGGTGAAATTGATGCCATCCAGCAGTTGTATGTAGCTCATACAAAAGCTGTTATGGAGTAATTGCTCTGAGACAAAATATATTCAGGTATTAAGGACATCCGGTATTCTTTTTTCAGGGATACCGGATGTATGAGGAGAAAAGATGAAAAAAAGAGTTGCAATTCTTAGTGGTAGCTTATTATTATGCGCAATGCTTTTTGGATGTTCCAATCAGACGAAACAGGCTGATGTGGAAGCACCTGCAGGCGTTGAAGAGACTGCTGTATCAGAAGCCGGTACCAAGGCAGAGGAGACTGTCGTATCCGGAGACAATGCGGAATGTCCGCTGGAGGATGGCATTTATACAGCGGATTTTGATACCGACAGCTCCATGTTCCATGTCAATGAAGCCTGCGACGGAAAAGGCACACTGACAGTCAAAGACGGAAAAATGACGATCCACATTTCTCTTGGATCCAAGAAGATCGTAAATCTGTATTATGGTCTTGCCATAGATGCACAAAAGGATGGTGCAGAATTGATCGAGCCCACCGTTGATACCGTGGACTATGCCGATGGAACAACGGAAGAGGTATATGGATTTGATGTACCGGTTCCGGCATTGGATGAGGAATTTGATGTTGCTTTGATCGGAACAAAGGGAAAATGGTACGATCACAAGGTTCAGGTTTCCAATCCCCAGCCGGCAGATTCCGAAGCTTCCGCTACAGATGACTCACAGAATGCAGAGCCTGCAGCTGTAGAAGACGGTACCTATACCATCGAGCTTGACTTTGCCGGAGGCAGCGGGAAGGCTAATATTTCTTCGCCGGCAACACTTACGGTAACAAATGGTGAGATGATTGCAACCGTAGAGTGGAGCAGTCCCAATTATGATTACATGCTGGTAGACGGTGAAAAGTATCTGCCGGTCAATACAGATGGCAATTCCGTTTTTGAAATTCCGGTTTCCAAACTGGATGAGCCGATGGATGTGATCGGGGATACCGTAGCAATGAGTAAACCACATGAAATCGAATATACACTTACCTTTCATGCAGACACCATGAAAGAGGCACAATAGGAAACCATCAATACGGTGCATAAAGGAAAGTTATAATGGACATCAGAAAAAAATGTATGAAGATCATATGTCTGTTGATAATAGGACTGTCTGGGCTTACTGGCTGCGGCAGTCCTTCTTCCGATTCCACGGAAAATTCGCAGACAGCCGTTGTCCTGCCACAGGATGCAGAGCAGAAGGAAAATACAGGAGCCAATGAGGGCGCAGAAAAAGATTCTGCAAAACCGGAGCATACCGGTCTGCAGTATGAAAGCAGTATGGAGCTTTTGTATGCCGAGAATTTTCAGGTGGATTATTATAAAGACGGATATATCATGCTGACGACTAAAATGGATGATAAAAAGTTTCTGGTTGTACCAAAAGATCAGGCAATTCCCGATGATCTGGATCCGGATATTGTGATCTTACAAAGACCCATTAAGGATATCTATCTGGTTGCATCCGGCATCATGGATGCCTTTTGTGAGCTGGACGGTCTTTCGGCAATTTCTTTTTCAGGACAGAAGCAGGATGGCTGGTATCTGGACAAGGCCAGAGCGGCTATGGCAGATGGAAGTATCAAATACGCCGGAAAATACAGCAAGCCGGATTATGAAATGCTGGTAGCGGACGGATGCAGTCTGGCAATCGAAAACCGGATGATATCCCATTCACCGGAGGTGGTGGAGAAGCTCAATGACTTTGGTATACCGGTCATGATCGAGTATTCGAGCTATGAATCACATCCGCTTGGAAGAGTGGAATGGGTCAGATTTTTCGGAGCCCTGCTTGATAAAGAGGATGTGGCAGATGAGATTTTTCAAAAGCAGGTAGAGATATTGGAACGTATGCCAAAGGATACGGCAGATCAGGAAGAAAGACCGACCGTTGCGTTTTTCTTTATAACCTCCAACGGACTGGTGCAGGTACGAAGGACCAATGATTATGTACCAAAGATGATCGAACTGGCGGGCGGCAGTTACATTTTTCAGGATCTGGTAGATGAAGATACCAAGCGTTCCACAGTTAATATGCAGGTTGAGGAATTTTACAACGGAGCCAAAGATGCGGATTATCTGATTTACAACAGCTCGATTGACGGTGGCGTGCAAAGTCTGGATGAATTGTTTGCAAAATGCAGTCTTTTAAAAGATTTTAAGGCTGTACAGGAAGGGAATGTGTGGTGCACGACCAATGATATGTATCAGCAGTCCCTGTCGGTCGGGTATATGATGGAAGATATTTATGCCATGTTAAACGGAGAGGCAGAGGAGGATATGCACTATCTGTTCAAAATCCGGTAGACAGAAGATTAAGGGTATAGAAAGACAGAAGATAAAAAGGTAAAGAATATAGTACGGCAAAAGATAAAAGCGGACACGTGATATAAAAAACCGGAAGAGATAAAAAGACGCAAAATATGGGAAATGCGGAAAACATATAAGATGAAAGATACCGGACAGGAGGATGAAGCCGGATGCGGGAGGACAGAAAACAGAGATATATAATTGCATATAGTTTCCTTTGCATCGGTGTCGTGGTGTTTGTCCTGTTAAATATCGGAATCGGTAGTGTGTCAATATCATTTACGGATATACTACATGCGTTTGCCGGGCATGAAACGGATGCGACAACAGCCGGTATTTTGTTTGATATCCGTATGCCGCGTACAGCCGCCGTGCTGATATTGGGCGGGGCTTTAGCCCTTGCCGGTTACCTTTTGCAAACCTTCTTTTACAATCCGATCGCAGGTCCGTTTGTGCTCGGTATTTCCTCCGGAGCCAAGATGGTCGTGGCACTTGTTATGGTATTTTTTATGAAAAGTGCACTTTCTGTTTCTTATGCGGATATGATCATAGCTGCTTTTGTGGGGGCCATGATATCTATGGGATTCGTGCTCTTAATTTCCAAAAAAGTAAAAAATATGTCCATGCTGATCGTCAGTGGTGTGATGATCGGCTATATCTGTTCAGCCATCACGGAGCTGGTGGTAACCTTTGCCGATGATGCGGATATCGTCAATCTGCACAACTGGTCACAGGGAAGCTTTTCCGGTATGACATGGGATCATGTAAAAGTCATGCTCGTGGTTGTCAGCATTACCTTTATGATGGTCTTACTGCTTGCAAAGCCGCTTTCTGCCTATCAGCTGGGTGAGGTGTATGCACAGAATGCCGGAGTCAATGTAAGGACCTTACGTGTGCTTATCGTCTTATTATCCAGTATTTTATCCGCCTGTATTGTTGCTTTTGCAGGTCCGATATCGTTTGTGGGAATTGCAGTACCACATCTGATGAAAAAACTGTTTCATACCCAGACACCGCTTATCATGATCCCGGCCTGCTTTTTGGGAGGCAGTGTATTTTGTCTGTTCAGTGATCTGCTTGCACGTATGCTTCTTGCACCGACAGAGCTCAGTATCAGTACGGTTACAGCTATTTTTGGAGCACCGGTTGTTTTGTGGATCATGATACAGCGCAGAAAGGAAAGGGGTTAGATATGAGCTTCTATGTTCAGACTGACAGGATGAGTGTCGGTTATCAGAAAAAAGCCATATTAAATGATATTACACTTGAGCTTTCCAAGGGTGAGATACTGACCCTGATCGGTCCCAACGGAGCCGGAAAATCAACGGTGTTAAAGAGTATTGCCAGACAGTTAGAGCTTGTCGGGGGAAGTGTTTTTCTGGATGGAAAGAATATGACTGAAATTTCTGACGGAGCGCTGTCACAGAAAATGGCCGTTGTTTTTACGGAAAAGATCAAAAGCGAATATATGACCTGTGAGGATGTGGTTGCAACCGGACGCTATCCTTATACCGGGTATTTCGGTATCTTGTCCCAAAAGGATAAAGAAGTGGTACGGGATGCAATGGAGGCGGTGCATCTTGTAGAGATCCGTGATCAGGATTTTTCAAAGATCAGTGACGGACAGAGACAGAGGGTGATGTTAGCAAGGGCTATCTGCCAGCAGCCGGAAATCATTATCTTAGATGAACCGACATCCTTTCTCGATGTGCGCTACAAGCTGGAATTTTTGTCCATCCTGCAGGAGCTTCGGACCAAGAGAGGGCTGACCGTCATCATGTCTTTACATGAGCTGGAGCTTGCAGAACGGATATCTGACCGGATCCTGTGTATTGACGGAGCGCGTGTTGACCGGATCGGGACACCGGAGGAAGTGTTTCAGAAGGGCTATATCAAAAAGCTTTTTTCCATTGAAGCCGGAAGCTATGATGAAGAAAACGGCAGTATGGAGCTTCAGGCCGTAAGACAGGATGCAGACGTATTTGTCCTTGGCGGTGGTGGCAGCGCAAGAGCCTGCTATCGCAGATTGCAGCGGGAAGGAAAAGCATTTATCACAGGAATCCTTTCTGATAATGATCTGGATTTTCCGGTGGCGCAGGCACTTTCTAAAGAAGTACTTTTTACAAAGGCTTTTGAACCGGTGGATGAAGCTCTGATCGTGCAGGCAAAACAGAAAATAGATGAGGTTTCTACCGTTATATGCTGCAGGGATCATTTTGGCAGCCTGGATACGGCTAACAGAGAGCTTTATGAATATGCGAAACAACAAAAGAAATTGGAAGCAGGATAAGAGATGGCAAAGGTTATTATGATACAGGGAACGATGTCCGGAGCAGGAAAAAGCCTGCTGGTGGCAGGTCTTTGCAGGATCATGAAGCAGGACGGTTACCGGGTGGCACCCTTCAAATCACAGAATATGGCATTAAATTCCTATATCACAAAAGAAGGACTGGAAATGGGAAGAGCACAGGTAATGCAGGCAGAAGCGGCCGGTATACGTCCGATGGTATGTATGAATCCCATTTTATTAAAACCCACCAGTCATACCGGCTCCCAGGTCATTGTACAGGGAGAAGTATACAAAAATATGGGAGCACGGGAATATTTTGCATACAAAAAGGAACTGATCCCGGAGATTGAAAAGGCATTCCGGGAATTGGAGCGATATGCGGATATCATTGTCATCGAGGGAGCCGGAAGTCCGGCTGAGATCAATTTAAAAAAACAGGACATTGTCAATATGGGAATGGCACAGATCGTGGATGCACCGGTGCTTTTAGTCGGAGATATTGACAGGGGCGGCGTTTTTGCCCAGCTTCTTGGAACACTGATGCTGTTAGAACCGGAAGAAAAGGAAAGGGTAAAGGGACTGATCATCAACAAATTCCGGGGCGATGAGACCATTCTCGATCCCGGCATTGAAATGCTGGAAAATAAGGGGAACGTTCCTGTAGTCGGTGTCGTGCCGTATATGGAGCTTTCGTTAGAGGATGAGGACAGTCTGTCGGACCGCTTTTCCAATCAGAAGGAAGGTCTTATTGATATCGCTGTCATACATTATCCGCGTATTTCCAATTTTACCGATTTCAATGTTTTTGAACAGATGGAGGAGGTATCGGTCCGTTACGTGACCTCGCCGGATAAGCTTCACGATCCGGATCTGATCATTCTGCCGGGCAGTAAAAATACGATGGCAGATCTTTTGTGGATGAGACAAAACGGTCTGGAAGCCATGATCAAAAGAAAGGCTGCTTCGACACCGGTATGGGGAATTTGCGGAGGCTACCAGATGCTCGGAGATTCCATTGATGATCCCGATTCTGTGGAAGAAGGCGGTTTTATTCGCGGAATGGAGCTTTTAAAGATTTCTACAGTCCTTAATAAACAGAAGATTCGCAGTCAGGTAAAGGGAAAGCTGCAGGATGTAGACGGAATTTTCCCGGGACTTTGCGGCCTTTCCTATGAAGGCTATGAAATTCATATGGGACGGTCTTATGAGACGCAGACAAAGCAGGATATTACGGCTCCGGTAGTCGTGTCAGGGGGTGCCCGCAATATCTATGGAACCTATATACATGGGATTTTTGACAAGGGAGAAATTGCCTCTGCGATCATCAGGCAGTTAGCTATGATAAAGGGTGTCAGTCTGGATGGTACGATGGAAGATTACCGGAGTCTGAAAGAAAAACAATACGATAAGCTTGCAGATACCTTAAGATCATATCTGGATATGGAGGAAATCTATGGAATGCTTAGAGAAAGCAGGTTGTAGTCAGGATAAAAGCAGCCGTATGGAAAATGGCATATTAAAAGCTTTTGATATAAAAAAGCCGGATACGGATATATACAAAGCTATCCGGAAAAATCTGGATGGGATTGCGAAGCCGATTGACGGACTGGGACGTTTTGAAGACCTGATCGCAAGGCTCGGTGCCATTCAGGGCAGTGAACAGATCGACATTTCCAAAAAGGCGGTCATTATCATGTGCGCCGATAATGGAATCGTGGCAGAAGGAATCAGCCAGTCCGGGCAGGAGGTCACGTTAGCCGTTGCTAAAAATATGGCAGCCAAGACTTCCAGCGTATGCCGTATGGCAAGGCATATCGGGGCAGATACGATACCGGTTGATATCGGCATGAATACGACAGAACGGATCGAAGGTGTGCTGGATAAAAAAGTTGCCCATGGGACCAGAAATTTTAAAAACGAACCTGCCATGAGCCGTGATGAGGTCTTACAGGCTGTCCTGGTCGGTATGGAAATGGTGAAGGAATGCAAAGAAAAGGGGTATACACTTTTAGCAACCGGTGAAATGGGAATTGGAAATACTACTACGAGCAGTGCCTGTGCGGCGGCGTTACTTCATTGCAAGGCAGCTAAAGTCACCGGCCGTGGTGCGGGGCTTTGTGATGAGGCATTACGACATAAAATAGAGGTTATTGATGAGGCTCTGGAAAAATATGATCTGTATCATGCAGATGCACTGGAAATTTTGCAGACGGTCGGAGGGCTGGATCTGTGCGGGATTGCAGGTATCTGCATCGGTGGCGCTGCATATCAAGTCCCCATTGTGCTGGATGGCATCATCAGCATGGTCGGAGCCCTGTTTGCGGAAAGACTGGTACCGGGAGTAAGGGAATATCTCATTCCTTCTCATAAGGGTAAGGAACCGGCGGTGCAGTATCTTGCAAAGGAGCTTTGCGTTGATCCGGTGATCGAAGCGGATATGGCACTGGGAGAAGGAACCGGGGCGGTTATGATGTTTTCCCTGCTTGATATGGCCTTGTGTATTTATCAGGACAGGACGACTTTTTCCGATATCCATATTGAAGAGTATGAAAGGTTTCAACAGCCATGATGTATCTGATAATCGGCGGAAGCGGGAGCGGCAAATCCGCGTATGCGGAAGAGCTTCTTTTTTCTCTTCCTGATGCAGGTAAAAAATATTATATCGCGACGATGCAGGTCTGTGATGAAGAGAGCAGAAGGCGTGTGCAAAAGCACAGAAAACAGCGGGAAGGAAAACGGTTTGATACGATCGAGCAGCCGGTTCATGTATCCGGAGCATTGACACAGATGGATGCAGGCAAAAAAAGTGCGATGCTTGAATGTGTGTCCAATCTGGTGGCAAATGAGATGTTTGCCAAAGACATATATGCTGAAGATATGTATGCGGATGATATGTATGCGGATGATCCGCATGTTGAGGACATGCATACGGATGACTGTGATGTTAAGGAAACAGGTTTGAAAAAAAGCAAGGACTGTAGTGCAGAAGCTGTTGCCGATAAAATCGTGGATGATATCATGAAGCTGCATCAGCCGCTGCAGCAGCTTGTGATTGTCAGCAATAATGTATTTGAAGATGGAGTTTCCTATGATGAAATGACGATGGAATATATTAAGACTATGGGAATCGTCAACCAAAAGCTTGCGGCGGTGGCCGATGTGGTGACAGAGGTAGTGGTTGGGATACCAGCCATGGTTAAAGAACCTGCAGTTACGGCTGAAACATGGATTAAGGGTGAGATGTCAAACTACGATTGAAACACAGATTGAGGGTGAGATGTCAAACTGCGATTGAAACACAGATTAAGGCTGAATATAGATGCAGCAGAAGAGCGGGAGGAATAAAAATATGATACATTTGATAAAAGCATGCGTGATCGCATTTTCCATATATTCCAATATTCCGGTTGTACAGTTTGAATGGAAGGAAGAGGATATGAAGTATATGCTCTGTTTTTTTCCATGGATCGGTGCGCTGATCGGGGCCTGTCTGTTTGCATGGAAGGCAGTTTGTGACCGTTTTGGAATCGGAGCCACAGGCTATGTGTTTGTCGGGGCAGCAATCCCGTTGTTTATTACGGGTGGATTTCATGTGGATGGATTTATGGATACCATGGATGCGTTTCATTCCTATCGCCCGCGGGAGAAAAAACTGGAAATTTTAAAGGATTCACATATCGGAGCTTTTGCCGTTATCATGCTTGCCGGTTATGGCCTGCTGTATCTTGGGGCGTTTTCTGAAATTATGGATACGGATCTGTTACTGCTTGTCTGTGCCGGATTTTTTCTGTCGCGCTGCCTCTCCGGAATTGCCGTGTTGACCTTTCCGGGAGCAAAAAAGGATGGAAGCTTACAGATGTTTGCACAGAGCGCTGCTAAGAGGCGCACCCTGTTTTTTCTGATCATGCAGGGAATCCTGTGTGTGGCATTTATGCTCTGGCAGTCTTTTTATGCCGGAATGTGTGTGACAGCCGGTGCATTGTTAGCAATGGCGTACTATTACAGAAGGACGAAAAAAGAGCTTGGCGGTATCACCGGAGATACAGCCGGTTATTTTGTGCTTTTATGTGAGATCTGCATGGTGATTGTAGCGGCGGTTATACAGATTGGATTCAGATAAAAACTGTCTATAAATTGTAAAACGGAGATTGCAGGGATGAAATTGGTAATTGGCGGATATGCGCAGGGAAAGCTTGGTTATGTGATGCAGCATTTTTCCATTGAGAAAGGGAATGTTGTGGATATGGCAGATGAAAAAAAGCTGTTGGATAGGGATATTGAAAAAAAGGACGATGAAGCTCCGATCGTACTATATCATTTTCATATCTGGGTAAAAAATGAGTTAGCAGAAGGTAACCGTCCGGAAGAAAAGCTTGAGGAGCTGATAAGACAATTTCCGGACTGCATTATCATCAGCGATGAAATCGGAAACGGCATTGTACCGATGGATGCTTTTGACAGAGAATACCGGGATCGTCTGGGACGTATTCTGATAAGCCTTGCAAAAGAGGCAGATGAGGTGGTGAGAGTGATATGCGGAATCGGACAGAAAATCAAATAGAGCTTGTCCTGATCCGTCATGGAGCCACAAAGGCCAATGAAGAAAGACGATATCTGGGAAGGACAGATGAGGAACTGTCAGAAAAGGGAAAAGAAGCTTTACGTCTAAAAAAGGAGCAGCTTATGTATCCGGCCGTTGATATTTTATATGGCAGTCCCATGAAACGCTGCAGGCAGACAGCAGAGCTTTTGTATCCGCAGCTGGATATGATGCCGGTAAAGGAATGGATCGAAATTGATTTTGGAGCATTTGAAGGGAAAAATTATAAGGAGCTGCAGACGGATGAGCGCTATCAGGCCTTTATCGACAGCAATGGGATGCTTCCCTTTCCGGATGGAGAAAGCAGGGAGGATTTTATCAAACGATGCAGAGCCGGGTTTTTAAAGATACTGTTTGAGGATAGCTGCCATGGAAAAAAGCGCGTTGGCATTGTTGTACATGGAGGTACGATTATGGCTTTGCTTAGCAGCTATACCCAAAAAGATTATTTTGATTATCAGGTTGCGACCGGGGAAGGTTATATCTGCACCGTGAAATGGTCGGAAGCTGCGACTGAGATAACAGATGTAAAGAAACTGGGTGAAACGGAGGAAAACAAGTGTTGAAATATCATCTGGCAGCGTTTTTCCTTGGATTTATTATGGATCTTTTGTTTGGTGATCCATACTGGCTTCCGCACCCGATCCGTCTGATCGGAAACCTGATCTCCCAGGCGGAAAAGCTTTTTTATAAGGACGGAAAACGCGATCAAAAAAAAGAATACCGGGGAGGATGTATGACTGTTTTAACCGTGCTTTTGGTGACCGGGCTTGTTACATGCATTCTCCTGTTTGCAGCCTACCGGCTTCATCCGTTACTTGGTGCCGGAGTTGAAATGATCATGACCTATCAGATTTTGGCGATCAAGAGCCTGAAGGATGAGAGTATGAAGGTATATGACCGGTTAAAGCATGGGACGCTTGAGGATGCAAGGCATGCAGTTTCCATGATCGTTGGCAGGGATACGCAAAATCTGACAGAGGAAGGCGTTGTAAAGGCAGCCGTTGAAACTGTTGCGGAAAATACCTCTGACGGCGTGATCGCCCCCATGCTTTATACGGCATTGGGAGGCCCGGTGCTTGGCTTTTTATACAAGGCTGTCAATACGATGGATTCCATGATCGGGTATAAAAATGACCGGTATCTGTACTTTGGAAGAGCAGCGGCAAAGCTGGATGATGTTGTAAATTTTGTCCCGGCCCGTATCAGCGCCTGTCTGATGGTGGCTGCCACGACTTTTTTGAAAGATGGGAATCCGAACCGGGCATGGAAAATTTACCGAAGGGATAGCAGAAAGCACGCAAGTCCCAATTCGGCCCAGACAGAATCGGTTTGTGCCGGTGCTCTGGGAATCCAGCTTGCCGGAGATGCAAGCTATTTTGGTAAAATTGTAAAAAAGCCCTATATCGGAGATCCGGTGCGTAAGGTTGAGACTGAGGATATTAAGAGAACCAACCGGCTGATGTATATCACGGCCCTTCTTTGCGAAGGAATCTGCGTGTTGTTGCTGTTGACTGTTTCCCTGATCTGATAAAGAGGATGAGCGGACAGGACAAACACAGAAGGCAGAAAGATGAGCCGGATGATTGGGCAACAAAATCGGGAAGGAAAGATGAGCTGGAGGATGCGATGAAACAGATACATGGAGGAGATATTTATGATAAGCAGATACAACTGGACTTTTCCGTAAATATCAATCCTTTGGGAATTCCGGAAAGGGTAGAAGAGGCTATATATAAATCAGTCAGACAGTGCGTGCATTATCCGCAGATCAATGCGCAGGCATTGTGTGAGGAAACTGGCCGGATGCTTGGGATCTCTTCTGAAAATCTGATA
Organism: uncultured Lachnospiraceae bacterium; assembly: GCA_900549665.1. GTDB lineage: Bacteria > Bacillota > Clostridia > Lachnospirales > Lachnospiraceae > UBA2882. The sequence continues at coordinate 189,089 of URPH01000001.1, read as the reverse complement.
TTCGGAAATGGAGCATCGGAGCTTTTTATGGCAGTGATCCACGCATTAAAGCCACAGAAGATATTGATCCCTGTTCCATCCTTTTATGGCTATGAGCATGCAGCCATGGCAGCAGAGGGAGAGGTCGTTTTTTATGAGACCAAAAAAGAGGAAAAGTTTCTCCTGACGGAACGTTTTTTTAAAGCGCTGGATGCAGATATTGATTTATTGTTTCTTGCGAATCCCAACAATCCGACCGGGGCACTTTTAGACCGGGATTTTTTAAGAAAGATACTGGATATCTGCAGGGAAAAGGAAATTGTTGTTGTAGCGGATGAATGCTTCATTGATTTTTGCGAGGATGGATACAGCTTGTTAGGCGAAACAGAAAACTACAGGAATCTGATCGTAGTACAAGCTTTTACCAAGATTTTTTCCATACCGGGAGTTAGGCTTGGCTATCTTGTATGCAGCAACGAAAATATCCTTTTGGCAATACAAAGACACCTGCCGGAGTGGAATACCTCTGTTGTGGCGCAGGCTGCCGGAATGGCCTGCATAAAGGAAACAGATTTTATAAAAGAGACAAGGGGCTATGTGAAAAAGGAGCGACAGTTTCTGGAAACGGAGCTTGGGAAAGCCGGTTTTACAGTGTATTCCGGACAGGCTGATTTTATCCTTGTGTATGATCAGTCCCTGCATCAGGGAAAGTCGCTGTATGAGTATATGCTGCAATGCGGTATTCTTATCCGGGATTGTCAGAATTTTCGGGGGCTTTCCAAAGGATATTACCGGATCGCAGTGAAAAAACATGAGGAAAACATCATCCTGTTGCGTGCAATACAGGATGATACAAATAGTCAAAAAGTACAAAGCAAAATGATAAGAAATGATAACAGAGAAAATGAATCCATAAAATAATAGTCGGATCGGGATATGGCTGATTTATGGATAACAAGGGGAGAAAAATGGGACAGGTTTATGAGGTAGAATGTCTGCAGCCGCAGGATATTGAAAAACGCAGTTTTGAGATTATTTCAGAGGAATTGAATGAGAGAGGAATCGTTCTTTGTAAAGAACAGGAAATGGTCACAAAAAGGGTTATTCATACCAGTGCCGATTTTGATTATGCAAAGACCATGATGTATTCAGAGGATGCGGTTTTAATTGCAAAAAAACTGCTGAAATCGGGTGTTGATATTGTAACGGATACTAATATGGCATTGGCGGGCATCAATAAAACGGCACTAAAAAAGCTGGGCTGTCGTGCCCACTGCTTTATGGCAGATGAGGATGTTGCAAAGGAAGCCAAAAGGCGGGGGGTGACCAGAGCCGTGGTGAGCATGGAAAGAGCCAGCCAGATACAGGGACCGGTTATTTTTGCGATCGGAAATGCGCCGACGGCCCTGTTGGAACTGTATGATATGATCGATGAAGGAATTTACCGGCCGGCATTTGTGATCGGTGTACCGGTGGGCTTTGTCAATGTGGAGGCTGCAAAGGAATTGATCATGCAGACCGGAGTGCCTTATATTGTAAACAGGGGACGAAAGGGTGGCAGCAATATTGCAGCGGCGATATGCAATGCACTGATGTATGAATTAACGAGATAAAAGGAGCTTTCATGCGATACGGATTTACGACCGGAAGCTGTGCCGCGGCAGCAGCCAAGGCAGCGGCCTACATGCTTTTAAGTGGAAAACAGAAAATAGAGATTGAAATAGAAACTCCAAAAAAGATATTGTACCGGGCAAAGATTCTGGATATTCAAAGGTCTGAAACAGAGGTCAGCTGCGCGGTCATCAAGGATGGCGGTGATGACCCGGATATCACGACCGGAACCTATATTTATGCGAAGGTCAGTCTGGAAGAAAACAGGGATGGAGAAATTGAGATTGACGGTGGTATGGGTGTCGGAAGAGTCACCAAGCCGGGACTTGACCAGCCGGTGGGCAATGCGGCCATTAATCATGTTCCAAGGGAAATGATCCTAAGAGAGGTTAAAGAAATCTGCCGGCTTTTAGATTATAAGGGTGGTCTTAAGGTATTGATCTATGTACCGGATGGAGAGGAACTGGCCCACAAAACATTTAATCCCCGCCTTGGAATTGTCGGCGGAATTTCGATCCTTGGGACGAGCGGGATCGTGGAGCCGATGAGCAGTCAGGCCATTCTGGATACGATCCGGGTTGAATTGAAACAGAGACGTGTGCAGGGATATGATTATGTTGCGGTCTCTCCGGGAAATTATGGGCTTGACTTTATGAAAAATCATTATGGATATGATCTGGATAAAAGTGTTAAATGCAGCAATTTTGTCGGAGATACGATTGATATGGCGGTAGAACTCGGATTTTCAAAAATGCTTTTTACCGGCCATATCGGAAAGCTTATCAAGGTGGCGGGCGGCATCATGAACACCCATTCCAAGGAGGCAGACTGCCGTATGGAAATTCTTTCTGCTTTTGCCATCCGGGCAGGAGTGGAGGCAGGGATTGTCAGAGAGGTTCTTAGATGCGTCAATACAGAAGAGGCGATAAGACTTTTGATACCGACCCAAAGGGTAGATCAGATCATGCAGATGGTCGTGGAAAAAATCTGTTTTTATATGGAAAAACGGAGCGGACAGAAATTGAAAATAGATTGTATTTTGTTCTCCAATGAAATGGGAGAGCTTGCGAAGAGTAAGGGAGTGGAAGAATGGTTTACTTTGTTGGAGCAGGAACCGGAGCGGTAGATCTGATAACGGTAAGAGGGATGCATCTGCTAAAGCAGGCAGATGTGATCATATATGCCGGATCTTTGGTAAATCCGGAGCTTTTAAATTATGCAAAAAAAGACTGTGAGATCCATGACAGTGCCAAAATGGTATTGGAAGAGGTCATTGAGGTGATGAAAAAGGCGCATGCATCGGATAAGATGGTGGTCCGTCTCCATACCGGAGAACCGAGTATTTACGGAGCTGTGCGGGAGCAGATGGATGAACTGGATAAGCTTTCCATCCCATATGAAAGCTGTCCGGGAGTCAGTGCCTGCTTTGGCGCTGCGGCATCACTCAATCTGGAATATACACTTCCGGGAGTATCCCAGTCGCTGATCATTACACGGATGGAAGGGAAAACAGCCGTACCGCCGGGGGAAAGTATTGAGAGCTTTGCATCACACCAGGCTTCCATGGCAATATATTTGAGCAGCGGTATGATAGAAGAATTAAGTAAGCGTCTGCTAACCGGAGGATATGAAAAGGATACTCCGGCGGCCATTGTCTACAAGGCCACCTGGCCGGATGAAAAAGCCTTTGTATGTACGGTAGGAACACTTGGCGAGACGGCCAGAGAGAATGGAATTACCAGATTGGCAGTGGTACTTGTCGGAGATGTGGTAAAGCATCAGCATTATCAGAAATCCAAGTTGTATGATGCTGACTGGGAGACGGAATACCGCAGCGCAAAGAGCGGACAGAACCGATAGAAACGATTGTTGATATGTATAGTAACTGGAAAATAAGTATGAAAATCAGTATTATCAGTTTTACGCAGACAGGCTTTTTATTGTCACAAAGGATTGCGGCATGCTTTGAAAAAGGAGAATGCCGGATTTATACCAGGTGTGAGGCCTGTAAAGAAGAGAAAAATTATTATATAGAGGATTGTCTTTCTGACTGGACTAAAAAACAGTTTGAAGAGCAGAATGCCGTTGTTTTTATCGGAGCATGTGGAATCGCGGTCCGTGCGATCGCACCCTGCATCAAGGATAAGCTGAAGGACAGTCCGGTTATTGTGGTGGATGAAAAGATGCAGTATGTCATTCCGATTTTATCCGGACATGTCGGAGGAGCCAATGACCTTGCAGTTTATCTTGCAGACCGGATGGGAGCGTGCCCTGTCATAACCACGGCGACAGATGTTCAAAAACGGTTTGCAGTGGATAACTTTGCAAAGAAAAACGAGCTTACCATTATGAACCGCGAAGGTATTGCCAGAGTGTCGGCAAAGGTACTGGAAGGTAAAAAGATCACCCTGTCCGTAGCAGGAGGACATCTTGCAAAAGAAAGTCCGGTTCCGGAAGAAATCCGGCTGGTTTCCTATCCGCCGTCAGAGCCGGTTGATGTTGTGATTGCAGCTGATCCGGTAAAATGTGATGCCATGCTTTATTTAAGCCCCAGAGAGTATATCATCGGAATTGGCTGCAAAAAGGGAAAGGAAGCACAGAAAATAAAGAGCTTTGTAAAAGAACATCTTTCCAAAGCCGGAATTTCTTTTCCGCAGATTTATGGAATTGCATCCATTGATCTGAAAAAGGATGAGCCGGGGATCTGTGAACTGGCCAAAGAAATCCGGCGGCCGTTTTTTACATATCCGGCAGAAGAACTGGCAGCAGTCGGCGGAGATTTTAGCAGTTCATCATTTGTCAAGGAAAAGGTGGGAGTCGACAATGTGTGTGAGCGCGCTGCCCTTTGCATGAGCGGAAACAATGGAAGGCTTGTATATCAAAAGCATGCCGAGGACGGGATGACGATTGCCATTGCCAAAAGAGATTGGAGTATCAGATTTGATGAAGAATAAAATTTATATCATCGGGATGGGACCCGGTAAAGAGGATATGATGACAAAGGAAGCTTTTGCAGTTTTAGAGAAAGCGGATGTGATTGTCGGCTATCAGGTATATCTTGATTTACTTGGAGCACGGTTTCACGAAAAAGAGCTTTTGTCCACACCGATGCGCTATGAGACCGAGCGGTGCAGACTGGCCTTTGAGGAAGCAAAAAAAGGAAAAACGGTTGCCATGGTGTGTAGCGGAGATGCCGGTATTTATGGAATGGCATCTCTGATGTATGAGATCGGAGCCAGAGAGTATGCGGATATTGAGCTTTTTGTGATTCCGGGTATAACAGCGGCCTGCAGCGGGGCAGCGGTATTGGGTGCTCCGTTAAACCATGATTTTTGTGTCATCAGCCTCAGTGATCTTCTGACACCGTGGGAAAAAATAGAAAAAAGACTGCATGCGGCGGCACAGGGAGATTTTGCCATTGCTATTTACAATCCGTCCAGCCACAGGCGAAAGGATTACTTAAAAAGAGCCTGTGAGATTTTGCTGTGTGATCTGGAGGAAAGCCGTGCCTGCGGATATGTGGAAAATATCGGTCGGGAAGGCATGCGTGCAACAACCTGTACACTGGGTGAATTGAAGGATCGGGAAGTGAATATGTTTACGACTGTTTTTATCGGAAATGAAAAAAGCGAGATTATCAATGGAAAGCTTATCACAAAGCGGGGGTATCGGGTTGAATAGAGTATTGATCTTTGCCGGAACAACGGAAGGCCGGACACTTTCCGAATATTTATCGGAAAACCGGATTGAGCACACGGTCTGTGTGGCAACAGAATATGGAGAGGAAGTGCTGAGTGCCAGTCCTTATATGACGATCCATCAGGGAAGAATGGGTGTTAGTGAGATGGAAAAGCTGATGCAGACAGGCAGCTTTGCGGCTGTTGTTGACGCGACACATCCTTATGCTGTGGAAGTGACTGCCAATATCCGTGAGGCATCACAAGAGGCGAAACTGCCTTATCTTCGACTGAAACGTTGGCTTGATGCAGAGACAGAAGGCAGCATATTTTATTTTCATTCCAACGAGGAATGTGTGGACGCTTTGGAAAAAACGGAGGGTAATATCTTACTGACGACCGGAAGCAAGGAGTTGGCAACCTATTGCAGCCGTCCTTTGGTGAAGGACCGCCTGTATGTGCGTATACTGCCCGGCATGGAGAGTATTTCCATCTGCACGGAGCTTGGCATTAAGGGAAAACAGATGATCGCAATGCAGGGTCCCTTTAGTACGGAAATGAATGAGGCAATCCTTCATCAGTATGAGATTGCCTGTATGGTGACCAAGAAAAGCGGCAGACAGGGCGGATATCCGGAAAAGCTTGAGGCAGCAGAGCGCGCAGGTATTCCCGTTTATGTGATCGAGCCGGCTGATACGGAGCGTGGTTATTCGATGGAGGAGATCTGTGAAAAACTTCAGATCCTGTTATGTGCAGAAGAGAGTATTTCTGTTGATAAATCAAAAAATGTCGATAAATCCCAAAATGTAGGTAAATCCCAAAATGCAGATGAATCCAAAGCTGCAGATAAATCCAAAGCTGCAGATAATATAATGGAAAAGAAAACAACTGATATACCTAAAGCTGAATCAGGAACGGAAATGGTTACTTCATCTAAGGCTGAAGCTGAGAATGATGCAGCCGCTGGCATGATAGATAATAAAATGGATATTATCCTTGCAGGCATAGGTATGGGAGCGTCAAAAGGACTTACAAGAGAGGTATATGATGCGATTGAATCGGCGGATATTTTACTCGGTGCAAAGCGCCTGATCGAGCCCTATAGTCCGCGCATGGAAAAGAAGCCTTATTATCTGGGAAAGGATATTGTACCATATCTGGAAAATCTGGTCTTGCAGTCAGCAGGAAAAAGATACCGGGTTGTTGTGTTGTTTTCCGGTGACAGCGGCTGCTACAGCGGTTGTCAGGCATTGGCGCACTGCCTGCATGAGGCGGTAGCAGAGAAAAGATTTTTTGCGGATATCCGTATTCTTCCCGGAATCTCCAGCGTTTCTTATCTGGCATCCTGCATTGGGGAAAGCTATCAGGATGCAGCGATTATGAGCATGCATGGGAAATTGCTGCCGGGGCTTGCCAGACGGATACAGGAAAATGAAAAAACATTTCTTTTTATGTCAGGCGTAAAGGATATGAAAAAGCTTGGCAATGCTCTGTCAGAGGCTCTCATGGATGACTGTATCATAACGGCCGGATATCAGCTTTCCTATGAAGATGAGGAAATCAGAAAATTGACACCGAAGGAATGTCTGTCCTGTGAAAAAGAAGGACTGTACATCTGTTTTATTTATAACCCGCATCCAAAGAAAAAACCTTTGACACCAGGAATTGCAGATGAAGAATTTATCCGCGGAAAGGTTCCTATGACAAAAAAAGAAATCCGGGAAGTTAGCATATGCAAACTGCGTCTGTATCCCGGAGCGGTTGTCTATGATATTGGAAGCGGAACAGGATCTGTAGCCGTGGAAATGGCTGATATGTCTCCGGATATTGAAGTTTTTGCATTGGAGCAGAAGCCGGAGGCTGTAGAGCTGATCGAGAAAAATAAAGAGAAATTCCATCTGAATAATATTACGGTCATCAGGACAAAGGCTCCGGAGGGGCTTATGGATCTGAAAATGCCGACCCATGCCTTTATCGGCGGAAGCGGCGGTAACATGAAAGAAATTATAGAAACTCTGCATCAGATCAATCCCGGTATGAGAATTGTGATCAATGCTGTCAGTATCGAGACGCTCTGTGAGATTAAGGAAATCCTTATGGCTTATCCGGTTTGCGATACAGAGTTTGTACAGCTGCAGGTAAGCCGTGTCAAAGAGCTTGGGACCTATCATATGATGCAGGCTGAAAATCCAATCTTTGTCTGTGCATTTACTTTTGGTGGCTGAGAGTGAGAAAGTAGCGATTTACGCGGTAAATCAGCGGGTTTCGAATGTATAGCAAGATTATTTTCATAATTATGCAATGTTTATTGTGTTGTATGTACATGAGGGATGCTGTATATATGAATGATGAAAGAAGGTGACAAACTTATGAAACTAAAACGGATCATGCTTGCCGCACCCAAAAGCGGAAGCGGAAAAACAACCATTACCTGTGTCCTGCTTGAATTGATGAAAAAGAAGGGAGAGCAGGTGGTATCCTATAAATGCGGACCGGATTATATCGATCCGATGTTTCATGAAGAGGTTCTCCATATACCTTCCAAAAATCTGGACACCTTTTTTACAGATGAAGAACAGACCAAGGCTTTGTTTATAAAGGACAGGAGTGAGCAGGAATTTGCGGTGATCGAAGGCGTTATGGGATTGTTTGACGGCCTGTCCGGCATTTATGAGGAAGGCTCGTCTTATCATCTGGCAAAGATTACAAAGACGCCGATTATTCTGGTTGTGGATGCAAAGGGAATGGGAAGGTCCCTGCTTCCCTTGATCGCCGGCTTTCTTTCTTACGATACGGAAAAACTGATCAAGGGTGTATTTTTGAACCGGATGTCAAAGGGCTTTTATCAGATGATCGGGCCGCTTATTGAAAAAGAGCTTGGAATAGATGTTGTCGGTTATCTGCCGGATCAAAAAGAAATGATCTTAAAAAGCAGACATTTAGGACTTGTGATGCCGGGTGAGATTGAGGATATTCATATCGGATTACAGAAGCTGGCAAAAAAGCTTGATGAGACACTTGATACGGATAAAATCATGAAAATTGCGGAGAGTGCCTGTGAAATTGAAACAACAGATAAAGCAGCTTGCCGTAACATTTATAAAACAGAAATTTTTGATCATGCTTCTGAATTTACCGACAAAACCGGTATACCGGAGAGTGAGCCTGTGATCGGTGTTGCCAGAGATGAGGCCTTTTGCTTTTATTATAAAGATAATCTGGATATGCTGGAAGAAATGGGAGCTTCACTGGTCTTTTTTTCTCCGTTGCATGATAAAGAGATACCAAAGACCTGTGATGCTTTGCTGCTTGGCGGCGGCTATCCGGAGCTTTTTGCAGAAAAACTGCAGGCTAATATCAGCATGAGGACTTCTATCCGGAATGCGTTTCAAACCGGAATGCCGGTTGTGGCAGAGTGTGGTGGATTTATGTATCTGCATGATAAACTGACCGACCAGAACGGAAATACCTATGAAATGGCGGGAGCACTTCCGGGAACCTGTGCTTTTCAGGGAAAGCTTGTACGTTTTGGCTATATACAGGTGCAGGAGAAGAAAAGCAATTTCCTGTCTCCCGGTAAAAGTATAAAGGGTCATGAATTTCATTATTATGACAGTACGGATAATGGATGTGCCTGCGTTGCAACAAAGCCCGGTACAAAAAGAAGCTATGACTGCGTACTGGATCGGGATGATCTGTTTTTGGGATTTCCACATCTGTATTATCCGTCCAATCCGGAATTTGCAAGAAGCTTTGTAGAGAAAGCAGAAAATTATAAGAAATCATGAAGATATTTTAAGGAGAACTATTTTAAGGAGGACTATTTTATGGAGGACTCATACCGTTATTTTGAAAACCACGCATGTGTCTATTATCCCTGTCATAAAGGGATTGAGCATATGAACTGTCTTTTTTGCTTCTGTCCGCTGTATCTGAGAAAGGATTGTCCGGGCAATCCTCGTTTTTTCGAAAAAAATGGGAAAGAGATCAAAGACTGTACGAATTGCACATTTCCGCATAGAGAAGAGAGCTATGATAAAATCATAGAGTTGCTAAGAAATTAGATTGTGCTATACAATTTTCAAGGGAAAACGAAAGTAGCCGCCATTACTCGCAATAATGACGGCTGACCTTGTAAAAGGTTAAATCAATGTTGAGGGTATGCCGCCTCTCTGGCATTCCCTGTTTTTAATATAACATGGCATCTTTATTTTTTCAATAGTCGGCAACAAAAAGATGATAAAAAATCAACAACAAATCATCATCTCTAATCTTTTTTCCGCCGCGACGGCAGCTGCGCCAAAATCACAGCCACAAAGATAAAAGCACATCCGGCCAGTTCGCGCAGGCTCAGCTTCTGGTGCAGCAAAAGAAATCCTGCAAGCACAGAGAAAACGGATTCCAGGCTCATCAATAAGGAGGCAATCGCCGGATTGACCCCGTCCTGACCAATGATCTGCAGGGTGTAGGCAACACCACAGGAGAGTATGCCGGCATATAAAAGCGGGATCCATGCCTGAAGAGAAGTAAAAGCGGTACCCCAGATCATAAAATTACCGCTAAAGGGTTTCATTTCTACCATAATCATCGGAATCGCACAGATACATCCTGCCGTAAAAAACTGAATGCAGGAAAGTCTTACTCCGTCTACCAGAGGACTGAAGTGATCGACTGCCAGAATATGGCAGGCAAAGCAGAAGGCACAGATCAATACCAGTCCGTCTTCGGGACGAAGCGAAAATGCTCCGTTCATGCATAACAGATACAATCCAACCACTGTCATCATAATGCTGATCCAGATTTTGGCAGAGCATTTCTTTTTTAAGAATAATCCAAGTATAGGAACCAGTATAATATAACATGCCGTGAGAAAACCGGCTTTTCCGACCGGACAGCCTTTGGAAAGACCGAGCTGCTGGAAGCTGCTCGAGACGCATAGGATGATGCCGCACATAAGACCGCCCTTTAATAAGGTCTTTTTGTCTTTTTCTGAGGCAGGTTTTTTACCCGAATAGCCAAGCTTGTCCAAAAGCTTTGTAACCGGCAACAGGACGATACCGCCAATCAAAAAACGGAGACAGTTAAAGGTAAAAGGTCCGATCTCATCCCCACCCTTGCTCTGGGCAACAAAGGCAACACCCCAGATAAAGGCAGTTAAAAGCAGTAAAAAAGAATTTCCGGTTGTTTTATTTTTCATAATAACATCCTCATTTTTAAGTTTCGCGATTTGAAAACGCATACAACAAATTATAGCATTCCATGAAAAATCTGCAATAAAATAATGAAAAAATGGGTTATATGTGCTATTCTGTAATAAGCTTTAAAAGTAATGTGAAAGGATGACGGGATATGGCAGAAAGAGGAAAAAAATCATGTGAATATATGTTGAAGGGACTTTCCTATGAGATTTTGCAGGGAGATGTATCCACGATGGTGGGAGATCTTGTTTACAATACCAATGCAGTTACACCGGGGTGCATTTTTGTCTGTATCAAAGGAGCTAACTTTGATGCGCATGATAAAGTGGCTGAGATTGCAGCTGATGGCGCAAAGGCGATTGTGGTAAGCCACGATGTGGAATTACCCACAGATCAGGACGTGACAGTGATCAGGGTAGCAGATACCAGATATGCACTGGCATTTTTATCTGCTGCATATTTTGACCATCCGGCTGATCAGATGAAGATCATCGGTATTACCGGTACAAAAGGAAAGACGACCACCACGTATCTTGTCAAATCTATTTTAGAGCATGCCGGATACAAGGTTGGATTAGTCGGAACGATCGAGGCTGTGATCGGTGATGTCCATATTCCCGCAAACAATACGACACCGGAATCCTATGTGTTGCAAAGCTATTTCAGACAGATGGCGGATGCCGGCTGTGAGCTTGTTGTGATGGAGGTATCCTCACAGGGGCTTATGCAGCACAGGACGCAGGGCTTTACGTTTGAGCTTGGTATTTTTACCAATCTGGAGCCGGATCATATCGGTCCCAATGAGCACAAGGATTTTGCGGATTATATGCATTGCAAGGGACTGTTATTCAGGCAGTGCAAAAAAGGAATTGTCAATTATGATGACGAACATTGGAAAAATGTGGTAGAAGGTCATACCTGTGAGCTTGAGACCTATGGCTTTTCTCATGAGGCAGATCTGTATGCACACGATGTTGAGCTTTTAAAGGGAGAAGGCTATCTTGGTGTGGATTTCAAGGTGGGGGGCTATCTGGATTTTGATGTGGAGTTTCATGCGCCGGGGCGTTTCAGTGTATACAATGCCCTGACGGCAATCGCGATCTGCCATCATTTTGGAATTGATCCCCACAAAATGCAGGATGCCTTAAAAGAGGCAAAGGTAAAGGGCAGGATCGAGCTTATCAAGGTATCGGATCAGTTTACGCTGATGATCGATTATGCACACAATGCCATGGCTTTGGAAAGCTTACTTACCACATTAAAAGAATATCAGCCAAAGCGTCTGGTATGTCTGTTTGGCTGCGGAGGCAACCGTTCCAAGCTGCGCCGCTATGAAATGGGTGAGGTAAGCGGCAGACTGGCAGATCTGACGGTTATCACCTCTGACAATCCACGTTTTGAAAAGCCGGAAGATATCATTGCCGATATCAAAACAGGGATTGCCAGGACAGATGGAAAATATGTGGAGATCGTGGACAGAAGAGAGGCTATTGCCTATGTGATCAGACATGGACAGCCGGGGGATGTCATTGTACTTGCCGGCAAGGGACATGAGGATTATCAGGAAATTGAAGGAAAGAAATATCCGATGGATGAGCGTGATATTATCGCGGATGTTTTGGCGGGCAGGCAGCAGGCACCGGCTGCTGTAGAAATACACCCTTGATCCGGTTAAAGGAAAAATATGAGTTATAAGTTTGCAAATATATGTGTGGATATTTCACACGAAAAGGTCGACAGACCGTTTCAATATAAAATACCGCCTCATTTGCGGGATGCCCTAAAGCCGGGCATGCAGGTGATGATCCCATTTGGAAAGGGCAACAAAACAATCCGTGGTTTTATATTGGAGCTGACCGATTTATCGGAATATCCGGTGGAGCGGTGCAAGGAGATCATAGATGTGGCAGGCACCGGTATTCCGGCCGAGGGGCGTATGATAGAGCTGGCGGCGTGGATGAAAAAAAATTACGGATCCACATTGATCTCATCCTTAAAGACTGTTTTACCGGTAAAGGATAAGGTCAGACAGATTGAGCAAAAAGACATTCTTTTGGCAGCAACCGCTGATGAATATCAGGAAGCGCTGCGTACAGCCAGAGAAAAGCATCATGTGGCAAAGGTGCGGCTGTTGGAAGCCTTTGCGGATGTTGACTGTCTGGGCTACGAATTTGTGACCGGAAAGCTGAATGTGTCGGCACAGACCATCAAAGCACTGGAAAAACAAAATGTGATCCGGATTGAGAAACGGACAGAATACCGCAACCCGATCAAGATCAAAGCGGACAGATTGCAAAAAGCAGTTTTAAACCAAGGGCAGCAGGAGATTGCGGATGCATTTTCAAAAGATTACAATGATGGCATCCGGAAAGTATATCTGTTAAGAGGTGTGACCGGAAGCGGAAAGACCGAGGTCTATATGGAAATGATCGATACTGTTTTGTCAAAAGGCAGACAGGTCATTGTCCTGATCCCGGAGATCGCACTTACCTATCAGACCGTATTGCGGTTTTACAAACGGTTTGGAGACTGTGTCTCCGTTATACATTCCAAGCTTTCCAAGGGAGAGCGCTATGATCAGTTTGAACGTGCAAAAAAGGGCCAGATCAAGATCATGATAGGACCGCGCAGCGCGTTGTTTGCACCATTTCCCGATCTCGGACTGATCGTTATAGATGAAGAGCATGAGAATAGCTACAAGAGTGACAGCATGCCAAAGTATCATGCAAGAGAGGTTGCAGAGCATATTGCATCGGTGGCAGAGGCCAGCGTGGTACTGGGATCGGCAACACCGTCCGTCACAAGCTTTTATCGTGCCATGAATGGGGAATACGGATATTTTTATCTGGAAAACAGATACAACAGCAGAAAACTGCCAACGGTATATACTGTGGATCTTCGGGAAGAATTAAAAAAGGGAAACCGGAGTATCTTTTCCGGACTTTTATATCAGAAAATGCAGGAGCGGCTTTTAAAGGGACAGCAGATCATGTTGTTTTTAAACAGGCGCGGCTATACATCTTTTTTATCCTGCAGAAGCTGTGGACAGGTTTTGAAATGTCCGCATTGTGATGTTTCGCTGACGATGCACGGCAATCGCAAAATGGTCTGCCATTACTGTGGTTATGAAACGCCGGCCGTAAAGATCTGTCCGCACTGTGGCTCACGACATATTGCCGGTTTCAAGGCAGGAACGGAACAGGTGGAAAACAACATAAGGAACATGTTCCCCAAGGCGCGGATCCTGCGTATGGACCGTGATACCACGCAAAAAAAGGATGATTATGAAAAGATCCTTTCGACGTTTGCGGCAGGGGAAGCGGATATTCTGATCGGAACACAGATGATCGTCAAGGGGCATGATTTTCCCATGGTTACCCTGGTGGGTGTGCTGGCAGCAGATCTGTCTCTGGGTGGCGGCGATTATCAGGCCGGAGAACGTACCTTTGAGCTTCTGACGCAGGCAGTAGGAAGGGCCGGCAGGGGAGAACTGCCCGGAGAGGCGGTTATCCAGACCTATCAGCCGGAGCACTATGCGATTGTCGATGCTGCTTCGCAGGACTATGACAGTTTTTACAAAAATGAGATCGCCTACAGACAGCTGTGCAATTATCCGCCCATCAGACATATGCTGGCGGTTTTGTTTACATCCGACAGACAGGAGCTTGCGACACAGGCTTCCAACCAGACGGCAGAGCTTTTAAAAGAAAGCAATGATACCGGCTGCCAGATCATCGGACCGGCCGATGCCGGTATCCGGAAGATCAATGATGTATACCGGCGTATGCTTTATGTGCGGCATGAACAATATGAAGAGTTAATAAAGGTAAAAGATTTGATAGAAAATTTTATGGAGCAAAAGAAAAAGGAGCTTGCCAGATGCAGTATTTACTTTGATTTTGATCCCATGAATGGATATTAGGAGGAAAAAATGGCTATCAGAAGTATCAGAGAATTAGGAGATCCGGTTTTAAACAAAAAGTGTAAAGAGGTAAAGGAAGTCACAGAGCGTACCAAAGAGCTGATCGATGATATGTTTGAGACGATGTATGAAGCTGAGGGTGTCGGTCTTGCCGCTCCTCAGGTTGGTATTTTAAAAAGAATCTGTGTTATTGACTGTGGAGATGATCCGATTCTTTTGATCAATCCCAAGGTCATGGAAACAAGCGGCGAGCAGACCGGACAGGAAGGCTGTCTTTCTGTTCCCGGCAAATGTGGCGTCGTAACCAGACCCAATTATGTCAAGGTACTGGCATACAATGAAAATATGGAGCCTTTTGAAGTGGAAGGTACAGAGCTTTTGGCAAGAGCCCTGATGCATGAGATTGATCATCTGGACGGTCATGTTTATACAGAGCTTGTGGAAGGTCCTTTATATGATGTGGAACAGGCACCGGATGAAGAAATTGATGAATAACAGGATAAAAAGGGGTAAAGTATGAAGATTGTTTATATGGGAACTCCGGATTTTGCAGTTGGTCCTTTAGAGGCCATGGTAGAGGCCGGATATGAAATAACGGCGGTTGTAACGCAGCCGGATAAACCAAAGGGAAGAAGTGATAAGCTGATACCGTCACCGGTCAAGGAATGTGCGCTAAGATATGGGATTCCGGTTTTGACACCCAAAAAGATCAAAGCACCGGAGGCTGTGGAAGAACTCAAAAAATACGAAGCGGATTTATTTGTGGTGGCTGCCTTCGGACAGATCTTATCAGAAGAAATCCTCACGATGCCGCGTCTTGGCTGTATCAATATCCACGCGTCATTGCTTCCGAAATACAGAGGAGCAGCGCCGATCCAGTGGAGTATCATTGACGGTGAAAAAGAGACCGGTATCACGATCATGCAGATGGATAAGGGGCTGGATACCGGAGATATCCTGTTCCAGAAGGTTGTTCCGATTTTGGATACAGATACCGGAGAAAGCCTGTTTGACAAGCTGGCAGAGGTCGGTGCAAGGTTCCTTGTAGAGGTACTGCCCGATATAGAGGCCGGCAATATCCATCCCATAAAGCAGGATGAAGAAAAGAGTACCTATGCCAAAATGCTCTCCAAGGCGATCGGTGAGATTGACTGGAGCAAAGCTGCAGATACGATAGAACATCTGGTACGTGGCCTCAATTCATGGCCGAGTGCCTATACGAGACTGAACGGCAAGCAGTTAAAGCTCTGGCAGTCACATGTGGTTTTGGGGATAGATAAAGAGCCCGGAACGGTATGTGAGGTAACAAAGGACGCAATCATTGTCGCAACAGGAAAGGATGGCCTGGCCATCACTGAGCTGCAGTTAGAAGGCAAAAAGCGGATGACCGCAAGAGATTTTCTGGCAGGTAGAGCCGTAGAGACCGGAACAAAGCTCGGATGATTGATATACCGGCGCGCCTAGATGCATATAAATTTGTGAGGAATTATGGTAAATACAAGAGAAATCGTACTGGACTGTGTTATGGAGATCATGGAAAAAAAGCAGTACAGTCATCAGATTTTAAAACAGGTACTGGATAAGTACGGATTTTTGGAAAAGAGAGACCGTTCTTTTATCCAGTGCGTGACACAGGGAACGGTTGAAAGAGCGATCGAGCTTGATTATATCATTGACCGGTTTTCCAAGGTGAAAGTAAAAAAGATGAAGCCGTTGATCCGCAGTCTGATGCGCATGAGTGTTTATCAGCTGATGTATATGGATAAGACCCTGGATGCCGCTGTCTGCAATGAAGCGGTAAAGCTTGCCGCAAAAAGAGGCTTCCAGTCCCTGAAGGGCTTTGTCAACGGCGTTTTGAGGGCGATTGCGCGAAACAAAGCAGCCATCCCCTATCCGGATTCTGAAAAGCAGCCGGTACAATCCCTTTCTGTCCGCTATTCCATGCCGGAATGGCTGATCGAAAAGTGGATGCGTGAGATCACGGAAGATGATCGGGGAAAGCTTGAATCTTTACTGGAAGGACTTTTAGAAAAAAGACCGCTGATCATCCGCATGGATGAAAATATGGAAGCCGCAGAGAAGCAGGAACTTCTGTCTTTATATCAGAAGGAACATATTGAGCTGGAAACAATTCCGGAGTTAGCATATGCTTATATTGTGAAAAATCCGGACCGGACAGACAGACTTCCCGGTTTTGCAGACGGAAAGATCATGATACAGGATGCCGGATCCATGGAGATCGTTGAGTATGCGGATATCCAGCCCGGATGGCATGTCGTAGATGTCTGCGGGGCACCCGGCGGGAAGGCTTTGCATGCAGCAGCCAAGCTTTTCACAGGAGGCTCGGTCAGTGTCCGGGATTTATCTGAAAAAAAGGCTGCCCTCATTGATGAAAATATCAGACGGAGCGGCTATACCAATATCACCTCCAAGGTATGGGATGCCACCGTACCGGATGAGAGCGAAGTGGAAAAGGCTGATCTGGTTATCGCAGACTTACCGTGCTCCGGACTGGGTGTCATCGGACGAAAGCCCGATATCAAGTACCGAATCACACAAGAGGATGTGGAAGAAATCGCTGCCTTACAGAGAAAGATCCTGTCAATAGTCAAAGCCTATGTAAAGCCCGGCGGAAAGCTTTTGTATTCAACCTGTACCCTGACAAGGGAAGAAAATCATGACAATGCAGAATGGTTTTCACAAAACAGCGGTTTTACACTGGTGAAGGAACAGCAGCTGCTTCCACAAAAGGATGGCCTGACAGACGGCTTTTATATGGCATTGTTTCAAAAAAACTAAAATGAGATCGAAAAATCATGGAAGAAAAAACAGATATCAAATCATTTAATAAAGAAGAGCTCCGTTCGGTGATCGGAGAGCTTGGAGAAAAGAAATTCCGGGCAGACCAGATGTATGACTGGATGCATGTCAAGCTTGCCCGAAGTTTTGACGAGATGACTAATATTTCCAAGGATTTCCGGGAAAAATGTAAGGAGAAATTTTTTTATACGGCTGTAGAGCCGGTGACAGTACAGGAATCCAAACTGGACGGTACCAGGAAGTTTTTGTTTGCACTGGATGACGGAAATGTTGTGGAAAGCGTCCTGATGCGGTATAAGCATGGAAACAGTGTCTGTATTTCGTCGCAGGTCGGCTGCCGTATGGGCTGCCGGTTTTGTGCATCTACCCTGGATGGCCTGACGCGCAATCTGCGTCCGTCGGAAATGCTTGACCAGATTTATGCGATCAGCCGCCTGATCGGCGAACGCATATCCAATGTGGTTGTCATGGGAACCGGAGAGCCGCTTGACAATTATGACAATCTATTAAAGTTTATCCGGCTTCTGACCGATGAAAACGGACTCCACATCAGCCAGCGCAATGTGACGGTATCCACATGCGGAATTGTCCCGAATATTTACAGATTAGCAGATGAAAAGCTGCAGATCACGCTTGCTTTGTCACTGCATGGGGCAACGGATGTCAAAAGACAGGAACTTATGCCGATCGCCAAAGCGTACAGCATCGACGAACTGATGCAGGCCGTGGATTATTACTTCGAAAAGACCGGCAGAAGGATCACCTTTGAATACAGTCTGGTCGCCGGTGTCAATGATACAAAAGAGGATGTGGATAATCTGACACGCCTTGCAGCCCCGAGGAACTGTCACATCAATCTGATTCCGGTCAATCCGATCAAGGAAAGAGATTACAGACAGCCAAAGCAGGAGTATGTGACGGCATTTAAAAATAAACTTGAAAAAAATCGAATAAATGTTACTATTAGAAGAGAAATGGGCAGGGACATTGATGGTGCCTGCGGACAGTTGAGAAAAAGACATTTAGAAGAGAATTAGAGTATTACAAGGAGGAAACGTGTTGTTAGAAACATACTCCGCGACGGATATCGGCAGAAAAAGACAATTGAATCAGGATTATGTTTTTTCTTCAGCAAAGCCACTCGGCAATATGCCCAATCTGTTTATTGTGGCAGACGGAATGGGTGGACACAATGCCGGAGATTATGCATCCAAGTGCACAACGGAGACCGTTGTGAGCGAGATCAGCAATTCTTTTGAAAAGAATCCGACGATTATTATCAAAAAGGCGATCAAGGCGGCCAACGAGAGGATACGCAAAGAGGCCGCAGCAGATGAAAATCTGTTTGGCATGGGCACGACCCTGGTGATTGCCACAATCATCGGAAAGTATCTGCAGGTTTCCAATATCGGAGATTCCAGATTGTATTTATTAAAAAAGGATGGACTGCGTCAGATTACAGAGGACCATTCTCTGGTTGAGGAAATGGTACGGCTTGGCGGACTGAAAAGAGAGGATGCCAGACTGCATCCGGACAAAAATATCATAACCAGAGCTGTCGGTGCAAAAGATGCAGTAGAAGCAGATTTCTTTACGGAAGAACTGGAAAACGGAGATATCGTGCTGATGTGCTCGGATGGCCTTACCAATATGCTGGAAGATGCGGAAATAGAGGCTATATTATCCGATTCTGACAAAGACGGACTGGCACAAAAAGGTGCAGGTCTGATCAAGGCAGCAAATGAAAACGGCGGAAAAGACAATATTGCCGTTGTTTTGGTCAGATTCGTTGAAAATGATGAGGTGAAAGAATGATTATACTTGGAATGATGATTGGCGACCGTTATGAGATTTTGGATAAAATCGGAACAGGCGGCATGAGTGATGTATATAAAGCAAAAGACCACAAATTAAACAGATTTGTGGCTGTAAAGGTATTAAAACAGGAGTTTTCGGAAAACACCAATTTTGTTTCCAAATTCCGTGTGGAGGCACAGGCCGCAGCAGGACTGGTGCATCCCAATATTGTCGGTGTTTATGATGTCGGAGAGGAAGACGGTATCAACTATATCGTCATGGAACTGGTTGAAGGTATCACACTCAAAAAGTATATTGAGAAAAAATCCCGTCTTTCCATTAAGGAAGCGATCAGTATTGCCATTCAGGTTTCCATGGGTATTGAGGCAGCTCACAACAATCATATTATCCACCGCGATATCAAGCCACAGAATATTATGATTTCCAGAGACGGAAAGGTCAAGGTCATGGACTTTGGTATTGCCAAGGCAGCGACCAGCAATACGATCACATCCAATGTCATGGGAAGTGTGCATTATACATCTCCCGAGCAGGCAAGAGGCGGATTTTCGGATGAAAAGAGTGATATTTATTCTTTGGGCTGCACCCTGTTTGAAATGGTGACCGGTCATGTGCCCTTTGATGGTGAGACTACGGTTGCGATCGCCATCAAGCATATTCAGGATGAGATGCCTTCTCCGAGAGAGTATGTTCCGGAGATTCCGGTCTGTGTGGAAAAGATCATTTATAAATGTACCCAGAAGAGCCCGGACCGCCGTTATCAAAAGATGAGCGAGCTGATCCTGGATTTGAAAAAATCCCTGGTTACTCCGGATGAGGATTTTGTCACCATGGTGGATGTGGATTCTGCGGCTGCAACAAGGACAGTTACAGATGAAGAATTAGCTTCCATCAAAGAGCGTACAGGCACATTTGCCGTAGAGGATATTCATATGCGTCTCAATGAAGATGCAGCCAAGGCTAAGCCCAAAAAGCCTCACTTTATTCTTTCAGATGATGATGAAGAGGGTGATGAAGAGGACGAAGCCGATAACGAGGATGAAGGATACGAAGACGACTCTTATGAAGATGAAGAGTATGAGGATGAAGAGTACGAGGACGACGAGAATGATGAGGATGAATACGATGATGACGATATTGATCCCAAGATGGAGCGTGTGACTACGATTCTTGCGATCGTGGCAGCAGTTATCATCGGTGTGATCGCTTTGGTGCTGGTTGCCAATGCGGTCGGTATTTTTAAGGGCGGATCCAAAGATTCGGCTGAAGAAACCCAGAAGTCGGTTGAAGTTGTCAATGTAGTTGGTTTCAATATAGATGCTGCCAGATCCACGCTGGAAGAACTGTATCTGTCTGTAGATGTACAGTATGAGGAATCAGATGAGGTTCCGGAAAACATTGTTATCCGTCAGAGCATTCCGAAGGGTGAAATGGTAGAGGAGCACAGTCTGGTCATTTTGACAGTCAGCAGCGGTGCCAGCGGTATAGAGGTGCCGAATGTAGTCGGATATGAAGAAACACAGGCTGATACGACTTTA
Source organism: uncultured Lachnospiraceae bacterium (assembly GCA_900549665.1). GTDB lineage: Bacteria > Bacillota > Clostridia > Lachnospirales > Lachnospiraceae > UBA2882. The sequence continues at coordinate 168,526 of URPH01000001.1, read as the reverse complement.
TCAGCACTTGGATTTAAGGTATCCAAACAGACCGAGTATTCCGATACGGTTGATGAGGGCTATGTTATTTTCCAGACACCGGAGGCTTTGGAAAAGATTGCATCCGGTTCGACTGTTGTACTGACGATCAGTGCCGGTCCGACAGAAAAGACGGTTTCCGTTCCGGATCTTAGAGGAATGACCGAAAGTGACGCCAAGGCAAAGCTTGAAGCTTCCAATTTAAAGGCAGGTACAGTTACAGAGGATTACAGTGATTCTGTTACCAAAGGAAATGTATTGTCACAGAGCTATTCTCCCGGAACCGAGATCGGGGAAAACAGCAGTGTGAATTTTGTGATCAGTCTTGGTAAAAAGGATTCCACATACAATTATTCCGCATCCATTTCCGCACCGGATGGTTATGTAGATGGTTCGACCGTGACAATTACCCTGACCACAGCATCCGGAGAAAAGAAGGTGTATACCACCAATTCTTTCCCGTATACGATCAATGAGACAGGTTTAAAGTCTGAGAGCGGTACAATTTCCATGAGCGGCACCAAAAAGGAAAACCAGACGGTTGATACCGGAAAAGTAGATGAAGCCGGAAATCCGATCTATGAAACAGTTGAAGCAGATGTACCTGCAGATTTCGGCTCACAGAATGTAACCTTTACAAAGGCAGAATAGGAAAGGGTTGCATGCAGGGAATTATCATAAAAGGGATTGCGGGATTTTACTATGTCAGATGTGAAGACGGCATGGTATATGAATGCAAGGCAAAGGGTGTCTTTCGAAAGGATCACAAAAAGCCACTGGTGGGGGATTATGTATCCATGGACGTTTTGGATCACGACAAGGTGCTCGGCCATATTTTGGAAATTAAAGATCGTAAAAATGAATTGATCCGGCCGGCAGTTGCCAACATTGATCAGGCAATGGTTATTTTTGCAGTCGCGCACCCGGATCCCAACCTGGGGCTTTTGGACCGTTTTTTGATCCAGATGGAGCACTATGGGATTCCGACCGTGATCTGTTTCAACAAGTCAGATCTTTCTTCGGAGAATGAGATTGAAAGACTGGCAGCGATATATGAGCAGGCCGGATATCAGACGATCATTGTCAGTGCACAGGATCAGCAAAATATTGATGAGATAAGAAATGTTTTGCACAATAAGGTGACAACGGTTGCGGGTCCGAGCGGTGTTGGAAAGTCTACAATCATCAATCTGTTGCAGACAGGCGTTGTCATGGAGACAGGCGCAGTCAGTGAAAAAATCTCAAGAGGAAAGCATACGACCAGACATTCCGAGCTTTTGGAGATCGATCCGGACACCTTTATTTTTGATACACCGGGATTTAGTTCACTGGATGTATCCTATCTATTACCGGAAGAACTGGAATCGTGTTTTCCGGAAATAGTGCGTTTTCATGATAAATGCCGTTTCTTGGGATGTGCACATATACATGAGCCTGATTGTTGGGTGAAGCAGGCACTTGCGGATGGGGAGATCAGCAAAGAGCGTTATGAAGACTATGTAAATCTATATGCAGAATGCAAAAATAAAAGGAGATACTAGCAATGAATATTTTGTCCCCGTCAATTTTAGCAGCGGATTTTTCCAAACTGGGAGAACAGATCAGACTTGTAGATGAGGCAGGTGCTGAATATATACATATCGATGTTATGGATGGATTGTTTGTACCGTCCATTTCATTTGGTTTTCCGATCATTCAGTCTATCCGGCCGATCACACAGAGATTTTTTGATGTGCATCTGATGATCTCTGAACCGGAGCGGTATATTGACCAGTTTGCGGAGGTGGGTTCCAACAGCCTTACCATCCATGTGGAAGCATGCCGCTGTATGATCGAAACCCTTTTAAAAATAAAGGGAAAAGGTATGAAAACCGGTATCGCGCTGCATCCGCAGACGCCGATCGAGGCCATTTATCCTTATTTAGAGTATGTGGATCAGGTTTTGGTCATGACGGTCAATACCGGATTTGGAGGACAGAAATATCTGGACAGCTGTACACAAAAGATTACCGCGGTCCGCAAAGAAATTGACCGCAGAGGACTTAAGGTTGATGTGGCGGTAGACGGTGGTGTCAATCTTCAGAATGTGGAGATGATCTTAAATGCCGGAGCCAATGTTATTGTATCCGGATCTGCAGTCTTTAAAGGCGACATCAAAAAGAATGTTGCGGAGTTTATGAAGCGGTTATAGAGCTTTCTGAGCTTTTGACCCTGATATATCAGATTGCTGTGTGCATTGCACTTTTGCATTAAAAAAATATACAAGAAAAAACAGCCGGCCCGGATCTACATTTGAGTGCATCTGTCCGGCTGTGTTTTTAAGAGAAGGAGAAAACATGGAATACGTACCTGCAATGTATGCCACCTTTTGGGCGCTGGTTCCCCCACTTGTGGCGATTATTCTGGCTTTGATCACAAAGGAAGTGTATAGCTCGCTTTTTGTGGGAATTGTGATCGGAGGATTATTTTACGGAGATATCTTTTCTTCCACATTTGACGGAGAAAAGGTGATACTTCATATTTTTGAGGATGGACTGGTTGGCGTTTTGTCGGACAGCTACAATGTCGGCATTCTGGTTTTTCTGGTTGTGCTTGGTATTATGGTGTGTCTGTTAAATGCGGCAGGTGGATCTGCGGCATTTGGTAAATGGGCAAGCAAGCATATCAGGACAAGAGTGGGAGCGCAGCTTGCAACAATTGCGCTTGGTATTCTGATCTTTGTAGATGACTATTTTAACTGCCTGACCGTCGGCAGTGTCATGAGACCTGTTACCGATCGTCACAATGTTTCCCGTGCAAAGCTGGCTTATCTGATCGATGCTACAGCTGCACCGGTTTGTATTATTGCACCGATTTCCTCCTGGGCGGCTGCAGTCAGCGGTTTTGTGGAAAATGAAGATGGATTTGCAATCTTTATCAAGGCTATTCCGTACAATTATTACGCACTGCTTACGATTGTGACAATGATCATCCTGGTTTTGATGAAGGTTGATTATGGTCCGATGAAGCTTCATGAAGACAATGCGGCAAAGGGTGATATTTATACGACACCGGACAGACCATATGCCAATGTTGCGGATGAGGTAGTGGAGTCAAAAGGTACGGTGCTCGATCTGGTACTTCCTGTACTGGTATTGATCATCTGCTGTGTCATCGGCATGATCTATACCGGAGGATTTTTCAGCGGAACCGGATTTGTAGAAGCCTTTTCTGACAGTGATGCATCCGTTGGTCTGATGCTCGGAAGCTTCGCAGCACTCATTTTTACCATTGCATTTTATATGATCCGCAGGGTCATTACCTTTAAAAAGGCAAGCGAGTGCATACCGGAAGGCTTTAAGGCAATGGTTCCCGCCATTCTGATTTTGACCTTTGCATGGACCTTGAAGTCCATGACTGACAGTCTGGGAGCCAAGGAATATGTTGCAAGCATGATTTCCGGTATGTCCGGTGCATTGCTTTACTGTATGCCCGCAATTATTTTTGTTGTGGCAGTATTCCTTGCTTTTTCAACCGGTACCTCGTGGGGAACCTTTGGTATTCTGATTCCGATCGTTGTCAATTGTTTCTCTTCGGATCCGAAGATGATGATAATTTCCATTTCCGCATGTATGGCCGGAGCTGTCTGCGGAGACCACTGTTCACCAATTTCGGATACGACGATCATGGCATCGGCCGGAGCGCAGTGCAATCATATGAATCATGTATCCACACAGCTGCCATATGTTGTTTTGGTTGCGGGTGCTTCCTGCATCGCATATCTGGTTGCCGGATTTGTGAAAAATGCCATCCTTCCGTTTGTTGTCGGACTGACTATCATCGTTGCCTTTTTGTGGGCACGGCGAATTTCCGACAAAGGATGATAAACGGACATACAGACACGGACAAAACTCGATCATAAGATTTTATACAGAAAAAATTTCGATATAATTAAGAATTCCTTAAACAGAATAAACACATTTATGTGTTAGAATGGGACATGTTAAAGGAGGGTTTTTTATGAAAAAAATCGTTTTTTTAATTATTGGTGTTATCTTTTTGATTTTGGGTATTATCGGACTGATGCTTCCTATAATTCCGCAGATTCCGTTTCTGGTGGTCGGTGCCATCATGCTGATGCTTGGCTCTGATAAGATTAAAAACTATATTTCAAATCATCATTTGTTTAAGGATCATGTTGAACCGCATATTCATAAAAGCAAATGGGTTTCCGGGATATGGGAAAAGATAAATAAACAGAACTAAAAAATACCTATGGCAGAGTGATCCTGCTATAGGTATTTTTAATGAAGTTGTTTCGTATTGTACTAAAAAGCTTTAGAAACCAAGATCATCATTGACAAGAATGACATGGATTCTTCCGATATGTCTGGAATATCTTGTGATCAGGAATTGGCAGCAAATGGTATCCGGGGATTTGCAGTCAAAGCATTTTCCGGTTTCTTTACAAGGTGTTTTGATGTCAAATCTCTGGGCATTGATCGGTGCAGCCACATTTCTGGCACGTTTCATGGCACTGTCAAGATCAGCGCACACTTTATTCATTCCGACAATAAAGATAACTTTTTTAGGACCCTGTGCAATGCAGGATACGCGGTTAGAGTTGCCGTCAATGTTGACTAAAATACCGTCATTGGTAATGGCATTGGTGCTTGACAGAAAAATATCGGAATCGTAAGCTGCCAACAGGCCTTCACGGGGCTCCATTTTGGAACGATCCAGATAATGGTAGTTGCCGTTTTCTAAAGCGTTGATCAGACCGATTTCATGAGCACTCATGCAGCCACCCATGGAAATGGTGCTTTCCGTCGGGATAAGCTCCAAAGCCTGTTTTAAAGCTTCTTCCTTGCTTGCTGCATAATAGCCGGACATGTTGCGGCTCTGCAAACCCTTGATGACAGTCTCGGCTAATTTTTCATTTCTTTTTGTAATATTTTCATTCATTGATATATCCTCCAGTCCGCTAAACAGTATTTTATAACTTGTATTTTATCAATAAAAGAATGGGGATACAAGAATAATTCCGATTGAAAGAGTTTTGCAGGTGGCATATAATAAAATAGTATTTGGAATGGACCGGAATCAGGAGAGAAATTTCAGATTCAATGGTTTGACGATGGATGAAACGATTCATCATCTGGCAGTTTTTATTTCAAGATTATGGCAGATTCATGTCTTTGGAGAGGGAAATACCAGAACAACGGCGGTGTTTTTTATTAAATACCTCAGAATGCTGGGATTTCAGGCAGAAAATAATTTGTTTGCAGAAAATTCCTGGTATTTTAGAAATGCATTAGTCCGTGCCAATTATAACAATATCAAAGACGGAATATATGAAACAACCGAATATTTAGAAAAATTTTTACAAAATCTTTTATTGAATAGAAAAAATGAACTGCACAACAGAGAAATGCATATAAGTGGTAAATTTTTATTGGGTCACAACAATTTGGAAAATGACCCAATAAATGAACCAATAAAATTAACGGAGCGTGAAAAGAAAATAATCGGGCTTTTGCAACAACAACCGGATCTGACCCGGACAGAAATGGCAGAGCATTTAGGTTGTTCTGATTCAACGGTAAAAAGGACGTTGCAGTCTTTGGTTGAAAAGAAGGTGATCAAACGCATCGGTTCCAATAAAAAAGGCGAATGGATTATTTTTACTTTTTGACTCTGATGTGGTACACTATAACATGTTATGCGACGGAACAATTAACTTTTCAAAGGAGAAATATACATTATGAAATTAGGAATCGTTATATGAACTCCTATTTCATGTATCTCCATAAAGAGTCATAAATCTCTATAAAACCGTATAAATGCTGGGTTCGTGGAAATTTGATCTCGTATGTAACTTGTTATAAATTATTATAATTTATAGAAAAATGGTACTCCCGTGGTACTCGGTATGGTACTCGAATTTGGGGAGACCAAGAAAAAATATCAACATTATTTCATTTGTAACAAGCTATATTGAGACCCAGGTTAGCATAAAATTTTAGCACCGGATAAACTGGTGCTTTATTTATTGGGGATATAAATCATCGAGTAGCCTTTCAAAAGTTTCACGAACTTCATAGCGAAGAACTTTGATTGGAAATGACGCATCATGATCTTTGTCTGTTGCAGATTCTATTGCAACTAAAATTTCGTAGTATATATCTTCAAGTTTCTCGGCATTTTCATCAAGTAGATAGTCAGTAGTAGAGTTATAGTACTTGAATGCTTGATCCATCTTTTCTTTACCATATTTTCCATATAATTCGTCCCAAATTGCTTTACTGTTTTGAATAGCGTTGTCTAAGTCATGCATCGAATATACCAAAGCTGAAAATGCGTCGGAGCAAAAGAGTGAATTAAGTATCTTCTGGAAAGATTCTGATTCATGTCCCCATAGAATACTACTGCGATCATTTCCGGTTAAATGACATAATGAGGATATTGCCTCTTTTGATATTCTAAGTTTGTTTTCAATGGCAGTATCGAGTATTGTGCCAGACTCATAATTATCTTCCCCTAAGAGAAAACCTAATTCGCAATCGAAGATTTCACATAGTTTAAAGAGGATGTCGATAGGGGGCGTCAGGATTGCTTTTTCATAATTGGATATTTGCTTTCCTGACATATTTAATTTTTTGCCCAGAGTATATTGGGACCATTTTTTCTTTGAACGTTGTTCTTTTATCTTGTTACCTATAATTTCGGGTGAATAATTCATATGCAAATTCTTCTTACCTAAAAAGTAATAGCAATTTATTAAACTTACTTTACAGTTCTAATAACCATGAATATACTATAAGTAACTTAATTAGTCAACAAGACATAAGCCAAATACATATCATTTGAGAAAGGAGGATTGTATATATGAACGACTTGATAAAGAGAGAAGGTACTACCTGCGTAACTGAAGCTATAAAGAACGCTGACATTAAGATTACACTTGAGCAATGGCCTTGTGCAGTTGCAGTTCTTGGGATTTGTGCCACATACGCATTTGTTTCTTGGGTCAATAGACCAGTGGAAGAGCAGAAGAGTGAAGCTGCCTAATGTAATAACTCAATCGATGAGAAGAGCCAGGACTTTGCCCTGGCTCTATCTGTATTAGAAATCATCGTCGTTATCATCATTTTTCCAACCGGAGTTGAAGTGTAGTTCTCCGGTGTCCATGTCCATCGACATATTATCACCCATTCGCATATGCAGATCACCATCAGAATCGATTCCCATATTACCGGAAGTTTGGTAAATGAAATTTCCGTCATCATAATCAAAGATTGGATTACACATGTTAAGCCTCCTTTTTTTCAAACTGTTTGATAAAGGTGTTGTAGGTTTTCTTTAATTCATCAATGAGAAACTGTACTTCTGTATTTGCAGAAGACATGGTTACGTTGATGACATTGGTAATAAAGCCTGTAGTGTTTTTGGAATAGAAGGGCATATAGTACGCTATGAAACCTGTTTCGGGATAAAAGTAGTATTCTCTCCAAGCTTCTCTTCGGAAATATGCCTCATCACAATAATTGTTATTAGGGGTCGCACTATAAAGCTCTTTGCAGCTGGCCTTACTTTTATCTACCAATTTCTGTAGTTTTCTCTGCACCTTCTTGTTATGCTCTATGGCCTTTTCTAAAAAGAGCTTACTTTCGAATGTTCTTTTGCTGCTGATTAAAGCATCTAATACCTGGCCGGCGTATGGAAAGACAAAAGTGCTTCTTAATGAGTTGAGCTCTGCTTCCGTTTCAAATTCTTCAAAGAAATATGAGATGGAAGTGTTATCACTTGCAGCGATGCTATCGATCATCTGCTCAACATTAGAAGACGAAGGTAACTGTTTGTCTTTTAATGTCCAGTGCTGTGTCGGGTTAATTGTATATAGTAACGGAATTTCTCTTGCATGAAGAACGCTCAGCATTTCTAAATCGTTGTCTCTGATAGCCAAGGCTATCATCTTAAAGCGAAGATCATCTTGGTTTTTCATACGTGAGTCTAAAGTATCAAGAAATCCAATTTCACGTCTTTTAATAGAAGTTCCCGCACCAAATCCAAGATAATATTCATTTTTATCATCCCCAACGAACCATATGTAGCCATTCTCTGTGAGATATTTAAGAAAAGGGTAATTGCCTGCCTCAAGGGCGTAATCAATTGCTGTTTTGTCATACTCATCAGGATTAAGAATGAGTTTGTCGTCCCTCTGAATATATGCTTCCCATTCCGCCGGATCTTTTGAAAAAGCGATTGAGTAATTGGTTTTTCTGTTTAGTACAGGAGTGAGGGCAGTTCCAGCACTTAATATATCCTCAATTGACACGCTCAAAAGTTCAGAGAAGATTGGAAGGTCTTCTATCTGAACTCCTTTTTTGCCATTTTTTATTTGGCAGATACGATTTTGCATTTTCTGTATATCGTCAGGATTAGCTTCGCCGTCACGTAGTGTGAGATATGCGATACAAAACTGGCGGTCATTCTTGTGTTCACTGTTCTTAATCAAATCACCAAGGTGTTTACCTATTTTTGCATTATCGGTTTTAAACATAAGTCATCTCCTTTGAGATAAGCATAAGAATTTATATGCTAAAAAGATATAACTAATTAGCATATGCTTTTTGCATATGTAAATTATAAGCGTTAAAAGCATATGCGTAAAGCATATATATTTGTTTGAATTCGAAAAAAGGGTTGACGGTATCAATTCTGTTTTTAAGAAAGGTGGATTCTATGCATAGAGCATTTTGTAGCTTCAACGATGATGAATACAAGGCACTGGAGGCAAAGGCAAAGAAATTAGGTATGAGCACATCCAAGTTAATCGAATATGCTACGACGTTATTTTTGGATATGCCAAGGACTGAGACTCCGAATGTAAAAGAGATAAGAAAGAAGATCGAGAAGTATCTTGAAAAGGTAAAAGACGAAACATTTATATGTTCTACACCTTTTGGTCCAGAATGGGCTAGGATGACAACTTCAGCAAAAGCCTTATGCGTATGGATTATGAACTTTTGGAAGAAATCATTGAGGATCTGGATGAGAGTGATTCAAAGATTATGAAACAGTATTTGCTCGAAGGACGGCTTTTTAAAGAAATCGCAGATGATGAAGGCAGAACTTATGAGGCTATCAAAAAGCGCATGGAGCGTATCCGTGCAGAAATCCGTGAGGAAATTCTTGAATGCCTTGAAATGAACTGTAGGGGAGGTGAGTGAGATGAATGTTATATCTGACAGAGATTACAAAGAATCCGGTATATATGCCAAGGAGCTGGCTGAAGTTCAGACCGTTCCTATTCAATGTAAAGTCGCGCTCACCATAAAGGAGGCTGCAGAGTATTCCAATATCGGGATTAACAAGTTGGAATGTCTTCTCAGATCGCCGCGGTGTCCTTTTGTTTTGTACGTAGGCAAGAAGAAACTCGTTAAGAGAAAGGAATTTGAGAAGTTCATTTCGGACAACATAGAGATATAGCGGATTCCCAAGAAATGGGGTAACCACGCGGTTTGTCGGCTATCAAAAAAATGAAATAACATTGCATTTGAGCCCTGGTTGGTGTATAATATAGCGTGCTAATTTGGGGCTCTTATAGCTTAGAAAGGAGCCTTAAATGGGAAAAGATCTCAAAGGAAAGGAGATTGGAGCAGGAATCGTTCAGCAACCTAACGGAACTTACTTCGCCAGATTTGTTGATAAGTTTGGGAAACGCAGAACGAAAAGATCCAAGAAACTTCAAGAGGTAAAACAGTGGCTTGCTGATGCTACATATATAGACCAACATAGTGACCTCGACCAGGCAACGGATATGCTCGTTGATGCCTGGTTCGATTATTGGATAGGGATAAAGAAGCAGACAGTGAGACCAAATACGGTCAGAAACTATTCGGAACGGTATGAGCGTAATATCAAGAGTGTTATAGGCAATAAACTCTTAACTGATGTGAAGCCCATTCACTGCCAGAAGATTTTTTCAGATATGGCTGATGAGGGCTATAAGACGACTACCATATACCAGACGCGGATTGCTCTTTATAATATGTTTGAGTTTGCCAGGGAGAATGATGTGCTTATCACGAATCCTTGCAAGAAGTCATTAAAGAGCGATATGGGAAAACCTTCAGATAAGAAAGAAGCCCTTACGATTGACGTTCAGAAGAAGTTCTTAGATGCTGTGGTTGGCTATAGCTATGAGAATCAGTACCGCTTCGTATTACAGACCGGACTTCGTACAGGTGAGCTTATAGGACTTAAGTGGAGCGACATCGACTTCGAAAATCGTACTATGAAGATCGAAAGGACGATGGAATATCGCTATAAGGTAGGTGAGTGGAGAGTTGGTCCACCTAAGAGCAAATCCGGCTACCGTACAATTCCTCTTACAGACGAAGCAATTCGTATTCTTGAAAACCAGAGATCAAAGAATAAGAGCTTAAAGCTCGTGCCGATTGAATGGAAAGACATAGTATTCCTTTGCAGGAAGGGAACTCCGGTCAAGAACAGCACTTATGACACGGGACTGTTCAAATATTGTGACCGTGTAGGTATTCCGAGATTTTCTATGCATGTCTTAAGACATACTTTTGCTACCAGATGCATTGAAGGCGGAATGAAACCTAAGACTCTGCAGAAGATTTTAGGTCATTCTAATATCGGTATTACCATGAATCTGTATGTTCACATTACAGAGGATGAAAAACATAGAGAAATTGACTTAGTGGCTGACGCTTTAAAAGTGGTATAAAACTTGATGCGAAATTCATCTCCGTGGTACTCGATGTGGTACTCGGTCAAAACCATGAATCGCGGAAAGCCCGTAAAATAAAGGAAAAATGAAGGAGATCAACATATTATGAAACTAGGTATCGTAGGACTTCCCAATGTCGGAAAAAGTACATTATTTAATTCATTAACAAAGGCAGGAGCATTGTCGGCAAATTATCCGTTTGCTACGATCGATCCCAATGTCGGGATCGTTGCGGTTCCGGATGTGAGAATTGAAAAGCTGGGTGAATTGTACCATACCAAAAAGGTAACACCGGCCACGATTGAATTTGTGGATATTGCAGGCCTTGTAAAGGGTGCGTCCAAGGGCGAAGGTCTTGGCAACCAGTTTCTGGCCAATATCCGTGAAGTAGATGCGATCGTACATGTGGTACGTTGTTTTGAAGATACCAATATCATCCACGTAGACGGAAATATTGATCCGGCCAGAGACATTGAGACCATCAACTTAGAGCTTATTTTTTCCGATCTTGAGATTTTGGAAAGACGTTATGCCAAGGTTGCAAAGCAGGCACGTATGGACAAAAAGCTTGCAAAAGAAGTAGAGCTGATCGAAGCGATCAAGGCTCATCTTGAAAACAACCAGATGGCACGTACTTTTGAAGTGCCGGATGATGAGGATGCACAAGCCTGGTTTGCTTCCTACAATTTACTGACTGCCAAACCTACCATCTTTGCAGCCAATGTTGCAGAGGATGATCTGGCAGACGATGGAGTCAATAATCCGCATGTGGCAAAGGTTCGCAGCATGGCTGCAGAAGAAGGTGCAGAGGTATTTGTTATCTGCGCACAGATCGAGCAGGAATTGTCTGAACTTAGTGATGAGGAGAAAAAAGAGTACCTGGATGATCTTGGTGTGACCTCATCCGGTCTTGATAAGCTGGTTGCAGCAAGCTACAAGCTGTTGGGACTGATCAGTTTTCTGACAGCCGGCGAGGATGAGTGTCGTGCATGGACGATCAAGGAAGGCACCAAGGCTCCGCAGGCAGCTGGCAAGATCCATACGGATTTTGAGCGCGGATTTATCAAAGCAGAGGTTGTTAATTATAAAGATCTTCTGGAGCTTGGATCCCTTGCGGCAGCGAGAGAAAAAGGCCTTGTCGGAATGGAAGGCAAGGACTATGTGGTAAAAGACGGTGATGTTATCCTGTTCCGTTTCAATGTATAGTATCATGTGAAAAGAGGTTGTTTTATGGGTTTAATGGATATTGCATTTCCGAATCTGGGTATTTATCTGAAAGATGTTCCCAAGACAATATCTGTATTCGGCTTTCAGATTGCATTTTATGGAATGATCATAGCAATCGGTGTATTGCTTGGATTTACAATAGCATCCAAGGAAGGCGACCGCTTGGGACATCCCAAGGATTTCTGGTGGGATTTCAGTATTCCGGCGATTGTTTTTTCTGTGATCGGTGCCAGAATTTATTATGTCGTATTTTCGTGGGACATGTATAAGGGCAATTTAAAAGAAATCTTCAATATCCGTCATGGCGGTCTGGCTATTTACGGTGCAGTTATTGCAGGATTTCTGACTTCCTATATTTTCTGCAGGATAAAAAAGGTGTCCTATCTGAGTGCTGTGGACGCAGCGGTTTTTGGATTGTTAGTGGGTCAGATCATTGGACGCTGGGGCAATTTTATGAACCGCGAGGCGTTTGGCGGATATACCAACGGCCTGTTTGCGATGAGGCTTCCGATCGAAGCCGTCCGTCAGTCCGATATCTCAGCGGATATTGCGGCACATATTGTGGAAGGCACCAACTATATCCAGGTGCATCCGACCTTTCTATATGAAAGCTTTTTAAATTTATGCTTATTTATCATCATGCTTTTATATAGAAAACATAAACGTTTTGATGGAGAAATGGCTCTTTTCTACCTCGGTGGTTATGGAATTATCCGTTTCTTCGTAGAAGGACTTCGTACTGATCAGCTTCAGATTGGCATAACAGGAATTGCAGTATCTCAGGTGTTAGGCTTAGGTTTATTTGCCGTTTCCGTGATCGTGGCGGTGATCATGCATATCCGGGTATCCAAAAAAGCAAAAGCTGCTTAAGTGGCAGGATGAAAAAGTGAAATAATGATATATATGTACCCTCTTTGTCGGACAGACTGGCAGAGAGGGTATTTTTTATGCCTATAAAATGGAAACTGTACATGCGCAGATCTGCATTTGAGGACAACTAATTGGTGGGAGAAAAATGCAAAGTGGGTTTTGTTTATTTCTGACCAACCAAAACGTAGAAAAAAACGTGTCCGTTTTGTGCAATATGCCAAACAAAAGAATGCTGAATAAAAGAGACACAATATATGTATATTTATAAAATCGCAAACACAATATATAGAAAATGTAAAAGAGTTTTAAAGATTAATTAAGAAATATGGAAAAATATGTCAGACGAAACCGGCAGAAATTTTCTTGTCAAATACCCTGAATTAGTCTATTATTAGATTATTAAGTGGGAGAAAGTGGAGGGAAATGCCACAAAAACCCAAAAATGACACAAGAAGTGATACAGACTGGCGGTGATGATCGACGATGTTTATGGGTGAGTACAACCATTCCATAGATGCCAAGGGCAGATTGATCATCCCTTCCAAATTCCGTGACACACTCGGCGACGAGTTTGTGGTTACCAAGGGACTGGAAGGGTGCCTTTTTGTGTTTGAAAAATACGATTTTGAAACCTTTATGGACAAGCTGAATGAAAAATCCGATTTAGAGGCAAAGGTCCGTAAGATCAAGAGATTTTTTATCTCGGGAGCACAGGAGATGGAACCGGACAAGCAGGGCAGGATGCTGGTGCCTCCGGTTTTACGGGAATACGCAGGACTGGAAAAGGAAGTTGTATTTGCCGGTGTCGGCGGACATATCGAGATCTGGGATAAGGCAAAATGGGAAGATGTTACTTCTTTTGATGATATCAATGATATTGCCGAAGAGCTGTCCAACATTGGTATTTCATTTTAAAGCTGTCCGGAGGAAAATATGAGTTTTTCACATAAATCTGTTTTGTTAGAGGAGACAATTGAAGGACTGGATATCAAGCCGGACGGAATTTATGTAGATGGCACATTAGGTGGCGGCGGACATTCTTATGAAATCGCCAAAAAGCTGTCCGAAAAGGGCCATTTATACGGTATTGATCAGGATGAGGCGGCGATTGAAGCTGCAGGTGAGCGGTTAAAGGAATACAAAGACCGTGTGACCATCATCCGCGACAACTACGAAAATGCTGTCAGCGATTTAAAGCAAAGCGGCGTGACCGGTGTAGATGGCATCATCCTGGATCTGGGAGTTTCATCCTATCAGCTTGATACTGTTGAAAGGGGATTTTCCTACAAGTACGATACGGCACTGGATATGCGGATGGATCTGCGTCAGCCCTTATCGGCAAAAGAAATTGTCAATGATTATTCCCAGGCAGATCTTGCAAGGATCATCCGGGACTACGGAGAAGATAAATTTGCCAACAACATCGCAAAGCATATTGTGGCGGCAAGACAGAAGAAACCGATTGAGACAACCTATGAATTGAATGATATTATCAAAGCAGCTATTCCGGCTAAGATGAGAGCGGAAGGCGGACATCCGAGCAAGCGTACTTTTCAGGCAATCCGTATTGAGTGCAACAGAGAGCTGGATGTTTTGAAAAATTCTTTAGAAGAGATGATACGTTTTTTAAATCCGGGTGGCAGGATCTGTATTATCACCTTCCATTCACTGGAAGACCGGATTGTCAAGTCCATGTTTAAAAAGCAGGAAAATCCGTGTACATGCCCTCCGGGCTTTCCGGTATGTACCTGTGGAAAGACATCGCTTGGAAAGGTGATCACCAGAAAACCGATTTTACCATCAGATGAGGAACTTGAGGTAAACAGCCGTTCCAAAAGCGCAAAGCTGCGTATTTTTGAGCGGGCATGATGAATATCAGAAACAGGAAATCAGAAGTAGTAAATCAGAAGCAGTAAATAGTAGTAAAGGAATGAATCAGGAATGAGAAGAGAGACAAGAAGTTATACAACAAGAAGCAGATATCAAAGAAGCGGAGGCTATGGAGATTATTATATCGATGGTAATACTGCCAGAAAAATTGATGTAAGAAAAGAAATCCACAGAGCACCTGCACCGATTGACAATCCGGATATGCAGAGAAGAGTCAGGGAAAGACATGTACACATGAATTTCGGATATGTTGTTTTTTTAGTGGCGGCACTTGTATTGTCTTCTCTGATTCTGGTAAACTATATTAACATTCAGGCGCAGAATACTGCGATCAAAGAAAGCATTGCAAAAAAGGAGAGTCAGCTTAATTCCATGAAGATGGCCAATGATGAGGAATACAGCCGCATTATTTCATCCGTGGATTTAGATCATGTGAAGGATGTTGCAATCAATGAGCTTGGAATGCAGTATGCAGAGGAAGGCCAGGTCGTTACCATCGAGACACAGGGCGATGATTACGTCAGACAGTATGCACAAATGCCATAGGTGGTGTGGAAAGTGATAGAATGGATTAAAAATATTTTTGCATCTGAATCAAGAACAGATTCTGAAAATGTGAGACATTTTACATATGATATGCGCAAAAAGCTGGTATTTCTATTTTTTATAGTTTTACTGGCTTTCGTTGGTTTGAGTGTTAGACTCATCCTGATCAACAAAGAAAACGGACAAAATTATAAGCGGAAGATTTTGTCACAGCAAAATTATGTCAGTACAACGCTGCCGTATAAACGCGGTGATATTCTGGATACCAACGGAACAAAGCTTGCTTATAGTGAAAAGGTTTACAATCTCGTTGTCGATTCAAGCATTATCAACAGCGTGGAGGGATCCCTGGAGCCGACACTGGAAGCCTTGGATGCCTGCTTTGATATTGATATCAATGAGATTCGTCAGTACATTGTCACACACAAGGATGACAGATATCATGTCCTGTTTAAAAAGCTGGAATATGAAGAGATCGAAGATTTTGTGGCTATGCAGGCGGATCCGTCTTCTTATCCCAATATCAAAGGTATCTGGTTTGAAAGTGAATACAAAAGAGTCTACCCCTATGGTAGTCTTGCGTGCGATACGATCGGATTTACCGTAGGAAAAGATATCGGAAGCTTTGGACTGGAAGAGTATTACAACAGTATATTAAACGGAACAGATGGACGGGAATACGGTTATCTGACAGATGATTCGGATGTGGAGCGGACGACGATACCGGCAAAGGACGGTCAGACCATCGTCTCTACAATTGATGCGAACATACAGAATGTTGTTGATAAGTATGTAGCGCAGTGGAATCATGAGCATGAAGGTGAAAATGCGTACCGTACCGGTGAGCTTGGAAGTAAAAATACCGGCGTTATTGTTATGGACCCCAATAATGGAGAAGTCCTTGCCATGGCCGGATATCCTGTATTTGACCTCAATAATCCGAGGAGCCTTTCTGAAAATGGATTGTATACAAGTGAACAGATTGCAGCCATGTCAGAAGAAGAGACTTATGATGCGTTAAATAAAATCTGGAGAAACTTCTGTATCTCCGACACCTACGAGCCCGGTTCGACCGCAAAGGCGCTGACAATTTCCGCAGGCCTTGATTCCGGTGCGCTTACCGGCAATGAAAGCTACTATTGCGGCGGTGTGCTTGAGGTGGGAGGGCATCAGATTCACTGCCACAAGCGAATCGGTCATGGCACGCTGACCTTATCCGGTGCGCTGGAGCAGTCCTGCAACGTTGCACTGATGCAGATCGGTACAGCTATGGGAGCACAGACATTGGCGGAATATTTATCCAATTTCAATATCGGGTTAAAGACCAACATTGATCTGGCGGGTGAAGCGCGTACAGATACTCTGATCTTTGATCCGAATACCATGGGAAGCTCCGATCTGGCGGTTTCCACATTCGGACAGGGCTACAATGTCACCATGATCCAGATGGCGAGTGCGTTCAGTTCGGTTATCAACGGCGGCTATTATTATCAGCCTCATGTGGTAAAAGAAATCCGGAATGCAGACGGAAGCGTGGCAGAAACAATTTCTCCCCGCGTCCTAAAACAGACCATCTCCGAATCAACTTCCGATAAAATGAAAGGATATTTATTTAATGTCTGTGATATCGGTACCGGTAAAACAGCAGTTCCTGCCGGTTATCTGATCGGCGGTAAGACCGGAACAGCCGAAATGTTCCCCCGCGGAACCGGCAACTATGTCGTATCCTTTATCGGTTTTGCACCGGTTGACGATCCGCAGGTTGTTGTATATGTCGTCATTGACAGACCCAATGTGGATCACCAGCCGCATTCCACCTTTGCGCAGGAAATCTGCAAAAATATCATGACAGAGATTCTGCCCTATATGCAGATATTCCGTACGGAAGATATTACGGATGAAGATAAAGAGCATTTGAGAGAACTTGGTATTTTATCCGGCTATCATGACCTGATCGAGGATAAAGAAGAGGATACAACAAGCGAAGAGCCGATCAAACCGGTAGATGAGATACAGGTAAAAATCGATGCTGCAACGGGTTATGCGATCGACCCGAATACCGGTGAGTATCTGGATCCTGAGACCTATGAGCCGATCGATCCAAACGCATCCGACCTTGGCGGGGTCGGTGCAATGACTGACGAAAGCCTGGGCATCCGGATGAACTCCGATCAAAGCCCGGAAACGACAAATACAGATGGAACAGGAAAAGGATATTCCGAAGAAGATGAGGCTGATTTGAATTTTGAATAAGTCATAAGAATAAAGCCGGCCTAATAGATTAGTAAAAAGCCGGTTGGCAGGTATTCTTATGAGGGGATTTCAGATATATCATAAAAAAAAGATCGTTTTTACATTTTTTGCATTTGTACTGCTTTTGATGGGGCTTATGGGAAGACTTGCATATATCATGCTGTTCCGGTCGGAATATTATTCGGAAAAAGCGGTAGATCTGCATGAGAGAGAGCGGTCTATCAAGGCTGCGAGAGGACGTATCCTGGACCGGAACGGAATCGTGCTTGCGGACAACAGAGTAGTGTGCACGATTTCCGTGATCCATTCCCAGATTGAAGAACCGGAAAAGGTTGCGGCCTACCTTTCTGAAACATTGGATATCGATTATGATACCGTGTGGAAAAGGGTAAATAAATATTCGTCCATAGAACGGATTAAAAATAATGTAGATAAAGCTGTTGGAGATGAAATCAGAAAACAAAATTTATCCGGGGTAAAAGTTGATGAAGATTATAAGCGCTTTTACCCTTATTCTACGTTGGCAAGCAAGGTACTTGGCTTTACCGGAGCGGATAATCAGGGAATTTTAGGACTGGAAGTCAAATATGATGATGTTTTACAGGGAAAAAATGGGACAATTCTGACAGTAACCGATGCAAAGGGTCTTGAACTTGCGCAGACCGGGGAAAGCAGGATTGAACCGGTTGCCGGAAATGACCTGACGCTGACGCTGGATATGAATATCCAGAGCTATGCGACACAGTTAGCCATGCAGGTCATGGAGGCAAAAGAGGCCGAGGGCGTTTCTATGATCGTCATGAATCCCAATACCGGAGCTGTTTTAGCTATGGTGGATGTCCCGGAATATGATCTCAACCATCCGTTTGAGTTAGAGTATGCTTACGGAGATAAGACGCAGGAGATGCTGGACAGCGTATCGCAAAATACGACACTGGCTGCCAACCGCATGTGGAGAAACGGATGCATCAATGATACCTACGAGCCGGGCTCTACCTTTAAGATCGTTACCGCTGCAGCCGGATTGGAGAGCAAGGTAGTACGTGTGGATGAGCAGTTTAACTGTCCGGGGTTTTGTATCGTGGAGGATCGGAAGATCCGGTGCCACAAGACACAGGGACACGGAGCAGAAACTTTTTTGACCGCGACTATGAATTCCTGCAATCCGGTTTTTATCAATGTGGGATTACGTCTCGGAGTTGACCGCTATTATGCATATTTTGAGAAATTCGGGTTATTAAATAAAACAGGGATAGATTTGCCGGGAGAAGCGGGAACCATCATGCACAAGAAAGAAAATATGGGAATGGTGGAGCTTGCAACGGTCTCCTTCGGACAGTCGTTTCAGATCACGCCGATACAGTTGATTACGACTGTCAGCTCACTGATAAACGGCGGACACCGGGTAACACCGCATCTGGCAGATCATGTCACGGATTCCATTACGGAAAATGTTACACAGTTTACCTTTCGGACCAAAGATGGTATTATATCAGACGAAACCGGTGCAACACTTCGGATGATGCTTGAGAAGGTTGTGAGTGAGGGAGGCGGTAAAAAAGCCTATATCGAAGGGTATTCGATAGGAGGAAAGACCGCTACAAGCCAGACGCTTCCGAGAGGAACCGGACAGTACATAGCTTCCTTTATCGGTTTTGAGCCGGCCGATGATCCGCAGATCATCGCGCTTGTCACGATAAAAAAGCCGCAGGGAGTATATTATGGCGGACAGATCGCCGCTCCGGTCATCCGGACGTTGTATGAAAATATTCTTCCCTATTTAGAGGGAATTCGGTATAATTAACATTGGATAAAAAGGAAAGGATGAATTGATTCATGTATCAGGAAATTGTTATACCCACACTTATATCATTTGCGATCAGCGTCGCTTTGGGACCGATTATGATTCCTTTTTTAAGAAAACTCAAAGTAGGACAGACGGTCCGTGATGAAGGACCGGAAAGCCATTTGAAAAAAAACGGGACGCCGACTATGGGTGGTCTGTTGATATTGACGGCCATGACAGTGACATCTTTGTTTTTTATAAAAAGTTACCCTAAGATCATTCCAATCCTGTTTCTGACCCTTGGCTTTGGTCTGATCGGATTTTTGGATGACTATATCAAGGTTGTGCTGAAGCGTTCGATGGGACTGCGTGCATGGCAGAAATTTGCATTGCAGATCATTGTGACAGGTGTATTTGCGTATTATCTGTGCGCATATACCGATGTCAGTCTGGCATTCCGTATTCCGTTCGCATCCGGACAGTACATTGATTTTGGTATTTTCAATATTCCGCTTCTTTTCTTTGTTGTGCTTGGTACGGTAAACGGCACCAACTTTACAGATGGTCTGGATGGTCTTGCTACAAGCGTGACGATCTTGGTCGCTACATTTTTTACCGCATGTGCGATCGGACTTGGAGCTCCGATCACTCCGGTTACCTGTGCGGCAGTCGGGGCATTACTGGGATTTTTGTTGTTTAACGGATATCCGGCGAGTGTTTTTATGGGAGATACCGGATCGCTTGCACTGGGCGGTTTTGTGGCAGCCTGTGCATATATGATGCAGCTGCAGCTGTTTCTGGTTATTGTCGGTTTTATTTATGTGGCCGAGGTGCTGAGTGTTATTATCCAGGTGACATATTTTAAGTTGAGCGGTGGCAGGCGTATCTTCAAGATGGCACCTATCCATCATCATTTTGAACTGTGTGGCTGGCGCGAAACAAAAGTCGTTTATGTTTTTTCTATTGTTACCGCGGTTTTGTGCCTGATCGGTTTTTTGGCGTTATAAATGATATCAGGTTGGGGACAGTTTTTTGACCCTGACATCATAAAATAAAAGGAGGGCTTAGGATGCCCGGCAGAAAATCAAATAAAAATCAATTCTTTTTTGATTATACCCTGCTTTTTGTTGTTATCTTCCTGATCGCTTTTGGACTGATCATGATCTACTCCACAAGCTCCTATGAGGCAACCGGAGAGCTGGGAGATTCTACATATTATCTGAGGCATCAGTTTACGGCGACGCTTGCAGGTGTTGTTGTCATGGTGCTGACGATCCTGGTAGATTATCACCGTTGGGAAAAATATGCGTTTGTCGGTATGGCTGTTTCCATTGTGCTGATCTTTTTGGTACTGACACCGATGGGTGTGGAAGTAAACGGTGCGAGACGATGGATCCGCGTGGCAGGCTTCCTGCAGTTCCAGCCGGCTGAAATTGTTAAGATAGCAGTTATTTTATTCTGCGCATCCATGATCACACATTTCAGTAAAAAGAAGCTGGCAACCCTGCAGGGTGCACTTGTTGTGATTGCTGCTCCTGCGATCATGGCTGTTTTGCTGTGGAAGGTTACCGACAATCTGAGTTCCGGTATCATTGTAGGCGGCATTGCCATTGTTATGCTGTTTGTTGCGGATTCGGATTACAAAAAATACATTGTGGTTGTTTTAGCAGCGGTGGCTTTGGGCTTTATACTTGTATATGCTGCGACACATATCCAGTCGGACAGCTTCCGTATGGGACGAATAGCAGTATGGCTGGATCCGGAAAAGGATCCGGACGGTATTGGCTTTCAGACGCTGCAGGCGCTTTATGCGATCGGTTCCGGCGGTGTTTTCGGAAAAGGACTTGGAGGCAGCATGCAAAAGCTTGGGTTCTTACCGGAAGCGCAAAATGATATGATCTTTTCCATTATCTGCGAGGAGCTGGGACTATTTGGCGCTTTTGCGGTTATTTTGCTGTTTGTGCTGCTGATCTGGAGATGTATGGTGATTGCCAACAATGCACCGGATCTTTTTGGCGCTTTGCTGGTTGTCGGAGTTATGGCACATTTTGCAATTCAGGTTATATTAAATATTGCGGTTGTTACCAACACGATGCCCAATACCGGTATTTCGCTTCCGTTTATCAGCTACGGAGGTACATCGGAAATGTTTTTGATGGCGGAGATCGGGCTTGTGCTCAATGTTTCGAAACAGATCCGGCTGAAGGATAATTTATAGGACATATCTGACAGGCGCGATATTCGATGATTCTGCATACATTATATTAGAAAAATATTCACGAACGGAAGGTGGATATGAGTACAATCCATGTGTGCGGAGGTAATACATTATGCGGGGAAGTTGATATACAGGGGTCAAAAAATGCCGCCCTGCCTGTTATGGCAGCTTCGCTTTTGATCAAAGGAAAAACAGTATTAAAGAATTGCCCGGTGATAACGGATGTTGAGCATATGCAAAAGCTTCTGGAGGCGGTCGGATGCATGATCACAAAAAGCGGTCGGACGATGGAGATTGATGCATCCGATATCTGTGCCACATCGTTTCCGACAGAGCATGCCAATGTCATGAGATCGTCGGTTGTCCTGATCGGGGCGCTGCTTGGGAGGATGGGGGAAATCTCCATTTGTTATCCCGGCGGTTGTGTGATCGGTAAAAGACCGATTGATTTTCATCTGGATATTTTGGGTCAGATGGGAGTGGAGTTCTCTGAAGAAAATGGATGCATTGCCGCCAGAGCGGGAAAGTCGGAAAATAGAAAGGTAATGCTACCGTTTCCCAGTGTCGGGGCAACGGAAAATGCAATTCTCTATGCGGCAGCTTCCGGCTGTGCCTATCAGATATCAGGATGTGCAAGGGAGCCGGAGATCATCGAGCTTTGTGAGTTTCTGAATCGGTCAGGAGCCAGGATCGCCGGTGCCGGAACATCAGTGATCACGATTATTGGCGTGAAAAAGCTGTCAGAGATCTGTTACCGCATCATGCCGGACCGGATCGTGGCAGGCACCTATCTGTTAGCAGGAGTCATGACAAGAGGTCTGGTTGTGTTAAATCAGGCACCGTGTGATTATCTATCCGGTGTGTTTGAGGTGCTGGGAGAGATGGGAGCGGATCTGGCCATTGCCAAAGACTGGGTGTGCCTGAATGGTGAAAATGCAAACAGGTCTGTGCGCTATATCAAAACGGAGGTGTATCCCGGATTTCCGACGGATATGCAGTCGATGTTTATGGCGGCCCTCAGTATTTCCCAGGGCTGTAGTATTCTGGAGGAAACTATTTTTGAAAACCGTTTTCAGGTTGTGGATGAACTTAAAAAAATGGGAGCCGACATACACGTGATCGGCAGACGTGCCATGGTCTGTGGCGTGAAAAAGCTGCGGGGAACTGTTGTCGAGGCGAAGGAACTGCGCGGTGGTGCGGCATTGTTGCTTGCGGGTCTTTCTGCGGACGGAGATACCTATATCAAAAATGATGTTTTTATCAGGCGGGGCTATGAAAATATTGTCCGTGATTTAAAACTTCTGGGAGCAAAGATTGAAGAAGAATGAAAAGTGAGTACAGCAGATTTACATTAAAACAGAAAATATGGATTGCCGTGACAGCTGCAGTGATTCTGATCTGTGCTGTCATGGCTTATATTTTGATATACTACCGGGTAAAAAATGTGGAAGTGGTGGGAAACAGCCATTATACCGAGCAGGAGATTGAGGATATGGTACTAAAAGGCAATCTGTTCGATAATTCCCTGCTGCTCAATCTCAAATACCGCAACAAATCCATTGAAAATGTACCGTTTGTGGAAAAAATGGATGTTGAGGTTGTCGGAGCTGATTCCATCCGGATTATGGTTTACGAAAAAAAGCTTGCCGGATGTATCTCTTATCTTGGCAATTATATGTATTTTGACAGAGAAGGAATCGTAGTCGAAAGTTCGCCGGTGATAACGGACGGAGTTCCGGAAATATCGGGACTGCATTTCAACCATGTTCTTTTGTATGAACAGCTTCCGGTACAAAAAGCAGATGTATTTCAGGAAATACTGGAACTGACACAGCTGTTGGACAAGTATGAGATTGTGGCAGACAAGATTTATTTTGATCCGGATATGAATGTGACACTGTATTTTGGCAATGCGAGAGTCCTGATCGGAACGAAAAAAAATATTGATGAAAAGATCATGCAGTTATCTGTAATTGTTCCCTCTATTCAGGGGAAAAATGGGGTTTTGGATATGCGTGAATATGAAAACGGTGTTTCAACCCTGACTTTTGAACCGGATTGAAAAAAAGCATTGATAAATTTGCAAAATAATTATATGATATAATTTAGAAAACTTGATAGGTTTGTGAAGGAGGAACTACCCTTGTTAGAAATTAAATCAAATGATACAGAAGGCGCAGCTAAGATTATCGTTGCCGGTGTCGGCGGTGCCGGAAACAATGCAGTAGATAGAATGATACAGGAAAATATCGGTGGAGTCAACTTTATCGGTCTGAATACAGATAAGCAGGCATTGCAGCTATGCAAGGCTCCGAAGTTATTACAGATTGGGGAAAAATTAACCAAAGGACTGGGTGCAGGTGCAAAGCCTGAGGTTGGAGAGCAGGCAGCACTTGAAAGTATAGAAGAGATTACAGCAGCATTAAAGGGTGCTGATATGGTATTTGTTACATGTGGAATGGGCGGTGGTACCGGTACAGGTGCTGCTCCGGTTGTTGCGCAGGTGGCAAAGGATATGGGTATTTTAACGGTTGGCGTTATCACCAAACCGTTTGGCTTTGAGGCACGTACCCGTATGACCAATGCTCTTGGCGGTATTGAAAAATTAAAAGAGCATGTTGATACACTGATCGTCATTCCCAATGACAAATTACTGGAGATCGTCGACAGACGTACGACATTTCCGGAAGCATTAAAGAAAGCAGATGAAGTTTTACAGCAGGCAGTACAGGGTATTACCGACCTGATTAATATTCCCGGCGTTATCAACCTTGACTTTGCCGATATTTCAACCGTCATGAAGGACAAGGGCGTTGCCCATGTAGGCATCGGTTACGGACAGGGTGATGACAAAGCCAACGAAGCGGTTAAGATGGCTGTTGGTTCACCTTTACTTGAAACAACGATTACAGGAGCAACCGATGTTCTGATCAATGTATCCGGTGATATCACACTGATGGATGCCAATGATGCGGCACAGTATGTCAGAGATATGGTTGGGGACGATGTCAATATCATCTTTGGTGCATTATATGATGATGCACAGCCGGATTACTGCAGTGTTACCGTTATTGCAACCGGTATTGATGATGCCAACAATTCTTCAACCCGCCTGGTTTCCCAGATGGGTGGAAGCTTTATGAAAAAGACAGTAAGTCCTGTGATCCCCAATACGGTTAAGACAGCTGCAAGACCGGTCACACCGGCTTCCTCTACAGCGGCAATGGCCGGAACTGCTCCGATCCCCTCTGTGACACCGATCCAGTCAGCAGGTCATTTTGCAGATCCTAAGCCGATCAAGGCCAATGTTGAATCACAATCCTTAAAGATTCCGGATTTTTTGCAGAAAAAATAAATACATAGCTATTGGTTTTATATTTTAATAAAACGGTCATATATAAGATTGATGATGTGTGATAAAACACCTCGGGTGCATATTTGTATCTGAGGTGTTTTTTTGTCGAAAATTTCCCGCCGTTTTGTATCGTGTTTGACAAAAAATGCATACAGACCTTTGTATAATAACAATGATATCAGGGTCAAAAGGTCAAAAAGACCTTTGCCCCTGACATCATAACAATCATAAAACAGGAGCAAATGGCACATATGGTTGTATATTATGACTTGATCTTTCTGTTGAATTTCATATATCAGTTTGGCGTATTTGCAATCACAAACCGGATATTACATATTGGTATTTCCAACCTCAGGATTGTTTTTGGGGCGGCTGCGGGATGTATCATTTATATACTGACGGTTATGATGTTTGGCGGTGATCCTGTTTATGTTTATTTATTATCCGTCGTAAGTGATGGCCTGATTTCCGTTGTCCTGTACCGGATACGGGATATAAAACAATTTGTGAAGGTATTTTTGACCCAGATTGCAGCCTGCATTTGTCTGGCCGGAATACTGGATTTTTTGAACCGGCTTCCGGGGCAAGGTTATCTATTGCTAACTGGGATGTGCGCAGTTGTTTTTCTTGTATTACTGGCCGACACTGCTAAGAATATGATGTCAGAAAGAATACTTTCCAAAAATGTCATTGTACAGGTGTTGTTAAAATGCGGAGAAAGAGATTGTCAGTCAGCCGGACTGATCGATTCGGGGAATGCCTTATTTGATCCGGTTTCTAAAAGGCCGGTCTGCATCATGACTCAAAAGCTGTATCATCGGATGTTTCCCGGTACGGATATCCTTTCGCAGAATGGATATCGAGTGATCCCATATCGCTCTGTGGGTAAAAAGAATGGAGTGATGGAAGCCTTTGTGGTGGATATCGTGGAGGTGATAAGGAAGGATGAAGGACCGGGCAGAAAGGATGCCATGGAGATTTACCGACATATATTATTTGCTGTATGTCCGGATGATTTTACAAAGGGGGCCGGATACGAGATCATCCTGCATCCGAAAGTATTATCCTAAAGCATGTAAATGAAAATAAAAACAGGGAGTGAATGAATTGTGATTTTGAGGTTGGTTTTACCCGGCTACATAAGATTAAATATTTTAAAAAAGAGCCAGAAAAAGTATGTAGAGGATTTTGGTGATATACATTATATTGGCGGAACGGAGGTGCTTCCGCCGCCTTTACTGGATGAAGAGGAGAGCCACATGCTCAATGATCTGATCAACGGAGATTGTGATGAATCGGAAAATGCAAAGGCAGTCCTGATTGAGCACAACCTGCGTCTGGTAGTATATATTGCCAAAAAATTTGACAATACCGGGGTGGGTGTTGAAGACCTGATCTCCATTGGCACAATCGGATTGATCAAGGCCATCAATACCTATAATCCCAATAAAAACATTAAGCTTGCCACATATGCTTCACGCTGTATTGAAAATGAGATCCTGATGTATTTAAGACGCAATAATAAGACACGTCTGGAGGTGTCAATCGATGAGCCGTTAAATGTTGACTGGGATGGTAACGAACTGCTTTTATCCGATATTCTGGGAACGGAAGAGGATGTGACCTCCAGAGATATTGAAGAGGAAGTGGAAAAGCGGGTCTTATACAATGCCATAGACAAATTATCCGAGCGGGAGCGGACGATTATCAATATGCGGTTTGGCTTAAACCGAGAGGATGGCGAGGAGCTGACGCAAAAGGAGGTGGCATGCATTCTGGGAATATCCCAGTCGTATATATCCAGACTTGAGAAAAAGATTATGAAACGTTTAAAAAGAGAAATTTTTAAAGACAACTAAACCCTTTGTATGCTATAATGAGCATTAGAGAGCCGACGTGCCGGCACGATTGGCAAACGGTAAAAACACAGGAGAATAAAAATGGCTATTACGGAAAAAGATAAAGCAGTTATGATGAACCTTGTAAAAAGAGATTCCTTCCTTGTATTAGGTTCACGTATTACCAAGCATCCCTTCATTGTATGGGATAGAGATGGCGGTGAGGATCAGATCTACGCATTTACCAGCGAAGAGAAGTTCAAGGAAAAAGAAAAAGAATACCGTCAGGACAAATATGCAATGCTGGGAATTAAGGTTGAGCAAAAGAGCATGAAGCAGTTTTTCATTGATCTGTATTCCTATGGAGTATCCCAGATTGTAGTTGTATCGGATGAAGAGGAATATCCTGTTAAGATGGAAAATGTGATTCCGAAGCCTGATTTTTCAAGGCTTCCCGAGAAGCAGCAGCCTTTATTGAATCCTTCTCTTCAAATTTCTGTTTTATATTTTTTACAGGAATTTACCAGAGACATTCCGATGGAAGAAAAGACGACCTTAAGGGATCTGGAAGAGGAAATGGCAGTTAATATTGCAAGGGCCAAATATCTGCTTCCGGTCAGACTGACCAAGGAAATGCCCAAAGACTGGGATGGTAAGCTTGAAGATGGCAGCTTTGATATTCCTTATCTTGCCAACAAGGAGGGTGAATTTTTCCTTCCGATCTTTGGTGATGTCGTTGAGTTCAACAAATTCAATATCCAGAACAATATGCAGGCTACGATCGTTCCGGTTGAGCAGATTCAGAAAATGCTTGTAGGAAAGTGTCAGGGAGCTGTATTGAATCCTGCATCCATGGGATTTAGACTGATGCCTAAAACATTGGAAAATATTTTAAAGAAGGCTCAGGGTTAGAAAGCATTATGGCAATATTATCCGGGAAATAAAACTGCAAAAACAGCATATATGGAATAATATCAAAAAAAAAGTCAATCCTTTCAATAGAGGAATCTATTGGGAGGATTTTTTATGTCACAGGGAAAAGTAGAAATATGCGGTGTGAATACGTCGAAGCTGCCTTTGCTGTCCGGAGAAGAAAAAGAGGTATTGTTTGCTAAAATATCCGAGGGCAGTCTTGAAGCCAGGGAAACGTATATTGAAGGAAATCTGAGACTGGTACTCAGTGTGATCAAACGTTTTTCATCTGCAAACGAAAGTGCGGACGATTTGTTTCAGATTGGCTGTGTCGGACTGATCAAGGCGATCGATAACTTTAATTCGGAGCTTGGAGTAAAGTTTAGTACGTATGCTGTTCCAATGATCATCGGGGAAGTCAGACGGTTTTTACGGGACAACAGCTCCATCAGGGTATCGCGCAGCCTCAAGGATACAGCTTACAAAGCTATTTATGCCAAGGAGAATATGACAAAGAAAAATCTGAGAGAGCCAACGCTTGAGGAGATCGCAACAGAAATCGGTATTGCAAAAGAGGATATTGTATATGCGCTGGATGCGATCCAAAGCCCGATGAGTCTGTATGAACCGATTTATACAGATGGCGGAGATACACTTTATGTGATGGATCAGGTATCGGATAAGAAAAATAAAGAAGAACGATGGATAGAGAATATTGCGATCGGTGAGGCTATGAAGAAACTGAACGACCGGGAGCGTGAGATCATTGAACTGCGTTTTTTTGACGGAAAAACACAGATGGAAGTGTCGGATTTGATCGGGATTTCCCAGGCGCAGGTGTCAAGACTTGAGAAAAATGCGTTGAAAATAATGCGGGCATATCTTGATTGATGTTGCAAATTGTGCTATATTTCGATTGGAATGGCGTTGGACAATAAGAAAATGGTAGCACAAAAAAGAGGAAATACCATGATAAAACTGATAGAACGGCAAAGGATCGAGAATCGTTTCAAAGAATATACAAAGGACTATGATCTGACAGATCCCAAGATCAGATTGAAATATGATCATACATTCCGGGTGGCGGCTTTGTGTGAGCAGATTGCACAAAGTATACATTTATCGGAGCATGCATGTACGCTCGCATGGCTTATGGGAATGTTACATGACATCGGTCGTTTTGAGCAGGTCCGCAGATATGGGACATTTTCGGATGACAAGTCCATAGATCATGCGATGTTCGGAGCAGATTTATTGTTCCGGGAAGGTCTGTTTGATGAATACATCAAGGAACCTTGTGCAGAGGATAGAGTTTTGCATGAGGTTTACATAAATGTTAAGAGGCTGACCGAAACGGCCATCCGCAATCACAGCGCATACCGGATCGAAAAGGGATTGAGCGGAAATGAGCAGATGTTCAGCCATATCTTAAGAGACGCGGACAAAATCGATATTTTGCGTGTAAACTGTGATACGCCGATGGAGCAGATTTATAATGTTACGACACAGGAACTCAGACAGAGTGCAGTAAGTCCTCAGGTTAAAGCTGCCTTTATGGAGCATCATGCAGTTTTGAGAGCATATAAAAAGACAGCAATCGATAATGTGGCAGGACATGTCAGTCTGGTATTTGAACTGGTTTTCCCGGTCAGCAGACAGATTGTAAAAGAGCAGGGGTATCTGGATCGGATGTTAGCCTTTTCTTCCGAAAATGAGGAGACGCAGAACTGGTTTCAATATATGAAAGAGCATATCTGGGATGAGTAAAGGATAATAAAAGAGGATGAATGTGTAAAAGAAGACAGATGATAATACAGAGAACGAAAAATAAAACAGGAATGCAGCCGGTATAGAGGTTACATTCCTGTTTTGCAGTATTATCCATTAAAAATGTCAGATAAATCGATCTCTAAGAATCATTTTCCGAATAGTCAGAACCATAAATCTGACAATCGGATATTTAAAAGATAATTAATGGTGGAACAGACGGATGCCTGTAAATGCCATTACCATATTGTATTTGTTGGCACATTCGATTACCAGATCATCACGGATGGATCCGCCGGGCTGTGCAATGTATTTTACACCGCTCTTGTAGGCTCTTTCGATATTGTCTGAGAAGGGGAAGAAGGCATCGGAGCCGCAGGTCACGTTTTGATTTTGTGCAAGCCATGCTTTCTTTTCTTCTGCTGTAAATACAGCCGGTTTTACTTTAAATCTCTTTTCCCATTCGCCATCGGCAAGCACATCCATGTATTCATCACCCATGTATACATCAATGGTATTATCTCTGTCAGCCCGTCCTAAAGTATCTAAAAACTGCAGGCCCATAACCTGGGGAGACTGGCGTAAAAACCAGTTGTCCGCTTTCTGACCGGCAAGTCTGGTACAGTGGATACGGGACTGCTGTCCGGCACCAATGCCGATTGCCTGACCGTTTTTGACATAGCAGACACTGTTGGACTGTGTATATTTTAAGGTGATCAGGGCAATTTTCATATCGATCAGGGCAGCTTCGGGAAGCTCCTTATTGTCCGTGACGATATTGGATAACAAGTCGCCGTTGACATCGAGCTCATTACGGCCCTGTTCAAAGGTAACGCCATATACCTGTTTGTGCTCAATGGGAGCGGGAGTATAGGCAGGATCGATCCGGATAATGTTGTAATTGCCTTTTTTCTTGGCTTTTAAAAGCTCTAAGGCTTCATCGGTATAGCCGGGAGCGATCACACCGTCAGATACCTCGCGTTTGATCAGTCTTGCGGTGTCAACATCACAGATATCGGATAAAGCGATGAAATCACCAAAGGAAGACATTCTGTCGGCACCGCGGGCTCTTGCGTAAGCACATGCTAACGGAGATAATTCTCCAAGATCGTCAACCCAGTAGATTTTGGCAAGAGTATCGGATAACGGAAGTCCGACTGCAGCTCCGGCAGGTGATACATGCTTAAAAGAAGTAGCAGCCGGAAGCCCGGTAGCTTCTTTTAATTCTTTGACTAACTGCCAGCCATTGAAGGCATCCAGAAAGTTGATATATCCGGGTTTACCGTTTAATACGGTAACAGGAAGGTCGCTTCCGTCTTCCATATAGATGCGGGACGGCTTCTGATTGGGGTTGCAGCCGTATTTTAATTGAATTTCATTCATGATAAAATCTCCTTTTTTGGATAGAATGTAAATAGACTCGGCAAAAAGTGCCGGCCGGTTTGTCAATTGTTTTTATTGACGATCTTTGTCTCGTATTTTCCGGTTGCAATATCAATATAGCGTACGAATAAAGAGACCTTGTTGTCTTCGTTTAAGCTGTTCCATAACAGATCGGTAAAAAGGTCGATATCATCGGGGATGGAGACTAGCTTTGGCTCACCTTCAAAGCTGGGAAGGGGATTGCCGTCGTGCATGTATGTATGAATAAAATGTCCTTCACCGGAAACAGGGTTTTCATATGCAAATGTGTATCGGTTGCATGCATCGGGATTGCCGTTGTTGCTCTTTAAAATAGACATGGCATAATTGTACCGGCCGTTTTCGATGTGCATAATACCGGAGATACGAGGGGTATAGTTGGGACCGTCCGGCTCAAATTCACGACTCCTTAAAGACTGTTCAAAGGTCATCTGCTTGTCCATGCCGTCATAGATGGTGTCAGTCTGGTCACCGTTTGTCACGATGGTCTTGTTGCCCAATACTCTGACGGGAGCATAGATGATGAGGCTCGGATCTTCCAGTTTGGAAGGATCAAAGGCCTGTGTGCGGATGCCTTCACCGTCTTCCACAAAGATACGGTTGCGGCTGTTAGAGCTTCTTCCCATAATAAAATAAGCGGTAACAGCTTTTGTGCCATCAGCTGATCTGCCAATGATGATACCGCGTCCGGGATATGCGTTTTGGCTTAACTCTGTTTGTAGTGATAACATTTCCATGTATATGTTCCTCCTAAATATTCATCCATTAACATGGTATACGATAAAAAGGGTGTTTTCAAGTGTTCTTTGTTGAAAAAGACAGAAAAAGGAAAAAGATTTGAGGCAGGATAGGCTTTATGGTATACTCAGAATGAGCTTATAAGGTCCGGGAAGCAGAACGGCTCCGATATGAAAATGACCGGATTTTGTATGAAGCATATAGCTGTAGAACAAATCTGCGGATATTGGATAAAAGATATTGAGTAAAAGCTGAAAGAGATATTGAATAAAAATGAAAAATTTTTTTGAAAAAATATTTGATAATGAAAATAAGGATGTTGCCCAAAAGAAAAACGCACTCAACAATCTGCAGAGACTGATTGTTGTGCTTGGAAGTCTGATTCCGGCGCTGGTATCATCCTATCTTTATATGACCGGATATGTAAGAAAGGTATACCGGGACGGAGAGGCGGTTCTTTCCGAACTGATCACCGGAACCAGTGTGTTCAAGGATTATTACAAGCCGGCTGATTTTATGATCCCCAGACATTTTATGTTGTCATTTCTGGGATTTTTTTTCGTGTATTATGTGATCGCGTATCTTCTCGTCCGATACAAAAAAAATCTGTCGGCCAGTTATTATGCAGTGACCTTTATCACGGGATTTGTAATGCTCAAGCAGTTTTTCGGCTATGATATGAAGATGGAGTGGCTCCTGCTTGCGGCTGTGTGGGGGATCCATATTCTGGATATCATAAAGAAACTATATGCCCGGGGAAAATGTCCGGCAGTTTTAACAGCAGTACCGGTAACAGCTTTAGATCGGGATCAGGCGCAGAATCATATTCTGAATCAGGCAGTCCTCTCGGTTTTACTGGCTTTTTTCGGCGCGCGGGCATTTGTACAGATGTTTTTAAACTTTGGGATCGTATCTGACAGCGGAGCCGCAAAAGGTTTTTACCTGATTTTCATACTGGCTGTTTTAGCACTGGCTTTTGTATTCTGTTTTGGAGACCGCTTTCGGGCCTTTTCGCTGAATAAGCTGTATCTGGAAGGTGTCCAGCTTTTACTTTTGTGCTTTCTGCCGGCATTGTTTGTTTTTCGTACCAATTATAATGGCGTTGTAGAAACATTTTCCTATACCGGTATCCGGATTTTGGCGGTTGTGGCTTTTCTGGGAATTGTATTTTACCGGTGGAGAAACAGATCACGCATCTTTGGGCAGGTGCATCCGTATTCTCTTATGATCATTGCAGCCATGCAGATTCCGGTTGAGATTCCGGTTGACGGACTGGTATCCGTTAATCTGTTTCACTATGGGGAGCTG
This sequence comes from uncultured Lachnospiraceae bacterium, assembly GCA_900549665.1. Taxonomy (GTDB): domain Bacteria; phylum Bacillota; class Clostridia; order Lachnospirales; family Lachnospiraceae; genus UBA2882. The sequence continues at coordinate 135,637 of URPH01000001.1, read as the reverse complement.
ACAGTTCCTTTTACACAGATGATTTCTTATCACAAGCTGCCGTATCTGGACTTTTTCCCAATCCACGGTATCTGTGATTATTTCTTTGCAACGGTCAATGCTTTTCTGCTGGATGGAACTTATGCATCCTTTTTCATTGCATATGCCATCGGCAGTATGATCTTGCTGGCACTTTGTGCATATGTTGTTTACAAATGTGTCGGACAGGAACTTTTACAGGTATTCCTTGTTTCCTTTTTTATGACGATCGGAGAGTGGTACTATTATTTCCGGTTTATCCTGGTTTTGCCGATCATACTGATCTTTTTCAAAAAAAGTATCCGGGAAAATGCTTACAAATCCCTGATCGCATATATTGTGACATCCATTATCTCGATCGCATGGTATCCGGCAATCGGCGGTTCACTGGCACTGGCATTATTGCTTCCTCTGTGTATGCGGGTATTTACAAAAAACGGTATATCACAGATAAAGGCAGTGTTCCAAAAAGAAAATCGGAAAAAATATCTGCCGTCACTGATACTGACCCTGATCTTTGGAATATCCTTTGTTCCCATGTTCTTCGGAATCCTGCGGTTTTTGAAAGAAAATATGGGCATTTCCGGTTATTTTCCGGGCGACAGCCTGTATGATGTATTAGTATCCGGAGGAAATCACGGTGTATTCCGGATACCGGATATCTTTTCAGATGTTGCATACCGGGGCTTTTTCTTTATGGCAGCGGTCATTTTGATCGTAGCGCTTGTCTGCTATTACCGCAGAGCAGCGTATCTTCAGATGCTGTTTGCTGTTCTCATTTTCTGTTATATGATATGCAGCTATACATTTGGAAGTATTTTTGCGGGTGAGAGAGCAGCCATCGTCAATGTTGTCTTATTGCTTGCCATAATTTATGTTTTCGTAGAGGAAAATAAAGAAAGCAGAGTGCTGCCGGCATTTTTGCTGGGAGCGGCACTTGTTATCAACTGCAATGATTTTTCGCAGACACAGGCAGATGCAATATCTGTACAAAACATATCCGATCAGTTCGTGCGGCTGGATGGAGAAGAGCTTTCCTGCAAAAAGATGGGAACGGTAGTGGTCCCTTCGGCGATTGCCGACCAGATCCGGGACACAGCCTTTGTGATCAATGCATTCTGCGCAGACGATGAGACCTATCTGGATTTTACCAACCGGTCAGCCTTTTATATGATGTTTGATAAGGAAACCCCATTTGCATACTGTGCGTTGTATCATGGAACGTCCGATGCGACAAGAGCAGCCATGCTTGAGTCTTTACAGGAAAATCTGCCAAAGCTTGTTTTGGTGTCTCCTTACTGGAACAGTGATGGTGGAAGTATTTCCCTGCGTTACAAGGATATTTATCAGCTTGTGCTTTCTAAGGGATATCAGCCGTATCAATATGGTTCGGTCTGCTTTTTACTGGCTCCGGATGTAGAGGTGCCGGATTGGGCAGAGGATGGCTCCAAGACATTTTATGAGGCTATGACAACGGAGAGCCTGCAGGCGCTGCCGCTTGTATGGGGGCGTTCCGCAAAAGAAGAGGATTTTTCTGTTGTGGATGCCGGATGTGAAGTGCTTGCGTCTGAGGATGTTGTGACAGAGGATCAGGAAAGCTATACGGTGACCGGAGAGCGGCCGGCTGTAGTATTGCATTTTTATGGGGATGATATCAGTTCAGAGGCAGAGTATTTAAGACTGCATATTTCCGGTCTGGCTTCCTCTGATACAGAATCGACCGACAGTGGAGATTTTGCTGATGCCTCTGCATCCAAAGTCAATGTCAAGATGTATTTCTCCTATCCGGATGAGCCTGTTTATGAGGAATTTTCACTCTCCTGTGTCGTAGAGGACGGAGACTTACTGATCCCGCTTTATTCCTATCCGATGTGGAATATGTTCCAGATGACGACGATCCGCATGGAATTTGATGGTGAGGATCTTGTCGGACAGACATTTTCCATGGATTATGAATTGTGGAAAGAAAACAAATAGACATATGAAGGAGGCACTATGCAGACAAACATAAGACCTATGCGGTTTCAATGGATCGATATGGCAAAGGGACTGGGAATTTTACTGATGATCCTCGGTCACATGCATGTCGGGCAGTCCATCCGGGATTTTATTTATTCCTTTCATATGATCATGTTTGTCATGATCAGCGGCTATTTATATAAAGAAGATACCGCACTCAAAAACTATCTTCCGCGCAAGGTAAGGACCTTACTGATCCCCTATCTGATGACCAATGTCGTTTCTTATTTTGTGAGACTTTTTATGCTGTGGCGTGCCGGATTTTTTACGGTAAGCGGAGCTCTCGGGATTTTAAGGGCACAGGCGTTGACGACGGTGGGTGGCAGCAGCTTTTATGCCAAACATTTTATCACCATTGAGACCTGCGGTCCGATCTGGTTTGTGACGTTTTTATTTTGTATTGTTGTATTTTATGCCGTATTAAACCGTGTGAAGCTGAAAAATAAGATCGTGCAGGACATTGTTTATCTGGTTTTGCTGCTTTTGGCTGCATGGGGTGGTAAAACCTATGCCTTTCACAATGGATTTTTGCCGTGGAATCTGGATGTCGTGCCGGTCGGTATGGTTTTTTACCATATCGGTGTGATGGTCAAAAGATATCATGTGATGGAAAAAATCCGCAGATATTTTATCTGGATTGTTTTACTGGTGCTCTGGCTTTCTTTGTATCCAAAGACCGGAAGTATCATTTTTGCAACAAGGGAATATCTTGGATTCCCGTATTCGATCGTGGTTTCCGTATGCGGCAGTCTGGTCGTTATGCTGGCGATGAAGGAATTTGAGCGCATCCGTTTTGCGAAGCCTGTAAAAGACGGACTTGCCTGGATCGGCCGCAATTCCATGATCGTGCTGGCGGTCCACACCATCGAATTTGTTCACGTTGAGTGGATTGAACATTTGCAGGAGCGGGTTGGAAATGTATGGTTTTCTTTCCTGATTTATGCTATAGTTGTATTGTTGTGTACATTTGTATATACACAGGGAAAGAAATTTGTGATTTCTTACATTTGCCGGTTGAGGCAGAGAAAAACTTATAAAAAGACTCTAAATTAAGAAAAGGAAATACAAAATGGCAAAAAAGAAAGTATTGATCATCGGTGCCGGTCCTGCGGGCCTGACAGCCGCATATGAATTGCTGGATCATTCCGATGACTATGAGGTTGTTGTATTTGAGGAAAGCAATACCTTCGGTGGTATTTCGCGGACCGTAGAGCACAACGGCAACCGTATGGATATGGGTGGACACCGGTTCTTTTCCAAGGTGGATGCTGTTAATGAATGGTGGGAAAAGATGATGCCTACACAGGGGGCGCTTGCCAAGGATGATGTGGCACTGCACAGGACGGCAACCGTTGTTGCCGGAGGTCCGGATCCGGAAAAGGAAGACAGGGTCATGTTAAAGAGAAACCGTCTGTCACGTATTTTTTTCAACAGCAAATTCTTTGATTATCCGATCTCCTTAAAATTTGAAACCTTTAAAAATATGGGGCTTGGTACAACGATCGTTGTAGGCTTCAGTTATTTAAAGAGCGCAATCTTCAAAAAAAAAGAAAACTCACTGGAAGATTTTTATATCAACAGCTTCGGCAAAAAGCTGTATTCCATGTTTTTTGAAAATTATACCGAAAATCTCTGGGGCAGACATCCGAGCCAGATCGACCCGTCATGGGGAGCACAGCGCACAAAGGGACTTTCGATTTTTGGTATCATAAAGGATTCTCTTGGCAAGGTATTCAAGGTTAAAAACCGCAAGGTCAATACATCCCTGATCGAAGAATTTTCTTACCCGAAGCTTGGACCCGGACAGCTGTGGGAGGTGACCGCCGACGAGGTGCAAAAAAAAGGCGGCACGATTTATAAAAATGCAAAGGTTGTCGGTGTACGCAAAAATACAGACAACATTGCAACCGGTGTTGTATATGAAGAAAACGGTGTGAAAAAGGAAATGACCGGTGATTATGTTATTTCGTCCATGCCGATCAAGGATCTGGTGGCAGGTATCAATGATGTACCTGAAAAGTACGCCGATATTGCAGCCGGACTTCCGTATCGTGATTATATGACGGTCGGTGTGCTGATCTCCAAGCTGAATCTCCAAAACAAGACCAGGATCCCGACAATGGGCAATATTGTTCCGGACGACTGGGTATATGTACATGACCGCAATGTTTCCATGGGACGTTTCCAGATTTACAACAACTGGTCTCCGTACCTTGTTAAGGATGTGGAGCATACCATATGGATGGGACTGGAATACTTCTGCAACGAGGGTGATTCCATGTGGAGCATGTCAGATGATGATTTTGCACACATGGGCATCCGTGAGATGATCACCATGAAGCTGATCGACGACGAGTCCAAAGTCCTCGATTATCATGTAGAGCGTGTAAAGAAGGCATATCCTGCATATTTTGACACCTATGACCAGATTGATGAACTGAGAAGCTATCTGGATACCATTCCCAACCTGTTTTGTGTCGGCCGTAACGGACAGCACAGATACAACAATCTGGATCACTCCATGTGCACCTCTTTTGAGGCGGTCAAAAATATTCTGGCCGGTGTAACGGACAAAAAGAATGTGTGGAGTGTCAATACCGAGGAAGAGTATCACGAGTCAAAATAAATACATCTGTTTTTTAACCGCTTCAAGCCTTGCTTTTATCTTCTGACTGTCTTATAATTGAAATCGCAACATCTTGTGGAAGATGTTGCGGAAAAATACTAGATTTGGATATAGAAAGATATGAAGGGGAAGGTAGTTTCATGAAGATCATCAAAAGAAGCGGAAAAGAAGTCGGATTTGATATTTCAAAGATCATGGCCGCAGTACAGAAAGCCAACAGGGAGGTAAACGAATCTGACCGCATGACAGAAAAGCAGATTGATGTTATTTCTGACAATGTGCAGACACTGTGTATGGAGATGACTCATACCCCTAGTGTGGAAGAGATTCAGGATATGGTGGAGAATCAGATCATGAAGCAGCTCGCTTTTGAGGTAGCGCGTAAGTACATTACCTACCGTTATAAGAGAGCCTTGATTCGTAAATCCAATTCAACGGATGAACAGATCCTGACTTTGATAGAATGCAACAACGAAGAGGTCAAACAGGAAAATTCCAACAAAAACCCGGTTGTAAACAGCGTACAGCGTGATTATATGGCAGGAGAGGTCAGTAAAGACATTACCCGTCGTTTTCTCCTTCCGCCGGATATCGTAAAGGCACATGAGGAAGGGCTGATCCATTTTCATGACTCCGATTATTTTGCACAGCATATGCACAACTGCTGTCTGGTCAATCTGGAAGACATGCTGCAGAATGGTACCGTGATCAGCGAGACCATGATCGATACACCCAAGAGCTTTTCAACTGCCTGCAATATTGCAACACAGAGTATTGCGCAGATCGCAAGCTCCCAGTATGGCGGACAGAGTATCACTCTGGCACATCTGGCACCGTTTGTAGACGTCAGCAGACAGAAGCTGCGCCGTCTGGTTACCAAGGAGTATCAGGATGCCGGAATCGATCTGCAGGAAGAGCAGATCAATGAGATTGCAGAGCTTCGTGTCAAAGAGGAAATTGAACGTGGCGTGCAGATGATACAGTATCAGGTCATTACCCTGATGACAACCAATGGTCAGGCACCGTTTGTAACGGTATTTATGTATCTTGATGAAGTACCGGAGGGACGCATCCGCGATGACCTTGCAATGATCATCGAGGAAATGTTAAAGCAGCGTATCCTCGGTGTTAAAAATGAAAAGGGCGTGTATATTACCCCGGCTTTCCCCAAGTTAATTTATGTACTCGAGGAAGATAATGTACGTGAAGGCAGCAAATACTGGGAGATCACCAGGCTTGCCGCAAAATGTACCGCAAAGCGTATGGTTCCGGATTATATTTCCGAAAAGATCATGAAGGAACTGAAAAACGGTGATTGCTATCCCTGTATGGGATGCCGTTCCTTCCTGACACCGGACCGTTTTACCGAAAAGGGTGTGGGCAATATTGCACATGCCGGCAATTATCAGGAAAACAAACACAAATATTACGGCCGTTTCAACCAGGGGGTTGTTACCCTGAATCTGGTAGATGTGGCCTGCTCATCCGGACGTGACATCGATAAATTCTGGAAGATCATGGATGAGAGACTGGAGCTTTGCCGCAGGGCTCTGATGTGCCGTCATGAGAGACTGAAGGGAACCCCTTCCGATGTGGCACCGATTTTATGGCAGTATGGTGCACTGGCGCGTCTGAAAAAGGGCGAGACGATCGATAAGCTTTTATATGATGGATATTCTACCATTTCATTGGGCTATGCAGGTTTATGTGAATGTACAAGATATATGACAGGCAAGTCTCATACAGATCCGGTTGCAACACCATTTGCACTTTCTGTTATGGAGTATCTCAATGATGCCTGTGCAAGATGGAAGGCAGAGACCAATATTGATTTCAGTCTGTATGGTACACCGTTGGAATCCACAACCTACAAGTTTGCCAAATGTTTACAGAAACGTTTTGGCATGATTCCGGAGGTAACGGACAAAAATTATATCACGAACAGTTATCATGTACATGTTACAGAAAATATCGATGCCTTTTCAAAGCTCAGCTTTGAATCACGCTTCCAGAAGCTTTCGCCCGGAGGAGCTGTCAGCTATGTGGAAGTGCCTAATATGCAAAACAATATAGATGCTGTTTTGGCCGTTATGCAGCACATCTATGACAATATCATGTATGCAGAGTTAAATACCAAGAGTGATTATTGCCAGAAGTGCGGCTTTGATGGAGAAATCCAGATTGTCAGCGATGAGGACGGAAAGCTTGTATGGGAGTGCCCGTGCTGTGGAAACAGAGATCAGGACACCATGAATGTAGCCAGACGTACCTGCGGTTATATCGGCACACAGTTTTGGAATCAGGGAAGAACACAGGAAATTCAGGAAAGAGTTCTTCATTTATAAAAAGAAAACAGGTTGACATGACATGAACTATGGATCTATTAAGAAAACGGACATCGCCAATGGGGTGGGTGTCCGTGTTTCATTATTTGTCTCCGGATGTACCCACCATTGCAAGGAATGCTTCAATCCCGAGACCTGGAATTTTGAATATGGAACACCTTATACAGAAGAGACGCAGACAGAGCTTCTGGAGGCTCTAAGCCCCGGTTTCATTAAAGGCCTGACCCTTTTAGGAGGAGAGCCCATGGAGCCGCAGAATCAAAGAGAGCTTTTATCGCTGGTCGCAAAAGTAAAAGAGAGGTATCCGGATAAGAATATCTGGTGCTATACCGGTTATACACTGGAAAAAGATCTTCTCCCCGGAGCAGACAGCAGAGCCAGATGTGAGGTTACCGATGAATTATTGCAGTATATTGATGTTCTGGTTGACGGAGAATTTCAGATTGACCAAAAAAATATCCGTTTGAAATTCCGGGGCTCCGCGAATCAGCGCATTCTGGATCTTCCAAGAAGTCTTGCTGCAAAAAGAGGGATCGAGCTGGAAGAATTTATGGAATAAACCGGCAGATTTTTAATTTCTGACGCAATCAAATGGAAATAACAGGACATGAGGAAAATATGGGAAAATATAAAAACGATCATGTAAATGAAAATCTTGCGCATTTAAAACAGAAAAAGCTTTTTTTATTTGACATTGACGGAACGATCGCGCTGTCGGAAGATGTGCTGGATGGCACAATGGATTTATTGGCATACATCAAAAAAATCGGGGGACGTGCAATTTATATTACCAACAACTCCTCCAAAAGCACTGCCGATTATGTGAAAAAGTTTGAGAGAATGGGAATTGAGGCTGAGGACGATGATTTTGTAACGGCGGGAAGCTACACATTGTCTTACCTTTTGAAGCATCATGTAACGGATAAAATCTTTGTGATGGCTACAGCTTCTTATTATAATGAATTAAAAAAGAATGATCTTTGTGTGACAACGGACTGTGATGTTTCTGTGGATATCGTATTGACAGCCTTTGATACGGAGCTGACCTATGAAAAGGTAGAAAAGGCATGCAGACTTCTCATGGATTCCAAAAAAGAGCGTATCTGGCTTGCAACCAATGCGGATTTGCGATGTCCTGTGGATTTTGGCATGATACCGGACTGCGGTTCCATCTGCAATATGCTGCAGGCTGCGACGGACCGTACGCCGCAGTATCTTGGAAAACCATCCCCGGGGCTTGCAGACTATTCTATGGAAATGACCGGCTTTTCCAAAGAGGAAACACTGGTAGTGGGAGACCGGATCTATACCGATATAGCCTGTGGTGAAAATGCAGGCGTGGAGACCTGTCTGGTATTGACAGGGGAAGCAAAGAGAGAAGATGTGGAAGATGCAGATAACCGGATTGATTTTTGTTTTCCGTCGGTACGGGAATTGTATGAGGCATTGACCTGTTGATACCGTATTGGATGGCAGATATGGAAGAATGAAAGAAAGAACAGCTATGAAACAGGAACGAATTGACTGGATGGATGGGCTTAAAGGATTGGCCTGTATTTTTATTGTAATACATCATTTTATTTTGGGATATTATCCGGCAGCTTATCTGGGAGCGGGCGGGTATTCGCACTGCGTATCAGGAGCGGATATCCGGTTTGCCCAGTCGCCGCTTGCTTTTTTTACGATCGGGGATCTCTGGGTCACGGTATTTTGCATGGTCAGCGGATTTTTAGTGGCATATCAGGTCTTTCGGATGACAGATGAAAGGCAATTTTCCAAAGCCTTGCTGAAGCGGTATCCGAGACTGATGCTGCCGGTCTTTTTTGTGTCAGCGGCGGTATTTGTGATGCTGCAGCTTGACCTGTTTTACAATTCGCAGGCGGCAGCACTGACACATTCGGAATGGCTGGATCAGTTTTATCATGACAAGTCGGGGATTATTGAATTGTTTACGGACAGCCTGATCGATGACTGGCTGGTAGGAATGCGGACGATTTATTCCAATGCCTTCTGGATGCTTCGGGATTTATTTGTCGGGGCGTTTGCAGCATACATACTGGCGGCAATGGGGCGGAAGCTGCAAAAGGGAATGCTGTATGTATATATCTTTGTGTGCATTCTTTATCTGTCTGTCAACAGCCGGGTTGCTGACTTCGCATTTGGTGTTCTTGCGGCATATCTGGTATTCCGGTATCAGGAATTGTTTAAAGAAAAAAAGAAGCTTTTTACAGGAATTGGACTGATTCTGCTCGTTGTGGCAGTTTTGTTGGGGGCGTATCCGGTGGGAATGGAGCCGACAAACGGATACCGTTATCTGGCAGGTCTTGGTAATTTTTTATATCACAGACTGACGCCGTATCTGTTTTACCATAAGCTTGCGGTTTTCGCACTGCTGATGGGAATTTTTATGGTAAGTGCCGTGCAAAAGCTTTTATCCACAAAGGTCGGAAGCTTTTTAGGGAGCATATCCTATGCGGTATATCTGATACATATACCGGTCTTGTTTTCTTTGACGGCGGTGCTGTTTGTGAAAATGCAGGGTCTTTTTAAAACGTACCATGCAGCCTGCCTGGTGGCATTTGTTGTAAGCCTTTTGGTGATCATTCTTTTAGCATGGCTGTTTCATAAGTTTGTGGAAAAGCCGTGTATCCGGTTTACCAACCGGCTTGTGGAGCGTATTTTGAAATAAAGTCAATTTCAGGTACATCACGCGTGTTGTTACATATTATAAAGTAAATAGAGTGTTTGCGGTGATAATATGACATTTGATGATTTTTGCAAGAAAGAAGTGATCTGTGTGAAGGATTGCCGCAAGCTTGGGCATGTCGTTGATATGGAATTTGATGAATGCAATGGCTGTATCCGCAAGCTGATCATTGCGGAAAAATGTGGGATTTTGGGCTGCTTCTTTGGGGAAGAGCACGAAGTCCCTTTTTGTAATATTAAGCAGATCGGGCCGGATATTATATTGGTTGATTTTCGGTGTTAGAGTGTGTCGGTGATAAAAATCGGTTCTTGACAGTTATTCCTGTCAGGATTACTATAATAAATAATTTCAATTCAATCATTTTCTAAGAATATCTTTAGTTTACCAGATACAATGTAGTATTTTTGGTGGACAATATCTATTATTTTCCCAAATTGATTATGAATTAGTTACTTGTATAGCGAGCATGGAGAGCTCTGTCTAGTCGAAAAGGAGAAATTATATATGATTCATACGGAGTCAGAATTACAAATTATGGAGAACTATAAAGAATCCATTGATTTGGAAATTTATGATTATGTAAAGAAAGTTTATAATGGAGAGAAAGCTTCATCTGTTACAGTAGGTTTTTTGTCTGATGAGGCCGCAGGAAAAATAAAGGAACTGACAGGAAAAAAAGTGTATGGAAACCGGATTGTTCTTGATGATAATGGAATTATTCATATTAAAAAACGTCATGGAGAAAATGGTGAACAGGATGAAAGTATGAAAAATATTGAAGATATAGCCAGAATCGGCTATGTTTTAGCAAATTATGATCATATTGACTTTCACAATGAATATGCACAGGGCTACGTTGATGCAAATGGGAAATTGGCTCCTAAAGTGATAATTTCAAAAAAGATAGATGGGACATTTTATGTAATTGAAGCAGTAAGTGATGCCAAGAAACACAAAAATTATATTGTATCAGCATATATTAAGGCAAGAAAAACAGAAAGCGATTCATCGGTCCCTAATAATGCATAAGCCCTAGGTATACGTCCGAAACGTAGCCGATGAAATCGCTTTTAGTAATTATTATATAACATATTTTAATTTTTAATTCAAGATATAAGTATCTTATAGATAAATTTATAAATTGATTTGGATATTATATTGGTTGATTTTCGGTGTTAGGTTGTACGCATGTCAGATTGGTTACCATAACTTGTTGACATAATTTGGAAAAGAGAATATAATGTAAACATTAGAGTATGCAACAACTAAATATAGTATGTCGCGTACTTATCAGGGTAACATATTATTGAATTTTATGAGAGGAAAGCAAGACTATGAAATGTCCTTTTTGTGGCCATGAAAACACCAGGGTAATCGATTCCCGGCCGGCCGAAGACAACAATTCTATCCGCAGACGTCGTGTGTGCGACGGATGCGATAAGAGATTTACAACCTATGAAAAGGTTGAGACAATTCCGTTGATCATTATCAAGAAAGACAATACGAGAGAGCCTTATGATCGTGGAAAAATTGAGGCGGGCGTATTGTTGGCCTGCCATAAGAGACCGGTCAGTGCCAATCAGATTGCAGAGATTGTGGAAGATGTTGAGACAGAAATCTTTAATCTGGAGGAAAAAGAAATTTCCTCCAATGCCATTGGAGAGCTTGTTATGGACAAGCTGAAGGCAGTCGATGATGTTGCTTATGTCCGTTTTGCATCTGTATACCGGGAATTTAAGGATGTCAATACTTTTATGGATGAGCTGAAAAAGATGTTAGATAAATAAAAAAGGATTGAAGTATTTGCCAATAAATAAGGATGGTTTCACTGTGAATGTGAGTCATCCTTATTTTAGTGCCTTTTTTTCAAAAAAACAAGAACGTTTGTTCTGGCGGAAAGGGGTAGAGCTTCTTTTAGTTTATGGATACTATCCTGAAGCATTTCAGTTGTCTCATCCTGTGTGTATACAAAATGGTAGTTGGCAAGATCTTGTATAAAGTCAGTAAATGTAATAACCATATTGGGCTCCGTGATCATACAGGTTTGTATTTTGTGAGCATCATAGTCGTGATAATCCAGAAGCATATGAGTATTGTCATAGGTTATAATTTCCATTTTCGGATGGAACGACTCTTTGGGTGGAAAATTTCGGTTGCATATCCGAGGATGATGTGGTATGCTTTCAACAATAGCATATTTCTATTTTCTGATAGAATATTAACGAAACAACGTATACTGTATGGCGCGGATGCTATCAATGCCGACAATATTTTCCAGTCTGATTTCTTACATCAATTCTTAGATCTTATGCTTTTATAATTCACTACAATTTTATGGGGTGGGAGATTTACGAAGAGGATGAAGAAGGAGGATGCTATATTCAATCAATATGTATGAGCATCAATCAACCTTGAATCCGAATATGCCGGTGAGATTTCTGATCTATCTGGCACAGGAATACCAGCTGCTTGTGGAAAGCACGGATAGGAGCCTATATGGAAGTGAACTGATCCCATTCCCGACACCACAGTGTGTTGTATTTTACAATGGAACCACCGATACACCGGATGAATATGAATTATGCCTGTCATCTGCATTCAGCAATCAGGATGTGGAGCCTGCCGTGGAGGTCGTGTAAAGGTCATCAATATCAACTACGGGCACAACGAGCATCTGATGCAGGGCTGTGGTATGTATGCTTTCACAATACGCACAGTTTGTAGCCGTTACAAGGGAATATGCAAATAAATATGATAACCGTGAAGAAGCCATGAATGCTGCGATAGAGTATTGTATCGGGCATGGAATACTGGAGGATATCTTGAGAAAACATAGAAGCCAGGTATTAGGATCGCTGTTGGAAGAATTTGATGAAAAGAAATATGCGAGGACGCTGCGGGAAGAGGGCTATGAGGCCGGCTATGAATCCGGCAGGACTGATGGGTTTTCCGCGGGAGCAGAGAGTGGCAGAATGGAAAAAGAGCAGGAATTATTGCATAACCTCATGTATACCATGAATCTTACTGAAATGGAGGCGCGGGAAAAACTGGGGATATAAAGAGTCTTGCGCAAAAGAAAATATCTCAGGAAGAATGGGTGGAGTAATATCGTGAATAACCGGGGCAATCGCAAAGTTCTACATAAGCCAGCGGAACTGTTCAGGTGTCAAGGAACGAAATTTATGATAAGGTACTTGTTGTTGAGGATTCACCCATTATTATCGTGATAAGGATACGAATGAGATCGATATGGTTGTCGAAACGGGCAGACAGCTTCATCCGCTGGAAATCAAAAAGAGTACGAATCCCGGAACAGAGCTGGTATCTGCTTTTAAGGTACTTGTGGTTGAAGCTTTGCCAATGATGGAAAACGGAATTTTGCCGCAGACAATCTGATGAATACGAAAACTGTCAAAATATGATTATTTTTGCACTTCAGTGCACAAACTTGACTTTTTTATAGTTTTGTGCTGAACTATTGGAAAAGGAGAGTGATAAGACATGATTGATTCACATGAGCTTAAAGGTCGTGACAGTTATCTGAATAAGCTGATTGGTTTTCAAGATACCGAGCCGGTCAAAGTGATCACAGGTATTCGTCGTTGTGGTAAGTCCAGTCTGTTAAAGCTGATGGTTCAGCATTTGAAGGATACGGGCATCCTGCCGGAGCAGATCATTGAAATGAATTTTGAATCCTTTGATTTTCGTGGGATGAGCGCTGACGGTATATACCGCTATGTGAAAGAGCGTATCGTCTCTGGAAAAAGGATGTATCTTTTCTTTGACGAACTGCAACGGATCGAAGCCTGGGAGGATGCGATAAACGCTTTCCGCGTGGATTTTGACTGTGATATCTATGTCACTGGGTCAAACGCCTATCTTTTATCTTCGGAGTATTCCACCTATCTCTCCGGGCGGTGTGTGGAAATCAAGATGTTGCCGCTCTCTTTTCGTGAGTTTCTTGATTTTCATGGTTTTGAGGTTCGTGAAACGCAGAGCGCACTCGGGGGATTCCGTAGGCAGGTATTCGATAAAAATGGCGAACGCTATGAGCTACGGGAGGTTTTCGATGCCTATATGCGATTCGGCGGGATGCCCAGTATTGCAGATGTTGGTTTGGAGCAGGAAAAGGCACTGTCGCTTCTCGAAGGCATCTATTCCACAGTAGTCATCCGCGACATTTTGGAGAGAGAAAAGCGCAGAGGTCAAAAGCAGATCGCAGATTCCGCGCTGCTACGCAAGATCATCCTGTTTCTTGCGGATAACATTGGTTCCAGCGTGTCGATTTCATCTATTGGCAACACGCTGGTAAACGAAGGGCTTCTGGATGACGGTAAACGCAAGGGGACTCCCAGCGTCCATACCGTGCAAGCATATGTGAACGCACTTCTGGAGAGCTATTTCTTCTATGAGATCAAACGTTTTGATATCAAGGGTAAATCCTACCTACGTACACTCGGAAAATACTATATTGTTGATATTGGATTGAGAAACTATTTGCTGGGCTTTCGTAATCGTGACAGTGGTCACGCTATTGAAAATGTCGTTTACTTTGAGTTGCTTCGTCGGGGGTATGATGTTGCGATTGGAAAGATTGGCAACGCAGAGGTAGACTTCATAGCAACGACTGCTGACGACAAAAAGTATATTCAGGTGACGGAATCCATGATGAGCGAGGATGTGCGCAGGCGTGAGCTTGCACCGCTGCAAAGCATCCGCGATAACTACGAGAAAATTGTGTTGTCCCTTGAGCCGGGGCTTGATGTTTCCTATGACGGTATTAAATCTGAAAGCCTTATCGATTGGCTGCTGAAAGAGTGAACGATGCATTTTTGACGGGAAATAGCAGTTTTCATAATGATTCTGATATTGGCAATGGTAATAGTATTTTCAGGTATTCGGAGACAGAAATGGAAAAAGATACAAGGGATTGCCATGATAATATTAGTTATCTTTCTGGGAATTGTGTTTGGCTCTACTGTATTCACAAGAGTTACCTTCGTTCGGCAATATGAATTAAAGCCATTCTGATCTTGGCATGAAGTTGTTCGATATCATGATTGGAAACTGTTGGAGGAAAATTTGTTAAATTGTATTTTGCTGATGCCAATGGGGATCCTGCTACCGGTAATTTTTGAACATAAGGTTAAGCTGAAACGGGCATTTTTTATGGGCTTCCAGATATCGGCTGTCATTGAATTATCACAGCTGGTTTTTAAAAGGGGATTGTTTGAGTGGGATGATATGTTTCACAATGCGTTGGGCTGTATGCTTGGGTGTTGGTTTTCAAATTGGCTTTTTGCTAAATTAAAAAATTTCATTAGGAATATTTGACCATATTGAAAATGAAGCTGCAGAGGACGAATTTACCAGACTGCTTGATAAAGAAGTGAAGAATGCAAGACTGAACGAAGAATGGAGGTCGGAGTATTTGAAAACATATGTGAATGATATGGATATGAAACGCGAAGGATATCTGGAGGGCGAAGAACGTGGCAAAATCGAAGGTGAAAAACTTGGCCTAGAACGTGGCAGAAGCGAAGGTGAAAAGCTTGGCAGAAATACAAGAGAACAAGAATTATTACAGAACCTTATGAATACCATGCATCTTACCGAAACAGAAGCGCGGGAAAAGTTGGGAACCCATCTGGAAAAGTAACATCAAAATATTGTGAAAATAACATCAAGGGAAAGCCGTTATATTAGCTTTCCCTTGATGTTTTTACAGAGTATACAGTTGAAAAGCTTATTAGCTATTTGTTTTACATATATGGCAGCTCTTTTTTGACAGGTGAAATGCAACAAACCCCACATATTTTGTATAAAAAGCACAAAACATGTCGCTGATTTTCTACATCCATTAGAAGTTTTTTACATATTAAATATATACGCAAGAATGGGACAAATGCTATAATAAGTATAGTGTGTAACACAATTTTATCTAAGGGGGTTAGAACATGTCTAACAAATGGGTATACTTATTTGAAGAAGGTAATGCAGATATGCGCAATCTGTTGGGCGGAAAAGGTGCCAATCTGGCAGAAATGACCAATCTTGGTCTTCCGATTCCACAGGGCTTTACCGTTACAACAGAGGCTTGTACCGAATATTACAACAGTGGCAGGACAATACCACAGGAGGTACAGGATCAGATTTTTGCCGCACTTTCAGATCTGGAAGCAAAGCAGGGGAAGAAATTCGGAGATACGGAGAATCCGTTGCTGGTTTCGGTTCGTTCCGGAGCAAGGGCGTCCATGCCGGGCATGATGGATACTATTTTAAATTTGGGGTTAAACGATGTGGCAGTAGAAGGATTTGCCAAAAAGACGGGCAATGTTCGTTTTGCCTACGATTCATATCGTCGTTTTATCCAGATGTTCTCGGATGTTGTTATGGAGGTTCCAAAGTCACATTTTGAGCGAGTTTTAGATGAAGAAAAGGATAAAAAGAGAGCAGAGCTTGGAAGATCGGCAGATGAGGCTGTTTATGATACCGATCTGACTGCCGATGATCTCAAAGAGATTATCCGGATCTTCAAGGGTATATATAAAGATGCCATGGGTGAGGAATTTCCTCAGGATCCCAAGGTACAGCTGATGGAAGCAGTAAAAGCAGTATTCCGCAGCTGGGACAATGAAAGAGCCATTGTTTACAGACGTATGAATGATATTCCTGGAGACTGGGGAACAGCGGTCAATGTACAGGCTATGGTATTTGGTAATATGGGTGATACCTCCGGTACAGGTGTTGCATTTACCAGAAATCCTTCTACCGGTGAAAAAGGTATTTTTGGTGAATACCTGATCAATGCACAGGGCGAAGACGTTGTTGCCGGTGTGCGTACACCCCAGCCAATCACAAGACTGGAACAGGATATGCCGGAATGTTTCAAACAGTTTATGGAAATTGCTACTAAACTGGAAGACCATTACAGAGACATGCAGGATATGGAGTTTACCATTGAAGATAAAAAGCTGTATTTCTTACAGACTCGTAATGGTAAGCGTACCGCACAGGCTGCACTGCAGATTGCCTGTGATCTGGTAGATGAAGGAAAGATCACACCTAAAGAAGCGGTTATGCGTATTGAGGCTAAGTCTTTAGATCAGTTGTTGCATCCGACCTTTGATCCCGAAGCATTAAAGAAGGGAGAGGTGATCGGACATGGTCTTCCTGCATCACCCGGAGCCGGAGCCGGTAAGGTTTACTTTACAGCAGAGGATGCGAAAAAGCATCATGAAGAGACCGGTGACAGAGTAATCTTAGTCCGTCTGGAGACATCGCCTGAAGATATTGAAGGTATGCATGCATCCGAAGGTGTACTGACTGTACGTGGTGGTATGACAAGCCATGCTGCGGTTGTTGCAAGAGGTATGGGTACCTGTTGTGTATCCGGTTGTGGTGAAATTGCAATCAGTGAAGAAGATAAAGTATTTTCACTTGGCGGACATGAGATCCATGAGGGTGACTATATTTCACTGGATGGATCCACAGGTAATATTTATTATGGAGATATTCCGACCGTGGAAGCAAGTGTTTCCGGCAATTTCGGACGTATTATGGACTGGGCTGACGAATACCGCAAGCTGCAGGTTCGCACCAATGCAGATACACCGTCAGATGCAGCGGTAGCTGTTAAATTTGGCGCACAGGGTATCGGTCTTTGCCGTACAGAGCATATGTTCTTTGATCCGGAAAGGATCCCGCGCATCCGTCAGATGATCTTAGCACGTACATTAGAGCAGAGAGAAAAAGCACTCAATGCACTGATCCCTTATCAGAAGGGGGATTTCAAGGCATTATATGAAACCATGGAAGGAAGACCGGTTACCATCCGTTTCTTAGATCCTCCGCTTCATGAATTTGTTCCAACCGAGCAGGCGGATATTGATGACCTGGCAGTTGAGATGATGATGACCTCCGAAGAGGTTCAGGAAATCTGTGATTCATTACATGAATTCAACCCTATGATGGGACATCGTGGATGCCGTCTGGCTGTTACATATCCGGAAATTGCCAAGATGCAGACGAGAGCCGTTATGGAAGCTGCTATTGAGGTTAAGGCAGAAAAAGGATATGATATCGTACCGGAGATCATGATTCCTCTGGTAGGCGAAAGAAAAGAATTAAAATTTGTAAAAGATATCGTAGTTGAGACTGCAGAGCTTGTGAAAAAAGAAAAAGGCTCTGATATCAGTTATCACATCGGAACCATGATTGAAATTCCGAGAGCAGCACTGACGGCAGACGAGATTGCAAAAGAAGCTGAGTTCTTCTCATTTGGTACAAACGACCTGACGCAGATGACCTTTGGTTTCTCACGTGATGATGCAGGCAAGTTCTTAAATGACTACTATAAGAGAAAGATTTACGAATCTGATCCGTTTGCAAGGCTGGATCAGGCAGGTGTCGGACAGCTTGTCAAGATGGCAGCTGAAAAAGGACGCAGTGTCAGACCGGATATCAAGCTCGGTATTTGTGGAGAGCATGGTGGCGATCCTTCATCCATCGAGTTCTGCCACAAGATAGGACTGACTTACGTATCATGTTCGCCTTACCGCGTGCCGATTGCAAGACTTGCGGCAGCACAGGCAGCCATTAGCGAAAAGAGGTAATGGACAACAATATATATTTCTGCACTTTTAACGGTGACAAGAGAGAGTCCTGCGAGGGAAAGCATTTTGCTTTCCCTCGTATTATGTTTGGGAATAGACCCTTTTATTTGGGGTTGACCCCTTCTTATTTCAATATTTTTAAAGGAGGTTCACGGAATGAACATTACAGCGTTAGGAGCAGAGAACATGTAAATTTGGAAACGGCAGAATAAAGTAGTGGCAGGGGATGATTCTTGTGGGCTGTATCCTGCTTTTTTAATGCCTATAAGTAAGATAATTGTTTGTGAAATATGTGAAAAGTGTTGTAAAAAAGTATGTTGGAAATATGCAAAAAGCACATAAATAAGTTGAAAATGTTCCGATATTGGAATATAATTTAGATGGTGTACTTTATATAAAACGGAGGGTGTGTTATGGAATATTTTACCGCAGGAGAAATGGCTGAGAAATGGAATATATCAGCAAGGAGAGTAACCTTGTTGTGTAATCAGGGAAGAATAGAGGGTGCAGTAAAGAGAGGATTGATGTGGTTTATACCACAGGATGCACAAAAGCCGATTGACCCAAGAAAACTAAGGAAAATGAATGAGAACTAAGTAAATAAGTGTATTGTGAAACTTTTTGGGTAGAATAATGAATTGGGGAAACAGTGTTTACCCAATTGGAGAAGTGTTGGAGGAATGACATGACAGTGGAAGAAATCTTAAACGGAGAGTCAAAAGAAGTTGAATATAAAGAAATGATTCCGGCGAATAGTAAGAAGTATACCAAAACAGCAGTAGCTTATGCAAATTGTGCAGGTGGTCTGCTTATATTTGGCGTGGAAAATAATACATGGAAGGTTACAGGTATCCCACAGGAAAAAGTGTTTGAAGTGTCAGATTCCATTTCTAATGCAATTATGGACAGTTGTGAGCCGACGATTGATTTCGATATTAAATATCAGGGCATAGAGGAGAAAACCGTTATTATCGTGCAGGTATATCCGGGTAAGAGCAGACCATATTATTTGAAATCCGAAGGAAAGCCGGATGGTGTATATATCAGAGTTCACGGTTCTACAAGAGTGGCAGATGATTACATTGTAAAAGAGTTGGAATTTCAGGGTGCAAAAAGAAGTTATGACCAGATAATTGCGGTGGGGGAAACGGTCACTGAGGAAAAAATTGAAGCACTATGCGATAAGATGTATCAGTATGCTCTCGGGCAATGCAGAAATAAGCAGGAAGAAGAATCTGTAAAGAAGATTTCAAAGAAGAATCTGCTGTCTTGGGGATTGTTGCAAATGCAGGATGGTAAGGTAGTGCCAACCAATGGATATATGTTGCTGGCACAAAATGATAATCTGAATGCTACTATACAATGTGGTGTGTTTAAGGGTACAAATAGAGCAGTTTTTTTGGACAGGAAAGAATATGACGGACCGATTTATGAACAGGTGGATGAAGCATATCAGTTTGTTCTTAGAAATATTCGTATGGGAGCAGAATTTAACGGAATACAACGCAGAGATGTGTATGAACTGCCGATTGATAGCATTCGAGAACTGATTGCCAATGCGGTTGTTCATAGGTCTTATTTAGAGCCTGCAAAGGTACAGGTGGCACTTTACGATGACAGGCTGGAGATTACTTCACCGGGAATGCTGATAGGTGGTCTCAGTATTGAAGATTTAAAATCCGGTTGCTGTCAGGCAAGAAACAGAGGTATTGTAAGTGCATTTACCTATATGAAAATTATTGAACAATGGGGTAGCGGTATTCCGAGATTATTGGAAAACTGTAAATGCGCCGGACTTAGAGAACCAGAGCTTCTTGAAATAGGTGGAAGTTTCCGAGTGAATATGTTCCGTAATACCGAACTTGCATCAAATAATTCGGGAGAAGTTCGGGAAAAAGACAGGATAAATGAGGATATTCGTGATAAGTTCGGAGAAAGTGCTGCTAAAATAGCCGGATTGATGTGTGAAAAACCGGAAAGTACACTTGATGAGATTGCTGAAGCAATAGGAGTAACAAGAAGAACCGTAGAAAAACAGGTTAAGAAGTTGAAAGAAGCAGGAATTGTTGTTCGTGTAGGCAGTAATAAAAGTGGTGTGTGGAAAGTTACAGAAAGCGGTAAATAGATGTGTGTATTAAAAGGTGTCAGGTAAGGAGGGAGCATCCTAAAGCAGCAGATTCTTGCGTTCTGTGAAAGCTAAAAAAGCCCCCAGTCATTATGACTGGGGGCTTTTTAATACCAACTTTTAGTTAACACCTTTTTCTAAAGCAAGTGTTCTTGTTGTCAGATCACATACTTCTGAAGGTCCGTAATACTGGATAGCACCGGGATAAGTAAATGCTGTTTCAACAGCCCATGCATCTCTGTGAGCTTCGAAGTATTTGAAAGGAGCACCGTCAAGCTCTACTAAAGCTTTGCGGATAACCGGTTTGTCTTCACCGTTTCTTCTTTCCATGTTCATCATCTTGGTGATCGGCATACCACCTGCAACCCATTCGTCAGCAGGTTTAGAAAGGTTGGATACTTTTGAAAGATATCCGGTATAGCCGTAAGAAATCAGCATGAATGCATTGTAACCAAGTGAGTAGCAGTAGTCAGCATCGAAGTTTGAAGGGAATGCACATCTTCCTTCGTATCCGAAGAAGTGATGTAATGCACTGAATTTTCCTTTGTATGTGCCGGCTGCTTTTCTCTTTTCGAGTTCGTCTTTTACTAATGCAGAGAATAATTTCTCAGATTCGATCAAGGATACCTGTACGTTTCCGTGAGGATCTCTTTCTAAGAATAACTGCTGCTGAACGAACTGGGGAAGCATAGCAAATACTGCCATGGATTCTTTGGTAAGTCCGCTTTCGATGAATGCATATTTTGCAGCCCAGTCAGGAAGAGCATTAAATTCTTCTGTTTTGCTGCCGGCAAGAAGCTCGTTGATCTCTGCGATCAGCACTGAGAACTCGGGAACGAATTCTACGATACCTTCGGGGATGATAGCAACACCGAAGTTGTCACCGTTAGCTGCACGTTTTTCTACAGAGTCAGCGATCTGGCCTGCGATCTGTGCAAGAGACATCTTTTTAGCTTTTACTTCTTCACCGATTAAGCAGATGTTGGGCTGTGTTTCAAGAGCACATTCCAAAGCAACGTGCGAAGCGCTACGTCCCATAACCTTTACAAAATGCCAGTATTTCTTTGCTGAGTTGGCATCTCTTTCGATGTTACCGATTACTTCTGAGTATGTCTTGGTAGCTGTATCAAAACCGAAAGAAGCTTCGATATCTTCGTTCTTTAAGTCGCCGTCGATTGTCTTAGGGCATCCGATTACCTGGATACCGGTGTTGTTAGCTGCCATGTATTCAGCAAGTGTAGCAGCGTTAGTGTTGGAATCGTCACCACCGATGATAACGATAGCTGTCAGTCCGTTTTTCTTTGCGTTGTCAGCAACGATAGCAAACTGTTCTTTGGTTTCGAGCTTTGTACGGCCGGAACCGATGATATCAAAACCACCTGTATTTCTGTATGCGTCGATGAAAGCATCATCAAATGTAACATAATCATTATTTAAAAGTCCGTCCGGGCCACCCTTGAAACCAAGAAGCTCATTGTCTTTGTTGGTTGCTTTTAATGCATCATAGAGACCTGTGATAACATTGTGTCCGCCGGGAGCCTGTCCGCCGGAAAGAATAACACCGACTACCTGTTTTTTGGCAGCAGCTGTGTTCTGACCTTTTTCAAATGTGATTTCCTTTTTTCCGTATGTGTTGGGGAAGAGTGCTTTGATCTTGTCCTGATCAGCAACACTTGATGTTTCGGCGCCTTCCTTTACACAGATTTCTGAAATACCGTTTCTGAGCATTCCCGGAAGCTTGGGAGTGTACTCATATCTTGCCTTCTGAAGAGGTGAAAGATTCATATTCAATATCTCCTTTTCCTTATAATAATATGATTTTTATTTCATTACCTAAAATACTAAAACATTTTGGAAAAATAGTAAATAGTATTTCGGTGTTTTTCCGCTAAAAGATGGCAAAAAGCGGATTTTGACTGGCATTTCTTTCAGATAAATTGTATGATAAAAAAGAAAAATATCAGGGAAAAAGAATGGAGCAGAAGATGGATCGTTTAAAGAAAATTTTACTGACCCCTGCCAAGTTTGCCGTTGATCTGGGCGATGGCAGCGAAAGAGGAAGTTATGTAAACCAAGATTATATATTACAAAAAATGCACAGACCGCACAGAGGAATCAATCTGATGTATTGTTATTATCCGCTTGATAAGGGGTGGCCTGCCCGTGCGAGGGATGCCTATGCCGATCAGGAGGTGACGTTTGCATGGGATTATCCGTATGATGATTACTTCACATATGGAGGCGGTCTTAATGGAAATCATGATGGAGAGCCCTTTACCTGTATGCGTGATGTCAGAAAGCATGGTCAGGATGTGATCCTGACACTTACCTGTGATCCGCATGTAACGGATGAGCATATTATTGCAATAGCGAGGGATCTGCGGCCATTTGGGCGTATGATGCTCCGGGTCAATCATGAGGCAACCGGCAACTGGTTTTCCTTCAATAAAAGGGCGTCCTATCAGGAGATTGCGGATTTTTACGTGCGTTTTCATAAGATCATCAAAGAATATGCGCCGAACGTACAGACCATCCTCTGTATTGGCGGAATTGAAGATCCCGATCCGGATGTAAAAGAGATTTTATATGAAAAAGAATTTACCGAGGCTGTCCGGACGACGGATATCTGGTCGGTTGATAAGTATATGGCGCTCAACTGGGGCTGGCCGTATGAGGTAGCCGAAAAAGATAACTTCCAGCATAAGCGCGATCAGGTTGAGACTGTTTATGAGCTGACCAAACGGAGCTTTGAGCGCTTTAAGGAACTGAATGATGGCGTGGCAAAGCCGATGGTAATGTCGGAATTTAATGCGGATGGTGATGTGACCGGACCGTTTGATCAGGTAAAGATGGTACAGGAATTCTGCCGCATGGTAAAGGAAGATACAGAGAGATGGTTCAGCGGACTGACATTTTACCAGTTCAGGGATGATGGCAGACTGGGGCTGGAGATCACAGATCCCAACAATGCCGAGGTTGGAATTGAGCAGCCTGTGCTTTCTGCATATAGGGAGATTATCAATGATGATTTCTTTAAGCCGGGAATAGAAGTGCAGGAAGAGACGAATCTGCCGGCTGTTTTACGCTGGGGGGGAGCCGAAGATGCAGAAGGTCTTTCTGTTACATTATCTTTGGAAGGCAATCCGGTGTTTGCAGAGGCTTACTTCAAGGATGAGTTAGCAGATGCTAATTTGATGATGGAACTGAACGGAAGATGGTTTTACAAGGCAAGTGGTGTGAGATTCGTTGATTTTATGCCCGCATTTTTTGACCGGAAGATCACAGGACCGTGTGAAATGGATCTGCATATATTTGCACCTCCGGCGAGCGGCGAAAATGATCCTTCACAGGGAGAGGACTGGGCAGTCAATTACTATTATACACTGAATTCACTGCCGGATATCAGGCTTCGTTTTGAGCCAATTGTATTATAAACGCATCAGCCCGTTTATAAAATTCCTGATAAAAATCCTTTGGATAGGGTGTTTTATAAAAGCAGTTTAAAAATTCGATAGAGAGCATCTTTTTTGTTTCAAAAGGAAGCTGTGGATCCTGCATTTTTGCTTTGGTCTGCAGCTTTATTTGATGCCATTTTAACTGGAAGGCTTCGTACTGGTCCAAATCGGTAATTTCGAGCCAGTCAGCAATCCGGACATAGGACTTGTTTTTGGCAGGACAGCCGAGGTCTTCGTTTAAGATAAAATAGGTCAGTCTGTCCGGATAAAAATTGCGTCCCAGAGGGTAGAGACGGCAGAGCCCGGTACGGATCGGATGGATGGAGCATCTGCCCTGGGCATTTAAAAACGGACAGACTCCACGGTCCGGATTGATATGCGCAAAACGTTCATCCGCAACCATTTTGATATTGGGCATGATCAGACCTTCATGACTCGTAAGCTCCAGGGGACCATCCTCGGAAGTGAGGATCTCGTAAGTGGCATAAGAGCCGTCTGAAAGCTTTAAAGTAGAGGTAAACTGCCACATGTCATATGGATCCAGAATAATAGAGTTGTCCATATTTTCACAGCATTTATTGCAGCCTTTGCAGTCTGAACAGCCGATTTTGACGGTCTGTGAATGGCTGTATTCCTTTGCGAAAGTAATGGGAATGTTTGTTGTTGGTGAAGTTGTGGAGGTCGTTGTTGTCTGATTCATTTTTGCTTTACGTCTTTTAAATAATATTGTGATTTCCTGCACCGATACGGTGTATTTAACAAAAGAAACTTATATCATGCACAGTATACCACAAAATCATTCCGAAAAAAATGCATTAATTGATCACGCAGATCACATTACGTCTATCTTTTTTTAATCATTGGTATATACGAAATGACTAAAATAGGGTATAAAGGAAGAAAGGGATAAATTATAAAGCACACGTGTGGAGGGGATTGATATGAAAAAAGTACAGTTAAAATGGGTAATACGGATCATAACAGGCCTGCTTTCTGTCGTATTATTGAGTGCATGCGGGAAAAATCCGGATGATAAAGAATTGATTTCAAAGCCGGAAACGAAGCAGGAAGCAGAAGCAGATGCTGAGACAGAAACAAAAACGAAAACGGAAACAGAAGCAGAAGCAGAAGCAAATGAATCCACAGATGTGGACTGGGATGATTTCTGCGGAAACTGGGTACTTGTTGGTTTTGAGTATAGTGATTCTGTAGATGATACAGAACCATCGGTCGATAATACATACTATTTTGCAGAGCAGGAGGGGTTATTTTCCGAGTTTCTCATATACGATGAAGAAAACAGTCTGTATGCGGATTACAGCAGCACCGGATACGGAAACGAATCGATTCAGGGAATGGCTCTCGTAAAGCAGGATCCTGATTCGGATGGTCAGCCTGTCGCAAGGTTGAAAAACCGATTTGATGGAAATGAGACGGTTCGTACACTGACCTTGACTGGAGAAAACGAACTCCGTTATTGCGAACAGTTTTCCGGGAAGGAGCTGGGAGTAGAACATGTAATGATCTGTACCTATCTGCGGGAAGGATCAAAGGAAATGGAGCAGATAAAGGAATATCAGTATTTGAATGAGGTAACGGTAGCTACCGTGCAGGAGCTGGCAAAGGCCATTCAGAGCAGAACAAAGATTATCCTGAAGGAGGGAACGTATAATTTTAGTGAGCTTAACTGTGATAGTATTACAAATCCCAATATTGACTGGATAAAGAGTTATGATGGACTGGCAGAGTATACGGTGCGGAATGTATGGAATCTGTGTATCGAAGCAGAAGAGGGGGCCAGAGTAGAAATTAGTACGGAGAATTCCTATGCAAGAGCTCTGGGGTTTGAAGAATGTCAGGAGATTACGCTTCGCGGTCTGATCTGTGGGCATGAGGTGGAACCCGGATATTGTACCGGAAGTGTGATTTACCTTGATCAGTGTAGTTATGTAGCAATTGATAACTGTAACTTATATGGAAGCGGAACCTATGGGATAGAAGCTTATAATCTCTTCGGTTTAACGATGGAGGATACAGATATTTATGAGTGTACCTATGGCCTTGTGTGGCTTTCGTCAGCGGAAATGGTGACATTTACGAAATGCAGCTTTATGACCAGTGAACAATACAGTATGTTTTCTTTCATTGATTGCTATGGTGTCGATCTGGATGATTGCAAGATCATAGGA
This sequence comes from uncultured Lachnospiraceae bacterium, assembly GCA_900549665.1. GTDB lineage: Bacteria > Bacillota > Clostridia > Lachnospirales > Lachnospiraceae > UBA2882. The sequence goes on along the minus strand of URPH01000001.1, from coordinate 109,538 downwards.
AACAAAATAAAATCAGAGGGTAGTCCATTTATAACCTGTCAGGACTCTCTTTCGGTCAACTTTGAGAATTGCCTGTTCAGAGATAATGAGTATCAGATCTTTCTGGAGGATGGATATAACCCGCCGACCAATATTATCGAATTTTCCGGCTGTACTGTGAGGGATGAAATGCAGGGGGTGGATTATCCGGAGGGTATTACGCAGGTGTCATATCGTTAAAAATGTATTGCCTGCACAATCTTTGCGTTTGGAACAGAGCATCCGGATCAGTTTATCGAATGGATTATCTGACCGGAGAATGGGAGCCGATTTAAAACTGGATCAAAAAGGAGATGGAAGTGACTTATGAGGGGAAAGAAAGGCTGGATATTGCTTATGACATTTACTGCGTTGGCGGCGTTGGCTGCAGGCTGCGGAAAGTGGTCTGGAAATAAGCCGGGTAAAATGCCGGATGGGACGACTGCAGGGGCAGATACAGAGAATACGGAGAATATGGAGAATATGGAGAATCCGGAAAATGCGCAAGGTACACCGCTTCCGGATATTCAGGAACTGACGTATTATGTGCATGGAACGATGGTGGAAGAAATCTGGAGTGTGAGCCTGATCCGACAGGAGGAAGAGGTACTGGTACGGGTGGAGCCCTGGGGCGGGGAAGAAGAGGAAATTTTTGATTATCCGGTGGACGAAGAGGTCTTTGATAAAGCACGTACGATTCTGGAAAACTATAACGTTGCATCCTGGGCAGGTTTTTGTGGATATGATCCCAATGCTTTGGATGGCTATAGCATGAGTTTCCAAGTGGAATTTGTGGATGGAAGCAGGATAGAAGCAACCGGTGAAAATCAATTCCCTAAAAATTTCGACGAGGTTTTCTCGGAACTGGATGACCTGACGGCTGAGGCAAGAGAAGCATTTTATGAGGAACAGACCTCTTTCTGAGCCCTTTGCTTATACCATTTTAACCAGCCGCACAGGATTGCTACGGCATAGTGCACCGGTTAAAAGGCAGTGAAAAAACAGAGGGTTAAAACAAGTCTGCGGATTTTAACACATGATTGAAAGAATCAGTTCGATCACAGGCATCTGTAAAATATATATCGGATAGGTGGTCTTACCAAGAAAGCCGAAAGCCTTCTGCATTGATCCGGGCATTCCGGGAGTATCTGCAATCATCAAAAGAAAGAGGCTTAGTGTGTAAAGACCGATTATAAAGAAATCCCATTTTGACCGATGCCCGAACTGGCTGTATATAAAAACACCCATAACGATCAGGTTGGACAAAATAAAGAAAGGCCAGGTCAGTTTAGCGGGAATTGCAGGAACTAAGCTGCAGATAAAATAAATAAAGATACCGAGTCCAAGACCGGCAATGCCACGCAAAATGCAATGATGATAGATAATAATATCTATTTTTCCAATCAACAGGAAATAATATCGATAAAGGAAGAAGCTGATAGCAGGAGCTAACAGATAGCCGCCGACCCTTCCGGTCAGGGATAAGAGGATGATAAAAAAGATTCCACCAAAAAAGACGGCAGGAACATACCAGTCTGCGGAGATCAGGACCTCATTTCCCAAGGGCGTCCATTGAAGCATGAAAAATTCTGCATAGCAATCCTTTAATGTGGACGGCAGCATGGAAAAAGTGAGCTGACCTGTTAAGAGTTTTATGATGAGCATAATGATAAGGGCTGCAAAATATAGCGGATACAGACGTTTGAAGCGGGAGATTATATAATGTCCGACTGATTTTAGGCGATTTCTAAAATCCTTGTCTTCCAGTTGTCTGAAATAAAAGCTGCCGATAAAGTATCCGGAAACCAGAAAGAAAAACTCGACACCGAGATACCCGGCATGAAAAAGTCTGGAATCAATTTTACTGAAAAAATGAAATCCCAATACCATGATACAGAAAATAAAACGCCAAAGCTCCAGTACATAATTGCGTTTTGGCGCTTTCGTGTTGGTTATTTTATTCATAAATACCCCCGCATAAGTTGTTTTTGCCCCACCGATATCGTATTGCCTGCGTCTTTCTGACATTTGGACATTGATATCATATAAAATAAGTATATCCGTCTTCTTTTTTATAGTCAAACCGAATATCATTTTCTGCAGATTAAAAATGGTTTCGCGATGTTGTTCAAACACAAAATTCATTTATAAATTCAATCCGGGACTTTATTTTTGACGAAAATGGTCGATATATATTATAATAAAGGACAAGAAGGTGGTGAATAGCATGGGCATCGGAGCAATTGGCGGTTTTTATCAGAACCGGCCTGCTGTGCAGATCAAGCAGGTAGATGTAGCCACAATAAAGGCTCAGGACGAACAAAAAAGACAAGCGGAAGTGCAGCTTCCCAAGGCAGAAGAGCGTGTGCCGCAGACCAATGATGCACGACGCAATGCTATAAGCCTTGAAGATATTTCCTTGGATTTTAATACCGGAGATACATACGATTATATCGGCAAGGAACGTGATATTACCTTGCTTGATATGGGTCAGGCGCTTTCTGATGTGAAAAAAGATCAGATTTTAGATCAGTACCGTTACTTTGTCGGAGATGCATCCAATATTGGAAGAATCAATCATTCCTCAGAGGATGGAATTGTGATTGTGAAATAAAGCGGTTTTATTTTTGTTAAATATTTGTTATGATTAGCTCGGAGGATTGATCAATATTCTCCGGGCTTTTTTATATTTGTGACTCGGATGGTATAAAATGCAAATTTACGGATTGCCGGGGCGCAAGGTGTTTCAAGGCACGCAAGGTGTTTCAAGGCTCGGGATCGGAAAAATTTTTTTAGAAGGAAATTAATTTTATGTTTCAAGATTTTTACCCGGATATCTGGATGGATTCAACTTATGAGATAGATTTTGAAGCCCTGTATCAAAAAGGAATCAGGGGGTTGATTTTTGATATTGATAATACACTGGTTGAGCATGGTGCTCCGGCTGATCAAAGAGCCATAGCACTGTTTCACCGCCTGCATGAGATTGGATTTTCCATGATGCTTCTGTCCAACAATAAGGAGCCGAGGGTGAAGATGTTTTGTGATGCGGTGGAAGGAGCGTCCTATATATATAAGGCTGGAAAGCCGTCAAAGAAGGGTTATCAACAGGCTATGGAGCGGATGCATACGGATGCCGGTACGACTGTTTTTATCGGTGACCAGCTTTTTACGGATGTCTGGGGCGCCAGAAGATGCGGCATCTACAGCATTTTAGTAAAACCAATTGACAAAAAAGAAGAAATACAGATCGTTTTAAAAAGATATCTGGAATGTATCATACTGCATTTTTATAAGAAGAAATTGAAAAAAGAAGAAATTAAAAAAGAAGAAATTAAAAAAGAAGAAATTAAAAAAGAAGAAATTAAAAAAGAGGACATCAACAAATAGAAGGAATAAAAAACAGAAAGAGAAGTGAAAGCATGCGAGAAATTGACGGACTGACCAAAACCTGCGGTCTGATCGGGTGTCCGGTTGAACATACCCTGTCACCACTCATACACAATTCGATCGCCGCAGACCACGGTGATAATTTTGTTTATGTGCCGTTCCATGTGGAAAAGGATCAGGTGGAGGCTTCCATAAAGGGAGCTTATGGATTGAATATACAGGGACTGAACGTGACGGTTCCACATAAGAGTGCCGTAATTCCTTTTTTAAAGGAGATTGATTCACTGGCAGAAAAGATAGGCGCTGTCAACACGCTTGTAAGAGTGGACGGTGGCTTTAAGGGATACAACACGGATATGACGGGCTTAAGACGTGCCATGAAAAAGGAAGCCATCACCATAGAGGGCAGAGACGTTATTTTACTCGGTGCCGGAGGAGCTTCCCGCGCGATCGCGTTTCTGATGGTTTCAGAGCATGCCGCACATGTATACATCCTGAACCGTTCGGTTGACAAGGCAGTGGCAGTGGCAGAGGAAGTAAACCGGGCTATGGAGACGGATATTGTAAGTGGTCTGGCGCTTTCTGACTATACAAGGCTGCCGCACAAAAAATATCTGTGCATTCAGGCAACCAGCGTAGGCCTGTATCCGGATTGTGATTCTGTTGTGATAGAAGATCCGGCATTTTATCAGCTTCTGGACAATGCGGTGGATATCATATACAAGCCTGCTGAGACGAAGTTTATGAAGCTTTGCAAAAAGTCCGGGGTAAAGGTCTGCAACGGACTTGGCATGCTGTTATATCAGGGCGTTGATGCATATGAGCTTTGGAATGGTGTACAGGTTGATGAAGATCTGTGTGATAAAATATACGATTTGATGAAGGAAAAAACAAGAGTTGATGAATAATACAATATTGATCGGATATATGGGCTGCGGCAAAACAACAATAGGGATAAAACTCTCCTACAAGGAGAGAGTTGCTATGATTGATACCGACAAAATGATAGAGCAACAGTATGGAAAATCAATTTCCGATATTTTTGCTACAGAGGGTGAACCGGCTTTCAGACAGATGGAAACAGATATGCTAAAAAATATTCTGGAATATAAAGACCGGTATATTATATCGGTGGGAGGCGGACTTCCTCTCAGGGCAGAAAACAGGGAGCTTTTAAAAAAACTCGGGAATGTCATATATCTCAGGGCAAAGCCGGATACTATATATGAACGTCTGAAAAATGATACTACAAGACCGTTGCTGCAGTGTGAAAACCCGCAAAAGAAAATAACGGAAATGATCACGGAGCGTTCTCCTATATATGAAGAAGCAGCTACGGCGGTTGTGGATGTAGATGGAAAGACATTTGAAGAAATTCTTTCGGAGATCCAGGATGTCATAAAGACATCATAAAAAAATAAAGCGAAGGTGACAGAGATGAATATTTTGGTTATTAACGGACCCAATCTCAATTTTTTGGGAATCCGGGAAAAAGGAATTTACGGGACAACCGATTACAACGGACTGCTTAAGATGATCTCCGATAAGGGGGAGCGCAGCCACTGCAAAATCGAAGTATTCCAGAGCAATCATGAAGGTGCGATCATAGACCGGATCCAGGATGCTTATTTTGACGGAACAGAGGGAATCGTGATCAATCCGGGTGCCTTTACGCATTACAGCTATGCCATCCATGATGCATTGGCATCCGTTACGACTATGCCAAAGGTTGAGATCCATATTTCGGATATTACCAAGAGAGAGGATTTCAGAAAAGTTTCGGTTACTAAGGCTGCCTGTGATCATCAGATATATGGGCACGGACTGGATGGATATCTTGAAGCCATTGATTATGTAATCGCACATCCGTACAAAGAAGATAACCGGGCATGATGAAAGCTGTAAATATAAATGTAAATTGCAGATAAAAAACAGTTGAAAATTGTTTATTTTTAGTATAAACTATTAGAGAATTATGACGTGAAAAATTGAATGTGAAATTTAGGAGGATATAATCATGATTACAGCAGGTGATTTCAGAAATGGTATGACCATCGAGTATGATAATAAGGTATGCCAGGTCATTGAGTTCCAGCACGTAAAACCCGGTAAAGGTGCAGCATTCGTGCGTACAAAGCTCAAAGACATCAAAAACGGTGGTGTTGTAGAAACATCTTTCCGTCCTACTGAAAAATTCCCGGCAGCACGTATTGATAGAAAAGATATGCAGTATTTATATGCAGACGGAGATTTATATAATTTCATGGATACTGAGACATATGATCAGATTTCATTAAGTGCAGATGAAGTTGGTGATGCAATGAAATTTGTAAAAGAAAACGAAATGGTCAAAGTATGTTCTCACAACGGCAATGTATTTGCAGTTGAACCTCCGTTGTTTGTAGAGTTGGAGATCACAGAGACAGAGCCCGGCTTCAAAGGCGATACAGCTACCGGTGCTACCAAGCCCGCAATCGTTGAGACCGGCGCACAGGTTAAGGTTCCGTTATTTGTTAACCAGGGTGAAGTGATCAAGATCGATACCCGTACAGGTGAGTATTTATCACGTGTATAAGCATATTGGCATTTTCTGATATCAGAAAGCTTTAGGCAATAGATGATGAGTCTGTTGCCTTTTTTATTGCTTATTTTACCGGCAATCTTATTTCAAATCTTTTATTCATACCTGCTTTTGCCAAAAATATCGGCACAGATATGAAAATCTAATCTTAAATCGAAAGGAAAAAATCATGGAAAAATTAAATTTTTTAGAGTTTGTTGATGCAGTTAAATCGGAAATTGAAAATAAAATGGGAGAAAATGTCAGAATTGATATTCATGACACCGTGAAAAATAATGGTGTGACATATAAAGCCTGTTCTGTTATCAGAAAGGATAGCTGTGCTTCACCCAATTTACGGCTGGATGATTTTTACGAAAAATATCTGGATACTTATGATCTGCCGACTGTAGCAGAAGAAATGGTTTATGTATTTAAAAAATATGGGAATCCGCAGATTGATATCCGCGGCTTTGAATGCTTTGAACAGGCTAAGGACCGTATTATCATCAAACTGGTTTCTTATGAGGAAAATAAAGACAGGCTGCGAGATATTCCTTATACTCCTTTTCTGGATCTTGCAATCACATTTTGTTATGTGATAAGCCGGAACAACAGCACCGGAACAAAGGCATCTATCCAGATTGAAAATGAGCATCTGGCAATGTGGGGGATTGATAAAAATATCCTGTATCAGATTGCCATGAAAAACAGTGTACATCTCATGCCGCTTCGTGTTAACAATATGGATGATGTGATTGTGGAAATGCTGCTGCATAAGGGGATAGAAGCTGATGGTATCAGACAGGATATGGAAAACATTCAAAAAGAAATGCCTATGTATATTTTGAGCAATCAGGAAAATTATTTTGGAGCATCTGTAATCTGCTATCCCGGTGCCTTAAAACAGATTGCGGAAAAAACAGGGACGGATCTTATTGTTCTGCCGAGCAGTATTCATGAAGTGATCGTGCTTCCGGTATCCGGAAGAGAAGATTATCATGAAATGAATAATATGATTCAGGATATCAACCGCGATCAGGTGGCAAAAGAAGAGGTTTTGTCCGATCATTTTTACTATTATAATTATTCTTCCGAAAAATTGATGATTCCGTCAGTAAGTTTCTAACGATCAAAACTTGTCAAACTATGGGTTTTATGATATTATAAACGAGTTGTAACAATTTCGTAATATTTATGTACCCGTAGTTTAACGGATAAAACAGCTGATTCCGGTTCAGCCGATGGGGGTTCGATTCCTCTCGGGTACGCTATATTATGATCTTATAAAACAAAGGAAGGACGTATATTATGGCTAAATCATCTCACACATTTATGTTGGGAATGGGGAAAAATAAAAACAGCAGACATGTATCCAGGATTATGCTTCTGGTTGCAGTTATGGGATTGACGCTTGTTTGTACCGGATGCGGAAAGAGCAAAGAAAAAACATCTGAGGTATCTGATAATTCGCAGGAGGTGACAATGTCAGCCGATACTGCGATTGTAACTCCGCCGGAAGGAATGGAGACTACGACCAATCAGGATATCATCAATCTGATCACATTGTATTACAATGCGTTAAAGGATGGAGATTCGGCTACTGTTTCTACTGTTAAAAAGGATGTTTCCGAGGAAGAAAAGATCAGACTTGAGACAAGAGCGGCAGATATTGAATCTTATGATAATATTTTGATTTTTGATGAGCCCGGAGCAAATGCAGGCGAATACATTGTTCTGATTTACAGTGAAACAAAATTTGTCGGGATTGACACCAAGGCTCCCGGCTTACAGGCAACATATGTAAGAACCGATGAAAACGGAAACTTATATATTGACAGCAATGTAGATGAAGCTACGCTTAGTTATGTACAGGGTGTGGTTTCCGGTGAAAAGATTGCAAATTATTATAGTCTTGTTCAGGCAGCTTTCTCAGATGCAATTGCTTCTGATGAGGCATTGAACAGTTATATGGAAAGCATTGATGCCAAACTGGATGAAGCAGTAGCTGCCAGACAGGCGGAAGCCGCAGCTAATGCAGCTGCAGAGGAAGTCGCAGAGACAGCATCAACAGCAGCTGTCAATGAAACAGTCACAACAACGGACAAAGTCAATGTACGTGTATCTGACAGCGAAAATGCTGATCGTCTCGGACAGGTAGAAGCCGGTACAACACTTACCAGGCTGGAAGTTAAAGAAAATGGCTGGAGCAAAGTAGATTACAATGGACAGGAAGGTTATATCAAATCTGACTTCTTACAGTCCAGCGCTCCTGCTGAAACAACAGATGCAACAGTTGACAATACAGAAGCAGAGGCCACAACAGATACAGCTGCTCAGGAGACAACAGAAACAACAGAAACAACAACCACCGCAGCTTCCGGAAAGATTACTCCAAAGGAAAGTGTAAGAGTACGTGCATCCGCAAGTGAGGATGGAGAATACCTTGGTACTATTTATCTTGGTGAAACATATACACTTTATGAAAATGCCAATGGTTGGTGCAAGATTGACTATAATGGCAAGACCGGTTATGTAAAATCCGATTTTGTTGATATTCAGTAATTAATCAGTAAATGAAAAGCTATTGCAAAAGTACTTTGCAATAGCTTTTTTCTTTGTTAAAATGATGTTATCGCAGGATAAAAGTCACGAGACAGATATCCGGGATCACGACAGAAAATAAAGAAGTGTATTAGCAGAGAGGTGGATATTATGGCAAAATTGAAAGTAGGTATTATTGGTGCCGGCAGGATTGCGGCGATTATGGCAGATACGGTTTCCAGAATGCGTGGTGTTGAAATGTATGCAGTGGCATCCAGAAGTATTGATAAAGCCATGGAGTTTGCTTCCATTCATCAGGTTACCAGACCATATGGAAGCTATGAGGACATGCTTTCGGATCCGGCTGTGGAGCTTGTATATATAGCAACACCGCATCCGTTTCACTATGAGCATGCCAAAATGTGTATTGATGCCGGGAAGCCGGTTTTGGTAGAAAAGCCGTTTTGCGTCAATGCTGAAGAGGCAGAGGAACTGCTTGCATATGCAAGAAAGAAAGGTGTTTTTATTACAGAAGCTATGTGGGTGCGCTATATGCCTATGGCTGAGACTATCCAAAAGGTGATAAAGAGCGGAATGATCGGTACACCGCGTATGATCACGGCAAACCTGTCTTATCCGATGCTTCATAAAGAACGTCTGATAAATGCAGATCTGGCCGGGGGAGCATTGTTGGATGTTGGAGTTTATGCACTGACGTTTGCTGATATGTTTAAATCATCGTCTGTAGATGATATTCATGCAGTTGCACTTATGACGAAAGAGGGCGTGGATGCACATGACAGCATTACAATCCGTTATCAGGACGGTTCTATGGCTGTGCTCAATACGTCTATGGAAACGGTAGGAGACAGAAAGGGAATCATTCAGGGAACGGAAGGTGTGATCGTTATTGAAAACATCAATAACTTTGAATCTATTGCCGTCTATGATAAGGATTACAAGAGGAAGCTGTTTAAAAAGGCGCCTAAGCAGATAACAGGCTATGAATATGAAATTGAAGCATGTAAAAAGGCATTGAAATGGCACAAAAAAGAATGCCCGGAAATGTCACATGCAGATACGATGATCATCATGAAACAGATGGATCATATCCGCAAAGAAATCGGATTGAAGTATCCATTCGAAAATTAAGGTTTTTTCGCGTTACCGTGTTAAAATTTTGCTTGCCTAAATACAGATGATGCATGTATAATGAAAAAAGGTGCAAAGGCGTACCAGCTCTGTAAATTATATATAAACTAAAGGAGGACATGTCACATGTCATATGTTGATGAAGTGCTGGAGATCGTCCAGAAGAAAAACGCAGATCAGCCTGAATTTTTACAGGCAGTAACAGAGGTTTTGGATTCTTTGCGTCCGGTAATCGATGCAAATGAGGAACTTTACAGAAAGAATGCAATCCTTGAAAGAATTACTGAGCCGGATCGTCAGATTATGTTCAGAGTTCCGTGGGTGGATGACAACGGACAGGTACAGGTTAACCGCGGTTTCCGTGTACAGTTTAACAATGCAATTGGACCTTACAAAGGAGGATTAAGACTTCATCCTTCTGTAAACTTAGGTATTATCAAATTCTTAGGATTTGAGCAGATTTTCAAAAACTCACTGACAACACTTCCGATCGGTGGTGGTAAAGGTGGTTCTGACTTCGATCCTAAGGGCAAATCAGATAGAGAAATCATGGCATTCTGCCAGAGCTTTATGACAGAGCTTGGCAAATACATCGGTGCTGATATCGATGTTCCTGCCGGTGATATCGGAACAGGCGCTCGTGAAATCGGTTTCATGTTTGGTCAGTACAAGAGAATTCAGGGAATGTTCGAAGGCGTATTAACCGGTAAAGGACTTACATGGGGCGGCTCTTTAGCACGTACTCAGGCTACCGGTTATGGTTTATTATACCTGACAAACGCATTATGGAAAGATCACGGCATGAGCCTTGAAGGAAAGACAGCAGCTGTTTCCGGTTCCGGTAACGTTGCTATTTACGCAATCGAGAAAGCTCAGGAATTAGGTGCAAAGGTTGTTACATGTTCTGATTCAACAGGCTGGATTTATGATCCCGAAGGAATCGATGTTGCATTATTAAAAGAGATTAAAGAAGTAAAACGTGCTCGTTTAACAGAGTATGCTGCAGCTAAACCTTCCGCAGAATATCATGCAAAACAGAACGGTGAGCATGGTGTATGGCAGTACAAAGTAGACTTGGCTCTTCCCTGCGCTACACAAAACGAGCTGGATATCGAGGATGCTAAGATGTTAGTTGCTAACGGCGTTAAATCCGTAACAGAAGGTGCTAACATGCCTACTACTCTGGAAGCTACCAAATACTTACAGGAGAATGGCGTATTATTCGTTGGTGGTAAAGCAGCTAATGCCGGCGGTGTTGCTACTTCCGCACTTGAAATGAGCCAGAACTCTGAAAGACTTTCATGGACATTCGAAGAAGTTGATGGCAAGCTGAAAGGTATCATGGAGACAATCTATGCTAACATTTCAGATGCTGCTAAGAGATATGACATGACAATTGGCGGCAATACAGACTATGTTGCCGGTGCTAATATTGCTGGTTTTGAGAAAGTTGTAGATGCTATGTTAGCTCAGGGTGTTTGCTAATTAATTTGAAATTTTCAAAATGATATAAGAAAAGTCCTGTAAACCCAGTGTTTATGGGACTTTTTTAATGGCGCTGCTTACCTACATAGATAGGAACAATAAGCGAAAATAAATAAGCCACTCTTGTCTTGGCGGACGAGTGGCTTATTAAATAACCATTTACGAGGCTAACCACTTTGTGGGCGGTTGCTTCTTTTTACGTATATTATAATGTGTGGAGGATAATTTTTAAGAAAAAGATTGAAAATGCTTGAGATGAAATGTTCTGCAGTATTCAATTAACCCTACAAAAATATCAGAAATTATACAACAAATTTCTTGCCGAATCCCAATATACAATATATAATAAGACCAATACACTGAAAGGAATAAATCAATGTTCTGGAAGATGACAACATTGCAACTGAAAAAAGGTTATATTTTTGCTCCCTATGGGGATAGTGCGCCTTTTTTCAGGAATAAAGTCTGATTCATCAGAACTATTCTATATAAATCAAGGTACATTATCTCCTTAACGAAAAGAATAAGTTAAGGAGATTTTTTATGTTTAAAATTAAAAAACAAATATCGAAGTTGTACACGGCGTCCATTTTAGGCAACTTGTCATTGACGGGCGCGTGGGTTGCGATTCTTGCAGCGAGAGGTTACAGTCTGGTTGAAATAGGAATTGCGGAAACGGTGTTTCATATTTTTAGTGTGACGTTTGAGATACCATCCGGTGTTTTTGCGGATGTATTTGGTCGAAAGAAAATGTTGGTGGTAAGCAGTATTATGCGTGTGATCGGGAGCGTTTGCATGATTAATTCAAGGAACCTGATGATGGTGTGTGCTGCAATTGCATGTTTCGCGATCAGTTATAATTTTTCTTCCGGATCCGGTGATGCACTTGCTTATGACTCGTTGAAATTAGTCGGCGAAGAGACTTTATATGAATGTTATGCATCAAATCAGTTGATTTTATATCGTCTTTGCAATGGTATTTCTACATTGTGTGCGGGTTTTGCACTTTTTGTCGGATATAAGATTGCGTATGCATCAGACATTTTGGTGACAGGAGTTCAGATCGGGGTGTTGTTGTCTCTTCAAGAGATTTGTCCGGAGCATACAGGTATGCAAAGGAAACAGGCGGTGTTGAAATCGGTGTGGAAAGAGCTTGTGAGATGTTTCGTAGAGAGCCTGTATTTTTTGAAAGAAGCAAAGCGGGCAGTATTTCTGATGACGTGTAATTCGTTTGTCGGAGCAATGGATATTGTATTGCTGTTTTTTCTGCAGGCGAAGCTGCCGCAGACGGGCATGCCGGATTCCGCACTTGGAGCAGCTTTGTTTATCATGGAGCTGGGCGGAATACTTGGAGCAAAATTAATTTTACGTTGTAAAAAATTACGATATCGTTGGGTGTTTGTGATAACATCAGTACTTGTTTTATGTGGCATATTAATTGAACATACAGGAATTGCAGTGCTCATGACATTGGGCGGATTTGTTGCGGCATGCAGCGATGATGCATTGCAGGTGCGCACGGATGCCATCCTGCAGGAAATGTTTCCATCAGAGCAGAGGGCAACACTTATATCAATGGAATCGTTTACGTTTTCTGTGATTATGATCGTGCTGTCACCACTTGCTGGAATTGTATTTTCAATATGGTAAAAAGAATTACCGCCGGCTCCAAAAGGGGCTGGCGGTAATGTATCTTGTAAATTTAAATACACAACATAGAAAAAGGAGACAACGAGATATAAATGAAAAAATATGATATAATGAGCGCAAGAGAACCGATGTACTTGCACAATCGGCGAACGGCGAATGTAGATCATGATAGTTGCGAAGCAACGAAGAGCACGAGAGTGCGGATCATGATAGTTACACCCTAAAGCAACTCTAAAAACACAGAATTTATCAATTATTTGAAACAGGAAAACAATGAAAAAACCAATCGTAGGAATCCTGGCACATGTAGATGCCGGTAAGACAACTTTATCAGAAGCTTTATTATACAATAGCGGAATGATCCGGAACATGGGAAGAGTTGACCATCAGGATACATTTCTGGACAATTATGAATTGGAAAAAAAGCGCGGTATTACCATTTTTTCAAAACTGGCAAGGATGAAATTTCTGGATGTGGACATGACATTGGTGGATACACCGGGACACGTAGATTTTTCCGCAGAGACAGAGAGAGCCTTGCAGGTGCTTGATTATGCCATTCTGGTCATCAGTGCAACAGATGGCGTGCAGGCACATACCAGGACTTTGTTCCGGCTTTTGATGGACTATCAGGTGCCGACCTTTCTTTTTGTAAACAAAATGGATCTGGCATGCAAAGAGGATGAGATGCAGGCAACGACAGGGCTTATGGCACAGTTAAAAAAAGAGCTGCATGAGGGCATGACCGATTTTACCTCTATGTGTGGAGATTCGCAGGAAAAATGGGACGCAGAGGCAGTGGAAGAAATTGCCGGAAGCGATGAAGAAGCCATGGAGCAGTATCTGGAAACAGGAGAAATAGCAGAAGATGTGATCCGGAGATTGATCGTGGAGCGCAAAATTTTCCCGGTTTATTTTGGATCAGCCCTAAAAGATCAGGGCATCAAAGCTTTTATGGAAGGGATTGACCAGTGGTTTTGTGATTGCTCATATCCCGAAGAATTTGGAGCTAAGGTCTACAAGATTGGCAGGGATGACCAGGGCAACCGTCTCACTTATTTAAAAATCACAGGTGGGGAGCTGCGTGTAAAGGGATTGCTGCAGGATGAAAAGGTAGATCAGATAAGACTTTATTCGGGCAGTAAATTTGAATTAACAAAGAAAGCAGAGGCAGGAACGCTGTGTGCCATTACAGGTCCGGTTAAGACTTATCCGGGGCAGGGAATCGGCATTGAGGCTGAAACCGGAGAGGGAATTTTATCACCGGTTATGACATATCAGATGATCCCGCCTGACGGAATGGATGCCGCGCTTCTTTTAAAAAAGGTAAAAGAACTGGAAGAGGAAGATCCGATGCTTCATGTCGTGTGGAATGAGGAGCATCAGGAAATCCATGTCCGTATCATGGGAAAGGTACAGCTTGAAGTATTGAAGTCCCTGATGAAAGAGCGGTTTGATGTGGATGTGACATTTGGGACAGGCAGTATTGTATACAAAGAGACGATCACAGCGCCGGTTGAAGGCGTCGGACATTTTGAGCCGTTGCGGCATTATGCGGAGGTGCATCTTTTATTGGAGCCCCTGTCGCAGGGAAGCGGGCTTGTTTTTGATACCGAGGTCAGTGAGGATGAACTGGATTTAAACTGGCAGAGGCTGATATTGACGCATCTGGCGGAGCGGGAGCACAGAGGTGTGTTGACCGGTTCGGCGATTACGGATATGCGGATCACTCTGGTTGGTGGAAGAGCTCATATCAAGCATACGGAAGGCGGAGATTTCAGACAGGCGACCTATCGGGCATTGCGGCAGGGACTAAAAAGCGGGGAATGTGTGCTTTTGGAGCCATATTACAATTTTGAACTGACAGTTCCCAATGAGCAGATTGGTCGTACCATGAATGACATGCAGATGATGAGTGGTACTTTTGAACCGCCACAGACATTATCGGAGAAAATGACCCTGATAAAAGGGCGGGTGCCTGTTTCGACCTCATTGGATTATATGAGTGAGGTCCATTCCTACACCAAGGGGGAAGGACAGCTGAAGCTTTCAAATGGAGGCTACGGGCCGTGTCACAATGCAGAAGAGGTCATTGAAAAAAGAGGCTATGACAGTGAAAGAGACCATTGGAATCCAACCGGATCTGTATTTTGTGAGCATGGAGTGGGTGTTTATGTGCCCTGGGATCAGGTGCGTGATTATATGCATGTGGAAAGTAAAGTGCTGCAGAATGATACGCACTTTAAGACAGAAGAACGCCTGCAGAGAAAGGCCGATGCGGACAGAAGACGTCGGGAAAAGGCGGCTACAGAAGGTTTTGGAAAAGAACTGGAAGAAATTATGTTACGCGAATTTGGCCCGATCAGACGCCGGGAATATGGAAGTGGTAATACCCGCTATATTTCACATGGAGAAAGTGTGACACAGGAGGCCTATCAGAAGAAGTATAAAAAGAAGCCTCAGAAGCCTATAGAGCAGTATCTGCTGGTGGATGGTTACAACATTATTTTTGCATGGGATGAATTAAAGGAGTTAGCAAAAGCTAACCTTGATGCGGCAAGAGGAAGGCTGATGGACATTCTGTGCGACTATCAGGGCTTTGTAAAATGCCGGCTGATCTTGGTGTTTGATGCTTACAAGGTAAAGGGAAATTATGGTTTTGCCACGAAGTATCACAACATTGACGTTGTCTATACCAAAGAAGCGGAGACTGCCGATATGTATATTGAAAAGGTTACCAAAAAGATCGGGCAGGAGCACCGTGTGAGAGTAGCAACCTCCGACGGGCTCGAACAGATTATTATACTCGGACATGGTGCCATGCGTATCTCTGCAAGAGAATTTTATGAAGAGGTCATGGATGTCAAGGAAAAAGTCCGCAGTATGATTGATAACTGAGAAAACATAGATTATAATATGATGGAAGTCACAACAAGAGAAAACGAATGAGAGGTTGGGGATATGCCTGTTTTTGATTTTAATCAGGAAAAGAAAGATGCTGTAAAAGCAGAAAAAACATATGAGTTGATTTATACAGATGAGCACTTTGCAGATGCAGAGCATCCGATCATGCTGTTAGAGGACCGGGACAAAAAGATGGTCCATCATTCCTCCGGTATGTTTATGGCACCGGTAACCGGTACAGCCTTTGTATATGAAAAAGATGAGGAAAAATCCAATCATGATATTCTGATGCTGGATGCCCGTTTTGAAAATCTGATAAAATGGCTTGGTGAAAATCATATTATGGTGCGCCTGTCCGGTAAGCCTACGGATAAGGGATATGCCGTATACAAGATCCATGAAACCGGAGTTGCGATGCGTGGCAGCAAGATTTCCGGAGAAAACGGTTTTCTCCAGTTTATGATTGAACGTCTTTTCCAGAGTGATGCGCCCTCACAGACAACTGTGGATATTGATGAAATGGAAGATTCGGATGATATGAAGCTTACCAGCATCCAGAGTATCACAGACTATCTGATGTGTGCAGGAAGCACCCTTCCCGACAACATCCGTATGTGGGCAAGAAGAAACCTGGCAGTAGCCAAGTCCACAGAGGTCACACCGGAAGAAAGACGTCATGCGCAGAGAGCTCTTTCCATCATGCTCAACATTCAGTGGAAAAATACAGATTTTCAACCGATTGATCCGGTTGAGGCAAGAAAAATCCTCGATGAGGAGCTGTATGGACTGGACAATGTCAAGCAGCGTATCATTGAGACAATTATCCAAATCAACCGTACACATACACTTCCGGCGTATGGAATTTTGCTGATCGGGCCTGCCGGAACCGGTAAATCGCAGATTGCCTATGCGGTTGCCAAAATTTTAAAAATGTCATGGACAACCTTGGAGATGAGTTCCATCAACGATCCGGAGCAGCTTACAGGAAGCTCGCGTATTTATGCCAATGCAAAGCCCGGCCTTATTATGGAAGCCTTTGCTAACGCAGAAAGCTCCAATCTGTTATTTATCATCAATGAGCTTGATAAAGCTTCTGCAGGAAAAGGAAACGGAAATCCGGCAGATGTGTTATTGACTTTACTTGATAATCTGGGATTTACGGACAACTATATTGAGTGTAATATCCCAACGACCGGAGTGTATCCGATTGCAACTGCCAATGATAAAAAGGCAATCAGTGCACCTTTGATGTCACGTTTTGCAGTTATTGAGCTTCCGGATTATACACTGGAAGAAAAGCGTGTGATCTTCACCCGTTTTGCAATGCCAAAGGTTTTAAAGCGTATTGGCTTAAAGGAAGAGGAAATCGTGATCACAGAGGATGCCCTGGATACCATTATGGATGTGTTTAAAGGAACTTCCGGTATCCGTGATATTGAGCAGGCAGCAGAACATATTGCAGCTAATGCTTTATATCGGATCGAGGCAGAAAAGATGACCTGTGTGACTTACGATTCAGATATGATCAGAGAATTGCTGGCATAGTGTCAGTTTTATAGAAAAAGGGAGACCGTCCGGAAGATTTCCAGAGGGTCTCTTTTTTTGCTTGAAATGAAGCTATGACTTTGAGCCATAGCTTCATTTGAAAAAACATTATTTTTTGTTTTCTTTCTTTAATTCGTTCATGCGCATTGCACGTACCTTTAACGGAAGTCCCCATAATGTGATGAAGCCTTCTGCATCATGATGATCATACATATCACCGGTTGTAAAGGATGCAAGTGATTCACTGTAAAGAGAGTAAGGAGAGGTTGTACCGTTTTTGATGATGTTTCCTTTGTACAGACGTAATTTGACTTCGCCTGTAACATACTGCTGGGTAACACCAACGAAAGCAGAGATTGCTTCACGTGCGGGTGTAAACCATTTTCCTTCGTATACAAGGCTTGCAAGCTTGCTGCCAAGCTCCAATTTTAATGCGATGGTGTCACGGTCAAGAACCAGCTCTTCAAGCTGCTGATGAGCTTCCATCAGGATGGTTCCGCCGGGAGTTTCGTAAACGCCACGGCTCTTCATACCTACAACACGGTTTTCTACGATATCTACAATGCCGATACCATGTTTGCCGCCGATGGTATTTAATTCGCGGATGATATCGGATACTTTCATTTTCTTTCCGTTTAAAGAAGTAGGAACACCTTTTTCGAAGGTAAGAGTAAGCTCAACGTCTTCATCGGGTGCTTTTTCGGGTGTCACACCAAGGACAAGCATGTGATCATAGTTGGGTGCGAGAGCAGGATTTTCGAGCTCCAGACCTTCATGGCTGATGTGCCAGATGTTTCTGTCACGGCTGTATGACTGGTCGGTTCCAAAAGGAAGATCAATGCCATGTGCCTTGCAGTATTCGATTTCCGCTTCACGGGAATCCATCTGCCATTTGTCATCACGCCAGGGAGCGATAACCTTGATGTCGGGTGCTAAAGCTTTGATACCAAGTTCAAAACGGATCTGGTCATTTCCTTTACCGGTCGCACCGTGGCAAATAGCAACAGCATCTTCTTTTCTTGCAATTTCAACTAATTTAGCTGCGATAGCGGGTCTTGCCATAGCAGTTCCCATCAGATATTTATGTTCGTAAACTGCACCGGCCTGAACACAGGGCATGATGTAATTGTCGCATAAATCATCAACAACATCTTCAATGTAAAGCTTGGAAGCACCGGAAAGCTTAGCACGTTCTTCCAGTCCGTCAAGCTCCTCGCCCTGACCACAGTCGATACAGCAGCATATAACTTCATAACCATAAGTTTCTTTTAACCACGGAATAACCGCAGTTGTGTCAAGTCCGCCTGAATAGGCTAAGATAACTTTTTCCATTCTCGTATCCTCTTTTCCTTTATTGATGGATTAATGTCCGGACAATCGATATTCTGTCCTTTTGATATCAGATTGGTTTGCCCTTCCGGACCTTTGCAACTGATATCATAATTATGTATATTGACTGAAATTATAATATCGTAAATAGCGCAAAATGACAAGGTTTGATTGAAAGATGATCACAAAAAAAGAATGTATCCCATCACGGCTGACAATATCAAAAGCAATCCACAACCGATAAAGACGATCGGAACGACGGTATTGATGACAACTTTTTCCACATAGGCTTGTCTGGGCTTGTCGGGATTGTAGAGGATCGTGACATCGGAGCCGACCGGCCAGACCTCCTGTGCCATTTTTTTGTAATTGGTGCACAGACCTTTTTTGTTGATGTGGAACCAGTCTTTTTCGGATATCCAGAAAGAATCCTGATTCCCGAGCAGACTGTCGGGATCCGGTGTGATTTTGGTACTTGCCACAACGCCTTTATAATGTCTGTAGGCTTTGTATTTCTGACCACTGACATAAAACTCTGCCCGTGGAGCAACCGAACAGTCGCCGTTGCCGCCGGCGTACCGGTAGCCATAGACCTTTCCTACGGTCTGGCAGGTGCAGTGGGTTTTCTTTTTGGAATTGCATAGGGCGATTATGATACCTATAAGCAGAAGTATGATCGCGGGAGCGCCAATGGATAGTAGTATGATGAGAGATGTTGACATTGTGGTTTCCTTTCTGTGGTATTATAAATAAAGAATAGCATTTTCGAAGAAAGAGGAAAAGTATAAAAGTCGTAAAAACTCAATTCTGTATATTGACTTTATGCTTTTTCGTTATTACAATGACGACAAGCTTACTTAATGAATTTATCAGATTGATGATTAGGGGAGGCATGGAGATAAAGTATGGAAATAATACTAATTTTTTTATTATTGTGTGTTTTGGCTGATATTGTTTTACCTATAATCATAAAAAAACAACGTGGTCAAAAGTATCAAAATAAAAAGAGCAGAAAAAAAGAAGATAAGATAGCAAGAAAAGGACGTATTGGTGAGCAGTTGATCAGAAAGAGACTGTCAGTTTTTGTTAAAGATGGTGCAAAGATACTGTATAACTGCTATATTCCCAATGATAAAGATGGAACATCCGAGATTGATGTTCTGATGATTTGCAGAAAGGGAATCTGGGTAATCGAAAGCAAAAATTACTCTGGCTGGATTTTTGGTAAGGCATCAGACTATATGTGGACTCAGTCGTTGAAAGGTAAAAACAGAAAGAGTAAGAAAAATACTTTTTATAATCCGATCGCGCAGAATAGAGGACACATCAAGTATTTAAAAAAATATCTGGAGATGGATATTCCTTTTGTATCTCTTGTTGTATTTTCCGATAGATGTGTATTTAAAAGCTTGGAAAACAATACAGATGAGGCAGAGGTGATACATTTGAACAGTCTGCAATACTGCATCTTGAAAAAGATGGAAAACATGGAAGATGTTTTGACACAGGATGTGGTAGATCAGCTTGGAGAAAAATTATATCTGACAACTCAGGTATCACAGGAAGTTAAGAAAAACCATGTACAGGATATTGTTGATAAAAAGTATATGGAAAAAGTGAATATGGCTGATGAAAGCGGCAGCATTGCAGATGTTGAAAACGATAGTAATGAGAAAGAGGAACGGCTAGATGTCGAATTGCAGGAAAGTGCTCTTTTGACAGAGGAGGTTTTGCAGAAAGAACCATTGGAAGAAGAGGCTTTGCAGGAAAAAGTTTTGCAGGAAGAAGATTTGTCGGAGAATATTCTTCCGGAAGAGTCTGAGCAGACAGAGGATATCACTGAAAAATATGCTGTAGAAGAACAGACTGAGAAAAAAGTGTCCGAAGAAAAATACATTGAGGAAAAACAAGCTGAAGAAAGACCAGCTGAGGAGATACCGATAAAGAGTGTCGATGCTTTGCAATCCGGCATGCGGTCAATCGGCCACAAAGAGCTATACAGGCAAGCTGCACAGAGTGAAAAAAAGGCAACAGCAAAAAATATGAGAATAACGTATTGCCCTCAATGCAGGGCTACACTGGTCCCCAGAACGATAGAAGTGAATGGTGAAAAAAAGCAGGTACTTGAATGTTATCGCTATCCTAAGTGCAAATACCGGAAGATGTTGGATGAAGAATAAATAATATATAAAAATTTTTAAAAATGGTTATTTCTTACATAACTCCCAGAAGGCAACAGCGCTTGCTGCTGCAACATTGAGAGAATCTACATTTTCCCGCATAGGGATACGGATGGTATAATCACATAGATCAATGGTTTCCTGTTTCAGACCGTTTCCCTCGGATCCGAGAATGATAGCCAACTTCTTTTCTTTTGCAGGAGCCGGATCGGAAAGAGAAATCGAACGGTGTGTCAGAGCCATTGCGGCAGTCTTATAACCAAGTTCTTTCATTTCTGCATATCCATTTCTTAAAAATGTCCATGGAATCTGAAAAACGGTTCCCATGCTGACTCTGGCAGCACGCCTGTATAATGGATCTGTGCATGCCGGTGTCAGAAGTATGGCATCAACATTCAAGGCAGCGGCACTTCGGAAAATGGCACCGAGGTTCGTGGGATTGACAACATCTTCCAAAACAGCGATTCTTGTCGCATCTTTGCAAATATCGGATACAGAAGGAAGGATTCTTCTGCGCATGAGCGCAAGCATTCCGCGAGTAAGCTTGTAGCCGGTAAGATTTGTTAAGATATCAAATTCGGCAGTATAAACCGGTACATCCGTAAGGCTGGATAAAACATCAGATATTTCATCAGTCGGATGCTTTATATGGTCATGTTCGACCAAAGCAGAAACTACTTCATAACCGGCATCTATGGCGCGGCGTATGACCTTGGGACTTTCTGCAATGAAAAGACCTTCTTTGGGCTCGTAGTAGCGGAGAAGATCCACTTCGCGCATGGTATATGGTAAAAGGTCAGGACTGGCCAGATCTGTGATCTCTATCATGTTGATATTGTTGGTTGGCATGGTAAATCCTCTTTATATAATAAGATTAAAATATCTACAAATGCATTTCTGCAAGGCAATTCCAATTATACGATACATATATGTCATACTCAAGATTTATAATACTGAGTTTTTATTAGCAAATATAAACATATAAAAATAAATATTGAATATTTCCTTGTTTGTGGTAATATAATAGCAAATAGATGTAACGATGTTACATCGGTGGGCTAACACCATAATCTGAATTTTTTGCGGACATAAGTGCCGAGTGTTGACGGACAACGCAATAATCCGAACTTTGGCGGACGTAAGTGCCGATTGGTTGGCAGACAACCTAAAAATTAGCCACTAAAAGGGAATGACCAGTGTTTCGGCATTGGCTTTCCCTTTTTTGATTGTTGAAAGGTATTATATGAAAATTACGAAAGAAAAAGCAGTTGAAGTAGCAATTAGAGAAGGAAAATTTTTTAAATCAAAATTAGCGGGAACAGTATTATTGATTATCTATCGGGATAGAGCTGACAATCTTATAAAAGAATTAGAAATAGAATTTTATCCTCACCATTATCAGCATTTAACAGGGCTTAAATTAATGGAGATAGATAATGTTACAGGTAAGCAAATTATACGTGAACATACAGCGAAGGAATTTTATCACAGGTGTGTTGGAAAACCATATATCACTCCAAAAGAGATCATGTTTGTTGATGCTTCAACCATCGATCTTAAAATGGAGGCTCTTCCTCTTATAACACAAATAACAAAGATAACAAAAATGACGGGTGACTTTGATGGTAGGACCAAAATAAACCTGGAATGTGACTATCTTATCGGTGGTGAAAACAGTTGTGTTGGAATTTCAAAGAATACTTATAATGACAGATATTTTCCGAGGTCGTGCTTGAAAGAAAACATTAAGAAAATTACAAAATATACATCTCAAGTTATTGCAATTTTTCAAAAAAATGTTAATGACAAGGATGTTTATAAAGATATAAGATATGTTGCTAAAGGGATAGATTTATCCAACATAAACTTTCCAGAGGATATAAAGAATAAGATTTCTTTAGAAAATTACATATATCCTAAAAATAGTAAACAATGTTGAGTTAATCTTTCAATCAGGACAGCCATTTTTTTCTTAGAATTGCGACAGCCATGATTTTCTTATTAGAACTGTTAGTTGTTCCAAATTCCAAAGATTTTCCCTTGACAAATCCCACTCAATATATTACTATCTTAATAGTTTAACACAATAAAGCAATAAACCAATGAGCGAGAGAAGTAGATCATGGAAGACATCCCAGAGAGCTGCGGCAGGTGGAATGCAGTATGGTAGAAATGGTTGAATGGACTTGCGAGGGTGACTTGAAATGCAGGATTTAGATCTGATTGCAGAGTAGATGTCAACGGGTTCCCTGCCCGTTATCAGGAGGGTGCATATAGTGTGTATGCAGACAGAGTGGATTGTACAATCAATATGGGTGGTACCGCAGAGGTTAATAATAGCTTTTGTCCCTGGTCAGGGGCAGAAGCTTTTTTTATTATTTATTATCAAATTTAAGGAGAGGAGTGCTAAAAGATGTATTATCCGGATTATGAAACAGCAAAACAATATGAAAAGGATTACGACATCATTCCGGTATGCCGGGAAATATACGCAGATGTTGTGACACCGATCACATTGCTTCGAAAGCTTGCACAGATAGACAGCAGATTTTTCCTGCTTGAAAGTGTAGAGGGTGGAAACAAATGGGGCAGATATTCATTTTTAGGTGTCAATCCTTTGCTGCAGATTTCAGCCAAAGCAGGTGTGGTTACTTTAAAAAGTGGAGCTATTGAGCAGAAGCTGCAAAGAGATCCCATGGATGCATTGAGAGAACAGCTCAACCGATATAAATCTCCCCAAATAGATCGGATGCCTTCTTTTACCGGCGGATTTGTTGGGCACTTCTCCTATGAAATGATCGGATATGCAGAGCCGAAGTTAAAATTAAAATCCAGCGAATTTGATGATTATAATCTGATGCTTTTTGACAAGGTAATTGCCTATGATCATCTGAAACAAAAAATTGTGGTGATCGTCAATTATTATAGTGACAAAGGAGAGCAGGGTTACAATGCAGCGCTTTTGGAGATTGACAAGATCATACATTTAATCTACGACAATACGCCGCTCATGCCGGAGACCGCGCAGGAGGATGTGGAATTTACCTGCAATACTTCCAAAGAAGAGTACTGCACGATGGTGGAGCGCACCAAGTATTATATAAAGGAAGGCGATATTTTCCAGGGGGTCATCTCCAGAAGATTTGAAGCAGACTATCACAGCAGTCTGTTAAATACCTACCGGGTGCTTCGTACAACCAATCCTTCTCCGTATATGTATTTCATCCAGTGCGATGACTTACAGATTGCCGGAACCTCGCCGGAGACCATGGTAAAGCTGGAAAACGGAAAGCTTACGACATTTCCGGTTGCCGGAACCAGAAAAAGAGGCGAAACGGCTGCTGAGGATCTGGCATTGGAAAAAGAGCTTTTGGACGATGAAAAAGAACGTGCCGAGCACAACATGCTGGTGGATCTTGCCAGAAACGATATCGGAAAGATTTCCGAATACGGCAGTGTGGCAGTTGAGGAATATATGCAGATCCATCGTTTTTCAAAGGTTATGCATATTGCGTCGGTGGTTTGCGGAAAGCTTCGCAAGGATAAAGATGGATGTGATACGATCGCAACCATGCTTCCGGCCGGAACCTTATCGGGAGCGCCCAAGTTCAGAGCCTGTGAGATCATAGATGAATTGGAAAAGGATAGCAGGGGCGTGTATGGCGGAGCCATTGGTTACCTTGATTTTTCCGGAAATCTGGATGTATGTATTGCCATCCGCACCGCGGTAAAAAAGGGCGACAAGGTATATATACAGGCGGGAGCCGGAATTGTTGCCGACAGTATCCCGGAAAATGAGTATCTCGAATGTGCCAATAAGGCCGGTGCTGTTATTGAGGCAGTAAAAAGAGCAAGCGAGGTGAACGGCTGATGATTTTATTGATTGATAATTATGATAGCTTTTCCTACAATCTGGTACAACTGATCGGAAGTCTTGCAAAAGAAGAAATCCGGGTGGTAAGAAATGACGAGCTGAGCGTGGATGAGGTTGAGAAGTTAGCACCTGCTTACATTATTCTTTCGCCGGGACCGGGAAGACCGTCGGATGCAGGAATATGCGAAGAGGTTGTAAAAAGAATGCAGGATAAATGCAAAATACTCGGTGTATGTCTGGGGCATCAGGGAATTTGCGAGGTATATGGAGCGACGATCACTTATGCCAGGGAGCTGATGCATGGTAAGCAGAGCAGGATGAAGATTGACAAAGCAGAAAAGATCTTTGACCGCCTGCCTGACAGCGTGCCGATTGCCAGATATCACTCTCTTGCGGCAGATCCGGATACGATACCGGAATGCCTGAAGGTCATTGGCACAACCGATGACGGCGAGATCATGGCAGTCAGACACCGGGATTACGAGGTTTATGGTCTGCAGTTTCATCCGGAAAGTGTGCTGACACCGGACGGAAGGATCATGATGGAAAACTTTTTACAGCTGTAGAAGCAGGACGCAGTCAGAACGGATGGAAAGGAAGTAAACCATGGCAGACAATATATTAGAAATACTGGCAGAAACCGCACGGGAGCGTGTCGCTGAGGATAAAAAAAGGATACCGATGGAAAAGATGAAGGAGCTGGCTTTTTCCATGGCGTGCAATACAGATAAGAAAAGCGGATTTCCGGTAGAACGGGCACTGGAAGCGGGAGATATTTCCTTTATCTGTGAGGTGAAAAAAGCATCTCCGTCAAAAGGAATTATCGCGGAGGTTTTTCCTTATTTAAAAATAGCAAAAGAATATGAAGAAGCTGGGGCAGCATGTATTTCCGTTCTGACGGAACCAAGCCGCTTTCTGGGAAGTGATACCTATCTGGAGGAGATTGCCAAAGCAGTGCATATTCCGGTATTGCGTAAGGATTTTACAGTAGATGCATATCAGATTTATCAGGCTAAGGTGTTGGGAGCTTCTATGGTGCTTTTGATCTGTGCTTTGTTAGATGAGGCGACGATCCGGGAATATATCGGTATCTG
The DNA here is from genome assembly GCA_900549665.1 of uncultured Lachnospiraceae bacterium. Classification (GTDB taxonomy): domain Bacteria; phylum Bacillota; class Clostridia; order Lachnospirales; family Lachnospiraceae; genus UBA2882. Next base: position 83,813 of record URPH01000001.1, on the reverse strand, counting down.
TGACAGCCTCGGATTATCCGCTCTGGTGGAAGCGCATGATGAAGCGGAAATTGACATGGCAGTACGTGCCGGTGCCAGAATCATCGGCGTCAACAACCGCAATTTGAAAAATTTCACAGTGGATGTACACAATAGTGAAAGGCTGCGCAAGCTGGTTCCGCAGGATATTTTCTTTATTGCAGAAAGCGGGATCCGCACACAGGATGATATCAGAGTGCTGCACGAAGCCGGCGTAAATGGTGTCCTGATCGGAGAGACATTGATGCGCAGTGGTGATAAAAAAGCAATGCTGGATGAACTTAGAAAAGGATGTCAATAGCTTATGAGTGATATCAAGATATGTGGATTAAAACGGCAGGAGGATGTCTGTGCGGTCAATGAATATCATCCGGATTTTGTAGGCTTTGTGTTTGCCAATACCAAACGGTTTGTATCCGATGAAACAGCGGCAGAATTAAAGAAAGCTTTAGATCCTTCCATTCAGGCGGTCGGTGTGTTTGTAAAAGAACCGATCGGGCATGTGGTAAAGCTCGCAGCGGATAAAACCATTGATGTGATCCAGCTTCACGGAGATGAAGGACTAGATTATGTAAACCAACTACGAGAAGAACTTACCCCAAAAATAGGATCACAAAAAAGGGGATCTGCAACAAGGGTTCCGGTCATCAAGGTAGTACGTATGGATGCAGTCATTGATGATTTGGGACAGGAGAGAGAGCGGATCCTTCAAAAAAACGTGAAGCTGATTGAAAATGCAAGGCAGTGCGAGCCGGATTACCTGCTGTTTGATACAAAGGTAAAGGGAATACCGGGAGGAAGCGGGCAGACCTTTGATCTGTCGGGACTGCCGCCGGATGATCAGATCGGATTACCGTATTTTTTAGCAGGCGGCATTGATTTAACAAATGTACAGGATCTGATAAAATTAAGGCGACCATTCGGAATTGATGTCAGTTCCGCAGTGGAAACGGAAGGCTTAAAGGATGCCGGAAAAATCCGGGCAATGATCGCAAAGGTCCGGGAAATGGATATCAAGTCGGGGCAAAATACCTTTTGACATGAAAATCATAGGATTACAATACAGAGAAACAACACAGAGAAACAATACAGAAAAATAGAAAGGAGACAATATGAGCGTAGGAAGATTTGGAGAATATGGCGGACAATATGTTCCGGAAACATTGATGAACGCCGTACATGAGTTAGAGGAGGCTTACGAGCATTACAAAAATGATCCGGAGTTTTGTGCGGAGCTTGATCAGCTGGAAAGAGAATATGCAGGAAGACCGTCATTACTGTATTATGCTGAAAAAATGACAAGAGATTTAGGCGGAGCCAAGATTTATTTAAAAAGAGAGGATCTCAATCATACCGGCTCGCACAAGATCAACAATGTATTGGGTCAGGTATTGCTTGCCAAGAAAATGGGCAAGACAAGGGTTATTGCAGAGACCGGAGCCGGTCAGCACGGAGTGGCAACAGCCACAGCGGCAGCTCTTATGGACATGGAATGTGAGATTTTCATGGGAAAAGAGGATACCATCCGTCAGGCATTGAATGTATATCGTATGGAGCTTTTAGGAGCAAAAGTACATCCGGTTGAAAGCGGTACCATGACATTGAAGGATGCTGTTAATGAGGCTATGAGAGAATGGACCAACAGAGTGGATGATACGTTATATGTTCTTGGATCCGTTATGGGACCTCATCCGTTTCCGACGATCGTACGTGATTTCCAGAGTGTGATCGGAAAGGAAATCAAGCAGCAGATCATAGAAAAAGAAGGCAGACTTCCCGATGCCGTAGTAGCATGTGTCGGTGGCGGAAGTAATGCCATGGGAACCTTTTATGAATTTATCCCGGATAAGGAAGTGCAGCTGATCGGCTGTGAGGCAGCAGGTCTTGGTGTGGATAATCCCAAGAATGCGGCTACGATCGCCAACGGCAGCCTTGGTATTTTCCATGGTATGAAATCTCTGTTCTGCCAGAATGAATACGGTCAGATCGCACCGGTTTATTCTATTTCTGCCGGACTGGATTATCCCGGTATCGGACCGGAGCATGCAATGCTTCATGAGACCGGAAGAGCACAGTATGTTCCGATTACAGATGAAGAAGCGGTAGCTGCATTTGAATATTTATCCAGAACCGAAGGCATTATCCCGGCGATTGAAAGCGCCCATGCGGTTGCACAGGTTATGAAGATTGCCAAAACAATGGGTAAAGATAAGATCATCGTATGTACCGTTTCCGGACGTGGAGATAAAGATGTGGCAGCGATTGCCAGATACAGGGGGGTTGAATTATATGAGTAGAATTGCAAAAGCATTTGAGAATAAAAAAGCATTTATTGCATTTATTACAGGTGGGGATCCGACACTGGATACGACAGAAAAGCTTTTGTATGCCATGGAGGATGCCGGCGCTGACTTGATCGAGATTGGAATTCCGTTTTCTGATCCGATCGCTGAGGGAGCTGTCATTCAGGAGGCCAATGAGCGTGCTCTTGCAGCAGGATGTACCACAGATCGTTTGTTTGATACTGTGAAAAAAGCAAGAGAGCGTGTGACGGTTCCAATCGTATATCTGACATATGCCAATGCTGTCTTTAAATACGGTAATGAAAAATTTATGAAACGTTGTGTTGAGTGTGGCATTGACGGACTGATCATTCCGGATGTCCCTTATGAAGAAAAGAAAGAGTTTCTGGATGTCTGCAATCAATATGGCATTGACCTGATCACCATGGTCGCACCGACCTCCAAGGAGCGTATCCGCATGATCGCAAAAGATGCCAAGGGCTTTGTATACTGTGTATCATCCATGGGAGTTACCGGTGTCAGACAGGAGATCACAACCGATATCGGAAGCATGGTCAAGCTGGTAAAAGAGGTGACTGATACACCGGCGGCTGTTGGCTTTGGTATTTCCACACCGGAGCAGGCAGAAAAAATGGCTGCATTGTCTGATGGCGCGATCGTTGGCTCTGCGATCGTCAAGATTGTGGCAAAATACGGCAAAGAATCACCAAGATTTGTGGCTGAGTATGTAAAATCCATGAAAGAAGCAGTTAGCCGCGCACAATAGACATGATAAAAAGCGTTCCGGTTTATGACAAAATACAGATATTCGGAGGTATTGTCATAAAGAGGAACGCTTTTTATTTTATGAGAATATGATTGGCAGGCTTATTCCATTTCCATAAGCTCTTGCATAAATGCGTTGTAATCGGTCCGGTTTTCCTTGATAAATTTAATAGCACTAGAAGGGTGGCTGTTTAAAATACCGGTCAGCAGATAGGGAATATCATAGCCCCAGACAGCACCTTCGGCTTTTAACTTCAGAATATGCTTCTCTACAAACTGGATGATCGGACGGACATTGTATTTGGGGTTCTTTAAAAAGCACAGCAGTGATTCCATAAAGCAGTTTCCGGCACCGCGTCCCATACCGCTTACAGTGGCATCTAAAAGACAGACACCGTTACGGATACATTCAATTGTGTTAGCAAATGCTAACTGTTGGTTGTTGTGGGCATGGATACCTACGATTTTTCCGTGTTCCTCTGCAATTTTTACATATTTCTGGGACAGCTTGGTAATCTGTTCCGGATAGAAGTGGCCAAAGCTGTCAACCAGATAAATGACATCGACGCTGCTGTTGGCTAACAGTTCAAGACCGGCATCGAGGTCGTCATTATTGACCTTGGAAACAGCCATAATATTGACTGTGACTTCGTAACCCTTTTGTTTAAAATCCTCAATCATTTCGATTGCGGTTGGTATCTGATGGATATAGGTAGCTACGCGGATCATGTCAATTACACTTTCATTTTTAGGAAGAATGTCTTTTTTATAATCGCAGCGTCCTACATCTGCCATGACCGATATTTTTAAAGATGAATCATTGTCGCCGACAATGGCACGGATATCTTCCTCATTACAGAATTTCCATTTTCCGTATTTTTTGGGATCAAAAAGCTCCTTGGATGCTTTATAACCAAATTCCATATAATCAACACCGGCCTTGATATTGGCCTGATATAAATCTTTTACAAATTCATCTGTAAATCCAAAGTTATTGACGAGACCTCCATCTCTTAAGGTACAGTCCACAACCTTTAAATCCGGGCTGAAACTCATCAGAGTTCTTTCTTTTGTCCTGTTCATGTTAAGACCTCCATATAATAATATCGCTTTAAAGCGTTGCACTTTAAATTGGTAAAGCGTTATTATATTACCTCATATTGGAAGAAAAGTCAATCAGAGGCTGAAAAAACGGATGGCGTAGTAGATAAGCTGCGTCATCCGTTTTCAGGTTCTAGGCTTCTTCTTCCCCAAGATTTCCATAAAAACTGATCAGGTATAAACCGCCCAGGCCGACAAGTGCATAAATGATACGGGAAACCCATGTCATACTGCCAAAGACTGCAGAGACCAGATTAAAACCAAAGAAGCCGATCAGTCCCCAGTTGACGGCTCCGATAATAACGAGCGTCAGGATGACAGTATCAATTGCTTTGTTTCTCATTTTTGTTCCTCCTTTCCCGACAGTTCGTGCTTTTATTTACAAAAGAAAGTCCTTTGTAAACAATATTTAGTATTTCGCGTACATGTTGTTTTATGCTGGAAATAATTTCGTGAATCAACTATAATGAAAATGTCCGGATTGTGGGAGTGCAGAGCACGCAGCAATCTGGTATTAGAAAGAATAAACTATATGAATAAAAAGCAAAATAATAATCATCATGAAAATTTCAAATCAGAAGGCGTAAGGATCAACAAATATCTGGCGCAGGCGGGCATCTGCTCAAGAAGAGATGCCGACGGGCTTGTAGCTTCGGGAGTTGTCTGTATCAATGGAAGGAGTGCAAAGTCCGGAGACCGTGTTTTTAGCAGAGATACTGTTACCTGCCGGGGAAAAAATGTCGGCAGCAGGCAGGATGTGGCTGTTCTTGCCTATTACAAGCCGATTGGTGTTGTCTGTTCACAGAGAGATAAGCATGCAGACAAACTGATATCGGATCAGCTTCATTTTCCGGTCAGGGTCACTTATGCAGGACGGCTTGACAAGGATTCAGAAGGCCTTCTTCTGATGACCAATGATGGGATCCTGATCGACCGCCTGATGCGTGGAGCCAATCATCATGAAAAGGAATATATTGTCAAGGTAAAGCAGGACATCACCGGAGATTTTATACACAAAATGGAAGAGGGCGTCTATTTACAGGAGCTTGATCAGAAAACGCGTCCCTGTAAGCTGGAGCAGATTGGAAAGAGGACATTCCGCATCATTCTGACGCAGGGTTTAAACAGACAGATCCGCAGGATGTGTGAAAGCTTCCATTATGATGTGGTTTCTTTAAAGAGAGTGCGGATTGCCAATATTACAATAGGAAAGCTGCACCCCGGAGAATACCGGATCATAAAAGACCATGAGCTTGAGAAGCTTTATGATATAGCAAATGGTGCAGGTCAGATATAAAAACAATCTATATAGATAGCTGATCAAAAACAAGTTATCAATGCAGAAAGCCAATCAAAAACAAACTGTCAATGCGGGAATACGATCAATCAGTAAAGCAGTCGATAAGTAATTAAAACGGAAGTAGAATCAATATAAAAAAACATCCAGCATAGAAAAGGAAACAACTATGAGCAATACAGAAAACAACAAAATAAAACGGATGAAAGAGCTGATCGGGATTCTCAATCAGGCGTCTTACGCATATTATGCCAAGGATACAGAGATCATGAGCAATTATGAATACGATGCTTTGTATGATGAGCTTATGGCATTGGAAGAGGAGACCGGCATGGTGTTGTCCAACAGTCCGACGGTCAGTGTCGGATATGAGGCAGTGGATGAGCTGCCAAAGGAGCGACATGAAAAGCCGATGCTGTCTTTAGCCAAGACCAAAAGCCGGGAAGAGCTGCGGGACTGGCTGAATGGAAAAGAGGCGCTCTTATCATGGAAGCTGGATGGACTTACCATCGTTCTGACCTATCAGGATGGTGAGCTTTTAAAGGCTGTTACCAGAGGAAACGGTGAGATCGGAGAGGTTATCACCAACAATGCCAGAGTATTTAAAAATATCCCACATAGGATTGCATTTAAGGGACGGCTGATCTTAAGAGGAGAAGCTGTGATCACATATTCGGATTTTGAAAAAATGAATGCGGAGATTTCCGATGAGGAGGCCAAGTATAAAAATCCCAGGAATTTGTGCAGCGGATCCGTCAGACAGTTAAACAATGAGATTACTGCCAAGAGAAATGTACGGCTTTTTGCTTTTAATCTCGTAGAAGCCATTGAGACGGACGGAACACCGGTTGATTTTGATAACGACAGGGAAAATCAGTTTTTATTTTTGAAAAAACAGGGCTTTGATGTTGTGGAGTATTTCCGTGTCAATCAGGATAATATCATGGAACGGATCGAATACTTTGCGCAGACGATTTCCGGATATGATGTGCCGTCTGATGGACTGGTACTGACGTTGTGCGATCTTGCATATAGCGCATCTTTGGGCAGAACGGCAAAGTTTCCCCGTGATTCCATTGCTTTTAAATGGGCAGATGAGACAGCAGAAACGACACTTTTAGAGATTGAATGGAGCCCGAGCAGGACAGGTCTTATCAATCCGGTAGCGATTTTTGAACCGGTTGAACTGGAGGGAACAACAGTCAGCCGTGCGAGCGTCCACAATTTAAGTATTATGGAAGAACTGCAATTAGGCATTGGCGACCGCATCAAGGTCTACAAGGCCAATATGATCATTCCGCAGATTGCCGAAAATCTGACAAAAAGCGGTAAAATGACCATTCCGCAGAAATGCCCGGTATGTGGCATGCCGACCGAGGTACGAAAAGAGATCGACACCAAGACTTTGGTATGTCCCAACCCGGATTGCGAAGCCAAAAAGATTAAATCCTTTACCCTGTTAGTCAGCCGCGATGCTTTAAATATTGACGGTCTGAGTGAGGCCACACTGGAAAAATTTATTGCCAAAGGTTTTATCCACAGCTTTGCGGATATTTTCCGCCTGAACCGCTTTGAGGATGAGATCACGCAGATGGAAGGCTTTGGAGCAAAATCCTTTCAAAATCTGATGGATGCATTGGAGCAGGCAAAAAATACGACTCTGCCAAGATATCTGTATGCGATCGGAATTGCCGGCATCGGTGTAGCCAATGCCAAGGTGCTTTGTAAGGCCTTTGATAATGATTTTGAAAAGATAAAGTCTGCCACAAGGGAAGAGTTTGCAGAGATAGACGGCATTGGAGAGGTATTGGCAGACGGGATTGTCTCTTATTTTTCCGATGAAAAGAAAGCCCGAAATGCACAGGAGCTGTATGAGCAGCTTCATATTGAGAAACCGGAGCAGAATGACAATGAGCAGATCTTTGCAGGCATGACCTTTGTCATTACCGGCAATGTATATCATTATGCCAACCGCAATGAAGTCAAGGAGGTCATAGAGCAGAGAGGTGGAAAGGTAGCGGGAAGTGTTTCCTCCAAGACCAATTACCTCATCAACAATGACGTGGCATCAACCTCCGGTAAAAACAAAAAAGCCAAGGAGCTTGGTATTCCGATCATATCAGAGGATGATTTTATTGCCATGCTGTCTTAAGACTGACTGTTCTATCGCATAGCTTTACGATATTTGCAAATGATGATATGATGAACAAGGGATAAAACCCTTAAAAATACATGTGTCTGCCAAAAAAAAGATATGCAGACAATGAGTGAAAAGAAAAAAAGAAGGTTTAAAAATGCCAATCAGAACACAGAGTGATCTCCCCGCAAAGGAGATTTTGGAAAATGAAAATATATTTGTGATGGACGAATTTCGCGCCATCAATCAGGAAATTCGTCCACTTCAGATCGTGATCCTCAATCTGATGCCGATCAAACAGGATACAGAGCTGCAGCTTTTAAGAGCCTTATCCAATACACCGCTGCAGATCGATATTACCTTTTTAAATATGAAAAGCCATATCTCGCAGAATACATCTGCGAACCACCTGAACCGCTTTTATGAATCCTTTGATGATATCAGATGGAAAAAATACGACGGACTGATCATTACCGGAGCACCGGTGGAGAATATGGAATATGAAGAGGTAGATTACTGGCAGGAGCTTTGTGAGGTCATGGAATGGTCCAAGACCAATGTGACCTCCACCTTCCACATCTGCTGGGGCGCTCAGGCAGGCCTGTATTATCATTACGGACTGCAAAAGCACATTCTGCCCCAAAAGGTATTCGGTGTCTTTGAACACAAGGTTATGAACCGCAAGATCCCGATCGTACGTGGCTTTGATGATTATTTTATGGCACCGCATTCCCGTCATACCGAAGTACGGAGTGAGGATATCCACGCCTGCAAGGATCTGACGGTACTGGCTGAGTCGGATGAGGTTGGTGTATACCTTGTGATGGCAGGAGAGGGCAAGCAGTTTTTTGTCATGGGACATTCGGAATATGACAGACTGACACTCCAGGAAGAGTATTTTAGAGATCTTAAAAAAGGAATGGATATTCAGGTTCCCAAAAATTATTTCCCGGATGATGATCCGACCAGGAAACCACACTTACAGTGGAGGAGTCATTCCAATAATTTATACAGCAACTGGCTTAATTATTATGTTTATCAGATTACGCCGTATGTGCTGTAAAAATATGCAGAAACCGGATGGTGCAGTACAGTTTTATCAAAATTTACCGCATCGGATTCCTGCATTGAAAAAAGCAGAGAAGCTGTTGTTTTGGTACAATGGCTTTTTTATTTTACAGAAAGATTTTTGAAAAAAATGGAAATATTGCACTTTTGTACAATGTTGTAAGAAAAAAGTGTCTGATATAATAAGTCAACAGGGTACATTGTGTAAAAGATGCGAATAAAATGTATAGGGGGATCAGACCTTGGATAAAGATTATATTCCACCGTCGAAAGGCTACCACAAATTAAAACTGGCACGCAGCTTCCAGCAGGATGTGTACCTGTATGGGGCAAGTGGTTATGGGAAAACCACTCTGATCAGGCAGTATCTGGACTTTCACAACTATATTTATATAGACTATTGTGAACAGTTCTGGGACGATTCGATCATACCGGAGGAAGGGAAAAAGGAATGTACCTATGTAGTAATTGACAACCTTCATCTGATAGATCAGGATGAGATCAGGCGTGAAATTCTGGAACTGGCAGCAAGAAAGGATATCTGGCTGATATTAGCCGGTCGCTGTAAGCTTCCCGAGTGGTTAAAACCACTGTATGTTGATAATAAGCTGATGCTGATTGCCGAAGAAGACATGCATATGACTGACAAGGAAATTGAAGCATTAGCCAGGAAACAGGGAATAAAGATGAGCGATGAATTAGGACAGCAGTTTCTCGATTATGCACAGGGGAATGCATATGCAGTCATGCTCACCTTTAAGTTGATCAGCGAACATCAGATGCTTCCGGGAAGGGAAATGGTGGAAAGGGTCAGACAGGCCTTTGTTTCCTATCTGGAAAATAATGTTATAAACCAATGGGATGCCGATATCCAGCAGTTTTTGATGAAAGTCAGCATTGTAGATGAATTTACCGGTGCGCTTGCACAGGAGATCACAGGGGAAGACGATGTGGACAAGCTGTTAGAGCGTTCCATGAATCTTGGCAATTTCATGGTATGCAACGAGGGAGTATACCGGTTGCGGGATGTTCTGATCGCAGCATTACAAAAACGGGCCAAAAATAAGCTGGGCACAAGACTTATTCACAACTGCATGTACAATGCGGGAAGGTATTATGAGCAGCAGGAGGATATTGAAAAGGCTTTTGAGATGTACAAACAGTCAGAAGATAATGAAAGCATCCGCAACCTGTTGATCCGAAACGGAAGACGCAATCCGGGAGCCGGGTATTATTATGAACTTCGTAAGTATTATCTGGCACTCGATCCGGATGAAGTGAAAAGTGATGCTGTGCTGATGGCCGCTGTGAGTATGACATATTCCATTCTCCTGCAGGAAGATAAAAGTGAGTACTGGTATCAGGAACTGAAAAATTACTGCGGCAAAGTAAGCGGTGGAGAAAAAAGAGAAGCCGAGGGAAGACTTGCCTATCTGGATATTGCGTTGCCGCACAGAGGAAGCAAAGGGCTTTTAGATATATTCAAGAGCATTCCGAAGCTTGTCATGAGTAAGGGAATCAGTATTCCGGAGATGACCGTTACCGGCAATATTCCGTCTACGATGAATGGTGGAAAGGATTTCTGTGAATGGAGCAAAAAGGATCAGCTTCTGGCAGATACCATAGGCCCGATTTTGGTAAAGGTATTAAAAAGGAACGGCTTCGGTCTTGTAAGCGCCGGGCTTGGGGAAAGCTATTATGAAAAGGGATATGATAAATACACAGTATTAAAATATCTGACCAGAGCCCAGATCGAAAGTCAGGAAAGCGGCAGGTATGAAATTGCTTTTGCTGCCACCGGTATACAGGTAAGACTGAGTATGCTGATGGGTGATGTCAAAAATGCATACAGACTGCTGGATGGTCTGGAGGAAAAGATAAAAGAGCAGAAAAATAAGCAGATGCTTCGGAATCTGCAGGCGCTCAGATGCCGGCTGGAGCTTTATGGCGGAAATCAGGAATATGTCAATGAATGGATGAATCAGGCACCGGACGAGATAAAAGAGTTCTGCACGCTCGAACGTTATCGGTATCTTACCAAACTGAGGGTTATGATCATCAGAGGAGATTATTTAAAATCCATTGCACTGATTGAGCAGTTAAATTATTATGCCGAAAAAAATGCACGCACATACATACTGATGGAGCTTGCTATTTTAAAATCCGTTATCAAATACCGCAACCACGAAGAGTGGAAAGAAGAATTTTTAGAAGTTCTTCATAAGCTTTCCGAATATCATTTTATCCGGATCATGTCGGAAGAGGGCGCGCTTGTATTGCCCTTGTTAAAAGAGGTTAAGGCTGAGATACGCGCAGATAAATCCTTCTCATCCGAATGGTATACACAGATGGTTCAGGAAGCGGAGTTTATGAAAGATCATTATCCGGCGTATGGACTGAGCGACAATGTCAGTCCGATTGATTTTAAAAAGGAGGAGCTGCTTTTATTAAAGATGCAGTCAGAAGGAAAGACCATCCGTGAGATCTCAGAATGTCTGGGTGTAAAGGAACGAATGGTCAAATACTATGCAGCAGAAAACTACCGTAAATTAGGTGTAAAGGGAAAAACGGATGCGGTCAAAAAGGCCAGCAGTCTCAATTTAATATAAAATTTTATTAAAACAAAGAAGTACATTGGCATACATTGTGTAAGAGGGAAATTATGATATCAGCACAGGAACAGATTGAAATGCTGGAAAGCAAAAAGCTTCGGGAGGTCTATGACCGCCTGACAGCTGTAAGCCATATTCAGATAGAGCATTTTTCAAGCCATAATCGTATAGAGGGCTATTACGAGGATCAGAGAGCCGGTCATTTATTTGGTTGTGACAGGCTTATGAAGGTCGATACCATGTTCAGCCGTTTGCAGATGGGCTACAATCCGAATCGTGCAAGAAGCTTTATTTTTGCAAATCTGAAAACTTCCCGATATGACACAATCAGCAGCCGTTATCAGAAAGAAATGGCAGAATATCAGATGAAAACGCTGCTGAAAGGACAGAATGAAAATCGGGGATATATTTCCAAATACAGTCCCAACGCCTCCGTTCTGATCGAAAAAGCAGAGGCAAAGCCCTGGACGGAGCAGTCCATAAATCCCTATTACAACCGAATAAATATGGATGCGTTAAAAAAAGCTATGCCGTTTTTTCAGAAATCCGATGAATTGCTCCGGTTAAGGAACCTTCGGAAAGAACAGATGGAGCTCAGGCATCAGATTGCAGAGCAGTCAAGAAAGGGCCATCATTCAGAAAATGCAGTCCTTTACAAAAAACAGCTTTATGGAATGCAGAAAGAAAATCTTTTGCAGGCTTTATTATATCGTAAAGAGAATCAAAGCCGTCTCTTTCTACGAAAAATCAATTATGCCATGGATATCCAAAAGCATGAAATGTTTGAGTATTACAGGGATCGGCGAAACCAGGCCAGACAGAGTGAAGAAATGATACAGGATCATGGAGAAGATGACAACCAGGATGAAAATAGCTGATAATGATCTGTTTTTGGAAATTACATATGATCGTATTTTTCAGGTTTTGAAGGATATGCTGCAGTTATATTCGGATCATGCAGTGGTGTTAGCCGAAAATGGCAGTATCAGCCGGATACGGGATAAGATCAATTATCGGGAAGAATTAAACAGAATAGGTGAATGCGGATTTACAAAAGAAACGATGCTGCAGTATCAGCAACAGATGACATTTCTTTTATCCCGTCTGGAGCAGATAGAAGAAGAGGGGATTGGGCAAATAGAAAACGGTCACATGATTCCGGTTTATTATTTGTTCCGGTTATTTGGGCTGGATACATTTGAAAAGCTGCTGGTTTTATTTTCATTTGCGGCATCCTATAGCTCTGATTTTAAAAGAATTTTTGCACTTTTATCGGATGACTATGATATGGAATATCCGACCCCGGAGCTTGTGATACGTATCTTTACGCTGGATCCGGTTGAAAGAAAGTTTTGGAGCCGGCATTTTGTGGAGCGTTTTCAGGGATTTTCCCTTTTGTTTACCGGTGAATTTTCTGCAAACAGACAGCCCGGTCTGCATCTTGGGCTTCAGCTGTCGGAACGTGTAGTTCCTTTTTTATGGGATATCGGAAGCCCGAATACACATTTACAGGATTTTATGACGATCTGTTATCCGAAAAGGGAAGCGCAGGCATTGCCCATAAAAAAAGATCTGCTTGTCAGAATAGATCGGATGTGTGAAGACTTAGCACCCAAAGAGATCCTGTTTTTGACAGGAGAAACGGGAAGTGGCAGGAAAACGCTGCTTAGAGAATACTGCCGGGAAAAGCGCAGGCCGATTATGATGATTGACAGTGCCAGATTTACCGCTGAGCTGAAAACAGGAAATATGGAGGAATACATAAGGGAAATTGCATTGGAGGCCCTGTTACAGGGAGATGCATTTGTGGCATTTACGGATTTTGATGACTCCGATGAGAGCTTTGCCGCTTTAGAGTCTGTAGAATGGCAGATGGAACAGTATTTTGATTTTTTTGGATTTACTCTCTCAGAAGGTTTGGACAGACTGTCTGACAGGCTGTCGCGTACCGACTATAAAATCATACAGATCCAACTTGATAAAAACTCTGCAGCGGAAAGATCGGTGATCTGGGAATTTTATTTAAAAAAATGGCAAAAAGAGCTGGGAATTGATGAAAAAGAACTCATACAATATCTGGATATCTTTCCCGCGCGATATGTTCTGACACCGGGTTCAATCAAAAACAGTGTTGAAGATGCCGTTTTACAGATGCAGGGAGAGGCTCTGGATAAAACGGATTTTGATATGTTAAATGAAGCCTGCCACAGGCAGCTTGGCCACACCTTAAAGAAGGATGCCGTCAAGATCAGTACCATCCATAATTTTGAAGATCTGGTACTTCCGGCTGCACAAAAGCGCCTTTTACGGGATGCGGTCAACAGAGTTCGTTATTGGACACAGGTGTTTGATGAATGGGGATTTCACAAAAAGATTGCTTATGGAAAAGGAACAAGCATGATCTTTTACGGACCGCCGGGAACCGGAAAGACGATGGGAGCACAGGTGCTTGCAAAGGAGCTGGGACTGGAACTTTACAAGGTTGATATGGCGAAGGTCATGTCAAAATATGTCGGAGAATCTGAAAAAAAGCTTGGTGAGATTTTTGAGCAGGGCAGAAAGAGTCAGAGCGTTTTATTTTTTGATGAGGCTGATGTATTGTTTGGCAAGCGTTCTGAAGTAAAGGATTCCCAGGATAAATATGCAAATGCAAGCACAGCCTATCTGTTACAGAAAATCGAAGAATACGAAGGGGTCATTATACTGGCGACCAATCTGCTTCAGAACTTTGATGCTGCATTTATGAGAAGATTTCAATTTGTCATTGAATTTCCGTTTCCGGATGTGGATCAGAGACTGGAAATCTGGGAGCATGTTTTTCCCAAACAGCTGCCGGTCGAAGATCTCGATTATGTATTTCTGGCATCACAGTTTAAGCTGACCGGAAGTCAGATCAAAAATATTGCTCTGGCTGCCGCTTTTTGTGCGGCTCCCGAAAAGCGGGCTGTTGAAATGACAGATATTTTTAAGGCTATGAAGAGGGAAAACAGTAAAATCGGAAAGAATATGATCGCATCGGATTTTGGCGGTTATTATGATCTGGTTGAGGACATAGATTAAGGACTTTATAAAGGGGAAGTGATAATATGCCACTACAACAGACACAGCAGAAGACACAACAACCACAAAAGGAACAGGGATTGTTTAGGAAACTGTTTGGAAGAACAACTACAAAAGGTTCCGGTCAACAGCAAAAGACAGCTTTGCGTCCGTCACAGGAGGCTTCTAAGGTCGCAGAGAGTACGACCGGTCAGAGTAGTGCCACGGCAGCCGGCGGGGGAAAAACACCGGAACAGGAAAAAAGAGTGAAACACCGTGTGTCAGTCCGCAACAGCTTTTATGCTGAGTGCAGAAGCAAAATGGATGAATGGAAAAAAGCCAAAAATAAACATTCGCTGATTGATGCGGTGACACAGATGGAATCCAATGTGAAATCGGAGGACGAAGCGGTTGCCGATGCTTTTGATAAAGAGGACCGGCAAAAGATCATGGGAGCAGCTCCGTCTGAACAGGTTGCAAAAGATATTGGTGATCTGTCCGAAGTGGTAAGCCGGAAATTTGCCACAAAGCAGGAAGTACGCGAACTGGTAAAAAATCATAAGAGTGTTTATGACATGGTCATGCATGTCGGTGAAGTCGGCAATGCAAGACGTGAACTGTATGCGCGGGCGATGGATTCTCTGCAGCAGAAAAATCAGCAGGCACTTGATCAAGAGCAGGATGAAGGCGGAAAAGAAAATTTAAGAAAACAGCAGGAAGAAAACAAAGAGGCGGATTTAGAGAAAGAAGTACAGGCCCTTAAGCAGGCTCAGACGACACCTAAAAAGCATGAGAAGGCCAGACAAAATATCAAAAGAGGACTTTCCATTGGTCAAAAGGTTGGGGGCTTCCTTTTAAAGATTGAAGAATGGACTTCCAGCATATTCTCAAATTATTCGGATATTAAAGATTGTGTATCGGATCGGAAAAGCCTTGATAAGAAGCTTGCGGAATTAAAAAATTGCAATAAGATCAATGCCGATCCGCCCAAAATTCAGGGGCTGGAATTTGGTGTTTCAGAGGGACTTGGCTGTGGGCTTGCTGCTTTTAATGTGGTAAAGACGATCATAGAGATAATCATGGAAATTGTTTCCGTAGTAAAAAACAAGGCTTTGATGGACAGACAGGAAAAAGTATTACGGATCAGGGGCGGTTTTGAAAAATTTCTGGATCTGATCGGTGGCATTGTTGATGGAACCGGACCGTTTATCAGCATGGTTCCGTTTTTGGGAACCTGTATTTCACTCCTGCAGAATGCAGGGGGAGTTGCAAAGGCTTCCATGGAGGTGTTTTTTGCCGGAAAGTACCGGATGGTGGTGTCCGATTCGATGGTAAAGCTGAAAAACCGCCTGAAAAATAAAAGAGAAAAACTGGAAAAAAGAGAAGAGAGTAAAGCGGATGCTGCATTGTTTACGCTGGATGATTTTTCCCAAAAGGGCATCCTGAACAAACGGCGGGAGCTTCTTAGTAAGGTCGGCGCACAGATGCAGATTGCCAAGAGTGATGAGGAAGTTGCGGCCAACCAATATCAGGGACGCAATGCGATCACCCGTTTTATGAACAGGGTAGATACCGGTTTTTTACACCGCAAACATAAAGAAAATGCCGCAACCGGTTTTTCGGCTGTCAATCAAAAACTGGCAGAGCATATGTGGAGAGTAAAAAAAGAAGAACGCGAGAAGGCACAGAATAATCCGGCCGGAGCGCAGCCGGCTGCCTATAATGCCGCATACAAAAGCAAGATACATGCAATGGAAGCCCTGGATATCCTGAATGAATATGAGGTTGAAAATGAACTGGCTCACCGTCAGAACCTGAAGATTCGATCCAATGGCTTTGACAGTGTAAACAGTACTGCAAAGCTTGCGGGAAATGTTATAAAGCTTTCGGGAGAGATCTGCGCCGCAACCGGTGTGGGTGCTGCCGGAGGCGGTGGACTGGTAATCACAAGTACTGTTATCAAAACAGTGGCAGGTCTGGCTGAGGTGAGCAAAAAGGCAGGAGGTCTGGTCAATTCCAGACTGGAGAAGCATTCCCAGAGAGGAAAGAACAAGGCCTATGTCCGCAATGAAATGGGAACGGCACTTTATGAAAAAATGGATGTGTTAGCTTCTATCATGAAGGAAAACGAAAACTGGATCACCGGTTCAGATGAGAAAGCAGGCCCGGATACAAAGGACTACGTGATTTCCAAGGTTAAAAATGATTTTGACTATATTGTCGGTGTAAGACGCGGATCAGATATGAAGGTTTCAAGCATCCGGAGTGCGGAGTCACGCGAAGAGATCATAGCCTCCCTGTCTGCTGCATTTTCGCAGGAAGGAAATTAATCAGGAAAGGAAAACAGCATGGCATTTCTGACATTACAGCAAAAACAGAATGAATTGGAAAGTCTGGCGGCTTTTTTAAATGATATCGATCTATCTGCCGAGGTTATAGATGCCGCGGAGGAAGGTGAAGATAAGCTTCTGCTTGTCGAATTTCCTGGAAAGGATGGACCGGCACAGACCATGGAAGAACTGGAACGGGTTTTGATCGGCCGTATCATACAGCTGCCGGAGGAAGAGGTTTATACCAAGTATTTAATGCTTTATACACAAATCCCGGCAGAACTTGAGGATAAGGATGAACTTTCGATATTGAAGCTTTTAAATGAATGGAACAGAAAAGCATTTACAGGCAGCTTCTTTTATTCAAAAGAGGACGGGGATGAGACTTGTCAGATACAGTATAAAGCACTTATTGCATCTGCTGATGATGCGCCCTTTGATGAAGGGGTTGTCGGTGAAACCATTATTAACTTTGGAATGATATATGAAGAGGTAAAGGAAGCCTTCGAAAAACTATAATGGAAATTTTGGAAAAAAACAATGTACGATTGATATGCCTTGGAAAAAAGGTTTATGAAAATCTGCATGTACTGGAAGAAAATTACATATTGTGGATAGAGGAGCTGCAGGATATTTTAGATGGCGCAACAGAAGAAATGGGATTTTTCTATGCTGCGGAAGCATTCCGTATTCTGGAATTATCCGATGAAGAAAAGCTGCTGGCAGTTGTTTTGCTATATGTCAGACTGCAGACGGGGATGCCGCTGCATATAAGTGAAGCGTACAGGATTTTATCTGTTAATCTTGTAAGCTCCTACCGGAAAAGTCCGGCGCTTTGTTTTGTACAAAAGGATGATCGGCTTTTCCTGTCTCCGGTTTTTGTTTCTTTTATCGAAGGAAGAAAGCCGGTACTTCCGGAAGGAATGGATTTTCATTTTTTGGAGGAAGTAAAAAGCAGTGTATCCGGTCTTGCCATGGAACAGGCAAGGACCTTTATAAAGAGGGTCATGCAGCAACCGCCTGAAAATCCGGAAGCTCTGGTTCTGGATGGAGAGGATGAAAATGCAGGATACCGTATCCTGGAGATGGTTCTGTCCGATATCGGGATGCCGGTTTTGTGGGTATGTATCACAGGATACCGTTATTCTCAGCGGGAGCAGTTGGAGCTTATCGAATGTGCCATGCTGTATGGGGCTTTTGTATGTGTGGATATGCAGTATGCCGATTATTCTCTGCTCAACCGGCTTTCCGGATATTTATCGGTAACTGCGGTTGTGATCGACCTGCAGAAGCTTCCACTCAAGGATACCGGTTACCTGTACCGTACGGTCCATATGGATGACCGGGAAAAAACAGGTGAAAGTCTGGTATGGATGAATGTATTAAAAACCAGACTTGGCTTTGAGGATCTGAAGCTTCCGGCGTATCAGTCCGGGCAGCTTAGGGATATCTGCGATATGATCTCAGTCCGGGCGCGAGTGCTTTCGGAATGGGGATTTTCCTCAAAATACAGTTATGGAAACGGTATGAGTATTTTGTTTTACGGAGCTCCGGGAACCGGCAAAACGATGGCGGCCGGAGTAATGGCCAATGCGCTTGGGATGCCGCTTTACCGGGTGGATTTATCCCAGCTGATCAGTAAATATATTGGAGAAACACAAAAAAATATCGGAAAGGTCTTTGATGCCGCAGAAAAGAAAGAATGTGTACTTTTGTTTGATGAGGCAGATGCGGTCTTTTCCAAAAGAAGTGATGTATCGGATGCCCAGGACCGTTATTCCAATGCAGAGACTGCATATCTGCTGCAGCGGATAGAGCAATATAACGGAGTATCCATACTGGCGACCAATCTTCTTCAAAATTTTGATGAAGCATTCCGGCGCAGGATATCTTATATGGTCCATTTTCCGTTGCCGGATGTCGAATTGAGAAGACAGCTTTGGGAAAGCATCTTTCCAAAGGAAGCAGAAATCAATGATGATTTTGATGCACTGGCTCTTTCCCAGGCGTTTGAATTATCGGGAGCGGCAATTAAAAACGCTGCCCTGCACAGTGCCTATATGGCAATGGCAAAAAGTGAACCCATCAGTATGAAGCATATATTACAGGCTGTGTCCAATGAATATGCCAAGGTGGGAAAAAGTCTTTCAAAGGCTCAGACAGATCTGTTTCGGGCATACTGCTCTGAATAGATCCTAAATAACAATCATTAGTCAGGATGAAACATATGAAAGCATTGCACGTGTTTTTTACAAACTGCATAGAGAAGCTGAAACAGGATAAGAAAAGAGCTGTGATTGCCGGTAGTGGTATTTTGGCGGTCATAGTCTGTTCTGTTGTGGCAATGGTTTATGTAAGTGCTGCATATCAGCTTGTGGACCGCCCGTTTGATGGTGCCTATCAGACTGTACTCGGTGTCAGCGATGAGGTTAAAAACAGCAGCGGGGAGGCACCGCTTGCACAGATCTATGAGCGTGAGGGCGGGTATTACCTGATCAAAAATGAATATCAGCTGTATGAGCTGATCAATTTCGGCGGATTGGCTTCCTACAATGATCCCGGTATGAAATTCAAGTTGGCCAATGATATTGAGCTTTCCGGAAATTTATCGGTTGCATACAAATTGAGAGATGCCCAAGGTGCAGATGGAAGCTTTACTTATCAGAATTATGCAACAGGAACTTTTCAGGGAGAACTGGATGGAAACGGCTACCAGATCACACTTCCTGCCACCACATCTGTAGTTCAGGCTCTGAATGAGGAAAACAGCTTTGGCTTTTTATTTGGAACACTTTCATCCGGCGCGAAGGTGCATGATCTGATCATCAATGTAGAGAATCCTTCTATGCAGATTGAAACCGGGGCAGATATCGGTGCTGCGGAAAGTGTCGTTGATGTTGCGGATTCTGATCTGACATTAAAAAGTGATACAACCGCAACGGTATCCGATCCTGTCACATTGATTGACAATCAGGATTCAAATACGGATACAAACGCCGGTGTTTATGATTATATTACGGCCAAAAAAACGATCACCAAGGAAGTGACACAAAATGCCCATCAGGAGACCAGATACAAGGTTCTTGTCACGGCCGGAGACGGGAAGAGTATTTCTGAAAATGATCTGAATAAAATACTGGCTGCAACGATCCAGTCCTCTGATTCCTCAGATCCCAATAATGGAAAAAACGTAGGCACAATGCTGAATGAAAAGAATATTTCGCTTTCATGGGATGCGTCTTCCGGTGAGGCAGGAACGGTAAGCCAGATTGAAAAAGAAGGAAATCTTCTGAATACAGAAATTCCGGATGTCAAATCCGACTTATGGAGTAAGAATAGCTTTGAAGATGCTGATACTTCGGCAACAGTTGCTGTTGTACCGGATTTTTCGCCTGTATGGTGGGAAAATCTGACAGATAACAAGTATAATTGTGACTCTGTAAGCAAACTCAATGAGTATCAGCTTAATAACCGGACTGACACATATGGGACAGCAGCTTTGGATAACAGTGCCGCTGCCGGTACCGGATATTCAGACAAAGATAAGAAATCCTATACGATCCATGATATTAACAAAAAAGATATTCAGATCACGATCACTCCTTATATACAGTACTATAAGAGGACCGACAGCCGGCAGGCGGTTATCTATGAATATGATGAATATATACTGAAAAAGACGACCGGAACAGTAACCAAGGTCAAGGCGGGCACCCTGCAGGGACAACCGGTCTCTTATGTGTATACGGTGGATCAGAATAAAGTGAACTGTGTATTGGCTGATGATGCGCTGACCGGGCTGCCCTCAAAAATATATACCGGTGTTTTAGCCGGTAAGGATAACGGAGCATCCATTTTCAATATCAGCTTAAGCGCCGGTACGTCAGCGGGAGAGGTAATCTTTGATATCAAAGGAAAAACAGCAGAAGGGCTGTTACAGACAAAGATTGATAACTATGAGGATTGTTCCTACACCAAAACGTCAGCAGTTCTTGATACCAGTGTTTCAAAATATAAGGTAGAAAAGAGTGCTGCTGCAGAGAATGTGGATGCGATTCCTACCGGTGGGACATCCATGCCTGCAATCACCAATGGAAAAAAATATACAGAATCCGGTACTTATACAGATGCTTCGGTGACATTACAGATCGATCCGGAGGTTTCTGCAGGTGGTTTATGTGGATATCTGGCTGTTCCTTCTACCTATGAAGGCATAGAGCTGGCTTCGGCGGTTAACGTCAATGCAGACAATGCCTATAAAGGCAGGATATCGGCAGGAGGACTTCTTGGAGGACTTAAAAGCGGAACGGTCACGCTGCAAAAATCAGTGATCGATTCAGACAATATCCATGCATCCGGTTCCGGTGCTTTTGCAGGAACTCTGATCGGAAGTGGAGACAGTGCGTCTGCTTTGCAGATCAAAAACTGTTTTATGAGTGGCAACCGGCAAGTCAGTGGTGGTCATCCATTGGTTGGAGATCGTATTTCTTTGGATGGGGATGCTACGATAAAAACTATTCGGGGAGCATCTTATCAGAACGGAAGCGAAACAATCTCGCTTGTGTCGTATAATCCGGAAGACTTCAAACCCGGAGGAAGTGGGGAAGAGGTTTGTAAAAAAGATTACGGAGTACGTTATTTATCAAAGGACGGCGGAAATACATACCGTCTTGTGATGAACTGGCTTTGCACAGATATCAATACCGATGACCTTGTTATCGGTGAGCTGAAAAATCCGGATAGTACCAAGCCTGCAGTTGATGTGATCCTGGCATCCTTAAAGAGAAGGAATGATATCAGTATTGCCATGGATTACCGTTATATGACGATTATCGGAGGCGAGTCGACCAGATACACCTATAAAGAAAATATCAATGCAGATGCTGACATGAAGCTAATGGATATCAGTATTTCGCCGGTTTCCAATGTCGACGGTCGTACCTATAAAAGCTCCTGGATGGAAATCACACAGGCAACTTTTTGTGACGGACATCAGTATTATGTAACAGGTGCGGATTTCGCAAAGAAATACAAGCTGGTTACCACCGAGTATCAGTATGGTGCTTTGCAAAAGGCTGTCCGCAAAGAGGATGATCCGGACAATGACTATATCAGTCCGTATATCAGTGGGGAGGAAGCAGATACAGCAGTATGTGAGGATGCGACGAGACTGTTTTACCGTATTGCGGGATCGGATGATGCATATACAGAGGCTGCCGATTATACGACAGATGCTTCTTTGGCAAAAAAATCGGCCTATATCTTATTTGATGCAGATACCGTCAGCTATGAAGGCTTTTGGGTTGTAAACGGATATATTTATCCTTTGATCAAAATAGCGCCGGACAGTACTTTGACGGCATATGAATACTCGATGACAGACAGAGAGCCGGTAAAAACGGCGGTTATGGATGCCAGGCTGTATGCAACAGACAGACAGGTTATCGGCAATACACAGAAGCTCGACACGGTTTCCCATGAAATGGATCCGGCGGTTTCTTACAACTTTATAAACAGCTATACACTTTGTATAAAGCCTTATGATCATGATTCCGGAAAAGGATCAGGACTTACAGAAGCCTTCCGGTATTATTACCGAATTGATACCTCTCGCCCGTCCGATACGGATGAGGTAAAACAGGAAATTATCAATAATGGCACAAATATTTCGTCAGGCGGTCAGGAAATTTCCCTGACAGGTTATGCAGAAGGCAGTACCGTGTATCTTTCTGTGGTACGAACCAGAAAATACCGTAAACCGTCTTTAATAACCTATGAAATCCATATTATCCGTGACTGGGACCAGATGTCTTTATCAGCCAATGCCAATACTTTGTGGAGAGATGATGTTCTGACGATTCAGACAGATACCAACGTACAGGAGGTCAACAATTCCTATGCTTATGCATCTGCACAAAATGGTTTTGATCCTGTCTTTGCACTGAAAGGTATCCGGTATGTTATCCGTACGACACCGGTTGCTTCGCTGACCACGCTTAAGGGACTTGGTACAGATCCCAATCTTTCTGTTGGAAGTGACATTATTGCAGCAGGTACGATTGAAGGAGATGCTTCCGGTCTTAATGGAAAAACAATTCCTCTGGACTGTCTGCAGTATGCAGGGTCTAATGCAGCAATCTATGTATATCTTCAGTTTTATGGAGATGAAATATGCGGCAGCAGAATCTTTGAGTTTGATTATCAGATGCCGACACAGGTCGGTGCGCCGACCCTGATTCCTTCGGCCGGTACATCACAGCATACAGCAAAAAGCATTGGAACAGGTGATAATGCCTATGTGGTAAAAGAGGATGATCAGGTATATGTATATGCTGTCGATCAGGATACACTTACCTGCAATATGGTGGATGATGCAACTCAAAAACGGTTAGAACAGGCTAATCCGTCTGTCGGGAAAAATACACCGGTCATGGTAGCGGAAGGCAAGAATGTTTATGTGGGATGCGCCGGAAGATGGTTTGTCATCGAAAATGGATCGATTTATACCGATGAAGGAATTTCACTTCCAAATCAGACAGGAAGTACCGTTCAGAGAACGGTTACCGTTATTGCTTTCCGGAATGGATATTTGCCAAGCAGGGATAGTACATTTTATTATTCCGTGACTCCGGTTCAGGCAGCGGAGGCTGTCACTTTTGAACCGACGGACAGTGCGATTGCCAGATTTTCCAAAGTATATCTCAAGAATCTTTCGTTGAATTCGGAGATTTACTATATGGCAGATCAGACAGGCGGTGACTTTACAAAGAGTCAGCTTGCCGACTTACAGAGTGTGACATATGGAATGAATGAAGCCGGACTTCCCAAGGATGTATATAAATATGATGCCGCAAAAGGGATTACGGTAACAGGAGATCAGAAAATCAATATATGTGCAGTTGCCATTACTGAAAAATCACTGGTTAGTCCCATTGCTTCTAAAAGCTATGATATTACAGAACCGGGAAAGGCGGCGGTTGTAACCAGTGTGCCGGCCGGCAGTGCGACGGCATTACCTGTGGTTGTTCCGGGAGAGAAGATCCTATTGGTGTCAGCAACAGCAGGTGTGGATATTTATTACAGTCTCACAGGAAATGTAAAATTGAATAAGAATGCAGACGGCAGCTTTGAGATACCGGAGGATTCCAAAAATACTACATTTTTGTACAACTCAACGGATGGTATCAAAATGCCTGCAAAGGGAGAGGATGAAACTGCGAAGTTTACGATTTATGCCGTTGCCGTTAAAAAGGGTATGAATATGAGTGAACAGAGTATTCTTCAGTTTGAATACCCCGGCAAGGTGCAGAATCCGGTTGCCAATATCGCATCCGGAGAGGTTTCAAGAGGAACGGTGATCAGACTTTCTTCTGCCACGGAGGGTGCTGTGATTTATTACACCATGACAAGTGACGGAAGTGAGCCGGAAGATCCGACCGTTTCCAGCATGACCTACGATAAAGAGTTGGGCATTACAGTTTCCAAGGATATCAGAATAAAAGCGATTGCCGTAAAAAATACCATTGCGAGTAAGGCAGTTTCCCTAAATTATACTGTTTCGGGAAAACTGGCGGCACCTACAGCCTCCCTGACTTCGGGATCTGTTTCTACAAGAGGTGCTATTGTGACCTTGTCTGCAGCAGAGGGAGCTACTATTTTTTATACGACGGACAATACCAGTCCGAAAGATCCGGACAACAAGTCTGTTATGATCGGAAATTCCGTGATCCTGGATGGAAATTCGGGAGATCTTGTGACGATCAAGGCTTATGCATCCCTAAATGGAAAAACAGACAGTGATGAAGCTACATTTACTTATACGATCAGCCAGTTTTCAGGTGGTATTACCGCGGATCCGCCATCCGGGTCTGAGGTAACGGCAGGGTCCATTGTTAACCTGATCTCGGATGTCAGTGATGCCGTGATCCATTATACGACAGACGGATCCAACCCGACTGCCGCAAGTAAGAGCGGAAATAGTGTCAGACTGGATGCAGAGCCCGGAACAACTGTTACCGTAAAGGCGGTTGCGATTGCGCAGGGTGGTGAGACCAAAGCATATGCATTGTTTAGCTACAAGCTGAAAAAACGACTGGCAAAGGTAAGTGCCACCCCGTCCGGCGGTGTGCTTACAAGCGCTACCAAGGTTACGCTGACCGCCGGGGAAGGAAAAATATATTATACGACCAATGGGGAGGATCCTACGGTCAATTCCAATTTATATACGGAGCCGATTAAGGTAACAAAGGGAATGCGGTTAAAGGCCATTGTTATTTCCGAGGATGGGGAGACATCGGAGATAGCGGAATTTACATATGATGCAGCCGGAAAGGCAGCAACACCGGTTTCCGATACCGCATCCGGATTGCTGGAACCGGCAACCATCATCCACCTTTCGGTAGAAGATGACAAGTCTGATGATATTACCATTTACTATTCAACGGACGGTACAAAGCCCACGTTGCAGAATCTGGATAAGCTTCTTGTATATACAACAGAAGGTATTTCCATAAACCGTAATGTTACGATCAAGGCAGTCGGATATAAAGAAGGGTATCAGTTAAGTAATGTTTTAGAGCTCGAGTATGTGGTCAATAAAATACCGGCAGTTGAGGAAAAAGCAAGATTGCTGGCAGAGGAGCAGGAAAAGAGCCTGCATGATACAGATGCTTCGGGGCTTTCAGACCGGCGTGAAGAGTTTGATTTTTCCGGAACGGCGTTTACCGATGTGGTTCTGGCC
Source organism: uncultured Lachnospiraceae bacterium (assembly GCA_900549665.1). Classification (GTDB taxonomy): domain Bacteria; phylum Bacillota; class Clostridia; order Lachnospirales; family Lachnospiraceae; genus UBA2882. Next base: position 58,403 of record URPH01000001.1, on the reverse strand, counting down.
GATTACGACTATCATGCAGTGATATCCGCTAAAAGAAATGTCATTCCGGGAAATGTTAATTTGAGAGTTGTAAAGGTCAACAGCAATGCCGGTTTAAATGATAATATCAAGACCATTTTTGGCAATGAATATGGAGTGATATCGGTATACGATCTGTCTTTGCGCGATGGAGAAAATGAAATTGAGCCACAGGGTACGGTAGAAATCGGTCTGCCGATTCCAAAGGAGCTTGAAAGTGCCGTTATCTGTATGATCTATATTGCTGATGATGGATCAATACAAAAGCTTGAAACCAGACGTGACGGTCAGATGGCATATGCCAAAACAGATCACTTCAGCCGTTATGCACTGGTTGGAGTGGATTTATCGGATGAACATAAATTTTCATTCCAGTGGATATATGTAGTATTTATTATCATTGGCTACAGTGTCCTGTTTGTAGTGGTTTATGTTGTTGTTTCCGTTTATCGCGTGGAGAAACGCAGGAGAATACGAAGGATACAAAAGAAGCAGGATCAATATAATTCAGATGGAGAACTCTAAATGAAACTTTCAGATAATCTGAAAAAACAAATCCACAAAAAAATACCGAAGCACAGACGCTTCCTTTTAGCAGCTGTATTAACCGGGGTATTGGGTATGACTGTCCTGTTCAGTATGGGACGGGGATTTCTGCCATTGTCTGCGGCCAATAATAACATCCGGGTTACGGCAAAGGTTACCGCAACCAGCCTGACCGGTGTCGCAGAAGAAAATATCATTGCCGGAAGAGAAAATGGTGCAGACAATGCAACGGAGGCCGATGTCGGAGATACCGTATTTCTGAATGCCGTAATAGGGAACAGTACCGTGAGCAATGCACTGATCCTTTATACGACACAGGCATCTGTTTCACCGGGGCTTACATATGTTAAGGATAATAATCTGATCGCTGAGCTGAATGCGGCGGCAGGAAAGGTGTATGCCAATAAGTTTACTGTTGTTTCCATGAACAACCGCAATTATATAGGATATAAACAGGCTGACTCTTCCAATCTCTGGTATTACTGCAACTCCAACGTAAAGGTATGGAACTGTGGCAGCGGAAGTGGCAATGAAACAATTACCATACCGGAAAGTATAAGGGGACAGGGAACTTTTAAGCTCAATGTCCTGCCCATCTCATATGAAGACACAGCCTATGTGGCAAGAGATGTAGATACCATTTCACTCGGATATTATCCAAGACAGTATACGGGGAAGGTTTCTGTGACATATTCGGGTACAGCAGTAAAAGAAAATGTGGAACAGACCGTTGATATGGCGGCTGCGATCCGGATCGTACCGTCAGGAAGCACCCATTATGGAGAAACAAAATATTTTTATACCCTGGACGGAAGTCTGCCGCAGTATCGTTTTAATACCTCATCCAAGGTTATGGAAGCCGACGGCAGCTCGACCGGACTTTTGTCATCATCCGGAGGCTCTGTCACTGTTACACCGGATATTGCCAATTTTGGTGATAGCTTTACATTGCGGATCACCGGTGTGGCGGTTGATGAAAAGCAGAACACAATTTGTGTGGAACGTACCCAGACCTTTTTGTTTAAGGTACATGAAGAGGAAGCATTACCTGCAATAACAGCCTATCCGACAACCGCGGATACGGCGATGACTGAGGTTAAAAAAGGTGATGTAATAAAGCTTTATGTTGGAAAATATACTTTAGATGCAGGGACAAAAGAAATCACCTGCGCAGAAGATCAGAATAAATATACGATTTATTACACGACGGACGGCTCAGAGCCTTCTGTTGGGACAGATGGAGAGGTACAGGGGACTACAATGCAATATTCCGCATCGGGAATTGTGGTGCCGTCACCGGTAGGAAATATGTTTACCATACGGGCATTAGCCACAAATGGAAAATGGTCCTATGGAACAATAGCAAATTTTTCTTATACCTATCCAAGTGCCATCAATGCTCCTTATGCCAATCCAATTGAAGGAAATGTGGCAAATAATACCTCTGTGTATTTAAAATGCTCAACAAGTGGGGCAAGTATTTTTTATACCGTCAGTACAACGGGGGAGGAGCCCAAGGATCCGACCTCTGCCGATATGATGTTTTCGGATGACAATCCGATTGTGATCAAATCCAATACAATCATAAAGGCGGTTGCATATTATCAGGATATGTACAGTACAGTAGCGGTGTTCAGGTATGGACTTATGTCAGATCTTGCGGCACCGACGGCATCTATTGCAAGCGGCTCTGTTGTTCCGCCCGGAACGACACTGACACTGTCCGCAACAGAAGGAGCTACCATTCATTATACGACTGACGGATCCAATCCGTCAGATGCCCAAAACAACATGGTTGCAATTGGTAATGTGGTTCCGTTAAATGGTGACATCGGCACTATGATCACGGTCAAGGCATATGCCTCCAAAGAGGATTACAATGACAGTCCGCCTGCCATGTTTGTATACACCATCAGTAATTATGCAGGGGGTATTTATGCAGATGTAGAAGATGGAAGTACTGTGAAAAATGGAGATATTGTTACCTTAAATACCGATGTATCGGATGCTGCAATCTATTATACAACAGATGGTTCCAATCCGACGACAGCCAGCAGCCAGGGAAGCAGGGTTACGATTTCCGGCGAGCCGGGAGATACCGTGGTATTGAAGGCGATTGCCATAGCGAAGGGATCTACACGTACGACGGCAACCGGGACATTCCGGTATGTCATTATGGAAAAGCTGAAAGCTCCGGTAAGCAGTGTGCCGGATGGTGCGGTTTTTACAACGGAAAGCCAGATTGTTTTAAATGCCGAAGACGGAAAAATCTATTATACGACAGATGGCTCCGATCCGGGCGAATCAAGTATTTTATATACCAAACCGATTGAAATCACCAAAGCTATGATGCTGCGTGCCATTGCAGTATCCGATGATAAGGACACAAGTGATATTGCTTCCTTTCAATATACATTTGCAGACAAGGTGGCGACCCCGTCAGTATCACATGAAAATGGGGAACTGGAGCTTGGTACGTCGGTGATCTTCAGCTGTAAAACGAAAAATGTCACGATGTACTACACAACAAACGGAACAGATCCGGATTTAAAGGATAAAAATAACCTGAGTATTTATACAGAACCGATAGTAGTCAATAAGGCAATGACGATCAAGCTTATTGCGGTAAAGGACAATATGCAGGCATCGGATGTTGTCACAGCCCGGTACACGGTCAGGGAGCCGGTTGTTGTTACAGCAGAAGAAAAGGGTGACAGCGGATATGTACAGGATACATCCGGGCGTCTCATCAGCAGGCGTACTTACGCCGGAACGGATGAAGGGCCGTCCCATTCGGATTTTATTATCAGGAATATTAATTACGGAGCTGTTTTATCTGCGGACGGTGGTGTGATAGATGACAATGCAAAGCTTGTTTTATCCGCGGTACAGAGCTCCCAGACGTCGGTCAATCTGGTAAAACAGCTGGTAGATGAATCCTACAACATCGTACAGAGCTATGATGTGTCACTTGAGGTAGACGGTATTGAGGTTGAGCCGGATGGAGAGGCCGAGCTTGGATTAACCATTCCGTCTGAGTATGAGAATGCAATCATAAAAATCGTAGAACTTCAGGATGATGGAACCATTCATGTCTACGAAACCAGGCGTTCCAACGGTGTTGCATATGCCAATATAAAGAGAATGGGCATGTATGCCATTATTGCTCCAATTGATCAGGTGCAGACAAAAAATGAGACTGTGATAAGAACTGTGGCGATTGCGGCTGCACTGCTTCTTGTAGCCGGTGGAGGAATTGTTTTTATCAGAGGCAATAGAAAAAAGAAAACAAGACAGAATATGGAAGAATAACAACCGGAAAAAACAAAATGTGTGATGAAGGAAAGGGAGAAACTGTATGCTAAATCGGAAGTATTATTCATTTGAAAGAAATCATTATTATTACGGAAAGCTGCTGACATCAAAGGATTTCCAGGCAGAGCAGGGATATTTCAATGACAAAAGAAGACTGCTCAACAGGACTTTGCACGGAAGCGGGATTGTATATGGCCTGGATGTTGTATCGGTGGATGACCTATCGGTTATTTTGCAATCCGGTCTGGCATTGGATGGCTCCGGACGGGAAATTGTCGTACCTGCCACACAGGTTGTGAAAATTTCCACGATTGAGGGCTTTGATACTTTGAAAAGCAACTGTGCCTATCTTGGAATTGCTTACTGTGAGGAAAGTGTGGATCCGGTTTATTCGACGTTAGCCGATGATAACGGAAATGATGAAAATAAAAAGTTTAACAATATCAGAGAAGGCTATAAACTGTATCTTCTGGATGAAGCAGATTGTGTTTATAAAGAGAAAAAAGAAGATTTATTTTTACACAAAAGTGTTCTTTATCAGGATGAAGATATCCGGGTAACACAGATTGTACCGGCTTATGCCGTAAAAGGTAAAAATGTAAGGCTCAGACTGGAAATGGAAAAGCTCAGTTATTCATCGGATGTCTTTTCTGTCACCTATGATTTACAGACGGAAGGCTTTGTGGAGCACGAAATTCATGTGGCTGCGGAGAATATTAATCAGGATTATGGGATGAAAACAGTCTGTGATTATATTCTGACACCGGAAGAATATGTTTTTGGCAATACTGAGATTGTCGTGAAAAGTAAAAATATCCAGATCACAAAAAATGGTGAGATCGGACTGCAAAAGGAAGAAATTGTAACATCCATCCAGCCCGTATGTGAAAGTGCTCTGGAATGTGTATTAAAAAACAGTTATAAGGGAACTATGGATGCGGAACTCGATGAAGCATATGATGACAGGCTTTTTGTCTGTAAGATCGGTTTCATCCGTTCGGGAAATAATGTTCTGATCGACCATATTGAGGATGCACCGTTTAAACAATATGTATACAATTCAGAACAGCTTATGATCATTAACAAATTAAATGACTATCTGTTGGATAAAAAAGTACCGCAGACAGAGCAGGGACCAGTGATGGTACAGACAAAGGCCATGGACGGAGCCGGGAAGGACAATGATCATGTACTGGCAAGCGGCAGCTTTGATATGTCTCTTGGGAACGGAGGAGAAGTCGGAAAGGCCATTTTCTCCGAAGAGATCATGCATGGGCTTGGAAGCGGTCCGGTTTATGTTGAGGTCGGAGTCGAGTATCTGCACAAGAGCTCAAAAGATCAGGCCGGTTATGAAGAAATCATTTTGGGAGACAATTCCATTTTTGCATCGGCCGATGATGGAAAAATCTATCAGATTGATACGGCGGTCAAGGTGCTTCCGGAGAGAGGAACCTTTATTGTCGGTGTCAGACCAAAGGTAAAAACCGGAAAGATCAGCTTAAGGATCCGCTGGTATGCGTTTAAAACGGAAGATATGGAAAAGAAGGTTGCAAAGCTTAGCAAAAAGCAGGGAACGATCATGATACAGCCGGATACCATTGTACTGCCCCCCAAGGCAACGGTTCATATCAATCCTGTTTTTGTCAATATGACAGAAGAGCCGCTTACATACAGCCTTTTGGATTCGGAAGGCGGAAAGGTAGACAACAACGGAATGTATACCGCACCGGCACAGGAAGGCGTTTACGAGGTAAAGGTTTCCTGTATCGGCAATCCGGAAATTTATACCCATGCATTTATGATTGTATCGCAGAAAAAATCCGATGAGGAATAATTGGTGAATTAGATGTATCTTGCATTAAATATGGAACTGGAAACAGTCCGTACCGTTTTGGAAAATGATATCAATGATATTTATGTCTGCAAAGATCTCAAGGACAATACAGGTGTGTATTATACCATGATATCCATAAAGGATGCCAAATTCCGGAAAATGATAGCCGGGCAGATGAACACATCCGGATTGTTTTTCGGCAATAAGGATTTTGTGGGTGCTTTTTCCCATGAGGATCAGTTAAATCTGGTTTTTCATTATTTTCATGAAAGTCTGGTTTCTGTGATGGGAAGTGTGTATCTGTATTCCTTTGCAGAATGCAAGGAGGCTGCACTTTCCTGTATTGCGGCATACGCGGAAGCCGGTGTAGACGGAAGTGTGGGGCTGCTATTGCTTGATGAACGCAATATCAATATCTATAGGGATGGCGGGGTATGTCTCAACTATTTTATGGATTTTGCGCAGTGGAAGGAATGTACAAAAGAGGAATACATCACGGAGGTTGCCCAAACCGCTTTTCATATTCTGGATATCAATTACCGGGAAAAATATGATAACCCGGAGCTGTATCCGGATGATCTCAGGATCTTTTATATGAAATTGACCTCTACCGGATTTTCAACCTTTGGACAGATTATTTCAACTATCCGGGGCATGTCGGATAAACCGGTGGAGATGAGGGGCTTTATCTGGTGGCTGAAAAGCCGTTATAAGATCGTCAGAAATTTTTTGTTCCGGAATTCCATCAATACTTTTTTGACAATTCTGGTGGTTGTCACATTGATTTATGCAGCATATCAGATCGGCATCCGGCTGCGTGCCAACAAAGCCAACGCCAACAATATTGACTATTATGGAATTCAGACCATCGGAGATGTATATCTGGGCGATGAAGAATAAGTAAGAAGGATAATCAGATGAAAAAATATATACAATTTACATTGCTTGCCATATTGTTTATATCCGGTCTTTTTGCTGTCTGCCGTGCGGTTATTACAAGAGAAGTTCCCATGACACAGTTTATTGACATTGCCAATGCGGATAACGGAATGAGTGTGCTTGCATGGTATGATGACCGTGATATTGTCATTGGCCAGGTGACAACCGGTGGAAATATAAAAAAATATATCCGGTTTGACAGTGTGAAAAGAGATGAAATGTATACCATTGAAGGGATCGGAGCGGGAAATCATGACCGGGTATTTGCCCTGCGAAATACTCTGAATCCCTATACAGGAGATCTGTGCAGCCAGGACCTTATGGTAATCGATTTTCATGGGGGCTTCGGTAAAATTGAAAAGCTGATCCGGCTGACAAATGAAGATGAAAATTATATTTATCATTTTATCAATGTTTCGGAAGATACGATCACGCTGATTGCGACAGATCCTTACGAAACAATGGCTGTACGCAGAAATTATGAATACGGGACCAATCTGTCAGGTACTCTGAATATGAAAAATTCCAGAACCTACCAGTTAGCGGAAGGAGAGGGGATTTACAAGGCTGCCGGAAATGGACAGGATCTTGTATACATATCCGATTCGGGAAAAATATTTCATGCGACGGAGGCAGATGGACTTGTAAAAGAGATTTATCCGGCCAGAACAGTAGAATCCCTGCTTTATCCGACATTTATTTCCTATGCGGAAAGCGGTTATGTATATTTTGGTGAACATGAGAGCGGTGATGTTGTGAAATTGAACATCACGGACGGTACAGAGGAAGCTGTCCTAAACGGTAATTCCACATTAAACGGTTCTTCGCTTTATACATCAAAGGATCTGCTTAATGTTTCCATGACCAATATCGGGAATTATGCTGCGGTTGTTTACAATACCCATACCGAAACCTTTAATCTGGTAAAGACCATAGACGGCATTACGGAAACGGTGGATAGGATGCATTACTCCACGGTTCTCATTCTGTTTAAGCTGATCATCAACTGGATTATCGGTATTGTTGTTTTATTCCTGATATTTGGCGTTTGTGAACTGTTTATCAAGCTGGTACAAAGCGGCAGTACCGTGATCGGAAGGCTGCTTGCGGCGACACTTCCGATGATTGTGGTGGCATTGATCATTTTTGGACTGATTGCATTCAGTTATTATAAGTCATCCATTCAGACCAATTTTGAAAAGCAGACAGAAGATGAAGGAAATATGCTGACGGCATTGTTTGGTCAGGAATCCTTCAATGAGATTGAATATCCATATGACTATACATCAGAGGCGTACAGCTATCTGATGTCGCAGTTAAAGACCAGAGAGCTTTACAGCAGGGTCATTTATTATGAAGGAGGCTCTTTATATATTGGTGTTGATGAAAACAGTCCCTGTTTTTATCCATTTGGCATCTGGATGAATCTGGATGCGGAAAAGCTGTACAAAAAAGCTGCCCTAACAGGTAAAGCAGTAACCGGTACGATACGTGATGAGATGGGAGAGCGTTTAGTCTGTATCACCCCGGTCGGAGGTGTCAGCGGTGATACGGTATATCTGCTGGAAACCGGTATTTATACCTCCAATATTGATGAATATGTGAAGGCCTATTTAGGTCAGTTTGCCCTGATCTGTATCGTGTTTATCATTCTGACCATTGTTGTGCTCAGTATTTCCTACTACCGGATCTTACGTCCGTTGAATGATGTAAAAAATGTGATGAGGGAATTTACGGACGGCAATACCAATGTCCGCATTGAAACAACCAGCGAAGATGAGATCGCGGGTATTTCGCGTATCTTTAACAACATGGCAGATGATATGATGCTCCAGATCCACAATCTGCAGAAAATGGGAGATACCTACTATCATTTTGTGCCTGTCAGTGTGATCAGTCTTTTGGGTATGGATAATCTGGGTGATTTGTCATTAGGAAGCAAGATTGTAGGAAAATATCCGGTTTTAAAAGCGGAATTAAAGCTTCCGAAGACAGCGGATGATGAAGATATTGAGAGCATTACCAACCGTTTCTTCAATACGATCAACAATTTTGCGGGACAAAACAGTATCGTTCCGATTGTTGATTCAGCCAGCCTTGACAGCATTATGCTGATCTGCCAGAAGGGAGTTCAGTCAGCGATCACCGCAGCCTTGTCCATGTTAGCCAGAATTGATGCGGATAATGCCATGCCGGAAAATGCTGACCTTAAGATAAATGCCAATTTTGTTTTGCATGAAACAGAGATCAACTTTGGAATCTGTGGGGATAAGGACCGGTATGTACTGGCTTTATTTGCACCGGAAATTCCAAAGCTCATGAAAAACGGACGCTTTTTTGATCTGTCCGGAAGCCGTTTACTGGTCACATCGGAGGCCTATGAGCTGCTTGAAAATAAAGAACTGTTTGCCAGCCGGTATGCAGGTGCGGTAAAAGTGGCCGGAAGAAGTATGGGAATGTATGACGTATATGATGACCGGAGCGCAGAAGAAATCCGTCTGATCAAACATTCCATGCGTATATTTGAAAAAGCGATGGATCTGTATGAGCAGGGTATTTATTATGAAGCCAAAAATCTCTTTGCCATGGTACTCAGGGAAAATCCCAGAGATTATGTTGCAAAGTATTACATATTTCAGTGTGAGGCATTATCCAGGCAATAAACAAAAAGCCTGATGGAGGCAGAACGTGTTTTCAGAACTTCTAAGTTTGTTCCAAAAAGCATTTGTGAGGTTGCGAACAGCCGTTATGAACCCTTTTCGGAGGGTTATCAGAAGAACCCAGCAGTTATCAAATGCTAATCTGATTACTGCAAAGCTGATCAATCCGATCAACAAAAAGCTGAGAGAGATCTTTTCTTTCAAGCCCAAGGCTAAGGAAGATTATATTACAATCGGCAGTTTCTGGATTTCCAGAAAAGTGGTTTATTTTCTGATCGTGGCAATCTGTGCGGGAGTGTTTATCTATTTTACATGGTTTGCAGGAGATGTACAGGAAACAACGACAACAACAAATGTGGTTACAACTACATATTATGATTATGATGACTTAAAGCTTGCGGAGTTTTCGGGCAAGGCCAATATCAAAGCTGCAAACGGCTCTGTGGTATATACGGGAGATGTGGCAGATGGCATGATTACCGGCACCGGCACCTTGTGGAATCAGGACGGAATCCTGATCTATGAAGGAAGTTTTTTAAATAACCAGTATTCCGGTGTGGGTACTCTGTATTATCCAAACGGAAAAGTAAGGTACAGTGGGGATTTTGCAGAGAACCTGTTTAACGGAAATGGTTACTATTACAGTCCGGAAGGAAATCTTTTGTATACCGGTTCTTTCGAAAATGGTACCTACAATGGAGAAGGAATTGCTTACAACGAAGAAGGAAGCCTGATCTATGAGGGAAACTTCCAGTCCGGCAATTATCATGGAAACGGTGTTTTATACTATGCCAATGGTATCAAGAAATACGAAGGAGAGTTTTATCAGGGAAAAGAACAGGGACAGGGAGTAAGCTATTCCAACACCGGAAAGAGACTGTTTACCGGACTGTTTGCAAGAAATGAAATTCATTATGAATCCCTGCTTGGAATTACTCTGGAGGATGCACTCGCCATGTTTGGAGAGACTCCCATCATCTATTATTCAGAGGTAGATACCGTATTTTTGTTTGAGGGAGCCCATGTCGCATTAAAGGGCGACTGTATGGTACAGCTTTTACGCAACAATACAGCATTGTCGGTCGATGATGACTGGTATATGCCGGGAGAAGAAGCGGATGAGCTGACAGATGATTCAATTCCGACCGATACGATTGTTTTCGATGAAAACGGTGAGGGAAGCCAGCTTGGAGAAGGGGAAAGTAAGGGCACTGATGAAAACAAGACAACGACCAGTGTGACGACGACCACGGATGCTGACGGAAATGAAGTGACGACGACAACAACAACCGATACAACATCAAGTACTGTTCAGTCAACCACAATGCTTGACGGGACAGAGCTGCCGGTTTTGGCAGCCGGAGACACATACAGTGCATATTATTATCTGAGTTCGGATGAGTGGCAGCAGGCGGAAAACCTGGATAAAACACAGGTTACTATAGAAGCGGTGACGGCATTTAGTGATGATCTGGATGTTTCATTCCTGGAAAATACCGATATGACAGCGGCTAACGGAGCTACCAATCTGATCGACTGTGTGGCCATTGACCGCATCCGGAGAAATGAACCGACGGCATTCAGCAACAACTCATTTGAAATGACGACGAAAAATAAATCATATATCTATGTATCCGGTATCAATATGGCAGAGGCTGTTTATTCGGAAATATATGAATTAGAGGGAGTCCGGTATAAGCTGTGTTATCAGATGGATAATCCGGACGCATTGAAATTTATGACATTGGAAGTTTACTAAAAGGAGTAATGCTATGGCAGATTTTTCGATTATATCGGATTTGAGCAATGAAATACTGAATCTGTTAAGAAATTATATGTGTCCGGAGCTCATCCAGTCTCCGGAAGCCATTAAATTGGTTTCGCCGTCTGACAAAAATGCAGATTTTCAGCTGGGAGTTTATCTGTATGATATACAGGAACTTCGGGAATATAAGCAGATGGATATGATCCGGATGGGAAATAATACGGCCCAGTATCCGCCAAAGCCTTTAAATCTGTTTTTTGTTATTTATATCAACAGTAAGTCACAGATGGTTTCGGATGCGGAAAATGAGCAGCGTATTTTGGGACGCGCCATTCAGATTTTGATGGATCATGCCGTTTTAGGGGAGTTTGCTTCACAAAATGAAGATGAAGCACCGGCCGTTACACTGTTAACGTTGAGCTTTGAAGAAAAAACAAAGCTTTGGAGTGTATTGAATCTTCCGTATCAGGTCGGTATTTATTTCAGTGTCTCACCGGCGCTGCTCTCATCCAGAAGGACGAAGACATTTACCAGAGTTGTGGAGACCAATTTTGATATATTGCATAAGGACAGAGAATAGATGAAATGGGGGATATCAGGATGAAGACCAGAGTTGCTTTTGTACTGAAGCTTTTGGATGACTATTCCGGAAAGGTAATACGAAAAGAGGCCTTTTTGTTTTATATAGACGGTGAGCTTATGCATCCGATTGTCAAGGATGAGGGAATGTATGTGTTTTTAGAACCTTTGTCCACGGTTTTACAGCTTAAAATCGTCAGCAATAGCTATTTTGAACAGACGGTAATGATCGACCGGTCTGTATTAGATCCCCAAAATCCGGTTATGGATGTCCGGCTTTTTATTAAATGCGGAAGATCACATGCATATCAATGTGAATGGTATACCGGTTGTATCGGGGATAAAAAGTATTCCCATCCGGTTGTCGTATGTGCCAGACGCGCGAAGCCGACCGGACTTGTTTTTAAGAGTGTAAGAGAGGAAAATTCAAAAAAATATCTGATTTTTTCCGGTTTTACACAGGAAAACCTAGTTGAAAAGACATATATGCTTGGAGATAAATCCAAGGCAGATGTCTTTATCATAAAAGAAAAATGCGGAATTAACGAATATTGTGTTGAAGGGAATTTTACCAGAAAGCACGATGCGGGTGAAAAATTGCATCGGACCTATCGTTCCGTAACAGATGAAAAGGGGGGATATGCGATACCTGTAGAAGGCAGGGAAGAGGATTTTATTTCTGAAGTACTTGTACTTTAGAAACAGAAAACCGCCGGAATATTTGGGAGGTTTTGAAATGTCAGTTTTAGTAACATCAGGTACACAACTGATGTGCAGTTTTGGAGCAGCACCATCTGCACTGAATGTTTTACCCGCAAGCAAGGTTATGTGTGGGACACCGGTTGCCAATATCATGGATAATGTGGCAATGACCAATATCATGCCGTTTGGGATGTGCTCATCTTTAGCCAATCCGGCTGTGAGCGCGGCTACTGCGGCAGCGGGCGGAGTGCTTACTCCGCAGCCATGTATGCCGGTTATTGCCGGACCATGGACGCCCGGTTCACCGACTTGTCTGGTGGGTGGAAAACCAGCTGTAAACAACACATGTTCACTTATGTGTGCTTATGCAGGAATGATCACGGTATCATCGCCTGCGCAGACAACAACTACTACAAGTTAGTACAATTTGAAAGGAGGAAAGGGTAAAAGAATAAGTGAAGCTTTTGCCCAAATATGACATGGCAGAATATTTATCTCCAGGAGTATATGTGGAAGAATTTGAATCCGGAATGAGACCGATGGAAGGTGTAAGCACCAGTACCGCCGGCTTTATCGGATTGGCAGAGAAAGGAAAAACAGTCGGAACACCGGAATTTGTCAGCAGCTTTGCTGATTTTACAAGAAAATTCGGTGGATATTTACCGGAAAATCCCTATGGTGATTACCGTTATCTTGCCTACTCAGTAGAGCAGTTTTTTGCAAATGGCGGATCCAGAGCCTATATCATGCGTGCAGTCGCTACAGATGCAGCTGCTGCTGGAATAAAGGTAGGACCCTTATCCATTACTGCAAAAAATCCCGGTAAATGGGGTAATGAGATCAAGATCTCTGTTGTTACTGCATCCAAAGGAAAAACCAATGTGACAGAGGTTTCCGGTGATGATAAAACAGGAAAGGTATACACAGTTGCCAATGCATCAGCATTTGCAGAAGGCGATACTGTAGCGATCAAGGTCAATGGAAAAGTAACCGGTTATAACAAAATTGCCCAGGTGGTTGGAAATACCATTACTTTTACAACCGCGGTAAAAGAAGATCTGGTAGACAATACAGCAGTGCCGAAAAAGTTTATTGTATCTGCAGAATTAAATGTGGAGGTTGCATACAAGGATAATGTGGAAGTTTATGAGGGTGTATCCTTCAATGCAGCAAGTGCCGGATATATTACAAAGGTACTGGCAAAATCAGAACTTGTGGATGCAGTATGTGCAGATACCACAGCAGCTGTGGCACCGATCTCTTACTTTACATCGGATGCAGAAGCAGAAAAAGCCGTTATCTTATTAAGCGGTGGATCTGACGGATCCTTAAAGGGAATTACACTGGATATCTTTATGGGTGTTGATAACGGTCCCGGAAAGAGAACCGGTCTTGCAGCCTTTAAAGAAATCAATAATGTAAGTATTATGGCAATTCCCGGCGTAACAGATGCAGCAGTTCAGCTTGCATTAGTAACACATTGTACGAATACCGGAGCAAGCTTTGCAGTACTGGATGTACCGAGAAATCTGACAAAGCCCAATGATGTGCTGACACACAAAGAAAAGATCGATTCTGATTATGCTGCTCTGTATCATCCCTGGATTCAGGTATACGACAGCCTGAATAAGAAACCGGCATATATTCCGCCGTCAGGTGCTGTAGCCGGTATTTATGCAAGAAGTGATGTAGAAAGAGGTGTACATAAAGCACCCGCCAATGAAGTTGTATACAATGCAATCGGTTTGGAGGTTCTTTATAACAAGGCAGAACAGGATATCTTAAATCCGGCCGGCGTAAACCTGATCCGTGCATTGCCCGGCCAGGGAATCCGTGTATGGGGTGCCAGAACAACATCTTCCAACAGTTTATGGAAGTATGTCAACGTACGTCGTCTCTTCATTTATCTTGAGGAGAGCATCAAGGCAGAGACCAACTGGGCTGTATTTGAACCCAATGATGAAATGCTCTGGTCAAGAGTGGGAAGAACCATTCGCGCATTCTTACGTGATATGTGGAGAAACGGTGCTTTGGTAGGATCGACAGAGGATCAGGCATTCTTTGTAAATATCGGCAGAGATACCATGTCACAGAATGATATCTTAAACGGACGTCTGATCTGTGAAATCGGTGTTGCACCGAGCAGACCTGCTGAATTTGTAATCTTCAGAATTACACAGTTCATGGAAGAATCATAAATTTCTAGGATAAGGAGGACAAAAGGGTGGCTAAATATCCATTTAAAAAATATAACTATAAGGTTGAAATTAAAGGTATTACGGAAGCAAGCTTTTCAGAGGTAAGCGGTTTTGATGCAAGCATCGATGTTATTGAGTACCGTGAAGGTGACGAAGGTGTCAATTATTCCAGAAAGATGAGCGGCTTGACCAAGTTTGGTAATGTTACATTGAAATGGGGTATGACCAGCAGTGTCAGCTTCTATGAATGGGTCATGGATGTATCACAGGGCAAGGTGCTTGGTGAGGACCGTAACAAAGATATTACCATTACATTGTTTGATGATGACGGAACAACCTCTTTGGCTGTATGGAATCTGTACAATGCATGGCCGAGTAAATATACTGCTCCGGATTTCAACGCAAGCTCAAGTGAAATCGCATTTGAAAGTGTAGAGCTTGTATATGAAAGCATGGAACGTGAAAGCTGATAGTCCGGCGTAAACAGAAATGATACCGGAATGGCATGGAGCCTTTATAGTTCCTGATTTCAGGAGGGTTGAGGGTTCGGAAGATTTTATGTAAATAAGATGCAGATTATCTTTCTTGAACCCCGACCACCGGTATCATGTTATAAAATGGAGGAAAGAAAAATGGACGAACTGATTACAGAATTTGAATTTGACCTTCCGAGAGGATACGTCGATGAAAGTGGAGAAGTACACAAACATGGAACCATGCGTCTTGCTACGGCAGCAGATGAGATTTTGCCGTTGCGCGATCCCCGGGTAGTAAGCAATCCGGGATATCTGACCATTATTTTATTATCAAGAGTCATTACATCACTTGGAAGTGTACAGCATATCCGTCCAAATACTATTGAAAAATTGTTTTCAGCGGATCTGGCTTTTTTACAGGATATGTATCAGAGAATCAATGCATTGGATGAGCAGACAGAGACATGTGTATGTCCCGAATGCGGAAATAAGTTTGAAAAACCTATAAATTTTTCGAGGGCGGAATAGTCGTTTATCCGGAAGATGAGCTTTATAAAGAGGTCTCTTTTGTGTCCTATTATTTTCATTGGGATTACCAAAGCGTGATGAATATGGATCATAGGACGAGACGGAGATTCTGCAGTGAAATTTCGGATATCCACAAGCAGATATCCGGAAAACCGAAAAATATATTTGAAATATAAAAATGATATCAGGGTCAAACTACCTTTTGAACCTAACATCATAAAAATAAAACAGATCTTTATAGGAACAGTTGGAGATACCGATATGGCAAAAAACGGATTACGGACAGGACAACAGAATAAAGCAGGTCAGAGTGGCGGAGGCTTTGCCAGAGGTTATAATTTTCAGGTCTTTTTTGATGATTGTAAGATGTCCTTTGCGCGGGTATCGGGCATTGAGAGAAGTGTTGCAACGGAAAGCTTCTGCGAGGGTGGCATGAATCACCGCAGTTATATCAAAAGGAATGCGAACCGTACGGAACATGTTATGAATTTTGAGAGAGGATATGCCGTTACCGATTCCGGAAACGGACTTCAGCTGAAGGCGGGCATGCAGTTTTCAAAGGATGTCTGTATCTATGTCACCAATGAGGCTTCCAAACCGGTAAAGGCCTATTATTTAAGCGGTGCGGTTATCCGCAAAATCGATGTTGGTGATTTTGATGCAATGAGAAGTGAACTGTTGATCGAAAAGATTGAGATTGTGTATGAATTACTGAATCAGGAAAACATGTAGTGGAAATCAGAGGGTATGGATATGCAGCAGATAACGAATCCCTATCTGGATTTTGGAAAAGAATTGATTGCAAAGCATAGTGGACTTGGATATTACTATGATTCGATTTCGCTGATTCATCCGGAGTATGAAGAAGAGAGCGAAAAACAGCCCGAAAACCATAATTATATTACCAATATCACGAAGCTGCAGATTTTAAAAGAATATAATGAACTGTTTCAGAATAATCTTACGTTTCTGACCCGGGTTATGAGTAAAAAGGTTGTGGAAAAGATCTATCCTTCTTTCGAGGTGCGGGTTGAAAAAAAGATTTCAGAGCTGCTTCCGCAGGCAGAAAAGGAAATCACGGATTCGATCACTGAAAAGTATTTATCTTTAAAAACCAAGGAAGAAACGCAGAATCTGACTGTTTTTAAACAGATTTTGCAGGAAAAACAGATTACATCGCAATTGTCGGAAAAGCAGGTTTTACAGACCATACGAAATATTGAAAACTATGAAAACAGCCTGTCACATTATGAGGATGTTTATACCAGACAGATCCGGCAGACGGTGGATAGGTATGCCGGCATCGCGGTACAGCCTCAGGCTTTAGCAGAAGCGAAAACAGAGACAGCAGATGCGAAAGCAAACCGGCAGAACAGCCAAAAAAGACTGACAGACAATCGGATGCTTACGACTGGGCAGAAAATAGATGCACAGATCTTACCGGGTCATAAGGATCATAAGCTGACACGGCATCAGACTGCGCCGATGGGACAGGGACCTGCAAAAGCAGTGGCAGAGGACTTGATTTACCATGAGGATTATTCAAAGGATGATCCGGCTGTTGCACAGTACACGAATCCTTCGGGCCGGGAAAAAGAGCTTATCCGTCAGGAAATATCACGGATGGTTGACCATATGGATCAACCGGAAAACCAATCAGTAAATAGAATGATATCGCATATCGTTGAAAAACGGGAAAAGCTGCAAAACCGACAGGAAGATAATACTACGGTAAGCACCCGGATTGCACAGATCATTCATCAGAAGATACAGGAAAAACAGTATCAGGAAGAAAGACAGCAGGAAAAACGGCAGCAGGAAAGACAGAAACAGGAAAAACAGCAGCAGGAAAAACAGCAGCAGGAAAGACAGCGACAGGAAAAACAACAGGAACAGGAAAAACAGCAGCAGGAAAGACAACAGCAGGAAAAACAACAGGAACAGGAAAAGCAGGAACAGGAAAGACAACAACAGGAAAAGCAACAGCAGGAAAAGCAGGAACAGGAAAGACAGCAGCAGGAAAGACAGCAGCAGGAAAAACAGGAACAGGAAAGAAAGCAACAGGAAAAACAACACCGGGGAAAACCGGCAGAAACATATAACATAAATAATGTAAATAACAGGCTTATAAACACAGCAAACCGGCTAAACCGGTTAGAAAATATAGCGGTAAGCAATCCTGCAAAAGAACCGGTAAACCGTTCGGATTATGAAAACAGTGATTTGGTCTATCATGAGGATTTCGGGGACAATTCAGAATCGATGCTGTCCACAAAAGAGCTTATCCGGCATGAAGTATCGCAGGCGGCTGATCGGCTGTTACAACAGGAAAACAGATCCGTCTTACCGGTCATAAACAATCACCTGACCTATGAAAAAAATAATCCGGTTTATAATGCAAGCCGGACAAGTGAAAGCCGAACCACCCAAAATTCCGATCAGGGAAAAGGACAGGTAAAGGAACCGGAAAATAGCCAAAATACTCAAAATAACCAAAACAACCATAATAACCCCAATAACCAAAATGATCAAAATCAGCAAATACAGAAAAACAACCGGTTCACGGATACCCGGATACAAAAGATTGCACAGACTGTCAACCGGTTAAAACAATTGGAAAACCGTATGGTACATGACCACACGGTTATGATCATCAATCGGATCAATGATGGGGACAGAAGGCTGGTTTATAACAGCTTTTTACAAACAGAAAATCCGATATCCGGTCAGATCATTGGGCAGGCCGGTCATCAGATGATACATCCGTCCGGGAATGAGGTATATCAGACTGTTGATAACAGGATTTATCCGGTTATCAGTCAGATCAGCCATAAAGCAGGTGATTTGATTCATAATCAGACGATACAGGAGACAAGTTGTGACAGCCTGCAAAAAAATAATAATGTGAATCATATCATACATCATAATTTAACCAAAACGGTCAATCAGATGATGTATTCACAAAATGACCGAAATGGAGCAGACTCCTACCGGTATATGGAAATGCCCGTAGAGTTGGTTTATGGGGCGGGACCGGATAACCGGAAAGGTGATGCTTTAAATATAACCGCCGGCGAACAGAACCACATACAGGAAAAAACAATTCAAAATGTCGTAAAAGATATTGAGTTTGTAAAAGAAACAAAAAAAATCGTAAAAAATCAGGTGCATGAAACGATTTTACAAAAGGAGCCGGAAAAAGAAACAGAAGTTGTCTGGGAAGGGACCGGGAGAAACAGCAAACAGATCATGGAACAGCTGCTGAAAACAATTGACCGGAAAGTAGATGAAAGTGTAGGACAGATTGCAGACCGGGTATATCGTAATTTGGAAGACCGTCTGCGTAGCGAACGAAATAGAAGGGGATATTAGCGATGCCTATGAAACTCAGTAAAGAAAAACAGGATATGGTATTTGGTGATGGACCGGTTGCAAAAGCCTATCTGATCTATCTGACCAATGATGAGAGTGAAAAGAAAAAAGAGAAGATACCGGTGCAGTTCAATCCGGAAACACTTTCTGTTTCGCAAGGGGTAGAATATCGGGATACGCAGGGGATTGGCAGAAATGTCGATTCAAAATGCCAACGTCCCAATAAGCCGGAGGCATCGGATCTGTCACTGGAATTGTATGTTGATTCTGCATCCATAATCAAAAATATGACAGCAGCCCAGAATATTGATAAATATGTCAATGAAAAAAACGGCGTTATGGAGATGGTAAATAAATTGTCCGAGCTGGTGGATTATAAGGAGAGCACCCATATACCGTATAAGGTAGCTTTTTGCTGGGGGAAGTTTGTGTTTAAGGGCGTTGTTTCATCACTTACAGTCAGTTATCAACTGTTTGACCGGGATGGAAATGCCGTACAGGCGCGTGTCTCCATGCGCATCCGCGGAAAAGAAGAAAAGAGCGAAAAAAATGTTATATCCAAGCCGTTCGAATCACCTGACCGGACAAAATACCGGAATCTTGGTCCGGCAGATGAGCTGTGGATGTTAGCGTATGATGAGTATGATGATGCAGCAGACTGGCGGCATATTGCAAAGGAAAATCATATTTTGAATCCAAGAAAACCGGACCGGACTAAAATGATGAAGCTGCCTTCTATCTGATACCGCAAGGTCAGGAATGAAATAATCAGAAATTAGTTATGTAAACCTATCGGAGAGATGAAACATGAATTTGTTGAGTGTGACAACATCCTATCAGGCCCTTGAAAAAAAATATAACAGTTTTAAAGCTCCAACACTGGAAATAACGGTCGGTGGCATGAAGCTTGTATCATCTCTTAAGATGAGTATTCAAAATCTGGACATTGAACTGTCATCGGATTTTGAGGCGAGTGGATGCTCTTTTTCTATCATCAATGCCTATGAGCCATCGCAGAGCGATTTTAGCAAAGCTGCCAATAAGATTGGAGTTGGAGACAAGGTTGAAGTTGCGATCGGTTATATCCGTACAGAAAATATATTTACCGGCTATGTCAATTCTGTCCGGTATTTGTTTGACAAATACAGCGGGATCGGAGAGATCCGGGTGGAATGCATGGATGTAAAAGGATTGATGATGAAAAACCGCCGTATGGAATTTTTTGCCCAGAAGAGTGCGGACGGAATCTTAAAGGAAATTCTTTCATCCTCTCCGGTAAGCTCTTATGTGGAAGGTAAAAATATTGATTCCTGTGAGGAAGATGAGATTCCTTTGCGCAGCAATATGCAGACCGATTATGAGATCATGACGGAACAGGCATCCAAGCTGGGATATGAGTTTTTTGTATCACAGGGAAAGGTGGTTTTTCGAAAAAAGGAAAAGGTAACAACCCCCATCATGACATTGACCCCGTCCTGTGGAATTTATGAACTGAGGACCGGCTATTGTGCACAGCAGCTTGTAAAAAAGATTGAAGTAAGAAGTGTTGATGCAGAAACCGGAAAGCTGATAAAAGGAGAAGCTTCCATTAGCGGTAAATTTTCACCGGGCAGTGGGGGAAATAAGGTGATCGGAAGCTCCAAACAGATCTTTTATGAGCCGGGGCTTAAGGATGCCGCGGAAGCAAAGCGGCGGGCACAGGCACGGATACAGGCGGTTGCCGACACTTTTGGAAGTCTGGAAATGACCTGTATCGGTATTCCGGAAATCGGCCCCGGACGTTTTATCAGGCTTGAAAAGATTGCAGAACACGTTGATGGCAAGTATTACATCACATCCGTGCGTCACACGATGGAAAACGGCAATTTTCTGACAACCTTTAAAGCAAGGCGCAACAGTCTTTAAAAGGTGGAAATCATATTGACTGGAAGGGATTCTGTATGAGTGAATTAACAGATTTATTAACATTTCCAAATGAATATTTTGACAGCCAGAAAACCCCCGGCTTTGTGCAGGGAAAGGTTATTGAAAACAATAACAAGGATCATCCGGGAATGGTAAAGGTTGAATTTACAGCATGGGAAGAAAAGAAAAATATATGTGAATGGGTCCGCCTCCTGTCTCCCTATACAGGCGGAACCTATGGCAGCTATCTGGTTCCGGAGATCAATGAAGAGGTACTGGTGGGATTTATCGGCGGCAGCCTCAAACGACCGTTTTTACTTGGGAGTCTCTATCCGCAAAATTGTGAGCTGATCAAAAATGATTTTGATGATAAAAATCTGAAAAAGCATTTTAAGACCAAAGGCGGAATGGAGATCGAGATTCTGGATACTGCCGATAAAGGTTATATTAAGATCATGACCAAAAAAGAACAGCAGATTTTAATTGATGATGAAAAGGAAAGCTGCTCAATCGGGGATAAAGAAGGAAAAAATCAGATTCTTATGGATTTTAAAGGCGGAGAGATTACCATCAAGGCAGAAAATAAAATCTCGCTTTCTGCGGGAAATGTTACAGCTGAGCTTGACGGGAAGGGAAAAAGCCTTAATCAGAAAGCGGATAAGATCGGAATAAAGGCTGCAAACAGTATGGAGCTTGAGGGAAGCTCCAAGGCAGTTTTAAAAGGCGGAATGCTTCAGTTGTCCGGTTCACAGTCCTTAAAGGCTGAGGGCGGCACGACAACGGAGATCAAGGGAGCCATGGTCAAAATCAATTAGACGGGAAAGGAAACAGTATGAATACATCAAAAGATTTTTTAGGAAAAGGATTTGCTTTTCCGCCTCAAATTGATCCGGCTACCGGAAAATTTGTAATGGCCGAATCAGAAGAAGATATCAGACAGTCCGTATACATTATCCTGATGACGCGTCTCAAAGAACGGGCAATGCTCCCGGAATTCGGCACAGATTTATCCAGCTATATCTTTGACATTCCGGATCCGACATTTGAAAACCTGCTTTGCATGGAAGTGATGAACGCTCTGGTAAAATATGAGCATCGTATCCGGGATATCGATGTTTCCATTGATAACGTCGATTCTGCAAAAGGGGCGGTTTATATCCGGATCCGTTATTATATCAGAGCTACAAATAATCCAAACAATCTAGTATTTCCTTACTATATGGAAGAAGGAATTGGGGAATTATGATGAACAATCAGAAGTCGTATGAAAAATTAAACCAGCTGATACATGCTTATGTACCGGAGTTTTCATTTGATGAAGCTTCAGATGATCCGGGCAGTGTATTGTCCGTTTTGTGCGCAGATATGATAGGTGACAGCAGGAAACGGTTTGAACGGGTCTTTGACAAACACAAGATCCAGTATCTGAATCTGCTGGATGATCTGAAAAGCGAACCGGTCAAGGCCGCAAAGGGCTATGTGCAGTTTGATCCGGTGCTTACCTATGATGAACAGAGTGTGTTTGTTCCGAAAAAAACACAGGTAATGGCGCAAAAGGCAGAAACCGGGAATATCATTTTTGAGACAACACATGATATGTCCGCAACTCATGCCAAACCGGTTGCCGTGATTGAAACGGACCGGGAAAAGGATGTAATCATCCGGCAGAATCCGGCAGAATCCGGAAGCTTTCAGGCATTTAGCATAGAAGGAGAAAATGAAGCGGAGCACAAGCTTTATCTATGCTTTGAGGATATTTTTGATTATGTCACGGATTTGTCCTTTGACCTGATATTGACAGGGAAAAACAAAGACTATGAAGAAAAACGGTCCGATATCGTTACCGCAATGACCAAAAATACCATAAAGTGGTATCTGCTTGATCCGGACGGAAATGCCGTGATGTTTGACTGTGTCAGGCCGCATGATCATGGTATTCATTTTGAAAAAGAAAATTATACACCGCAAAAAACAGCTGTGATGCAGAAAGAAGGCTATTACATCGTAGCCTCCCGTACAGGAGATGATGATGATTTTTATATTGATACTGTACAGATTGCCATGAAACAGGAGAACCGGATACCGGATGCGGTATTTGTAAATGGTCTGGAGGATAATATCAGCAAGGTATATCCATTTGGTAAGCCGTTGGGACTGTACAATGAGCTGACTGTGGAAAATAAAGAGGTTCTTTCCAAAAAAGGAGCCGAAATTGTATTGGAATTTGATCTGGACTATATCCGGCATGAAGAAAGACTGGATGTACAGGAAGCGGATATCGAATACAAAAATTTTATGAAAAAACCTCAAAAGACAATGATGCCGGTATCCAGTCAGGTATTGGCAGATTATGTGGTATGGGAATATTTAAGTACGACCGGCTGGAAAAGATTGTTTCGTGAAGAACACCTGTCAACAATGTTTAACGGAACAAAAAAAGGGCATATAAAGCTGCAGTTTACCTGTCCTGAGGATATGGAAAGCTATCAGGAGGGAGAGATGGAAGGACGGCTGCGGGTTCGTTTGCTGCGTGCAGAAAATATTTACAAGATGCCGGCTGTCTATGTGTGTCCCATCATAAGCGGAATGATGCTTTCCTATCATTATGAAAGCATGCCGTATGCAGATTATGCATGTACCTCCAACAATTTTGATATGGTTGATATTACGCATGATCTTAGAGATAACAAGATCATTGTGCCGTTTTATTCCAATGAACTTAACAGGCGTACCATGTACCTTTGCTTTGATAATCCCCCTTCGGGAACGCCGGTCAGTATTTATTTCGATCTGGAAAACCTAAGCGACAGACCGATTACCTTTTCGGTACAGTATCTGTCCGACAGGGGCTTTCAGACAATTAAGGTAACCGATTCGACCAATGGATTTTTAGGAAGCGGTAATATGCTTTTAATGATTCCGGATGATATGAAGAAGCAGAGATTATATGGGGAAGAGGGATACTTTATCCGTTTTGTCAATTATGATGCCGTTCATCCGCAGTTTGCCCTGCCGTATATCAGAGGAATTTATATGAATATGGCAAAGGTTGAAAACGTAAATGTGGAAGAGGAGGTGTTTTATCTGGATCATTTCGATGCAGCAGCAGACATCACCTTATCCCAGCAAAATCTGCTGAGAGCAGACGTATATGTAAAAGAGATCATCAACGGTGAAGGACAGTATGTACCATGGAAACCGGCGGCCGCTGTCTCTGATGAGGAACGTGTATATCATATGGATATGGCACAGGGGATTCTGCATATTGATAAAAGAGTCATGTTGAATACCGATTTTGACAAAGAAGGACCGCAGATCAAGGTAAGACATTCCAATTACAACGGCAGCGAGGCCAACCTCCCCGAAAACAGCATTATCTTTTTACGCAATGCTGTGCGTTTCATCAGCAGTGTGCGCAATCCCTTCCCGACATACGGCGGTCATGATGGATATACACAGGAAATATCGGAAAAGCTGATCACAGGACTCTTACGGACAAGAAATCGTGCCGTAACCGAACAGGATTTTTATGACATCATTGCCCAGTCCACATTTGGAGTCAGGAAAGTAAAATGTGTCAGTGGAATTGATCTGTTTGGAGCTCCCGACCCGGATGTGATCACCGTTGCTGTTTTGATTGACGAATATGAAAAAGGGGTTCATATTTTTTCGGAATTAAAGGACGAACTGAGGAAAAAACTGGAGGAGCAGAGTTTTGTTATGCCAATGGGCAGAAGACTGGTATTGACTCAGCCGCGTTTTGTCAAATTCAGTGTCCGCGTCTGGATAGAAAGAGACAGCATGGAAGGAGCCTATGATGTCCAGAATAAAGCTTCGGAGGTTATTTATGAATTCCTGGATCCGTTAAAATGTGAGAAACTGGGCATAAGCCGTGAGATTGGCGAACTGCCGAGGACATCACAGATTATTTCGGCACTGAGGGCCAATATTCCGGATTGTAATATTTCCAAAATCGTGATGACCGCACAACTGGATGGAAAAGAAATCCCGATAAAAGATGATTTTTACCGGAAATACGAGACACCTTTTATTATGGGAATCAACGGAAAACATGTTGTGCATATTGATTTAATCTAATAAAAAAGCAGTTTGCTTTTAGTAAACAGGGGTGAATACATGCAAAGAGTACCGGATATAGATGATATTACATATGAGCAGATTTTTGAAAGGGCGGTCAACCGGATTCCGACCATGACAGATCAATGGACGGATTTTAATTTCAGCGATCCCGGAATTACGGTATTACAGACCTACGCCTGGCTTGTTGATATGCTCAATTATTATATGAATGCAACCGGCGATATCCATATTGAAAAATATTTGAAACTATTGGGTGTGACACCCAATAAGCGTCATGCATCAAGCACGGTTTTGTGTATTGACAGTCAGAGTGACCGGATTGAGCTTGGAAGGGGCTGTGAGTTTTTTGCAGGCGATATTCCGTTTTATCTGGAGGAAGATGTTGCTTTTGTTCCCAACCATTTTGTTTCCTATCTGAATGAATCCGATGGAAATGTGATGGATCTGACCATGTTTGCAGGAGAAGACGGAGATTATGCGGGACTGTTTTCAAACGATTTTTCGGAATATGCTGCAGGATGGTTCGGTTTTGAAAAAAAGCTTGAAAACAGATTTTCGATATTTTTTACCATAAAGGAAAATGAAAGACGTAATGCATTTGTGAAGGACTTTTCCTTTGGAGCGCTCAGCTGGGAATATTATACGGCAGATGGTTTCCGGAAAATGCAGGTTATAAGTGATGAAACCTGCGGTATGTTAAAGAGTGGCAGGATCATATTTGAAATTCCGGACGACCGGATGGAGGTATACCGGCATGAGGTCAATAACCTTCCTGCTTATTATATCCGGTGCGTCATAAAAGATAACTTTTATGATATGCCTCCTGAAATCGGAAAAATATTTTTAAATCCGGTTCGCGCAAAGCAGGAAAAACAGCTCTGCCGTTGTGAAACAATTGTGTATAAAGGAGAACCGGAAATTGCAATTCCGGGATATATTCCCATAGATGCTTTTCTTATGGTCGGATTGCAGCAGATGGATGGAAGCTTCCGGGTTATTTATAATTATTCCAGTGTTGACAATCCGGGATGTGAGATACTGGATGGAGAGAAGGATGGAAGTAAGATCTTAAGACTGTCCAAGCCGTGGAACCGGATCGTAAAGGGAACCCGGATCCAGGTTACGGTTTTGTCCATGGAAGGAATGCCGTATTTTACACTTGGAACGGCCGATGGATGCAACAATCAGCAGATTGAGTTTGATTATCCCGGTGTCAGCCGGATTTCCGTTGCCATGTGGGAAAGACGATTTGATAAAAATTTGTATTATACGCCTTATAAGCATGTGGACAATTTAAAAGCAGCAGACTATGATGATGCGGTATTTTCCTATGACAGGGAAAGTAAGCTGCTTACCTTCGGTGATTCCATTCACGGAATGCTACCTAAGAAAGGGCAGGTTGTCGGTATTTGTGAATTGTCTGTTTCCAGATTTGAAGAGGGCAATGTCATGGCAGGCGGAATAGACAGATGCTCTGATACCTCCGATCAGACAATCAAGGTATACAATCCACTGCCGGCACAGGACGGAAGAGCGGATGAGACCATAGAACAGATGCTCAGACGTTTACAAAGGGTGCTTTTAAAACAAAACAGGCTTGTCTGTGAGAATGATTATCGGGATGTCATTTTGCATACACCGGGACTGATGATCGACCGGGTTGCCGTTATTCCGGATCGTGAATATGCACAGTTTCACAACAGCACTGTCAGGGGAGATACCGTGGTTGTGGTCAAACCCTGCAGCTATGAAAAAACACCGGTTTTATCCGATGTTTACCGAAAGGTAATCGAGGATTATATCGAACCGATGCGGCTGATCAATACAAGGATTCAGATTGTATCACCATCATATGTGGGAATTGAGGTACATGCAAAAATCCATGTGAAGGGAATTTCTGAGGCAGATAAAGAAGCTGTTTATGAAGTGCTTTGCAAAGAGCTTTCCTATGAAAAACAAAAGGATGCTTTTGGTCATGCTATTATTTTGGGAAGGGTTTTTACAAAGCTGGATGCGCTTGATTGTGTAAAATATATCGAAAATCTGTCCTTAGAGCGTATCGGGCAGGGGGCAGAAAAAAATGAACGCGGGGACATTCTTTTGCATAAGGATGCTCTCAGCTATATCCGCAGTGTGGATATTGATTATATACTTTAGACGTGTCACAGACCGGTGTGGTGTCACCGGCAAATTCAGGTAAAGAGGTTAATTTATGCAGCAGACAAAAAAAGTAAATTATTTTCATCTGGCTCTAAAGAACGGGCAGATGCAAAAGATGTCATTTACGCCTACATATCAGCTTAGCGGGCATGGCGGAGGAAGCTTCTCTTATATTGCCGGTGTATTTGATACGGATGACATTGACTGTACTTATCACAGGCTGAGGCTTTATGGAAAATTTGAACAATGCAAATATGAGATTTTTGTGATGGCATGCAATACGGATGAAAGACCGGTAATGCAGGATTTAGGAAGCTCGGTGGAAGAGAAGCTTTCTTATATGCAGAAATTCTCATACTACAGAAGTGTAAATGCGGATGACATTTTATTGCACAGTCTCAAAGGAAGGTATATATGGATCGCGATCCGTATCATGGGCGCATCCACAGAAAGTCATTTTTTAATAGACGGATTTTCTGTCGAATTTCCGGGCAGCAGTTTTGTCGATTATCTTCCGGAAATTTATCGGGATTCGCAGAATTCTTTCTTTGAACGTTATATGTCCGTATGGCAGAGCCTTTACGAGGATGTGGAAAAGCAGGTGGAAGATGTCGTGGAACAGCTTGATTATGAAAGCTGTGATGAAAAAAAGCTTCCCATGTATGCAAGGTGGACCGGACTGGATGAAAAAGGCCGGAAGTTTACCCCCGGACAGCTTCGTTATTTGATCGGTCATCTGCAGGAGATTCAGAGTGGTAAAGGAACCATTGCCGTTTTACAAAAAATTATCTATCTGGTATATGGCAAACAGGCAAAGGTCATTGAAAATTTCAAGTGGAATGAGTGGATGAAAAATTCCGAGTATCTGGAGCAGTATAAAAAGCTGTACGGAAAAGATTATTCTGTCTTTACGCTGATGTTAGACTGCGTTTTTGATGATCCGGATCAATTGCCCGGGCAGGCAGAGCTTATGAAGCTTATTGAAGAATATACCCCTATCGGAGTAAAATGTCATCTGGTATATCTGCGGGAAAACAACAACATGGATACACATTGTTATCTGGATGTAAACAGTACCCTTTCGACTCCTAAAGTTGCGGATGCCGCAGGATTTGAGCTTGGCAGCAATCGCATTCTCGGATAATGTTTTAATGACTGCTTTCAATAATTTCATATATCGATCGGGAAAATGATGGCAGATAAAGAGGATTGTCAAAACATGGCGTAACAATCCTCTTTTTTTTTGCGGTAAATATCGTATAATGAAGAAAGGCCTGTTACGGGAGGATAACAGAAGATAAAATATAAAAGGATGGGATCATTTTATGATACAGGATATTTTTCCTCATAAACTATACAATCAATACAGACCGGATATACAGCCCGGAAAAGATGATTATGTGATCTGTATAAAAGATCAGAATATGTTAGTCAACAAAAAACAAATGGATCATCTGGTGTTGGAATTTCCGCGTGTGGGAGATTTTACACAGAAATTAAATCTCAGATATCTGTTATCGGTGGATGACGAGCATTATTTTATATACGATCAGCAGGACAAAGCAGAAGAACCGTTGCTTTCCGGATATGATTATATGGATATACGTAAGATCCGTAAAAGCGGCAGTGCACCAAGATACCGGATTTTTGCCCTGTTAACCGCCAAACATCTGTATGACTGGTACCGGGATAATGTATTTTGCGGCAGATGTGGAGAAAAGATGGTACATTCCAAAAAAGAACGCGCCATGATGTGCAAATGCTGCGGATATGTATCTTATCCGAGAATCATGCCTGCTGTTATAGTCGGTGTAAGAGATAAAGACCGCCTTCTGATCACCAGATACCGCAATGGATATCAGCACAATGCACTTGTGGCGGGATTTACGGAAATCGGGGAGACGTTGGAAGAGACCGTTATGCGGGAAGTCATGGAAGAAACCGGTATCCGTGTCAAGAATATAGAGTATTACAAGTCCCAGCCGTGGGGAATTGCCAATGACATTCTGATGGGTTTCTATTGTGATGCTGAGGGAAGCGTTGAGATCCGGATGGAAGAGGATGAACTAAAATATGCAGAATTTGTCCATAAAAAGGATATTGTTCTGCAGCCGGATGATTTCAGCCTGACGAATGAGATGATGAAGGTGTTTAAAGAATCCTGACAACTGTAAGCATAAAAATTATATAAACTCATGATATGACACTGGACATAGTATTCAAAACTATGTAAAATGGAATAAAAAATATATAACAACATATTCAAACCATGTGTTGTTGCTTTTGGAGGCCTTTATGTTTCAGGTGTTTGTTGATTCAGCTGCCAATATTCCGGCAGAGATAGTGAAAAAATACGGAATTCATGTGATTTCATTTGTTAATCACATCAATGGAGAAGATATTGTTAATTTTGATATCAATCTCAATCAGGAAGAGGAAAGAGAAAAGGGGAAACAGTATTATGAGGCTGTCCGAAGAGGAGCCAAGGTCAAGACATCCCTTATCAATACAGCAGATTTTATTGCACATTTTACATCTGTTTTGGAAGCGGGAGAGGATATCATGTATTTTTCGCTGAGTAAAAATATCAGTGGTACATACAATGCGGCATGTCTGGCAGCAGAAGAATTAAAGGAACAATTTCCGGAACGGAAGCTCCGTCTGATCGATTCCTTAAATGCCTCTCTGGCACAGGGAATTCTGGCTATTTATGCGACAGAAATGAGAAACAGCGGAATGGAGTTCGAAATGATCGGTGACATATTGGACAGACAGGTGCCCCGGATGAATGGCATCTTTACCGTAGGTGACTTAAAATATCTTTCCAATACCGGACGCATCAACAAAACAACAGCTTCCGTCGGTAATATTTTAAATATCAAACCGATATTAAGAGGTAACAGGGACGGCTATATTGTGGAATTTAAAAAATGCCGTGGCAGAAAAAAATCTCTGGATACTCTTGTAGAACTGGTATGTGACAATATTGAAAATCCGGAAGACCAGATTATCGGAATTGCACATGCGGATGCATATGAGGAGTCCTTATATGTTATGGAAGAAATCCAAAAAAGAATAAAGGTACGTGAGTTTATCAATACTTCCTATGATTATTGCACAGGCTCGCATGTCGGACCGGACACGATTGCATTGTTTTTTATGGCTGCCGACAGGGAATTGGGCGGAAGAAACGGACATTGATCGCATCCTGAGGTTTCATTTATTTTGCTTTAAAATACATTTAATATTTATTGATAATAAAAATATAGATTTTCTCTCTGCTTTTTGTTAAAATATTCCATATATGGTTCCTAGAAAGATGGTTATATAGTCAAATTGTTCAAAAAACAGGACAGAGGATGTTGTTTCATGAAACGTGGAATGGTCAAATTAGAAGAAAAATTCATATTGTTGATTATTATCGGAGTTTTTATCGGTTTCATCTTTTTAGGATACACCTTCTACAATCAGATCAGTGATATCATTCTCAATCAAAATATAGAAGATGCGATGAGCATTGCCGAAAATGCTGCCGAAGCAATTGACGGGGATACCTTTGAACAGATTGAAGAAAAGGAAGATACCGCTTATCAGAAAGTCTTTGACCAGCTCAAAAATTATGGCTCAGACCGCCTGGTCCGGTATATTTATACACTCAGGGTACAGGATGGAAAGGCAGTCTTTGTAGTTGATACCGATACCGATTTTCCGGCAGGATTCCTGGAGAAGGATCGTCTTTTGAGCATTGACAATCCTGCATTTCACGGTCAGGTTACCTATGATCTCAACAAAAAGACAAATCGCTGGGGTGAGTGCATCTGTGCATATGCGCCCATCTTCAATTCAGACGGTGCGGTAGTCGGCATTGTCGGATGTGATCTCAATACGGACAGTATAAATGGAGTGATGGATGATCTGAGGACATTGATCCTGTCCCTGATTTCCGTATTTGCACTCGTGATCGTCATATCATCCATCTGGTTGTCCATGCAGCTGGTTTCCAGAGATGCTTTGACAGAGCTGCCCAATTATGACAAGATGATCAGGGATGGCAATTATCTTTTCAAGAAAAACAGGCTTTCCGAATACAGTGCTGTTATGTATGAGATCTATGATCAGAAATTTATCAGGCAGAAGCTCGGCGCCATCAACGGAGATAATCTTACCAAAGAGTATGCACAGGGACAGAAAAAGCGTATGAAACGCGGAGACCGTCTGTATTCTATCGGCAACGGACGTTTCTTTGCGCTGATCAAAAAAGAGCGGACACAGCTGTTTTTGGATGCCATACGCAAGGTAGATGTTATGGTCCGCGGAAAAGACGGTGTTATGTCCATGGAAATAGAGTTTAACTGTGGTGTTTTCCAGATCAGGGAAACTGACCAGATTCAGGATATTCACAATTATTGTTCTCTGGCACTTGAAGAATCGGCTAAGCAGGCTGTGGTCAATATCCAATGGTTTGAGGAAAGCATGATCGAGCAGATGGTTTCGGAAAGGGAGGTCATTAACTCGTTCAGGTCAGGTCTGACAAGGCATGAATTTGTTGTATATTACCAGCCTAAGGTCAATCTGGATGACAACAGACTGTGCGGAGCAGAGGCTCTGGTACGGTGGTTTAAAAACGGCAAGATCGTACCTCCGGATTCCTTTATTCCGATCCTTGAAAAAAACAATCTGGTTACTGAGCTTGATTTTTATGTGTTTGAACAGGTTTGCAAGGATATCAGTACATGGATTTCAGAAGGGTATCAGGTTGTAAGGATTTCCTCCAATTTCTCCAAGCTGCATCTGAAAAATCCTTATTTTGCGGAGGATCTGATGGATATTATCAGCAAATATCAGGTCAATACGGATTATATTGAGGTAGAGCTTACCGAATCCTCCGGATATTACAATTTTAAAGCGCTGGGAGACTTTGTAGACCGGATGAACCAGGAGCATATTTCAGTCTCCATTGATGACTTTGGTACGGGCTATTCGTCTTTATCCTTATTAAAGGATCTGGATTTTGATGTGGTCAAGATGGACAAATCTTTCTTCCGGGATCTGGAAAAAGGAGATCACATCAATGAAAAAATGGTTGAAAATGTGATCAAGATGGTGCACGATCTGGATCGGGATGTGATCAGTGAGGGCATTGAGACCAAGCAGCAGGCACTGTTTTTGAAAAAGCTGCAGGCACCTGTGGTACAGGGATATTTATATGACAAACCGCTGCCGCACAATGAATTTGAAAAACGCCTCAAAGATCCGGTATATTCAGGCAGGGTTGACTAGGTGGAAACTATGTGATAAAACCGGAATAAGAGCAGTTGCTGCAATACTACGGATTTATCCGGGAAAGAGGTAATGATACAATGGTAAAGCATATTATATTATGGACATTGAAAGAGGAATTATCAGAGAGTGAAAAAGAAAAAGTCAAAAAAGGCATTCAGGAAGGTCTGGAAGGATTAAAGGGAAAAATTCCCGGAATGACAGACATTCAGGTAAGAATTGAGAAGCTTGCAAGCTCTAATGTTGATGTGATGCTGGATTCTTCTTTTGAAAGTGAGGAGGCACTGAAAGGATATTCGGTACATCCGGAGCATGTAAAGGTAGCTGATGAAAAGGTAAGACCTTATACGGCAATCCGGAGTTGTATGGATTATGAGATCTAAAGGATAACCGGACTGCTCCAGGGTCAGAGTATTTGCATATGGATTTACAGCAGAGAGGATGGCAGAATACCATCATCGGATAAAATGGGAAACCACGGAATTATTCCTTTATGGTTTCCCATTTTTTATGGTTGAGTCTGAAAATACTGCATTCGCAGTTTTTCTGAAGACCGTTTCCCCAATAGTGACTGATATCATGATGCTGGATATGACACATAAGACCTTTGTTGAGAGCACCGTGAGCTACGATCATGACACGCTGTTTTTTGCCTTCCAAGGGCTCAATGACCTGCTCTAAAAAGTCTCTGGAACGTTGGCATACCTGCTCAAAGGATTCGCCGTTTGGAGGTGTCTGATACAGGGAAGGATCGGTAAAGAAAAAACGATAAGGACTTTTTTCATCAAACCAGTCATCGCAATGAATCCCTTCCATATCACCAAAGCTGATTTCAAGCAGACGGTCATCGGTTATGATCGGAATTTTGCGGCTGCCACAGATCAGCTCTGCCGTTTCATGGGCCCTTTTTAAGGGAGAAGAATAAATGGCATCGAAACAGATATCGGAGAGCCTGCTTTGAAGACGGATGGCAGCCTCGCGGCCCTCTTCATTTAAGGGGATGTCAACATGACCCTGAAGACGTCCCTGTTCATTCCACATTGTTTTTCCGTGTCGTACGATATAAAGTTCCATTTTTTCCCTGCTTTCATTGTGTGTGATAGAAATTGTAGATGCAAATTTCAGACTACAAATCTGAGTATAGCATAGACCGCGCAAAGTGGTGAAGTAAATTATTGAAAATGTAAAGCACCGGGTTGAAAG
This sequence comes from uncultured Lachnospiraceae bacterium, assembly GCA_900549665.1. GTDB lineage: Bacteria > Bacillota > Clostridia > Lachnospirales > Lachnospiraceae > UBA2882. Next base: position 24,822 of record URPH01000001.1, on the reverse strand, counting down.
ATAAAAGAAAACTGATATAATGAAATGGGTATCTGGGAATAGGTAAAATGAAATTGAGGGTAATAATAAGATTAAGGAATGTATATATAAATGGCCAATTCAGTGAATAATTCAAGAAAAACCTCAGGCAGTTCCGGTAGTGGAAATAATACAAGAAAGCGAAATGATAACAAGAATCATATGGACTCCGGAAATACAAATGCCCGCCGTCAGACAACCGGAAGCCGCAATACATCGGCAAGGAATGGAAGAAACAGTGCCAGACGTCGCCGGCAGAAGCAGCAGAGGGTAAAAAGACTGATGCTGATCGCGGAGATTGTTCTGATTGTTGTTGCAGTGATCGGAGGGATTATATATTTCAGGAAGCATAAAGATCCGACTGTTATGACGGCTAAGGATGCAGACAATGAAGATGCTGCCCATGTCATGGTTAACGGAATTGATATTACCGGTCTTAGCAGGGATGAGGCAAAAAAAGCATTATTAAGCCAGCACGAATGGAAATTTGTGATTTCATATCAGGGCAATACATATGAAGTTGACAATTTGTTTGAAAAAGAAATCGATGCGGTGTTACACGATGCTTATTCACCCGGTGCCGATGCCGAATACACTGTAGCCATCACTGATACAGAAGAAGCAGCAGCAGAAATTGCCGGGAAGGTTTCCGATATGTGGAGTCAGCCCGCTGTGGATGCGGCTATTACCGGATATAATTCAGAGACCGGAGAGTTTATTCTGTCTGACAGTGAGCCGGGATATGTGGTAGATGTGGATCGTTTATCTTCGGATATTGCTTCCGCACTGGATGCCGGCAATTATGTGACAACAATTGAAGCAGCAGGGGAAAATTCTGCTCCACGCTTTGAAAAAGATGATTATCAGATTTTAGGAACCTATTCGACAACCGCAACCAACAATTCCAACCGCAATACCAATATCCAGATTGCCTGTGATACGATCTGCGGAACCATTTTACAGCCGCAGGAGCGGTTTTCGTACAATACGATTCTGGGTAGAAGAACAGCTGATAAGGGTTACAAGGAGGCCGGAGCATATGCAAACGGTGAGCATGTGCTTGAGCTCGGTGGTGGTATTTGCCAGGTTTCCAGTACGATTTACAATGCAACAATTTTTGCCAATTTACAGATTGACGAGAGAACAGGGCATACGTATGAGCCTTCTTATGTGACACCCGGAGAGGATGCTGCAGTCAGCTACAGCAATCCGGACTTTGTATTTACCAACAATACAGGTGCTACTCTCGGCATCAAGACAACCTTTAAGGATCGTACAATTGTGGCAACTGTCTTTGGTGTACCCACATTGGAAGAGGGAGTTAAGCGTTATATGCGATCGGAAAAGATCGCTGATGTTGCACCGCCGGAAGACAAGGTAGTCGAAGATCCTACGCTTTTACCGGGACAGACACAGGTTGTATCCGGTCCCAAAAACGGAAGCAAGTGGGCTACCTATATCATTTTGGAAAAAGATGGAGAGATTATCAGCGAAGAATATCTGCATACAACGACATATCGCGGTACTGCCGCAGAGATCCATGTCAATACGACCGGAGTTGTAGATCCGGCAGCCATAATTGCCATGCAGCAGCAACAGCAGGCTGCACAGCAACAGCAGGAGGCCATGCAGGCCCAGCAGGCCGCACAGGCAGAACAACAGCAACAGCAGGAAGCTGAGCAGACACCGGAGCAGTAACTGGGTACTTAACTTTTAGAATTGATAAAATAAAAAGAGGCACATCCGGCCTCTTTTTATTTTGCTTCGATTGTCTGATATTAAAAAAGTGTGACACGTATTTTTAATATGTTGTTTTCCGCAGCGACACCATTTACAACAAAATTTTTGTATCCGTCAGGGATATCCATTGAGCGACCTTCAAATGCAGCGACACGGGAAAAGCTTTCAATGTAAATGGCAACCTCCTGTGTGACAGAAACTGTTCCGGCCCCGATGAGGTCAGATAATTTGATTTTTTCCATTTTTTCTCCATTCTGTTGCTTTTGGCAACAAAAAGAGCTATGAAAGTCCCCTAATCTTTCATACCTTCTTTTTCCTTGATATTATATAAATCCATTATACACATTTTTTGTCACATATGCCATATCAAACCGATGATTTCCGAAATAAATGGAGAAAATCATCGGTTTATTCTTTATAACAAACAGAAATGATTCAAATATATGATAATTTTTCTCTAATTACAAATTAACACTTGATATTATACCCCAGTGGGGTATAATATCGAAATGTAAAATCAAACAGAAAGGGAGAAGTGCATGTCAGAAGAGAAAACATCATGCTGTTCACATAAAAAAAAGGAAAGAGGCGAAAATGAATATAAAGATCTGATCAGCCGGCTTAACCGCATCGAGGGTCAGATCAGGGGAATTAAAGGAATGGTAGAAAAAGATTCGTATTGTACGGATATTTTGATTCAGGTCTCGGCAGTCAGGGCTGCCTTAAACAGCTTCAATAAAGTCCTTTTGGAAAATCATATCAAGACCTGCGTGACGCAGGATATTCTGGAGGGGAGAATGGATACTGTTGATGAACTGGTTGAAACCCTGCAGAGGGTTATGAAATAGATACCCGGTAAGGGTACCATATAGATAGATGAATAAGAAATGGAGTGAATAAAAATGGACCAATATACGGTTACGGGAATGAGCTGCGCGGCCTGTTCAAACCGCGTGGAAAAGGCGGTCAAGGCTGTAGAGGGTGTTGAAAGCTGCTCTGTGAGCCTTTTAACCAATTCCATGGGAGTGACAGGAACGGCCGGCCCGGAGGCAATTATTCAGGCTGTTACAAATGCCGGTTATCACGCTGAGAAAAAGGAAAGACGCGGAGCTTCGTCCGGACATTCGGACGCAGGAGCCGGTATGGAGGATGCACTGAAAGATACAGAAACACCCAGGATGAAAAAACGTCTGATCGCGTCCCTGATATTCTGGCTGATCCTCATGTATTTTTCTATGGGAAATATGCTGTTTGGATGGCCGTTACCGGCTTTTGTGGATAACAATCCCGTCGGTATGGGATTATTGCAGTTGTTATTGACCGTGATTATCATGGTCATCAACCAGCGCTTTTTTGTCAGTGGTTTTAAATCCCTGCTTCATAAGGCGCCGTCCATGGATACGCTGGTAGCATTGGGAGCCGGTGCAGCCTTTGTGTACAGTACCGTTGTTTTATTTGGCATGACCGGATCACAGGGACACGGTGAAGCCATGAATATGCAGCATATGGATGCATTTTATTTTGAATCGGCTGCTACGATACTGACACTGATCACGGTCGGAAAAATGCTGGAATCTTATTCCAAAGGAAAGACTACGGATGCTCTAAAAAGTCTTATGAAGATCACACCAAAGACCGCTGTTTTGTTAAGAGATGGAGAAGAGATCGAAGTAGCGGCAGATGAGCTGGCTATCGGCGACTGTTTTTTGGTAAAGCCCGGAGAAGCGATTCCGGCAGATGGTGTTGTCAAAGAAGGAAAGAGTGCCGTAAATGAATCATCCCTGACCGGGGAAAGTATTCCGGTTGATAAGGCACCCGGTGACAGGGTGTCGGCTGCAACCATCAATCAGTCCGGCTTTTTAAAGTGTGAGGCTACAAGGGTTGGAGAGGATACTACATTTTCGCAGATCATCCAGATGGTTTCCGATGCAGCGGCAACCAAGGCTCCGATTGCAAAAATAGCAGATAAGGTATCCGGTGTATTTGTACCGGCAGTATTGGGGATCGCAGCCATCACCGTGATCTGCTGGCTCTTGGCGGGACATCCGATCGGACATGCGCTGGCCAGAGGAATTGCAGTCCTTGTTATCAGCTGTCCGTGTGCATTGGGACTTGCCACACCGGTTGCGATCATGGTCGGCAACGGTGTCGCCGCTAAAAACGGTATCCTGTTTAAAACAGCGGCTTCATTGGAAAGTGCCGGTAAAACGGATATTGTGATCATGGACAAGACCGGTACGATTACGATTGGTAAGCCGAAGGTAACTGATATACAGGCGATAGAGGATACGGCACAGGAAGAGCTGTTAGCAGTGGCTTACTCATTGGAGCAGTACAGTGAGCATCCTTTGGCAGGTGCGATCAAGGAATATGCAAAGCAGAACGGAGTACAGGAATATCAGGTAACTGATTTTGAAAATAAGCCCGGAAACGGAGTATCCGGTACGGTTGATGGTGTGGCATGCTATGGGGGAAATGAAAATTACGCCAGGCAGTTTTTATCACTTTCCGCAGAGGTCAAGGCACAGTACGAAGACTATGCCAAGGATGGAAAGACCGTCATGTTTTTCTGGAAGAAAGCAAAGCTTCTTGGTATGATAGCAGTAGCTGATGTTATCAAAGCGGATGGTGCAAAAGCTGTTTCCGAACTAAAAGGCATGGGCATCAAGGTTGTGATGTTAACCGGAGATCATGAAAATACCGCAAAGGCAATCGGAAGAGCTGCCGGCGTGGATGAAGTGATCGCAGATGTACTGCCTGACGGAAAGGAAGCGGTTGTAAAGAAATATCAGAAGATCGGCAAGGTAGCCATGGTTGGTGACGGTATCAATGACGCACCTGCTCTTACAAGTGCGGATGTCGGTATTGCGATCGGAGCCGGAACGGATGTGGCGATCGATGCAGCGGATATTGTACTGATGAAGGATACGCTGGTAGATGTACCCGCCGCAATCCGGTTGAGCCGTTCTACACTCCGTAACATTCATGAAAATCTGTTTTGGGCATTTATATACAATACGATCGGTATTCCTCTGGCAGCCGGTGTGTTTACACCCTTATTCCATTGGGAATTAAATCCGATGTTTGCAGCTGCGGCGATGAGCTTATCAAGCTTCTGCGTCGTGACCAATGCATTGCGTCTTAATTTTTGCGCCTTGTATGACAGCAGACATGATAAGGTCAGAAACAATAAAAAAGAACCAAAAAAAGAAAAAGAACAGAAAAAAGAAAAGGAAACAGAAAAGGAGAACAAGACTATGACAGAAGTAATCGAAGTAAGAGGTATGATGTGCGGACATTGTGAAGCAACCGTAAAAAAAGCACTTGAAAAAATGGATGGAATCGAGGGTGTTGTGGCAGATCACGAAAAAAATACAGTAACCATGACCTGTACGTCCAGACCGGATGAAAACAAGCTCAAAGAAGTGATCGAAGAGCTCGGATATGAATACGGTGGTGTGCAGGCCTGAAATATATGCGTGAGACAGGAAACATTCATAAAAAACAGTATGGTATGTGAAAATATACAATTTATCACAAAATCCGAAACCGCCTATATAGATAAATATGTCAATAAATGATATAATAATGTCAGTTGCTGTGTAAATCGCTACTTTCTCATGTTTGGCGGGTCCAAGCTCAAAAGTCTTATCGCACAAGCGCGAACGACTTTTTGACCTTTTGACCCTGATATCATATAATACAGTTTAGTGATTATCACAGATAGATAGGTTTGGAGGACGAAAGAATGTCTAAGTTTGATGTAAAGAGCATGAAGTGCAATATCTGTGGCAGGGTCAATGAGGTCACATATCTTGCCATGGGATCCCAGCAGGGTGGTCCGGATCTGGATTTCAGACCTGCAGAGGTGCGCCGTAGTGCGATGCCGTTATGGATCAAAAAATGTGATTATTGCCGTAATGTTTTTTCTACATCAGAAAAGATGCCGGAATACGAAGAAAAATTCATTGACTCCAAAGAATATGTGAATTGCGGCAATATAGCCGGACTTCCCGAACTGGCCAAGCGCTTTGTCAAAATAGCACTGATCTATAAGCACTGCGACGATTACCGCAGGGCAGGAGATAATTTTTTATGTGCCGCATGGGCATGTGATGATGAAAAGATGGATGCACTTGCAATCGTATGCAGAAAACGGGCATTAAAGTGCTACAATGAAGTAGACGGTTTGATGTTGTCCAGGCGTGAACTGCCGGATTTTATGCTTCGTATCCTGGATATTTTAAGGAGAAGCGGCATGTATGATGAAGTCGTGGAATTTGCAAAAAACTGTACTTTCGAAAATTCCCAAGACCGGGCAGTCTGTGATTTTCAGATTAAAAAAGCAAAAGAGCGCGATAAAAAGTGCTACCGTTTAGAGGATGTTATCGTGCAGCAATAAGTACTTTTAGGAGGAAAAAGATGAAAGTTTTGGTTACCGGAGGAACCGGTTTTATTGGTTCCCATACTTGTGTGGAGCTTTTAGAAAAAGGATATGAGGTTGTTATCTTCGACAATTTATACAATTCCAAGAGGGATGTTGTCGATAAGATCGAAAAAATATCCGGCAAAAAGGTTGTTTTTTATGAGGCGGACATGCTTCACAAGGAAGAGTTAAGACCAATCTTTGAAGAGCACAAATTTGATGCGGTTATTCATTTTGCAGGATTAAAGGCAGTCGGCGAATCTGTCCAGAAGCCTTTGGAATATTATCAGAACAATCTGACCGGTACGATGAATTTATGCGAACTTATGGCAGAATATGGATGCAAGAGGATTATCTTCAGTTCTTCGGCAACCGTTTACGGTTCACCAAAGACTGTGCCGATCACAGAGGATTTCCCGCTTAGTACGACCAATCCGTACGGCACGACCAAGCTGTTTTTGGAGCGCATCTTAAGTGATCTGTGTGTACCGGATCCGGAGTGGAGCGTTGTACTGCTTCGTTATTTCAATCCCATCGGTGCACATGAAAGCGGCCTGATCGGAGAGGTTCCGAACGGCATCCCAAACAACCTGATGCCTTATATCACACAGGTTGCCATTGGCAGACTGGAAAAGCTCGGTGTGTTTGGCAATGACTATGATACACCGGATGGCACAGGCGTAAGAGATTATATCCATGTTGTGGATCTGGCAAAGGGACATGTCAATGCCCTCAACAAGGTCGTAAATTCCACAGGTGTCAATATTTACAATTTGGGAACCGGAAAAGGATATTCTGTACTGGATATTGTAAAAGCATTTGAAAAGGCAAATGGCGTTACGATCCCTTATGAGATCAAGCCAAGACGTGCCGGTGACATTGCTACCTGCTATGCCAACCCGGATAAAGCCAAAAATGAGCTTGGCTGGGAAGCTCAATATGATTTGGAGCGCATGTGCAGGGATTCCTGGAATTTTACCCAGAAATACTTTGGCAGTCAGGACAATGCATGATAAATAATCTAAATAATGAAATAAAAAAATGTATCTTCCAAACCGGAAGATACATTTTTTTGTTTTTTGTTATGTATTTAAAATACTAAAACGGAAAATTATTGATTTTCCTGATCGAGGTTTTTAAACGCCGTAGAGAGCATCAGCTTGATACGGTTCAACTGATTAACCTCACTGGCACCCGGATCATAATCAATGGCCACGATATTGCTTGACGGATACTGTCTGCGGAGCTCTTTGATAACGCCTTTACCTACAATGTGGTTGGGCAGGCAGCCAAAGGGCTGTGTACATACAATATTGGGAGTGCCGGAATGAATCAGCTCCAGCATCTCACCGGTTAAGAACCAGCCTTCACCGGTCTGGTTGCCGATGGAAACAATATCCTTGGCATAATCAACCAAGGTAAAGATATTGGCCGGCGGATCAAAGTGTTTGCTCTTTTTTAAGGCCTTGATACCGGCACCGCGGAAGCGGTCAACAACATAAATACCAAGTCTGGCATTGTGGGCTGATTTTTTGGAGGTGCCTAAGTGTTTTGCCTTGTATATCTGGTTGTAGAAGCAGTACATCAAAAAGTCGATCAGATCCGGACATACGGCTTCGGCACCTTCTGCCTCCAGAAGGTCTGCTAAATGGTTGTTGGCCTCCGGCAGGAATTTAACCAAAATTTCTCCGACGATTCCGACACGCGGCTTTTTCTCATCCGTAATCGGAATGCGGTCAAAATCTTCGACGATCTCGCGGCACATCTTACGGTAGGTAAAGAAGGAAGGATGTTTGCTGCTGACAAAGGCCTGACAGCGTTTGAGCCATTTTTCATGAACGGCATTGGCCTCACCCTTTACTTTTTCATAAGGACGCATACGGTAGAGACAGCGCATGAATAAATCGCCAAATACACCGGCATATGCGACACGGAGACCTAAATTGAGGTCGAGCTTAAATCCGGGGTTGGTTTCGATACCATTGAGGTTGAGGGAGATAACCGGAATCTGCTCCATGCCGGCCTTGGCTAAAGCTCTCCGGATAAATCCGATATAGTTGGTCGCACGACAGCCACCACCGGTCTGAGTGATCATGACAGCAACCTTATTCAGGTCATAACGGCCGGAGTTTAAGGCATTCATGATCTGTCCTACGACGATTAAGGACGGATAGCAGGCATCGTTGTTGACATATTTCAATCCGGTATCAACAGCATGTCTGTTGTTTTCAGGAATAACCTCAAAATGATATCCGCCTGCGGCAAAGGCCGGCTGCATGACATCAAAGTGGATCGGAGACATCTGAGGACACAGAATGGTATAGTCTTTGCGCATATCTTCCGTAAAGACAACACGGTTCATGGCTGTTGAGTGAATCTCACGCTTTTCTTTTTTCTGTTCCTTGACACGGAGAGCCGCGATTAAGGATCTGACACGGATTCGGGCAGCTCCTAAGTTGTTGACCTCATCAATCTTTAAACAGGTGTAGATCTTGCCTGAGCCGGAAAGGATATCGTTGACCTGATCGGTTGTAACGGCATCCAGTCCACAGCCAAAGGAGTTGAGCTGGATCAGATCCAGATTGTCCTGTGTGCGTACAAATGAAGCAGCAGCATAGAGTCTGGAATGGTACATCCACTGGTCGGATACGATAAGCGGACGCTCCGGTTTACCCAGATGTGAAATGCTGTCCTCGGTCAGTACCGCAATATCATAGGAATTGATCAGCTCCGGAATACCATGGTTGATTTCGGGATCAATATGATAAGGACGGCCGGCCAGTACAATGCCGCGTCTGCCGGTATCTTTTAAATACTGCAGGGTTTCCTCGCCTTTTTTGCGCATGTCTTCACGGGCATTGGCAAGCTCGGTAAATCCGGCGTGAATGGCTTCTTTTAATTCGGGTACCGGAATGTCCAAAAAGGAATCCCGAAGTCCCTGTAAAATAGTCTCCTCGTCGCGGAAGCTCATAAACGGATTCTGGAACTTGATATCGCCGCGGTTGATTTCCTCTACATTGTTTTTGATGTTTTCGGAATAAGAGGTAACAATCGGACAGTTGTAATGGTTGGTAGCGTCTTCTACTTCGTCACGCTCATAAAACAGAGCCGGATAGAAGATGTATTTTACACCCTGACGGATCAGCCAGGTAACATGTCCGTGCGCTAACTTGGCAGGGTAACACTCGGATTCGCTGGGAATGGATTCGATTCCAAGCTCATAAATCTTGTGTGTGGACTGCGGAGAGAGTACCACACGGTATTTTAATTTTGTAAAAAATGTAAACCAGAACGGATAGTTTTCGTACATGTTGAGGACACGGGGAATGCCGACCTCGCCACGCTTGGCCATATCGATGCTCAGGGGTTCGTAGTCAAAATATCTCTGGTTTTTGTATTCAAATAAGTTGGGCAGATGGTTGGCATTTTTTTCCTTGCCGATACCTTTTTCGCAGCGGTTGCCGGATATATACTGACGGCCGCCGGAGAAACGGTTGATGGTCAGACGGCAGTTGTTGGTACAGCCGCGGCATTTTGCCATGCTGGTCGTATATTCCAGTGATTTTATTTTTTCATAGGAGAGCATGGTTGTTTCTTTTTCTGCGGGACAGCCTGCATCCTGTTTTTCATGATAACGTTCCTTGGCAATCAGGGCAGCTCCGAAAGCACCCATGATACCGGCAATGTCGGGACGGACCGCTTCACAGTCGGCAATCTTTTCAAAGCTTCGCAGGACTGCGTCATTGTAGAAGGTTCCACCCTGTACAACGATCTTTTTACCAAGCTCGGATGCATCGGATACCTTGATAACCTTGAAAAGTGCATTTTTGATAACAGAGTAGGCAAGTCCGGCAGAGATATCCGATACGGAAGCGCCTTCCTTCTGTGCCTGTTTTACCTTGGAATTCATAAATACGGTACAGCGGGTACCAAGGTCAATGGGGTGTTTCGCAAATAAAGCTTCTTTGGCAAAATCCTGTACACTGAAATTAAGGGAATGTGCAAAGGTTTCAATAAAGGAACCACATCCGGAAGAGCAGGCCTCATTGAGCTGTACACTGTCAACCGTGTGATTTTTGATCTTGATACATTTCATGTCCTGTCCGCCGATATCGAGGATACAGTCCACATCCGGTGAAAAGAAAGCAGCGGCGTAGTAGTGGGCTACGGTTTCTACTTCGCCTTCGTCAAGTAAGAAAGCCGCCTTCATCAGGGCTTCACCGTATCCGGTAGAGCAGGAATGTGCGATTTTGGCACCTGCCGGCAGCTTTTGATAAATATCGCAGATGGCAGAGATGGCGGTTGCTAACGGATTGCCGTTGTTGCTGCTGTAAAAGGAAGCCAAAAGCTGTCCGTTTTCACCGATCAGCGCAAGCTTTGTGGTGGTAGAACCGGCGTCAATCCCAAGATAACAGTTTCCCTGATAGTCTTTGAGGCTGCCGGTGCCGACACGGCTTCGGCTGTGACGTGCGCTAAAGGCATTGTAGTCATCCTCGTCTTCAAATAAGGGATCCAGTCGTTCTACTTCAAATTCCATTTTGATGCCGGAAGATAATTTGCCGATCAGATCAGAAAGTGCAAAAGATACCTCTTCCTTGGCATTGAGAGCTGAACCGATCGCGGCGAACAGATGGGAATTGTCAGGAGAGACAATGTGCTCATCATCTAACTTCAGGGTGCGGATAAAGGCAGCCTTTAATTCAGATAAAAAGTGTAAAGGACCGCCTAAAAAGGCTACATGTCCTCGGATTGGTTTGCCACAGGCAAGACCGGAAATCGTCTGGTTGACAACAGCCTGAAAAATAGAAGCAGACAGATCTTCTCTGGTAGCACCGTCGTTGATCAGTGGCTGAATATCCGTTTTGGCAAATACACCACAGCGCGCTGCGATGGTGTAAAGTGACTGGTAATTTTTGGCATACTCGTTAAGACCGGTCGCATCCGTCTGAAGTAAGGACGCCATCTGGTCGATGAAAGAACCGGTACCGCCGGCGCAGATACCGTTCATTCGCTGTTCGATATTGCCGCCTTCAAAATATATGATCTTGGCATCCTCTCCACCAAGCTCAATGGCAACATCTGTCTGTGGTGCCTCTTTGGTCAGTGCGGTTGATACAGCGATAACCTCCTGCGTAAAAGGAACACCGAGGTGGTTGGCAAGAGTCAGTCCGCCGGAGCCGGTGATCATCGGATGGACCGTGATGTCACCAAGCTTTGCGTTTGCTTCCTGTAACAGATCGGACAATGTTTCCTGAATGTTGGCAAAGTGTCTTTTGTAGTCGGAAAACCGGATATTGTATTGCTCATCTAAGATTGCAATTTTTACAGTTGTGGAACCGATATCAATTCCCAAGGTGTATGCTTGCTCACTCATGATTTCACTCCTTAAAAAAGTATTGTTACTTATTTATATATAATGTGCTTTCGACGCACGTTGATATTATACGACAGGAAAATCAAAAGTTCAATTGTGTAAAGTCTTAATAAATTATAAAGAAATTGGAAAATTTTCGTCCAATGTTTACACAAAAAAAATGGCATGATAAAATAAAACAGTATGTGAAAATTCAGACTAATCGAGGTAGTTATATGTTGTGGTTTACAAAATTAGAACAAAAATACGGAAAGTATGCGATACCCAATCTGACATTATATCTGATCGTATGCTATGCCATAGGGTATCTTTTACAGCTTTCTGCCAATTACAATCCGGCAATCAGCAATCTGATCGGATATCTGACACTGGATATTTATGCGGTTTTACATGGGCAGGTATGGAGAATTGTGACCTGGCTTCTCATTCCGCCGGGAAGCTTTGATCTGTTTACCCTTGTGATGCTGTACTGTTATTTTAGCATAGGAACACTGTTAGAGCGGACGTGGGGGACATTTCGTTACAATGTCTTTATGTTTATGGGAATTATCTTTACACTTCTTGGAGCCGTTATTTTGTATATTATTACATTTTTTATCGGGAGCGGATCGGGAGCACTGGCTGCCGGTATTGACTATATGAGTGTAATGTCATCCGGGTATTCCTACATGTTCAGCACATACTATATCAGTATGTCTATCTTTTTGGCATTTGCCATCACATTTCCGGATTCCCAGATGTTATTTATGTTTGTCATTCCGATCAAGGCAAAGGTGCTTGGTATTTTCTATGTACTGATCATGGCTTATACGATCTTTACGGCTTTTTCATCCAACGTATTTTACGGAATTGTCAAAGGAACCGTTATTTTGTTCTCTTTGCTCAATGTTCTTGTGTTCTTTATTATTACAAGAAAAAGCTTCCGGACGCCGGCACAGATGAAGAGACAGAGAGAATTCCATAAAAAGACAATTCGACCAAAGAGCATCACAAGGCACAAATGTGCGATCTGCGGACGTACCGAGGAAACGGATCCGGATGAGACCTTTCGATTTTGTTCCAAATGCGATGGGAATTATGAATATTGCTCCAAGCATATTTATACTCATACGCACATTAAAAATGATGTCTGAGAGACACCGGGACAATGAAGCAAGGCAAATGATATTATAAAAAAATAAAAAGATGGGAAATGCAATATGAAACAGGAAGAAATTTTTGTAAAAGAACTCAGTGCGCTGGTAAGGCTTGGGAAAAATCAGGGCAGCCGGCTTTCATCCGATCAGATCAATGAGGCCTTTTCCGAGACGGAAATTGCCGAGGACAAAATGCCCTTTATTCATGAATATCTGCAGAAAAATCTGATTCGTATAGATGATGGGTTTGATCCGGATGAGGCATTAAGCGATGACGACAGGGATTTTCTCGGTATGTTTATGGAAGAGCTGGAGGGACTGCCGGTTGTTTCCGATGCAGAAAAAGATAATCTGATCATGCTGGCGATGGAGGATGATCCAAAAGCACAGCAAAAGCTGGTTGAGGTATATCTGCCAAAGGTTGTGGAGATCGCCAAGCTCTATGTCGGTCAGAATGTATTGCTTGAGGATCTGATCGGAGAGGGAAATGTGGCGCTGACTGCGGCCGTGTCCATGGCAGGCTGTATTGACAGGGCAGAGGATGCGGACGGTTATATTGCCAAAATAATCATGGATGCCATGGAAGTGCTGATTTCATCCGAATCGGATAAAAAGGAAGCCGATGCAAAGATCCTGGAACGTGTCGTACAGGTGGCTGATGCTGCAGAAGAGCTGTATCAGGATATGAGACGGAAGGTCACTCCGGCCGAGCTTGCTGCCGAGACCGATTTTACAGAGGATGAGATCATACAGGCCTATAAATGGAGCGGCAAACAGATTGATACACTGGATATAGGAGAAGATGACAATGGCAATGGAATTTCAGGATGAAGATTATAAATATGCGATACAGGATTTTTCCAACGTATATCTTGGTGCACGGATGACGTATCAGGATCTTGCCGATTATGATGATGTGCCCTGCAAAATCAAGGATGCCGTATACCGTATTTTTTTTAAGGAGGTATCTCCCGATACGACGATCGCGGAGCATTTACTGGCTTTGAAAGAGGATTCGGTCAGCTATATGGCTTATAAGCAGCTTCGTATCAGCATCAAGGTGATCTGTCTTATCAGAAAAACGGATAAAAAAGGAAAAATGAAGGAAACCTATGATATAAAGGATTATTCATTGCGCGATTTTATGAACAATGAAGAACTGCATGCGCATCCCGACCGGTATATGGTGCAGGAGATCAGCATGAAAAAACGAAATATGATGCTTTTGCATGTATAAGGAGACCATGACAACATGAATTTGGATATGCTCAAGGAATATGAAGTATTAAAAAATGAGGAGCTTCCGGATCTCAATTCGGAGGGAGTGTTACTCAGACACAAAAAAAGCGGTGCAAGGATCGTGCTTTTATCAAATGATGATGACAATAAGGTTTTTTATATCGGCTTTCGTACAACGCCTGATAACAGCACCGGAGTTGCCCATATCATGGAGCATTCTGTTTTATGCGGATCGCGCAAATTTCCGGTAAAGGATCCGTTTGTGGAGCTTGTAAAGGGATCGTTAAATACTTTTTTAAATGCCATGACCTATCCCGACAAGACATTATATCCGGTAGCAAGCTGCAATGACAAGGATTTTCAGAATCTGATGGATGTCTATCTGGATGCTGTTTTTTATCCCAATATTTACAAAGAAAGCAAAATCTTTAAGCAGGAGGGCTGGCATTATGAGATTGAAGATGCGGCTGATCCTGTCAAGATCAATGGTGTTGTATACAATGAAATGAAGGGCGCGTTTTCTTCTCCGGATGATGTTTTGGACCGCGCCATCCTCAATTCTTTGTTTCCGGACAACACATACGCCAATGAATCGGGCGGAGATCCCGATGATATCCCCAACCTGACTTATGAGGAATTTATCGCTTTTCATCAAAAATATTACCATCCATCCAACAGCTATATTTATCTGTACGGGGACATGGATATGGAAGAAAAGTTAAGATGGCTTGATAAGGAGTATCTGTCAGCCTTTGATGATCAGAAGGTTGATTCTGCAATCGCAGAGCAGAAAGCCTTTGACAAGCCTCTTGATATCGTCAGGGAGTATTCCATTACAGAGCAGGAATCCACGGAGCACAATACCTATTTATCCTACAATGCGGTGATCGGCAATGTGCTGGATGCGGAGCGTTATATTGCCTTTCAGATACTTGATTATGCACTTTGCTCCGCACCCGGAGCTCCGGTCAAAAAAGCTCTGTTACAGAAGGGAATCGGAACGGAGAGCTATGGCGGCTTTGATAACGGTGTCTACCAGCCGTATTTTTCCATTGTGTCCAAAAATGCAGAACTTTCCCAAAAGCAGGAATTTCTGGATATTATAGAAGCTGAGCTGAAAAAAGCAGTAGAGCAGGGCATTGATAAAAATGCCTTAAAGGCAGCCTTAAACCTATTTGAATTTCGTTACAGAGAGGCGGATTTTGGTTCCTATCCCAAGGGACTGATGTACGGACTGCAGATGCTTGACAGCTGGATCTATGATGAAAACGAGCCGTTCCTTCATATTGAGGCAGGAGATACCTACCGCATTCTCAAAGAAAAGATCGATACAGATTATTATGAAAAGCTTGTAAAGGACTATCTGCTTGACAATCCGCACAAGGCATATGTCTGCGTCGTTCCGCACAAGGGTCTCAATACCTTCAAGGAAAAAGAGCTTGCAAAGAAGCTTGCGGATTACAAGGCATCCTTAAGTGAAAAAGAGGTAGAAGAGCTGGTACGTCAGACCAAGGAGCTGGCAGAGTATCAGGAATCAGAGGATTCCAAAGAAAATCTCAAAAAGATCCCGATGCTTGGCAGAAACGATCTGAAAAAAGAAGCAGAGCCGTTTGTCAATGAGCTTGTAAAAGCAGGAGCGACCGATGTGCTGTTCCATGATATTTTCACAAACGGCGTTTCCTATACAAGACTGATCTTCAACATAGACGGAATCAGTGAAGATGAGCTGTTTGTGCTTGGCGTATTAAAGCTTGTTGTCGGCATGATGGATACAAAGCGTCACGATTATGGTGCATATTTCAATGAAGTATTTATGAAAACAGGCGGCATCGTCCCCTGCATCAATATTTATGGCAATTCCAAGGATAGTGATAAATTCCGCCTGCATTTTGAATGCAAGGCAAAGACCTTGTATGGTGAGACCAAAGAGGCCTTTGACCTGATTGAGGAAATGCTGTTTGAGACAATCTTTACCGACAAAAAGCGTCTGTTGGAGATTTTGGAAGAGACCAAGTCCAAAAAAGAGGCACAGTTTATGAGTTCAGGGCATGTGACAGCGCAGCTTAGGGCCAATTCCTATTATGATAAGCTTGCTTATATTGAGGAAGCTTTAGGCGGGATTGCATTTTATCAGAACTTATGCCGTTTTATCCGCGACTTTGATGCCGAGTCCGATGCTTTTATAGAAAAGCTGCAGCTTATGCTGCATAAAATTTGTCGCCCTGAAAACTTCATGGTCGATTATACAGGAACAAAGGAAGGACTTTTCGAGGTGCTTGACAGAATTCCTGCATTTACAAAGAAGCTTTATACCGATCCGGTAGAGAAACATACACTGCAGATTTCTTTATCCAAAAAGAATGAAGGCTTCAAGACCTCCGGTTCGGTACAGTTTGTGTGCAGAAGCGGCAATTACAAAAAGAAGGGGCTTTCTTATACGGGTTCGCTTGCCGTTTTGCGTGTTATGATGGGCTATGATTATTTGTGGCTGAATGTCCGCGTCAAGGGCGGGGCATATGGCTGTATGAGTGCCTTCCGCAGGACCGGTGAATGCAGCTTTGTATCTTACCGGGATCCCAATTTAAAGGAAACTGTGGACATCTATGAAAATGCGGCAGATTATATCCGCAATTACAAGGCTGATGAAGATACGATGACCAAATATGTGATCGGAGCTGTCAGCGACAAGGATACACCGCTTACACCGCAGGCAAAGGGTCTGCGTTCCATGACTGCATATTTTTCAGAATGGAGTCTTGAGGATGAACAAAAAGAGCGGGATGAGCTTTTAAACACCGGTGTCAAGGAGATCAATGCTTTAGGCGATCATATTGCAGCATTCATGGATGAGCATGCATTCTGTGTGATCGGTGCAGAAGAAAAGATGAAGGACAATCAGGATTTATTTGACGGACTCTACAATCTCGTAGAAGGATAAAAACATGGAGAACAATATGGAAGAAACAACAAAGAGTGGATTTGCCACACTGATCGGAAGACCGAATGTAGGCAAATCAACATTGATGAACAATCTGATCGGGCAGAAGATAGCGATCACATCCAAAAAGCCGCAGACGACCCGCAATAAGATCCAGACCGTTTATACAGACGACCGGGGACAGATCGTTTTTTTGGACACACCCGGTATCCACAAGGCCAAAAATAAGCTTGGAGATTATATGGTGCATGTAGCAGAGCATACGCTCAAGGAAGTGGACGTGATCCTGTTTTTAGTGGAGCCCTCGACCTTTATCGGTGCCGGAGACAAGCACATCATCGAACAGCTCAAAAAGGCCGGCGTTCCGGTTATATTGCTGATCAACAAGATTGATATGCTGGCTCAAAAAGAAGAGCTGCTTCCCATCATTGATGCTTACCGCAAGGAAATGGATTTTGACCAGATCATTCCGATCAGCGCTTTCAACGGAGACGGTACCAAGGAAGTACTGGATGCAATCTTTTCATTTCTTCCGTACGGACCGATGTTTTATGATGAGGATACTGTGACGGACCAGCCGCAGAGACAGATCGTCGCAGAGCTTATCAGAGAGCAGGCATTGCGCATTTTAGATGACGAGATCCCGCACGGAATTGCCGTATCCGTAGAACAGATGAAGGTCAGTAAAAAAATCGTGGATATCGAAGCGACAATCATCTGTGAAAAGGATTCCCACAAGGGGATCATTATCGGGAAAGGTGGTCAGATGTTAAAAAAGATCGGCACCAATGCGCGTCATGGAATCGAAGATATGATGCAGTGCCGTGTCAATCTAAAGCTCTGGGTCAAGGTCAAAAAAGACTGGCGCGACAGTGATTACCTGCTCAAAAATTTCGGATACAATCAAAAGGAAATCGATTTATGATTATGTAAAAATTACCGTTTCATTTTTATAGAAATGCTGCATAGAAATTCCGCAAAAGCAGAACATAGTATTTACAAGCATACGATGATTTTATAAACGCGGAGGATACTTTTATGATAGATGACGGATGGCAGCATTTTTGTATGACGGGGAGTATCAGGGATTATCTGACTTACTGTGCGCACAGGGATGAAGACCTGAAACAGACGATGCACAGACATGGAATAGAACAGATACAGAAAGAAGATTCAACGCAGGATGCAGGAATATGTAGAAGTAATGGGACTGGTTGTAAAGTGTGCCCCGATGGGAGAATATGATAAACGTGTGACCATTCTTACCAGAGAGCGCGGTAAAATTGCTGCATTTGCCAGAGGCGCAAGGCGTCCCGGAAGCAAGCTGATGGCAAGGACCAATCCGTTTTGTTTTGGTACATTCAAATTATATGAGGGAAAAAGCTCCTATACACTGGTGGATGCGGATATTTCCAATTATTTCGATTCCTTCCGTGAAGATCTGGAAGGGGCCATGTATGGGATGTACTTTCTGGAAGTGGCTGATTACTATACAAGAGAAAACAATGATGAAAAAGAGATGCTGAAGCTTTTGTATCAGTCCTTAAGGGCACTTTCCATAAGCTCCATTCCGAATGAGCTTGTAATGTACATATTTGAAATAAAAGCATTGGTGGTCAATGGTGAATTTCCGGGAATCCGGACAGAATGGGAGCTGTCTTCGGATGCGGTATATACAATTGATTATGTGGTAAAAAGCGGACTGGATAAGCTGTATACATTTGTGGTATCAAAAGAAGTTCTTTCAGAGCTTTCAATGTGCGTCAGGGAATATCGGAAAAGCTTTATGGGGCATGTATTCCACAGTCTGGATATTTTAAATGCGACATTTCCCATGAATTGACCCTTTAGACTGATCCTTTGGACTAATCCGAAAATGCAGGTTGAAAATCTGAAAGCTGTTCGTTATAATGAAAAAGTATGTGGAGGTAGATTATGAAAAAAAGTAAAATGCTCATGATAGCGTGCGCATTCATACTGATGATGACTGCCTGTGGCAATTCAGGAGTATTATCCTCGAAAAGAGACTTTACGAAGACGACCGTGAGTATCGGGAAAAATCAGGATATTACCGAATATATTGTCGAAAAACTGGACAAGGATTATTATGATGCAGATGAACTCAGACAGGAAATGGAAGAGACGGTTTCTGCCTACAATGAGAAACATGATTCCGGTGAGGATGTCGTCAGTCTGAAATCCTTTGACTATGATACAGATACGCAGACCATAAAGGCCAGGATGGTTTACCGGACATACCGGGATTATGCATCCATTCACAACTGTGATTTTTTTGTCGGAACAATTTCAGAGGCCGGACAAAACGGATATGAGTGGAGTGATCTTAAAGAGGCCGGTACACAGTCTGCAGATGAAAAGGGATCTGATGAGGACAAGTCAGAACAGATGGTGGTTATCTGTAGTGAAGCCGTGGATGTGGAGGTACCCGGTGATGTGTGGTATCTTAGTGACGGTGCATCCGTAGATGCATCCGGGCTTGTGACAGTGGGACAGTCAGACGGATATTCTGTTATTATTTATAAATGATAAAAACTGCTGAGGGTTTTATCGGAGCGGAGAAATCCGGCAGCAGATATGAGATAAGGAGCATAACAATGGAAAAAACATTAGACAAAATCGCGGCATTGGCAAAATCCAGAGGATTTATCTATCCCGGCAGTGAAATCTACGGAGGTCTTGCCAACACATGGGATTACGGTAATCTGGGTGTTGAATTAAAAAACAATGTAAAAAAAGCATGGTGGCAGAAATTTATCACAGAAAGCCCTTACAACGTTGGTGTTGACTGTGCAATTCTGATGAATCCCCAGACATGGGTAGCCAGCGGACATCTTGCAGGCTTTGCTGATCCTTTGATGGATTGTAAAGAATGTCATGAAAGATTCCGTGCCGATAAACTGATCGAAGACTTTGCGCAGGAAAAAGGAATTGAGCTTGGCAAACCGATCGATGCATTCAGCCAGGAAGAGATGAAAGCCTTCATCGAGGACAACAATGTTCCTTGTCCTACCTGTGGTAAGCACAACTTTACCGATATCAGACAGTTCAACCTTATGTTCAAGACATTCCAGGGTGTTACCGAGGATGCCAAAAATACAGTATATTTACGACCCGAAACAGCACAGGGTATCTTTGTCAACTTCAAAAATGTACAGAGAACCTCACGCAAGAAAATTCCGTTTGGTATCGGACAGATCGGTAAATCCTTCCGTAATGAGATCACTCCCGGTAACTTCACATTCCGTACCAGAGAATTTGAACAGATGGAGCTTGAATTTTTCTGCGAGCCCGGAACGGATATGGAATGGTTCCGGTACTGGAGAGGGTTCTGCCGTGACTGGCTGACAAGTCTTGGTATCAAGGAAGATGAAATGAGACTTCGTGACCACGATCCCGAAGAGCTTTGCTTCTACTCCAAGGGAACAACCGATATCGAATACTTATTCCCGTCCATCGGATGGGGCGAGCTGTGGGGTATTGCAGACCGTACTGACTACGATCTGACCCAACATCAAAATACATCCGGACAGGATCTGACTTACTTTGACGATACCAAGGGTGAAAAATACATCCCTTATGTTATTGAGCCTTCACTTGGTGCTGACCGTGTGGTACTTGCATTCTTATGTGCAGCATACGATGAAGAAAATATCGGAACCGAGGATAAGCCCGATGTGCGTACTGTTTTGCATTTCCATCCGGCACTTGCTCCGGTTAAGATCGGTGTGCTTCCGTTATCCAAGAAATTAAACGAGGGTGCAGAAGCTATCTATACACAGTTATGCAAAAAATACAACTGTGAATTTGATGACAGAGGAAACATCGGTAAGAGATATCGTCGTCAGGATGAGATCGGCACACCGTTCTGCATCACTTATGACTTTGATTCAGAAACAGATCAGTGCGTAACGGTCAGAGACCGTGATACCATGCAGCAGGAGAGAGTTGCTATTGCCGATCTGGATGCATATTTTGCAGACAAATTTACATTTTGATTTTATGAATTGATCATGACCATGCCACGTATTACTGCGTGGCTTGTGTCACGTAAACGGATATCATAAAAAGCCTTTTGTACCGGCTGATATTTGTTTGAAAATACATTTTTTGGAGGAAAAATCATGAAGAAGTTTACTTCAGATGAATTGAGAAACAGTTGGCTTAATTTTTATAAAGAGCGTGGACATGTGGATGTGGGAGCTGTGTCTTTAGTGTCCGACGGTTCCACCGGTGTTATGTTTAATGTTGCCGGCATGCAGCCTCTGATGCCTTATCTTTTAGGTCAGAAGCATCCTATGGGAACCAGACTTTGCAACGTGCAGGGCTGTGTGCGCACCAATGATATCGACTCAGTAGGTGACAAGAGCCATGTCACATTCTTTGAAATGATGGGAAGCTGGAGTCTTGGAGATTATTTCAAGAAAGACCGCTGCAACTGGAGCTATGAGCTGCTGACACAGGTTTATGGATTTGACAGAGACCATCTGGCAGCAACCGTATTTGCGGGGGACGACAATGCACCCCGTGATGAAGAAGGCGCACAGTGCCGTATTGCATCCGGTTTCAAAAAAGAAAATGTATATTATCTGCCGGCAGAGGACAACTGGTGGGGATTGGAATACGGTCCCTGCGGTCCCGACAGTGAAATGTTTTATATTGCCGATGTTCCGGACTGTGGCCCTGACTGCGGACCCGGCTGTGACTGTGGCAAATATACAGAGCTTGGTAATGACGTATTTATGCAGTATGAAAAACACAAAGACGGTCATCTGACTCCGCTTGCACAGAAAAACGTGGATACCGGATGGGGACTGGAACGAAATCTGGCCTTCTTAAACGGTACCAAGGATGTATACCGTACGGACCTGTTTGCTCCGGTTATTGCTTATGTGGAAAAACAGTCAGGCACCAAGTACGAAGAAGATGAAAAGCTGACCAGATCCATGCGTATTCTGGCAGATCATATGCGTACCGGCGTGATGCTGATCGGTGATGAAGCAAGACTGACACCGTCCAATGCGGGTGCCGGATATGTACTCAGGAGACTGATCCGCCGTGCAGTCAGACATGGACGTACCCTTGGTCTTTCCAAAGAAAACCTTCTGGATATTGCCAAGATTTATATTGATGAAGTATATCACAACAGCTATCCGAATCTGATCAAAAACAGAGACTTTATCTTAAAGGAGCTGGATAAGGAAATCGTACGTTTTGAGAGCACACTTGAAAATGGTATGAAGGAATTTAAAAAGATTCTGGATGAAAATATTCAGGCTAAAAATAAGACAATCGACGGTAAATCTGCATTTTATCTGTATGATACCTTTGGTTTCCCAATTGAGCTGACTGTTGAAATGGCTGCAGAAGAGGGACTTTCCGTTGATGAAGACGGATTTGCGAAAGCAATGGAGGAGCAGAAGCAGAAAGCCAGAGATAATCAGAATTTCTCGGCCAAGCTTGGAAATGAATCTGATTTATTCAAGGATTTATCAGAGGATATCAAGAGTGAATTTGTCGGCTATGACAAGCTGACACTGGATCAGGAAATTATCGCACTTGCTTCCGATACAGAGCTTACAGACAGCCTGTCGGAGGGACGGGAAGGTACTGTGATCGTTGCAAAGACACCTTTCTACGCTACCATGGGTGGACAGAAGGGCGATATCGGTGTGATCAGGACCGCCAATGGGGAGTTTAAGGTGACAGATACCGTCAAGCTTCCGGAAGGCAGAATCGCACATATCGGTGTTGTTACATCAGGAACCATCAAAAAAGGTGATACTGCTTCTTTGTGTGTAGATGCAAAGAACCGTATGAGCACCTGCCGTAACCATACAGCAACCCACTTGCTTCAGGCAGCATTGCAGGAGGTTATGGGCGATGATGTACATCAGCAGGGTTCTTATCAGGACTGCGACCGTACCAGATTTGACTTTAGCTGCGGACAGGCTCTGACAGCAGAAGAAGTCGAAAAAGTCCAAGCAATCGTCAATGAAAAGATTGCAGAAGATATTGATGTCGCAACACAGGTTATGAGCATTGAGGATGCTAAAAAGACCGGCGCCATGGCTTTATTTGGTGAAAAATACGGAGACAGTGTCCGCGTCGTTTCGGTCGGAGACTTTTCTAAGGAATTTTGTGGTGGTACACATGTATCCCATACCGGTGAAATCCAGTCCTTTAAGATCGTATCCGAAAGCTCCGCTGCCGCAGGCGTACGTCGTATAGAGGCGATTACAGGTGCTAATGTCACAGCATATTATGCAAAGCTTGAAAAAGAGCTTGCAGAAGCTGCAAAGGCAGCAAAAACAACACCTGCAGAGCTGATCAACAAGATCCACAGCCTGAATGCACAGATCAAAGAGCTGCAGAGTGAAAACGAATCACTCAAGGCAAAGGCTGCACAAAATGCACTTGGCGATGTTATGAATGAGGTACAGGATGTCAAAGGCGTTAAGCTTCTTGCTACCAAAGTAAGCGGCGTTGATATGAACGGTTTGAGAGATCTGGGCGATCAGTTAAAAGAAAAACTCGGTGAGGGCGTTATTTTACTTGCTTCTGATGCAGACGGCAAGGTCAATCTGGTGGCAATGGTTACTGATGGAGCTATGAAACAGGGGGCTCATGCCGGCAACCTGATCAAAGGAGTTGCTGCACTGGTCGGCGGTGGCGGTGGCGGCCGTCCCAATATGGCACAGGCAGGAGGCAAAAATCCGGCCGGAATTGATGACGCACTGGCAAAAGCAGTTGAAGTATTAAGCGGACAGATCGCTTAAGAGACCGATTTGTCGATAATTTTTGATGAAATCTCATATTTTATTGGGATTATCAGGAAAAAACTGTTGACGAATAATGGAATTGTGTTATAATTTCTATTGTGCATATGCGAAGTATGCATAATAATTACCCAGCAGTCGTGATACTTGAAGGGACTGAAGGGAGGTCAGGTGTGATTTATGTCAAACGTAATCGTAAAAGAGAACGAGACTTTAGATAGCGCTTTACGTCGTTTCAAGAGAAGCTGCGCTAAGGCTGGTATCCAGCAGGAGATTCGTAAGAGAGAGCATTACGAGAAGCCTAGCGTAAAACGTAAGAAGAAGTCTGAAGCAGCAAGAAAACGTAAATATAACTAATGTTAAACAACAGTCCTCGGCGTGATCACCGGGGACTTTGTACTTGTGAGGGAAATCAAATGTGGAGTTATGAAATACTGGGAACAGATATCTATCATCTGTTAGCAGCATTTGTATTGTACAGTGTTCTTGGATGGGCACTGGAGTCTACCTATATGTCATTTTGTAATCGAAAGCTTACCAACCGCGGATTCGGCAAAGGACCGTTTTGTCCGATCTATGGTTTTGGCGGAGTGCTGGGATATCTGATCTTAAGTCCGCTGCGTGATAAGCTTGTGGAATTATATTTTCTGGGAGCTATCCTGGCTACGGCCTTTGAGTATCTGGTAGGGGTCGGTATGATCCGTTTCCTGGGAGAATTATGGTGGGATTATAATAATAAACCCTTCAATTATCGGGGGATCATTTGCCTCGAAAGTACCGTCGCCTGGGGATTTTATGCCCCGGTTTCTATCCGGCAACAGAAGGTGAGATCCTGTTGGAAGGCAGAGATATCCGGACCATGAGTGATGAGGAATTGCGTGGACGCATCGGTGTCGTACCGCAGAAGGCGGTTCTGTTCAAGGGAACGATTCGTAGTAATTTAGCATGGGGCAAACCGGACGCTACCGAAGAAGAGATGTGGAAAGCATTGGAGCTGGCACAGGCAGCGGAAGTCGTAGAGGGCAAGGACGGCAAGCTGGATGCTGTTGTGGCACAGAACGGTAAGAATTTCTCCGGTGGACAGAGACAGCGTCTGACCATTGCGAGAGCCCTGGTCAGAGAGCCTGAGATCCTGATCCTGGATGACAGTGCTT